>NZ_ARXR01000040.1 GCF_015356855.1 Alloalcanivorax venustensis ISO4
GTTACCGCCGTGAAAGGGCGGTGTCCTAGGCCACTAGACGAAGGGGACGTGTTTGGTGGAGCCAGGCGGGATCGAACCGCCGACCTCTACAATGCCATTGTAGCGCTCTCCCAGCTGAGCTATGGCCCCAAAAGCTGTCCCACCGGGCTGCGCCCTGTGTGGAGCCGCGTATTTTACGCAGCGGCCTTACCCTGTCAAGCATCCACCCCGGGTTTTTGACAGTTGGAAGTCCGTTTGTACAAGCCTTGTTCAATTCGCCGGAACAATGGCCGCCCACTCCTTCTCCAGCTTCTTGGTTTGCTTCTTGGAAACGCCGCCGAGCACGTCAATGGCATGACGCAGACGGGCGCGGCTGATGTCCGGGCCCAGCAGTTCCATACTGTCGACCACGGAAAAACTGGCGCTGGTGCCGGCGATCGCCACGAACACCGGAAACAGGAAATCCTTGATCTTGATCTCCAGGGCGTCGGCCAGCTGTTTGGCGTCCGCGAACAGGCCGTCGCGCTGCCAGTCCCGGCGCGCCTCACAGCTCCACAGGTAGAACTGCAGCCAGACTTTCATTGCCTCCGCGTCGTGCTTGGGGTGCTGGAAGTCGGCTTCCTCCACGGCCACCATGCCGGAGAAACAGAAGCCCGCCTTGTCCACCACCTCGCCGAAGGTTTCCACGCGCTGCTTCACATGGGGCAGCACGCGCATGGCGTAATCGCGGTTGAAGGCCCAGTCGCGCAACTGGTCGAGGAACTGCTCGTCGGACAAGTCATGCAGCCACTGGCCGTTGAGCCAGCTCAGCTTTTCCACGTCGAACACCGGACCACCCAGGGACACGCGCTGGATATCGAACGCCGCCTGCATGTCTTCCAGGGTGAAACGCTCACGCTCGTCGGGCATCGACCAGCCCATGCGGCCCAGGTAGTTGACCACCGCTTCCGGCAGATAGCCCATGCGGCGGTAGAAGTTGATGCTCACCGGGTTCTTGCGCTTGCTGAGCTTGGACTTGTCCGGGTTGCGCAGCAGCGGCATGTGGCACAGCACCGGCATGTCCCAGCCGAAATACTGGTACAGCAGCTTGTGCTTGGGGGCCGAATTCAGCCATTCCTCACCGCGGATCACATGGGTGATTTCCATCAGGTGATCGTCCACCACATTGGCCAGGTGGTAGGTGGGCATGCCGTCGGACTTGAGCAGGATCTGCGCGTCCACCAGGGACCAGTCCAGCTCCACGGTGCCGCGCAGCATGTCGTCGATTTCACAGCGGCCGGACTCCGGCACCCGCATGCGGATCACATAGGGGTCGCCGGCGTCCTCGCGGCGTTGCTGCTCGTCGGCGGGCAGTTCCAGATCGCCCGGCTTCAGGGCCCGGTTTTCGCCCCGCTCTTTCAGGTCGGCGCGCAGCTGGTCCAGCTCTTCGGCGCTGCGGAAACATTTGAAGGCATGGCCGTCGGCGATCAGACGCTCCGCATAGCGCCGGTAATCACCGGCCCGCTCGCTTTGCCGGTAAGGCGCATGGGGGCCGCCCACGTCCGGGCCCTCGTCCCAGTCCAGGCCCAGCCAGCGCAGCGATTCCAGGATCGCCTGCTCCGAGGCATCACTGGAGCGGGTCTGATCGGTGTCTTCGATACGGAGAATGAACTGGCCGCCGTGCTGGCGGGCAAAACAACGATTGAAAAGCGCGATATAAGCGGTCCCCACATGGGGGTCGCCGGTGGGCGAAGGTGCCACTCGGGTACGAACGGTCATGCTGACTCCGTGGCCGGAATAAAGGGACGCATTATAGGCTAATGCGCCCCTGTTATCAGCATAACGGCGAGGTCATGCTTTCCGGTCAGCGCCGTCCGGCAATCAGACTGATGATCCAGATCACCAGGAATACAACGAACAGAATCTTGGCAATGCCCGCGGCGGTGCCGGCAATACCACTAAACCCCAGAACCGCGGCAATGATCGCGATGACAAGAAATAAAAGGCTCCAGCTCAGCATAATTTTCTCCCTGTTTTGCGTTATCGCACCGTCATCAAAGCCAAACGACGCCACTTTCACAAGGCGCTTTTACAGGAATATACCTTTGCCCGGATTTGCATGAACGGGGGTTTCCCGTGGCGGCGGCGGCCGTGCGATAATAACGCCATGTCCTCACTCAACACCCCGATCCCCGGCCCTGCCCCGCTCAGCCGGCGCTTTTCCATCGCGCCCATGATGGCGTATACAACGCGCGACTTTCGTTATCTGGCCCGGTTAATTACCCGCCGCACGCTGCTCTACACCGAAATGGTGGTGGCGCCGGCGGTGATCCACGGCGACCGGGACCGGCTGCTCGGTTTCGACGCCGCCGAGCACCCGCTGGCGGTACAGCTGGGCGGCAGCGACCCGGAACAGCTGGCGGAAGCGGCGCGCATCTGCGCGGACTACGGCTACGACGAGATCAACCTCAACGTGGGCTGTCCCTCGGACCGGGTGCAGCAGGGCAAGATCGGCGCGGTGCTGATGGCGGAACCGGAGCTGGTGGCGCGCTGCGTGGAAGCGATGGCGAACGTCACGGACGTGCCGGTGACGGTGAAAACCCGCATCGGCATCGACGATCAGGACGACTTCCCGTTCCTGCAGCGCTTCGTCCGCCATATGGATGAGGCCGGCTGCCGCAGCCTGACCATTCACGCCCGCAAGGCGATCCTGGACGGCCTGTCGCCGAAGGAAAACCGGGATATCCCGCCGCTGATCTACGAGCGCGCCTACGCCGTCAAACAAGCCTTCCCGCACATGGAGATCATCCTCAACGGCGGGCTGCGCGACGTGCCCGGCATGCTCGCCCATCTGGGCCAGGTGGACGGCCTGATGGTGGGCCGGGAAGCCTACATGAACCCCTGGTTTCTGGCCGACGTGGACCGCCAGGTGTTCGGCGAGAACACCCCGCCGCCGGACCGGCTGGCGGTGGCCGAGGCGTTCATTCCCTATCTGGAGCGGCGCTACGCCGACGGCGTGCACCCAAAGCATGTGCTGCGCCACGCGCTCAATCTGTTCCAGGCGATGCCGGGCGCCCGCGCCTACCGCCGGCACCTGAGCCAGCACGCGCACAAGAACGACGCCACGCCGGAGGTCTACCAAGAGGCCCTGGCCCTTTTGACCCGGCACACGGTTGGCTATGCTGGGGCCACTACACAGGGAGGTCAGCCATGATCAGCAAACGCCAACAACTCGAACAATGGACCACCGTGGTCGCCGACACCGGCGATCTGGAACGCATCGCTGAGCTGCGGCCCCACGATGCCACCACCAACCCGTCCCTGCTGCTGGCCGCCGCACGGGACGAACGCTACCGGCACCTGCTCGACCAGGCCCGCGAGCTGGCCCGGGAACTGGGCCACGAAGGCGACCTGACCTGGTGCACCGACGCCTTCGCCTGCGTGGCCGGCCAGGCGGTGCTGAGCCATATCCCGGGCCTGGTGTCCACCGAGGTGGACGCGCGGCTGTCGTTCGACACCGCCGCCACGGTCGCCAAGGCGCGCCGCCTGATGGCGCTGTACCGGGAACTGGAGGTGCCGGCGGAACGCGTTTTGATCAAGGCCGCGGCCACCTGGGAGGGCATCCAGGCGGCGCGCATCCTTGAGGAAGAAGGCGTGCGCTGCAACCTCACCCTGGTGTTCAGTGCCGAGCAGGCGCTGGCCGCCGCCGAAGCCGGCGCCACGCTGATCTCGCCGTTCGTGGGCCGGATTCAGGACTGGCACGTCAAACGCGGGCTGGAAATCACCGATATCAATCAGGATCCGGGCGTGCAGTCGGTGCGCGAGATTTTCCATCTGCTCAAGGGGCGCGGGCTGGACACCATCGTGATGGGCGCCAGCTTCCGCAACGCCGCTCAGATCGAGGCGCTGGCCGGCTGCGACCGGCTCACCATCAGCCCGGCGTTGCTCGGCGAGCTGGCCGAAGACGACGGCGCCCTGTCGCGCTGCCTGGACCCGGACACGGTGGCCCCGGCGGAGCCGGACGGCGCGCTTCCCGCCCGGGCACTGAACGAAGCCCGTTTCCGCTGGTCATTGAATGACAACCCCATGGCCTGCGATCTGCTCAGTGACGGCATTCGCCGTTTCGCCGCCGATCAACGCGCCCTGGAATCATTACTGACCGCGGAGGACATCGCAGCGTGAAATGGCTTGCCCGTTTGTTTGAATCCGACTCACCCGCCCAGACCCGCGAAGAAAGCGACCACGACCTGCACCGCGCCGCCGCCGCGCTGCTCATGGAAGTGGCGCGCACCGACGGCGAAGTGGATCAGCGCGAGCAGCGCCTGCTGGTCAAGGCGGTGCGCGAGCGCTGGCATCTGGAAGCGGAAGAGATGGAGGAAATCGTCGCCGAGCTGGATCAAAGACTGGAAAACGCCACCGACCTGTTCGAGTTCACCATCCCTCTGCGGCAACGCTGGGATCCGGAAACGCGGGTACAGCTGATTTACGATATGTGGACGATCGCCGCCGCCGACGGCGACGCCGACAGCCACGAAGAGCAGCTGATCCGGCGGGTGTCGGAGCTGTTGTACGTGTCCCACGGCGACTTTATCCGCGCCAAACTGGCCGCCCTGGGAGAATAGCGCCGGGCCCGCGCCCGGCTACCCCGCGCTTTACCAGCCGTCGTCGCTTTCCAGCTCCGGGTCTTCGTCGGGCAGGGCCGGCTCTTCGTCCTTGCCTTCCTGCATCAGACGGCGCTGCAGATAGGCGTTACGGATGAAGGTATAGCGGTCGCCGACGATATTGCGCTCCAGGTCCAGCAGATCGGCCCGCAGATCGACGCCGTACAAAGCCGCCAGCGAGTAGCGCGCCAGATCGTCCTCCAGATAGCTCACCGGCCACAAATAGCTGCTTGGATAGATGGTGGTGGCGTCACGCACCGACGACGGCCCCAGAATCGGCACCACCAGATAGGGCCCGCGGGGCACGCCCCAGCGGCCCAGGGTCACGTCCAGGCTGGTGTCGGTGTTGCGCAGGTCCACGTCGCTGGCCACGTCGAACAGGCCGGCCACCCCCAGAGTGGTATTGATGCCGAAACGCCCCAGGCTGTTGCCGGCCTCGCCCCAGCGCCACTGGAAAATATAGTTGAGGCCGTCACCGATATCGCCCAGATTGCTGAAGAAACGGGTCACGGTGTTATCGAGCCACTCCGGTGTCACCCAGCGATAGCCCTTGGCGGCCGGCTTCAGCGCGTAGCGGTCGACGAATTCGTTAAAGCCGAAAATCTTGCGGTTGAAACCCTGCCAGGGATCCATCTCGGCGAAGCGACCGGCGCCGCCGGCCTGGTCGAACGGCGTCGAGGCGCTGCCCCAGTCGTCGCCGGACTGGATCGCGGCTTCGCGGGTCTCGCCGGCGGTTTCCGGTACCGGCTGGGCGAATACCGGTTGGGATAAGGCAATCAATGGCGCCGAGACAAGCGCCGCAATCCATATGCGCACAGTAGCTCCCTAATCAGTGATGGCCCGCGCATTATAGCGGTGCCTGCCATGCAAAGAGCAACCTTGCCGCTCTCAGGCCGGAGTGGGTTGCAGGCGGGCGCCCAGAATCAGTTCGCGGTCGCGAAGCCGCTGCAGCAGATCCGCGCCGAAGCTCAACAGCGCGACGCGGTCCTGGAAACCCATTTCATCGCCCAGCGTTTGCAGCAGTTGTTCGCCGCTGCTGAGCGGCTGCTCCTGCATCAATGCCAGCAGCCGCGCGGTGACCGCGTTGATTTCCATGAACGCCACCCGGTCCTCCGCATTGCGGTACACCAGCAGCCACACCGGCTGCTCCGGCGGCGTCTCCGGGCGGTGCTCCGGGCCGATTTGATGCACCGGCCAACGGTAGTTGAGCACGCAATGCAGCGGGTTCAGATAGGGCACCCCCCGCAGCAGATCACCGCCGGGCTGCACACCCTGCTCCGGCACCGTGTCGGTGGCGGTGTCCAGCACCAGCTCAATCCACTCGTAGTGCGCCAGCTCGGCGAGAAAAGGCGGATCGCCCTCCCCCGGTTGATAGGTCTCGGCAAGAAAGGTAACGAACTCTTCCGGAATTTCCAGAAAGTACGGCGACGTGCAGGCGTGCTGATCAAAGAAGCCGCGCACCAGACGCCGCCAGCCGGCGTCGTCGTAGAGGCTGCGCAGAACCGGAAAGCCCTTTTCCAGAAACCCGTTGAGATTGTTGAAGAACAACTGGCGGTAGACCGCCAGACGCCGCTCTTCGATGCCGGACGGCGCCGGATGGCGTTGCGGATTGCGCAGGTGCGCCGCGAACGAACGCTGCAGGCGCTGGAATTCCGGCTCGCTCATCAGGCCCTCCGGCTGATCGCGGCGCGGCGCTGCTGGGCCTCGCCGATGCGATCCAGCTCGCGGTTTAGTTCCTCCACCGGCGGGAAATTGAAGTCCCGCTCCAACAGCGTGGGCAACACGCCGAACTGGTCGTAGGCGACGTCCAGCAACCGCCACACCGGGTCGATCACTTCGCTGCCGTGGGTGTCCACCTTGAGGTCCTCGGCTTCGTCGAAATGGCCGGCGATGTGCACATAGAAAATACGCTCGCCGGGCAGGCCGCGAATAAAGTCGGCGGCGTCGTAGCCGTGGTTGATACCGTTGACGTAGGCGTTGTTCACGTCCAGCAACAGGCCGCAATCCGCCTCTTCCAGTACCGCGTTGACGAATTCCAGCTCGCCCAGCGGGCGGCTTTCGGTCACCTCCGGCGTGGCGTAATAGCTGACGTGTTCAATACCGATGCGCTGGCCGAGAAAGTCCTGCACCCGGCGGATGCGGTCCGCCACATAGTGCACCGCTTCCTCGGTGAACGGGATCGGCATCAAGTCGTAAAGATGGCCGTGATCGCTGCAGTAGCTGAGGTGCTCCGTGTAGCAGCGGATCCGGTGCTCGCCGAGAAACTGTTTGATGTTCCCCAGCAATTCGAAATCAAGAGGTTCCGGTCCGCCCAGGGACAGGCTGAGACCGTGGCTGACAAAGGGGTACCGCTCGGTGAAACCACGAAACTCACGGGCCAGCTTGCCGCCCATGGGAATCCAGTTCTCCGGCGCCACTTCGAGAAAATCCACCGGTATGGTGCCCGGTTGGGACAGCGGGCCCATCAGGGCCCGCCGCAACCCCAGACCGGTACCGGTCACGGGGAAAGTCGTCATAGATTACGACTCCTGGGTTCAGGCGGCGCCACCGCAGCTGCCTTCACTCTTTTTGTCGCCGCCGCAGCTGCCTTCGCCTTTCTTGTCGCCGCACTTGCCTTCACCACACTTGCCTTCTCCGTCCTTGGCGTGGTCACCGGCCAGTTGGTAACCGCTTTGCAGATCGGTGGCACCGAACGGATTCTCGGCCGCGTGCGCCGGAATGGACATTGCGGAAGCCACGAAGGCGGCGCCGAGGGTGGCGGCCAGGGGATTCATTTTGCTCAGTTTAGCCATGATCGTTCTCCAATATGGATCGTGTAATTCTGTATGTGAAACCGACAGAAAAGCGTCCTTTCCGTGGCTTCGACACTATATGGATGCACGAATCAAGTAAACGTTACGTGTAGGCCGCAAAACAAACAAAAACGGCCGCGGACTTTACCCCGCGGCCGCCGTGACGCTGGCGTGAAAGCGGCGCGCTCAGCGCACCCGGTTCACGATCACGCTGCCGATCGAATAGCCGGCGCCGAAGGAGCAGATCACCCCTTTGGTGCCCGCCGGCAAATCACTGTTGTGCTTGTGGAAAGCGATGATCGAACCGGCGGAGCTGGTGTTGGCGTAATCATCCAGGATCACCGGCGCCTCGTCGCGGCTGGGGTCGCGGCCCAGCACCCGGCGGGCGATGAATTCGTTCATGTTCAGGTTGGCCTGGTGCAGCCACATGCGGCGCACGTCTTCCACCGGCACGGACAAATCGGCCAGATGGCCGGTGATCTGCTCCGCCACCATCGGGCACACTTCCTTGAACACCTTGCGGCCTTCCTGACGGAACAGCTTGTCGCGGCTGCCCACACCGGAGGGGTCGGCGCGGTTGAGGAAGCCGAAGTTATTGCGGATGTTGTTGGAGAAACGGGTCTGCAGGCGGGTGCCCAGCACCTCCCACTGATTGTCACTGGTGGCGTCCTCGGCCCGCTCCAGGATCACCGCGGTGCTCACGTCACCGAAAATGAAGTGGCAGTCCCGGTCTTCCCAGGCCAGGTGCCCGGAACAGATTTCCGGATTGACCATCAGCACGCGGCGCGCGGAACCGTTGCGAATGGCGTCGACGCCGGTCTGGATGCCGAAGGTGGCGCTGGAACAGGCCACGTTCATGTCGTAGCCCCAGCCGTGCTCCATGCCCAGCGCCTGCTGCACTTCCACCGCCATGGCCGGATAGGCGCGCTGCATGTTGGAACAGGCCACCAGCACCGCGTCCAGGTCGTCCGGCTTAAGGCCGGCGTTGTCGAGCGCCCGGCGGGCGGCCAGCACGGCGATCTCCGCCTGCACCGACAGTTCGTCGTCGCTTCGCTCGGGAATATTCGGCGCCAGCCGGTCCGGGTCGAGAATGCCTTCCTTGTCCAGCACGTAACGCTGCTTGATGCCGGAGGCTTTCTCGATAAACGCGGAGTTGGAACCGGTCAGCGGCTCCATCTCGCCCGCTTCGATGGCGTCGGCATGGCGTTCGTTGTGGCGGGCCACGTATTCGTTGAAGGAGGCCACCAACTCTTCATTGGTGATGGATTGTTCGGGGGTCCAGAGTCCGGTACCGCTGATAACGACGGAATGGGTCACAAGCCTGTCCTCGCGCAAAAAGGGCACTCCGGGGAGCGCCGCGACAGTCGGGAACCTCGGGGCGGGTTCCATAAATGGGTCAATTATCCGGATATGACCGGGCCGGCGCAAAGCCGGAATGGTATTTCGCCGTCTCGTCGGCTCTTGACGCCGGCTCAGGCCGGTTTCAGCAGGCCTCCCACTGGCGGTTGAGGCGCTTGGCGGAGACCGGCACCCGGGTCCCCAGCGGCTGCGCGAACAGGCTGACGCGGTATTCCTCCGTCATCCAGCGGTACAGACGCAGCGCCTCGCTCTGCCGCCACGGCGGCGTGTCCTTGGCGCGCCGGTGATAGCGCTCGCGGAACTCCTCCAGCTCGGCGACCACCGCCCGGTCCCGGCCGATCTGCCCGCCCAGCTTTTCAAGACGCTGCTCCACCGCCGCCAGGTAGCGCGGGTATTGATCCAGCCATTCCTTGGGCACGGTGAGCAGGAAATCATCACTGAACAGATCGGCGAGCTGCTGTTTCAGATCGCGGTGGGCGTGCGCCCAGGCGAGCGGGAAATTCTTTTCCAGGCGTTGCATCACGCGGCGGTAGGCGGCGAACAACTCGCCCCAGGTGCGAAGAGCCTGCTCCACCGCCGGCACGAACTCGCCGCGCCCCTGGTCCAACCGCTCACGGAAGGCGGCCTCGTCGCGCAGCGGCTGGTCGTGCAGATGGAAATGGGACACCGTGGCCCGCAGCAACGCCTGATCCAGGGCGCCGCGCGCCATGGCCGATTTCTCCGCTTTCAGTTTCTGAAAGCCGGGTTGCTGGCCGGCGAACCGTTTCAGCCCGCGCACCTGCTCGTTGAGTGCCAGCAGCATCAGCCGGGCACAGCCGATACCGTGCCACCAGTGCGCGTCGTCGGCGTCGGCGTGATGTTCCAGCGCCACGTCCTCGCCACGGTCGCGCAGCGCCGGGTAGCGGCGGAACACCACCCCGCCCTGCTCGCTCTCCTGGCACGCCGGTAACGTACCGAACACCCAGGTGCGCCCGCTCACCACTTCCTCGCGGGCCGGTGACGCCTCGCGCTCCCCGGCCAGGGCCTCGAAGCGCTGCTGCAGGCGCGCCAGATCACGGTCCTCGGCGAGCACCTTGCCCTGCCCGTCGGTGACCCGCACGTTCATCCGCAGGTGCCCGGGCAGCTGGTCCTCACGCCACTCTTCCTGCTCCACGCGCACGCCGGTCATGCGCTGCAGCTCGCGGGTCATGGCAGGCAGCAGCGGCTGGTCCGGGCTCAGCGATTCCTGCAGCGCCGCCACATAGTCGGGCACCGGCACGAAATGACGGCGGCGGGCCTTGGGAAGACCACGAATCAGCGCTTCCAGCTTCTCGCGCAACAGACCCGGCACCAGCCAGGCGAGCCGTTCCGCGTGCAACTGCTGCAGCGCGCCGGCGGGCACGATCACCGTGACGCCGTCGCGGTCGCCGGTGGGGTCGAAGCTGTATTCCAGCGGCAACCGCATACCGTCCCATTCCAGCTCATCGGGAAAGGCGCCACCCTGCAGGTCCGGGCTGTGGGACAGCAGAAATTCGTCGTCCATGAACAGCGCCTGGCGCTCATGCTCGTCGGCCTGCTTTTTGTACCAGGTTTCCAGATGCGCCAGGGTGTACAGCCCGGACGGCAGGCGCTGGTCGTAGAACAGAAACCGGGTCTCCTCGTCCACCAGGATGTCGCGCCGGCGCAACTTGTGTTCCATCTCTTCGAGGCGCTGCAGCCGCTCGCGGTTGGCGGCGACGAATTCCGGTTCACGGGTCAGCTCGCCGGCCACCAGGCCCTCACGGATCATCAGCTCGCGGGCCAGCTCCGGCTCCAGCGGGCCGTAGTGCATGCGCCGCCCGGAAGCGAGGATCAGCCCGAACAGATTGATCTGTTCCTTGGCCATCACACAGCCGCGTTTTTGTGACCAGTGCGGCTCGAAATACTGACGCTTGATCAGGTGCGCCGCTTCCGCCTCCACCCATTGCGGTTCAATCCGCGCCACGCAGCGCGCGAACAGGCGGCTGGTCTCCACCTGCTCGGCGGCCACCAGCCAACGCAGCTTCGCTTTCTTGTCGCCGCCTTTACTGAGCGACGAGCCCGGCCAAAGCAGCGGCTTGCGGTTGCGGGTGGAAAGCCACTCACCGTCTTCGTTGCGGGTCATGACATTACCCAGCAACCCGGTGAGCAGCGCCCGGTGCAGGCTTTCGTAGTCCGCCGCTTCGTCATTGAGCGACCAGCCTTCTTCCCGGGCCAGCAACAGTAATTGCCGGTGGGTGTCCCGCCATTCGCGCATCCGCGACGGCGCCAGAAAATGCTTTTTCAGCTGCTTTTCATAGGGGTTGCGACCCAGGTCGCCGCGCTGCTGCTCGGCCCACTGCCAGAGATTCCAGAAAAACAGAAAATCCGATTCCTTGTTCTCGAAAGGCTGATGGGCCTGGTCGGCCTGCTGTTGTTTATCGCGGGGCCGTTCGCGCGGGTCCTGCACCGCCAGGGCGGCGACGATCACCAGCACTTCGCGCAGCACTTTTTTCTCGGCGCCGGCCACCACCATGCGCGCCAGGGTGGGATCCAACGGGAAACGCGCCAATTGACGGCCGAGCGTGGTGACCCGGCGCTGCTTGTCGAGCGCGCCGAGCTCTTCCAGCAGGCGATAGCCGTCCCGTATCAGGCGACCGTCCGGCGGTTCGATAAAGGGGAAGTCCTCCACCGCGCCCAGCTTCAGGTCGGCCATGCGCAGAATCACCGCGCCCAGATTGGTGCGCTGGATTTCCGGATCGGTGAACGCCGGCCGGTTATTGAAGTCGTCTTCGTCGTAGAGCCGATAGGCGACGCCGGGCATGATGCGGCCGCTGCGCCCGGCGCGCTGGTCGGCGCTGGCGCGGGCGATCGGCTCCACCGGCAAACGCTGCACCTTGGAGTGCACGCTGTAGCGGCTGATGCGGGCGGTACCGGCGTCGATCACATAGCGGATGCCCGGCACCGTCAGCGAGGTTTCCGCCACGTTGGTGCTCAACACCACGCGCCGCCCACGGTGGCTGGAAAACACCCGCTGCTGCTCCGCGGCACTGAGGCGGGCGTACAGCGGCAGCAATTCGGTATCGCGGAAATCGCAGCGTTTCAAATGATGATGCACGTCGCGGATGTCGCGCTCGCCGCTCAGGAACACCAGCACATCACGGGCGGTTGGCGGCCCGTCGCGGCGCTCCTGCTGATCGATTTCGCGCAGCACCTCCTCCACCTGCAGGCCCAGCTCGCGCTCTTCCGCCGGCGGCCGGTAGTGGATGTCCACCGGGAAGGTGCGCCCGGACACCTCGAACACCGGCGCGCCGTTGAAATGGGCCGCGAAGCGTTCATGGTCGATGGTCGCCGAGGTGATGATGACTTTCAGGTCCGGACGGCGCGGCAAAAGCTGCTTCAGATAGCCGAGCAGAAAATCGATGTTCAGGCTGCGCTCGTGGGCCTCGTCGATGATCAGGGTGTCGTACTGATGGAGGTAACGGTCCTGCTGGATTTCGCTGAGCAGCATGCCGTCGGTCATCAGCTTGACCAGGGTGTCGTCGCCGACCTGCTCACTGAAGCGGACCTTGTAGCCCACCAGGCCGCCGACCTGGCTGTTCAGCTCCTCGGCGATACGCGCGGTAACCGAGCGGGCGGCCAGACGGCGCGGCTGGGTGTGGCCGATATAGCCGTCCACGCCGCGCCCCAGGGACAAACAGATCTTGGGCAGCTGGGTGGTCTTGCCGGAGCCGGTTTCGCCGGCCACCACCACCACCTGGTGCTTCTCGATGGCGGCGGCCAGTTCCTCGCGGTGGTGCACCACCGGCAGGTCCGGCCAGCGCAGCGGCGCCGCCGCCAGGCCGGCACGCCGGGCGCGGGCCGCCACCGAGGCGTCGATGGCGGCGCTCACCTTGGGCAGCGCGTTGGCGTTGAACTTGCGCGCCAGACCGTCGAGCCGCTTTTTCAGCCGCCGCCGGTCGGCGGCCCGAACAGTTTCCAGCCGCCGATACAGTTCATCCAGTTGCGGGTTCGTCATACCTTGCTTTCAGTACCCAGCAACCAGGCCCGGCCTTTGGCGCTCAAACCGTCACCGGCCAGGGTCAGATAGGCGGTGTCCGCTTCCGAGGCCGCCAGCGTTACGGTGAAGCGCATCAGTTCATCGCGGCGGAAGGCGTGCACGTCGACACGCTCGCCCTCCTGGTAGCCGGCCAGCAGCGTGTCCAGATTGCCGGCGCTGGCTTTCAGGCCGTCCACCGCCACCACCACGTCGCCGGCGGCGAGCCCGGCCTCCATGGCGGCACCCTGCTCGTAGGCCACCTGCAGGCGAGCGCCCTGGGGGTCCGAGGCGAAGCGCGCGCCCAGATGCACCGGCGCCCGGCTTTTGCCGGGCTTGCCGCCGTTGTCGCTGTGGCCGTCCGCCGGGCGCCAGTTCACCGTGACGCCGCGTTCGGCGAGCAGCGCCTCCAGCGGCAGGTCCTCGGTGCGGTAGAGCGCCTGGTTGAAGAAGTCGCTGAGGTCGCCGCCGGCGACCTCCTCGGCCAGGGCCTGCACGCCCTGCTCCGGCACGCCGACGCCGGTCTGCCCGTGGCGCTGCCACAGCAGCCGCATCAGGTCGTCCAGGCTGCGCGCGTCGTTGGTCCGTTCACGCAGGGTGAGATCCAACGCCAGCGCCACCAGGGAACCCTTGGCGTAGTAGCTGACGATGGCGTTGGGGGCGTTTTCATCCTGCTTATAGAAGCGCGTCCAGGCGTCGAAGCTGGACTCGGTGACGGTCTGCTTGAAACGGCCCCGGCCCCGGTAGACCCGGGTCAGGGTCTGGCCGAGCAGTTCCAGATAGCTTTCCGGTGTAATCAGCCCGGTGCGCGCCAGGGACAGATCGTCGTAGTAGCTGGTGATGCCCTCGAAGGCCCACAGCAGTTCGGTGTGCACTTCCCGGCTCAGGTCGAAGGGCGTGAACGCCTCTGGCTTGATGCGCTTCACGTTCCAGGTGTGGAAGTACTCGTGGCTGCACAACCCGAGGTAGCTGCGGTAGCCGTCGCGCACCTGGTCGGCGCCGTCGGTGAGCAGCGGCAGGTCGGTGCGCGGGCTCATCAGGCTGGTGGAGTTGCGGTGCTCCAGCCCGCCGTAGCCGTCGGTGACCAGGGTCATAAACAGGTAGCGGTCCATCGGCGCCGGTTCGCCGAACAGCTTGATGTGGTGCTCGCAGATCGGCTTCAGGTCGCGGCACAGCCGCGCCATGTCGGCCCGGTGACGGCCGCTGAGCACCACGTCGTGGGGCACGCCGCAGGCTTCGAAGCGGGCGTGATCAAAATGACCCATCTCCACCGGATGATCGATCAGGGCGTCGTAGTTGTCGGCGCGGAAGCGGCCGAAACCCAGCTCCGGGCCACTGACCCGGTCGAGCCCGGTGGCCAGTTTCCAGGTGGCGTAGGCGGCGCCGTCCGGGGCTTCGATGTCCACCTCACAGGGCTGGTCCTCGAACCCCATGGCGGCGAGAAACAGGCAGCTGCCGTTGAAATAGCCGTGGGTGGTGTCCAGGTGGGCGCCGCGCACCGACAGGTCCCAGGCGTACACCTGATAGCACACCGTGACCGGCCCGCTGGCCGGTGCCAGCTGCCAGGTCTGCTTATCCAGCTTGGCCACGTCCAAGGGGTCGCCGGCCGCCGACGCTTCCAGCGACACGATATGGCGGGCGAAATCACGGATCATGTAGCTGCCGGGGATCCAGGCGGGCAGGGTCAGCCCCTGCCCTTCCGGCGTCGGCCGGTCGATGGTGAGAGTGACCTGGAACAGATGCGCCTGCGGACGCAACGGACGGACCTGATAATGAATCACACGCTCTCCTGTGGGCCTGAATACGCGGCCAATGATGATACACGGCCATCTTGACGCTCGCACACGCATGACGCATGTTCATGACCTGTTTGAGGGGACCGCATTAATGACTTCGGAATGTTTTGTTATCGGCGCCGGCGACGGTCACACCATCGCCGTCCATGAGTGGCGCGCCGCCGACCCGGTGGGGTCGTTGATCTGGCTGCACGGCATGGCCGAGCACGGCGCCCGCTACCAGGCCCTGGGCGAAACCCTGGCCGAGCACGGCTGGAACCTTTACTGCCCCGACCATCGCGGCCACGGCGCCAGCATGGACGCCGCCGACCCGCCCGGCCACTTCGCCGACCAGGACGGCTGGCGCCTGGTGATGGACGATCTGGGCCGGGTGATCGACGGCATCCGCGAGCGGGAACCCGGCGCCCTGGTGCTGGGCGGGCACAGCATGGGCTCCTTTATCGCGCTGGCCGGCGCCCAGGCCCACGGCGACAAGCTGGACGGCCTGGTGCTGTGCGGCAGTGACTATCACCCGCCGCTGTATTACCGGCTGATGGCGGCGCTGCTGAAATGGCAGCGCCGACGGCACGGCGCCCGCGGCCAGAGCCCGCTGGTGCACAAGCTCACCTTTGAAGCCTGGGCGCGCAGCGTGCCCGACGCCCGCACCGATTTCGACTGGCTGAGCGCCGACCCGGCCCAGGTCAAAGCCTATATCGACGACCCCAAATGCGGCTTTCAATGCACCACCGCCACCTGGCTGACGCTGCTCTCGGGGCTCGCCGATGTGCAGTCCTCCAAGGGCCTGAGCCGCCTGCCGGCGCGGCTGCCGATTCTGCTGCTGGGCGGCCGCCAGGATCCAATGAGCGGCGGCGGCAAGGGCATGGACCGGCTGCAGCAGGCGCTGAGCCGCCGGCGCTTGCCCGTGGAGCGGATGGACTGCCCGCGCGGGCGCCACGAAATCCTCAATGATTTCTGCGCCCCGGAGGTCCGCCAGACGCTGCTCGAATGGCTCAACCGCCGGATCTGACCGGCGGCGCCTCAGGGCTCGGCGGAAATATTGTGCTCTTCGGTGAACTGCACGTAACCGAGGTAACGGTTACGGATTTCACGCACGTACTTCACCGGCTCGCTGCCGCGCACGTAGCCGAAGCGGGCCTGGCGGGCGTAGCGCGGCTGTGACAGCAGCAGCATCGCCTCTTCCACGTGCCCGAACCAAAGATCCGGGTTCTTGCCCAGCCGCTGGGCCAACCGGCGGGCATCTTCCACATGGCCGTGCCCGGCGTTGTAGGCCGCCAGGCCGAAATAGATTTTCTCCGCCATGCCCAGGCGCTGCGGGAAACGCTCCTCCAGCCACTCCAGATAGGCCGACCCGGCGGCCACGCCCTGCTCCGGATCGTGGGGGTTGTCGAAGCCGAACTGGCGGGCTGTGCGCGGCATCACCTGCATCAGGCCCTGGGCGCCGGCGAACGACACCGCGTCCGGATTGAACTTGCTCTCCTGGTACATCTGCGACACCAGCAAGCGCCAGTCGAAGCCGTACTGCAGCGCGTATTCCTTGGCCAGGTCGTCGTAGGGTGAAATTTCCTTGCCCGCTTCCACCCGGTATTCCTCATGGATACGGATGGTTTTCGATTCCTTGAAGTAGCGGTTGAAGGTGACGTTGTAGAACAGGCCCCGGTAATTGCGGTTGATGTAGGCGTTGAGTTTCTCCACCAACTGGTCCTGATCATCGCGCAGCACCCAGGCGATGTCGCGGCTGCCCTCCAGGGTCCAGAGGGGGCGCAGGTCTTCCCGGTAGGTGCTTTCCAGGGCGGCTACGTGGCTGTCCGCCACGGTGAGATCAATCTCGCCGTCCACCACGTCTTGTATCAGCATCTCCGTGGTGGCCCCTTCACGGGGCTCGATGCGCACGTCGATGCCCTGCTCGCGCAGTTCTTCCAGGGTGTCCATGAAAGCGCTGTCCGGCGCCACCACCACGGTGCGCCCGGCCAGTTCCTGGACCGATTCGAACGGCTCGTCATCGGCATCGCCGATAATCTGCTCGTGCACCTCCAGGTAGCGGTTGGAAAAGCGCCAGCCCTCGGCTTTACGCCGCTCGGTAATGGTCATGGCCCCGGCGATCACATCGCCGGCACCGGTCTGCAAGGCGTCGAACATTTGCGAAGCGCTGTCGCGCACCACCATGCGCACGCGCAGGTCATGCTGCCGGGCGAAGTGGCGAATCAGATCGTAGTCGAAGCCCATCAGCTCGCCGCGCCACAGAAAGTAGCTGGCCGGGTTGTTGGAGGTGATCACCCGCAACACGCCGTCCTTGTTGATCGCCGCCCAATCGCGGCGCTCTTCGCTGCGCACCGAGGTGCGCACGCGGTGGCTGACCAGAAATTCATTGACCGCCGCGCGCAGCTCCGGGTTGTCGCTGCGCACCGCCCAGGCGATACGCCGGCGCGGGTTGACCACCGGCCCCTTGCGCACCTGGTCGAAGGTACGCAACAGGCCGTCCAGGGCGTTGCTGTCGACGATCGCCGCCTGGTACAGGCCCGAAGCGACGCCCTCCAGCAGCTCCACATCGGAAAGGGCCGCCTCCACGGCTTCCACGCTGACGGTGTCGTGGCGTTCCGCCAGCGCTTCGGCGGTCTCCTGATAGGCGGTGCCTTCGGGCGCGGCGATACGCACCTCGCCCAGATCCTCAACGCTGTCGCCCTGGCGGTCCTTGGGCAGCACCAGATACTCACGTATCACCGCCACCGGGGTACAGAAATCCACTTTCTCCTGGCGGGACTCGGTGACCGTGTAATTGGTGACGATCAGATCGGCGAGGCCCTCGTTGAGCATGTCATCGAGGTTATCGGTGCTGTCCGCGTACACCCAACGCGGCGTCAGCCCCAGGGATTGCGCCAGGATCTCAGCCTGCTCGCGGAATTCCTGCAGCGGCACGCCCTCGCGGACCAGCGCCTGCTCTTCATCGAAGCGCGGCGCCAGCAAACGCAGTTGGCCGCGTTCGCGCAGCGATTCCAGGTCCCCGGTTTCGGTGTAATTCGCGCCCCCGGAATCACAGCCGCCGAGCAAAAAAACCAGTGGCAGAAGCACTAACAACCACTGCGCGTGACGCGGCCAGCGAAAAATGGATGTCATAGATTCGTTCCCTCCAGCGTCCCCAATCTAACCCAAAAGGCTGACAGACTGCGAACGGAATCACGTGAAGGCGAACGGAGGAAAACGCCGGCCGGGTGCCGGGCAAAAAAAGGGGGCGCGAATGCGCCCCCAGGATATGCCTGATATCAAAGGAGACTCAGGGTGCGTCCTCCGGATCGTTGCCGGCGCAGACGCGATGCACGCGCAGAGAGCCGTTGACGTTGAGCAGACCGGCGTAGTCCAGCTGGACTTCGTCGAAGGTCAGCTCGTTGGTATCCACCTCGGCGGACAGGAAGCGCTCGTCACTGTCCAGACTCAGGCCCAGCAGTTCCAGACCGAGCAGACCGCCGCCCACGGTGGCGCGGTCCACTTCCTCGCCGTCGTTGTAGAAACGCAGGGTCAGGAAGTCGCCGAGCAGGCTCAGGTTGAGCAGCGCGGAGGCCGGATCGGAGATCACCATGCCGATGCGGTTGATGTCGGCGAAGTCGTTGGCCGCGTCCACCGCGGTGGCACGGATTTCAGCGCCGCCGTAGACCGCC
Source organism: Alloalcanivorax venustensis ISO4 (assembly GCF_015356855.1). Classification (GTDB taxonomy): domain Bacteria; phylum Pseudomonadota; class Gammaproteobacteria; order Pseudomonadales; family Alcanivoracaceae; genus Alloalcanivorax; species Alloalcanivorax venustensis. The sequence continues at coordinate 18,229 of NZ_ARXR01000040.1, forward strand.
GCTACACCCACTTCAATGGTCGCGAAGGAAGCGTCGATACCGTCCACCAGGCTATCCGCTTCGCTCACGCCGCAGCCCAGGCACACGCCCAGTGAGTTGCCACTGGCTTCATAGTCCGGGGTGGTCAGCGGCTGATAGGTGCTGGTGTCGTTACAGGTGAAGCCGTCGTCGTCGCACACGTCGCCGATGCCGTCGCCGTCGCTGTCGAGCTGGTCCGCGTTGGCGGTGTTCGGGCAGTTGTCCAGGTCGTCGGGTACGCCGTCGCCGTCGGTGTCGGTGTCATTGTCTACCGGGCAGCCCTGGTTTTCCGGCGGGCCGGCCACGGTCGGACACTCGTCGTTACCGTCGTTGGTGCCGTCACCGTCGTCGTCGTCGTCACAGCGGTCGCCTACGTTGTCGCCGTCCAGATCTTCCTGATCCGGGTTGGGTACGAACACACAGTTGTCGTCCGGATCCAGCACGCCGTCACCGTCGGTGTCGTCTTCACAGGCGTCGCCCACACCATCTTCATCAGTGTCGAGCTGGTCCGCGTTGGCCACGTAGGGGCAGTTATCTTCGTCGTTAAACTCACCGTCGCCATCGCGGTCGTCGTCACAGACATCGCCGATACCGTCATTATCGATATCGTTCTGGTCAGGGTTGGCGACCAGCGGACAGTTGTCCTTATTGTCCTCAATGCCATCGCCATCCTGATCCACGTTATTGTCGCAAGCGTCGCCAATACCGTCCTGGTCAGCATCGACCTGGTCGGGATTGCTCACCCTCGGGCAGTTATCAGAGTCGTTCGGCACACCGTCGCCATCGATGTCGTCGTCACAGGCATCGCCGATGCCATCATTATCCTGATCGCGCTGATCGTTGTTGGCGAACGCGGGGCAGTTGTCCTCGTCATCGGGCACACCGTCATTATCCTGATCGTCAGGATTATTCGGGTTGGGGTTGTTGGGTTCAGTGATAACGGTGTCATCACTGTCGTTGGCTTCGCAGCCGTAGATCCCCACGCCGAGAGCGGCGAGCAGGACCAGCATTAATAGGTTTTTGATTCGCAACATGTTCGTATTCCTCATTTCTCGGTAACGCGGAATTCAACGCGGCGGTTCATCGCGCGGCCGGATTCGGTTTCGTTGCTGGCCACCGGATTCAGCTCGCCATAGCCCCGGGCGGTAACACGGGACGGGTCCACACCCCGGTTAAGCAGGTACTGGCGAACGGATTCGGCGCGTTCCTGGGAAAGCTGTTCGTTGTATTCCGCGGCGCCCACGCTGTCGGTATGACCGGCTACTTCCACACGGAAGTCGGTCTGCGATTTCAGCGAGTCGGCGATGCGGTCCAGGGAAGACTCTGAAGAACGGGTCAGCTTGGCGGAGTCGAACTCAAAGTTGATGTTGGTCAAGGTCACGGTCTGGTTGACGATCAGACAGCCGTTGGAATCCACGCGCCCGCCTTCCAACGTGTTCGGGCACTGATCACGGTTATCGGGAACGCCGTCACCGTCGGAGTCCATCACCGGCTGCGGCTTGGCCGCCACTTCACGGGTTTTGATCACCGTTTTTTCTTTGGTTACTACCTTGGTATAGCCGAGCGGGATCTCCACACCGAGAGACAGGCGAACATCACCGAACGCACCGTCACCACGGGCCGGGCCGGAGCCGTCGAAGTCGTCATACACATAACGGGCGTCGCCGCGCAGCTTCAGGCCGTTGTCGAAGATCGGCCCGGTCACCGCACCGATGCCGGCGTTGACGGTCAGGTTGGTGTCCTGGTCTTCGTCAGGCAGCACTTCCTGGTCAATCGCGCCGACGGCGGCGATCACATAGGGCGTGAAGCCGGTACGATCACCAAAGGCATAGGCGAGACCGGTGGTCAGGTGATACTGGTAGAAATCCTGGAAGTCGGCCTGGTTCGGATCCACTTTGTAGAAGCCGCCTTCGGTTTCCCACCAGACGCGGTCGGACAACTGACGACCGTAGAAGGCGCTGTAGCCCAGACCTTCGTCGTCGAACTGCCGATCCTCGTCCACATCCACGTAGGAGGCGAAACCACCCACGTATTGGCGAGTGTTCAATGTCTCCTCATAACGGTCTTCCGCCAGAGCAGGCTGAAAAGCCAGCCCGGCGGCGAACGCCAGAGTCGACAATCTCACGGTTGCTTTCATGTTCTACCCCCCTCGGGTATCAACGGATTACAGTGCAACCATTGGAATATCCCAGGGAGGTAAAAAAAACAGAATTCCGGTGACGTCCGGTTGGAATAGTGTTGTGAACTTATCCATGCTTTTGCACGAATTGTACAAGCCGTATCATTTTGTATCCGATATGTATCCAGGCGCCGGTTTGGCCCGATCAGCCTTGCCGTACATGCACCCCACAAGTACGTTCGTGCAAAAATAAAAAAGAGGCTTCACATGCAGTTATCCAAACCCCGGCGATCCGGTCGCCGGCGGCTCGCGCTTATTCTTTTGCTGTTGCTCGGGGTGCTGGCCGCCGTGCTTGTGCACACCGCCTGGCCCTTTCTTACCTATCCTCGTGAGACGTTGACATTCCAGGTCCCCGAACCGCTGCCGCCGACGGCGAACGACGGCCCTCTGGCCGGGGTGGCCGAAGTGGACATCACCCCCGCCATCGGCCTGCCCAAATTCGGCTATTCCGCCTGGGCGAAGAACGCCGACGGGTTCCGTACCCGGCTCAAGGCACGCGCCTTTTATCTGCACGGCCCGGGGCAGACGCCGCTGGCTCTGGTGCAGCTTGATCTGGGCGCCGGCTCACTGCCGCTGCATTACGCCGTGGCCGAACGCATCGCCGCCGCCACGGACGTGCCCGCGCGGGGCTTGAGCCTGCTGGTCACGCACACGCATTCGGGGCCCGGGCAATATCTGGGCAGCGATTTCTACAACACCTTCGGCGCCAACACCGCCGGCTTCGATCCGGAGCTGTTCGGTTTTCTCAGCGAACGCATCAGCGAGGCGGTGATCCGCGCCTACCGCAACCGCCGCCCGGCGCGGATCGCCACCGGCCAGCGCGATGTCTGGGGGCTGACCCGTAACCGCTCGGTACAGGCATGGGCGCGTAATCACAATCTGGATCCGGAAAAAATGGGCGAGGACGACGCCCTGCGCGCGGTGAATCCGCGCATGACCATGCTGCGCATCGACCTGCAAGCCGACGACGGCCGCTTCTACCCCGCCGGCGCCCTGACCCTGTTTTCCATCCACGGCACCGCCATCCCCGCCTTCACGCGCCCCTATCACGCGGATGTCTGGCACTGGCTGGGGCAAGGCCTGAGCGCCGGCTTCGGCGACGAGCTGCCGTGGCCGTTCGTGCACGGCGCGTTTCAGGCCACCCACGCCGACAACAACCCGGCCTGGCATCCGGATCACCGCGGCGATCTGGAAGCCCGCCGTATCGGTAAGGCGCTCGGCGACCAGGCCGGTGCGTTGTTCGAACGTCTGGAGGACGATCTGGCACCGCGCCTGCGCACCGCCGCCGCCAGCCGCCTGATGGACGTGCTCGAGCTGCCCGAGGAACAACGCCACGGTCTCTGCCAGCGCGCGGTGGTGGGCGCCGCCACCATGGGCGCCGCCAACGGCGACGAGGTGTTCCCGATCTCCTACCTGCCGTTTCTTCAGGAGGGCTGGCCACGCACCATCTTCACCGACGGCTGCCAGGCGGAAAAGCAGTGGGCGCTGTCCAAGCTGCAATTATTGATGTCCGCGGACACCTTCCCGCACCGCGCCCTGCTTCAGGTACTGCGCGTCAACGATCTGGTGCTGGTCCCCCTGCCCTGGGAAATCACCCTGGAAAGCGGCAACCGCATCCGCGGCGAGGTCCTCGACACCCTGCCCGCCGGTACCGACTGGCGGGGG
>NZ_ARXR01000041.1 GCF_015356855.1 Alloalcanivorax venustensis ISO4
TGTGCACGGTGACGGTCAGTTCGCCGGGGGCCGGGCAGCTCAGGTCCAGGCGCAGCGGGGCCGGGCTGGGTTGCCGGCCGGCCTGGCGCGGGCGCACCAGTATCAGCAGGCAGCGCCCCTGTTGCGCGCCGAGATGCAGGCGCCGCAGGGTGCCCGCCGGCAACGGCCCGCCCGGGGCCCACAGCAACGCCAGCCGCACGGTGTCGCCGGCGATCGCTTCGAAGCTGGCGCGCAGCAGGGTGGCGCGGTCGCCGCTGCGCAGGATCAGCAGGTCGTCCAGGGGCACCCCGGCCCGGGCCAGCATGGTGGCGGAAGGCCGCATCGGCGGGTTGGCGATCAGGCGGGCGCCGGGGCCGTCGCTGGCCAGCACCGGCAGCAGCAGATGCAGCACCGCCGGGCAGGGCAGGGGGCAGAGCAGCTCCACCAGGCCCTGTTCCGGCCAGCCGCCGCCGGCCAGGATCCGGTCCAGGTCGTTGAAACCGGTGCTTTGCCCCTGGCCGGTACCGGTGCTTTCGCGGCCCCACCAGGTGTCCCTGCGGGCCAGCAATTGTTGCAAGAAATCAGGCGGCATGGGCGGCATGAAGGGAAATCCGGAGTGTTTGAGATACTGTACATAAGAACAGTATCCGTAAGCCGGCGAAGGGTCAATGGGAAAGGCTGTGCTGAGCGGTCAAGCGGCGCTGTCAGGGTAAACATATTGTATTGCCCGGGGCTCTTGAGTAGCTTCAAGGCATCCCCGAGCTCGACGAGATTTCCCGATGTCATCACAACAACAAACAGCGCGCCGATTGTCCTCGGCCTTTCAGCAGGGCGTGACCCGGCGGCGGTTCCTGAAGTGGGGCCTGGTCGGCAGTGCCGGCGTGGCCGCCGCCGCCGCGGGCGGCTTCGCGCTGCTGCGCCTGTCGCCCCTGGACGACCGGCCGAAACCGGACTGGGCCGACGGCCTGAGCCGCCAGGAATACCATCTGTTCGACCGGGCACGGGTGGCGTTGCTGCCCACCGTGGGCACCGATCTCACGCCCAGCGACCAGGTGCCGGTGGTGCGCAATGTGCAGGGCATTCTCGGCTTCATGGACGCGGCCACCCGCAAGGACGTGGCCACCGGGCTGACGCTGTTCGATAACGCCGCGGTGTTTTTCCACGGCAAGCGCTTCGTGGATCTGGACGAGGCCACCGCCCGCGATTATTTCGACGCCTGGAGCCGGGGCAATGTGGTGCAGCGCACCCTGGGCACGGTGATCAAGCAGCTCACCTACACCTCCTACTGGCGTGACGAAAGCACCTGGGGGCCGGTGGAATTCGACGGCCCGGTGTCCGACCGCTGGGGCATCGCCTATCTGGGCAACGCGCCCCTGCCGGATCAGCAATCGGAGCAAGCCACTGAGGAGGGCAACGCATGAGCGAAGTGCAATGGCGGTCTTCCGGCTTGTCGGTGACCGAAGCGAAGGACATTAAACAGAGTGCGCTGACCCTGGACGCGGACGTGGTGATCGTCGGCTCCGGCGCCGGCGGCGCGGTGGCCGGCTATGAGCTGGCCCGGCGCGGCAAGAAGGTGGTGATTCTGGAAGCGGGGCCCTATGTCCCCTCGAAAGACTTTACCGAGCGCTTCCCGGAAAGCCTGGAAACCCTGTACCAGGACCACGGCGGCCAGACCAATAAAAGCGGCGACCTGCTGGTGTTGCAGGGCGCCTGCGTGGGCGGCTCCACGGTGGTGAACGGCTGCGTGTGCTTCCGCACCCCGGACTTTATTCTGCAGGACTGGCAGCGGGATTTCGGGCTCAGCGATCTGACCGCCGAAGAACTGGCGCCGTATTTCGACCGGGTGGAAAAGAACCTCTCCATCGAGGAAAACAAGGAGCACGAGATCGCCCGCCACGGCCAGCTGATCCGCGCCGGCGCCAACAAGCTGGGCTGGTCGGTGAAACCGTTCAAACGCAATATTCGTGAATGCGCGCTCACCGGGCACTGCCTGTCCGGCTGCAAGACCGAACGCAAGCAGTCCATGCTGGTCAGCTATCTGCCCTGGGCCACCGCCCACGGCGCCCGCATTTACGCCGACACCCGCGTCACCGAGGTGCTGGCCGACGGCGGCCGGGCGCGCGGTGTGCGCGCCGAGGTCACCGGTCACGACGGCGCCAAGGTGGCGGACATGACGGTCAACGCGGAGCGGGTGATCCTCGCCGCCGGTGCCGTGCAGACGCCCTTGCTGCTGTTGAAGGGCGGCCTGGCCAACCGGTCCGGGCAGGTGGGCAAGAACTTCGCCTGCCACCCGTCGCTGTATGTGTCGGCGCGCTATCCGAAGCCGGTGCACGCCTGGCGCGGCGCCATGCTGGGCGTGTACGTGGACGAGTTTCTGCACCCGGACAAGGGCGGTTTCGTGCTGGAGGACGGCGGCGCCGGCCTGGCGGAACTGAGCATGACCGCGGAGCCGGGCACCGGCGAGCCGTTCATGCAGTTCATGAAGGACGCCAAGTACCTGGCCGGTCTGGTGACGCTGATCCACGACCACAACGTGGGCACCATCCGCTGGGAGGACGGCCGCAAGGTGATCGACTACCAGCTCGCCAACTCGGATTTTCCGTCCATGAAGCGGGCCCTGAAAGCGGCCGCCAGACTGCACCTGGCCTCCGGCGCCGAGGAAGTCTATGTGCCGTCCAGCGACAAGCGGGTGATTCGTTCCGAAGCGGATATCGACGGCGCCATCGAGGGGCTCGACAACCAGCCCCAGCACCTGCGCATGGTGAGCTACCACCCGCAGGGCAGTTGCCGCATGGGTGCCGACCCGGACACCAGCGTGGTCAACTCGGACGGCGAAACCCATGACGTGAAAGGGCTCTACGTGGCGGACGCCAGCCTGCTGCCCACCTCGATCATCGTGAACCCCCAGGTGACCGTGTACGCCCTGGCCACGCGCATCGCCGAACGCATGGCCTGATTAACGGCCCTGTCTCACCACCACCCGGTGCACGCCACCGGGTATTTTATAGCGGCGGATGTCGCTTTCGCGGGCCATGCAGGCGCCGTGCTCCGGGTTGAGCCGGCACCAGCGCACCTGCCGGCCCAGTGCCAGCGGCACGCTGAAGCGGGTGTTGTAGTTGCCGCCGGCCTGCAGCGCGATCCACAGCTGATTGGGCAGCCACTCGCAGCCGTCCTGGTTGCGGAACATGTCCAGCGGCACCTGGAAACTCAGGCTCTGGCCCTGGCGTTCAGGGCGGAACTGGGTGCCCGCCTGGGTCACCGGGCAGGTGTCTCCCTCGGACCGGTACACCACCTCGATACGCACCTGATCCGCCGGTAACGGCGGGTCGATGCTCAACTGATAGTGGCGGATATCCCGCGGAATCGGGTTGGGCGCCGGCTGGTAATCCCGCTGCGCCACCGACACGCAGCCGCTGAGCAGGAGCAGGGCGCCGAGTACCGCTGACAGCGCTGGCAGGGACCGCGACGGGCCTGGGGCCATGGTGTTCTCCTTGTGGGTCACTGGGGAGTCATTCATTGCGCCCTAGGTTATCATTGCCGGCCTTGTCCGTATTGATCGAAGGAGCAGCCATGAGTGATGCCAACAGCCAATCCGCGCAGGCGAAACAACGGCCCGGGCGCGAGGCGTTCGGCTATCTGTGCCCGGTGGACAGCCGCTGGGCGGACAATGACGTCTACGGCCATATCAACAACGTCATGTACTACAGCTACTTCGATTCCACCATCAACCGCTATCTGATCGACAAGGGTGGGCTGGATATCCATAACGGCGACGTGATCGCCTATGTGGTGAGCTCCGGCTGCGACTATTTCGAGGCCGCCGCCTATCCGGACGCGCTCACCATCGGCATGCGCGTGGACAAGCTGGGCAACAGCTCGGTGCGTTATGGTCTGGCGCTGTTCGGGGAGAGCGGTGACGCCAAGGCGCTGGGTTTCGTGGTGCATGTGTTCGTGGACCGGGAGAGCGGGCGTCCGGTGTCGATCCCGGCGCCGCTGCGCGAGGCGTTGGCGGCGATTCAGTCTTCGGGAAAATAGTTTTTTTCGGAAAAATGTAGCTCCGCCAGGAAGTAGAAACGCTCACCGAACGGTATCCGGTCCATCTCGAAGCCCACGTTGGGCTGCTGGCCAGGGAACCGCTCCGGCGTTTCCTCCAGGTCCGGGTCGTCCTGATAGATCAGCCGGGCACCGGTATCAAACCCTTCCGCGAAGTGCAGCCGGGCGAGCAGGGCGAAGCCCCGCCCGGTATCGAAACGCAGCCAGTTTTCCGCCGGCACCGGGCGCCGCAGCATGGCCCGTTCGGTGTCCGAAAGCCGGCCGTCCACCACCGCCTCCCGCTCGCCGGTCCAGCTGGTGCGCAGCCGCGCGCCCTGGAGATCGTGGCCGTCGACGCTGACCCGGGCGCGCGGGTCGCGCAGCACGGTGGCGGCGATGCCGGGCAACGCGAAGCGGCTGTGGATGGCGAGCCGGTTTTCCATCAGCACGAAGTGGTTGTGCACGGTGAGCACGCGCAGGCCGGCCACGCGCACCCGGGTGGTGGCGTACACCAGCGTCGCCAGCGGCCCTTCGATGACCTGCTGGATTTGCGGGTCCAGGTTTTCGTTGGTGAGTGTGAGGCGGGCGCCCTCGCTGAACACCCCGGCGCTGAGCCGCAGTTTTAAACTGTCCAACAGGGTCCGTTGCGGTTTGTCGTCCGGGGCGCGGTAATGCCGGTAGGTGAAATCGCCCCACTGGAACAGGTTGCCGTCCAGAAATTCCAGCCGGTAGTCCGCGGTGCGCAGGCTGAGCGGGTCGCCGTCATCGTCGCGCTCCAGGGTCACCGGCGGGGTGAAACCCTGGAACGGCGGCCGGGCCAGCACGTAGAAATAAACGGGCCGCTCGCCGTCGCTGTCGAGCGCCAGTTCACCGATTACTTCCTGGCCGGGGGAGGGCAGTCGCTCGCCGCCGTCGGCGTGGTCCACCAGCAGCCGGTCACGGGGGCCCACCCGGCCGGTCTCTCCGGCCCGGCGGCTGTCGTCATCCTCGCTGAAGTAGGGCCAGCCGCGCTGCGACCAGGCCAGCCACTGGTGGCGGACGCTGCGCAGCTCGCCGTCCCGGTAGGCGGCCACTTCCAGGCGGTCGGTACGCAGCCCGGTAAGGTCTTCCAGGGCCTCGCCCTGGAAGGTCGCCACCGCGCTTTGCGCGGTTCCGGCCAGCAGCCAGAACAGCGCGAGCAGCAGCGCCCGGCCCGTCATGATCAGGCCAGCTCGGGCCGGTCGGCGAAGTGGGCGAGCGCGTCCGGGTTGGCCAGGGCGTTGCGGTTGCGCACCTCGCGGCCGTGCACCACATCGCGCACCGCCAGCTCGACGATCTTGCCGCTCACCGTGCGCGGAATTTCCGGCACGGTGAGAATCACCGCCGGCACATGGCGCGGGCTGGCGCCGGCACGGATGGTGGTGCGGATTTTTTTCCGCAGCTCGTCGGTCAGTTCGATGCCCTCGGCGGGCACCACGAACAGCACCACGCGCACGTCGCCGTCGTACTGCTGGCCGACCACGATGGCCTCACGGATTTCCTCCAGGGTTTCCACCTGGCGGTAGATTTCGGCGGTGCCGATGCGCACGCCGCCGGGGTTGAGCACGGCGTCGGAGCGACCATGGATCACCAGGCCGTCGTGGCCGTCGTGGGGAACGATCTCGGCGTAGTCGCCGTGGGCCCAGACATTCTCGAAACGATCAAAGTAGGCGCCGTGGAAGCGCTCCTCGTCCGGGTCGTTCCAGAACGCCACCGGGCAGGCGGGGAAGGGGGCGCGGCACACCAGTTCGCCTTTTTCGCCGACCACCGGCTCGCCGTCGTCGTTATAGACCGCCACGTCCAGGCCCAGGCCCAGGCACTGCAGTTCACCCCGGTACACCGGCACCAGCGGGCTGCCCAGCGCGAAGCAGGAAATGATATCGGTGCCGCCGGAAATCGAGCTCACCAGCAGGTCCGGTTTGACCTTCTCGTAGAGGAAGTCGTAGCTCTCGTGCAGCAGCGGCGAGCCGGTGGAGTAGAGCGTGCGCAGGGTGGACAGGTCGTGGCTGTCGCGGGGCACGGCGCCGGCTTTTTCCACCGCCTGCACGAACTTGGCGCTGGTGCCGAAGTGGGTGATCTTCTCCGCGTCGATCACATCGAACAGGCGGGTGGCGTCCGGGTAGGCCGGGTTGCCGTCGTAGAGCACCAGGGTGGCGCCGGTCTGCAGGCCGCTGACCAGCCAGTTCCACATCATCCAGCCGCAGGTGGTGAAGTAGAACAGCACGTCGTCGGCGCCCAGGTCGCCGTGCAGGCGGTGCTCCTTGGCGTGCTGGATCAGGGCGCCGCCGGTGCCGTGCACGATGCACTTGGGCGCGCCGGTGGTGCCGGAGGAATAGAGAATATAAAGCGGATGGTCGAACGGCAGCTCGGCGAAGGCCGGCGGCGCCCCGGCGGCGGCCAGCCAGTCGCGCCAGTTGAGCGCCTGGCGCACCGCGCTGGTGTCGCCGCGGCCGGGAATCACGATCAGCAATTCCGGCTGCAGTTTTTCATGCAGCGCCTGGATGCGTTCGTCCAGCTCGATCCACTTGCCGTTGTACTGGTAGCCGTCGCAGGCGAACAGCACCTTGGGTTCGATCTGGCCGAAGCGGTCCAGGACACCTTCGACGCCGAAGTCCGGCGAGCAGGACGACCAGATGGCGCCGATCCAGGCGCAGCCCAGAGCGGCGATCACGGTTTCGATGCGGTTGGGCATGTAGCCGGCGACCCGGTCGCCGGGCTCAACGCTGGCGGCCTGGAGCTGCGCGGCCACCTGGCCGGCGGCCACGTGCAGGTCGTTGTAGCTGATCTGGTCACGGCGGCCGCCCTCGTCGATGCTCACCAGGGCGGTGTGGGTGTCGTGCCGGGGCAGCAGGTTCTCGGCCATGTTGATGCGCGCGTCCGGGAACCAGCGGTTGTGGCGGAACACCGGTGACGGCGCCAGCACCCGCTCGCCTTTATGGCCGCGCAGTTCGCAAAAATCCCAGACCAGATTCCAGAACGCCTCCGGCTCCGTCACCGACCAGCGGTGCAGGTCCCGGTAATCCGTGAGCGGCGTGCCGGCCAGCTGTTCGGCGCGGGCGCGGAACGCGGCGGGCTGGCCTTCGTTGAGCCGCTTTTCATCGGGCTGCCAGAGCGGGGTCGGGGTTGTTGTCATTGTGCCTCCGTTTCGGAATCCAGCGAATTGAAATCAACCAGGAGCGTGCCTTCGGCGACGCTGTCGCCATCGGCCACGTGGAAGCGTTCCACGGTGCCGGCGGCACCGGCGCGCAGGGTGTGCTCCATCTTCATGGCTTCCAGGGTGATCACCGCGTCCCCGGCGGCCACCGTGGCGCCGGCTGCCACATGGCAGGCGACGATGGTGCCGCTCATGGGCGCGATGAAGCCGTCCTGGCCGCCGGCGCGGTCGCTCTCCCGGGCCGGGTGTATCTCCACCGGGTAATCCTGACCGTGCACGAAGACCGCCGTATGTCGGGCGTCGCCATCCCGGGGTTCGATCAGGTGACCGGCCAGGCGGCGCTCGCCCCAGTGCAGCTCAAAGGCGGTGCCCCGGCGGCGCAGGTGGAAGGGCGCGGGCTCGCCGCCGTCCACCCGGGCCTGGTCATTGTCGAGCACCACGGTGTGGGCCTGCTCGCCCACCCGCAATGGGATCAGGGTGCGCTTTTGTCCCAGCGGACGCCAACCTGGCAGCGCGCCCCAGGGGTCGTTGCCGGTGGCGGGCCGTTGGGCCACGGCGCCGGCGGCGGCCACGGCGACCAGGTCGCTGTCCGCCGGCGCCGGCGTCATCAGGTCCGAGTGTTTCTCAAGCAGGCGGGTGTCCAACTCGGCGTCGGCGAACACCGGGCTGCTCAGAACCCGGTGCAGAAAGGCGGCATTGTGATGCACGCCGCTGATGGCGAGATCGTCCAGGGCCGCCACCAGCCGGCGGCGGGCCTGGTCGCGGTCGCCGCCGTGGCTGATCAGCTTGGCGATCATCGGGTCGTAATGGTCGCTGACCCGGTCGCCGGCCTCGAAGCCGCTGTCCACGCGCACCTGTTCCGGCCAGCGCAGTTGTTCCAGGCGCCCGGCGGAGGGCAGGAACTGCTGGTAGGGGTTTTCCGCGTACAGGCGCACCTCCATGGCGGCGCCGTGGCGCTGGATCTGCTCCTGGCTTTTCGGCAGCGGCCGGCCTTCGGCCACGGCCAGTTGCCAGGCGACCAGATCCTCGCCGGTGATCAGCTCGGTGACCGGGTGCTCCACCTGCAGGCGGGTGTTCATCTCCATGAAGAAGAATTCGCCTTCGGGGGAGAACAGAAACTCCACCGTGCCGGCGCCGCGATAGTCGATGGCGCGGGCGGCGCGCACCGCCGCGTCGCCGACATCCCGGCGCTGGGCCTCGGTGAGGCCGGGGGCCGGGGCTTCCTCGATGATTTTCTGGTGGCGGCGCTGCACCGAGCAGTCGCGTTCAAACAGGTGCACCGCGTTGCCGTGGTTGTCGGCGAACACCTGCACTTCCACGTGGCGGGCGGTGGGCAGGTAGCGCTCCAGCAGCACCCGGTCGTCGCCGAAGGCGTTGCGTGCCTCGCGGCGGGCGGCGGCCAGGGCTTCCTCGAAGCCGGCGGCGTTGTCCACCGCGCGCATGCCTTTGCCGCCGCCGCCGGCCACCGCCTTGATCAGCAGCGGGAAGCCGACTTTTTGCGCCTCGGCGATCAGGGTGGCGTCGTCGGCGCCTTCCCGGTCGAAGCCGGGCAGCACCGGCACGCCGCTTTGCGCCATGTGCTGGCGGGCGGCGGCCTTGTCGCCCATCAGGCGGATGGCCTCGGCGCCGGGGCCGACGAAGATCAGGCCGGCGTCCGCGCAGGCGTCGGCGAAGGTGGTGTTCTCGGACAGAAAGCCGTAGCCGGGGTGAATGGCGTCGGCGCCGCTGTCGCGGGCGGCGCGGATCACCTTGTCGATGTCCAGGTAGCTGTCCCGGGCCGGCGCCGGGCCCAGCCGCACGGCGCGGTCGGCCTCGCGCACATGGGGCGCGTCGGCGTCGATGTCGGAGTACACCGCCACCGTGGTCAGGCCCAGCTCGCGGGCGGTGCGGATAATGCGCCGGGCGATCTCGCCCCGGTTGGCGATCAATAGCGTGTTGATGGCGGCCATGGTCAGTTCCGGTTCGGTTTCCAGTTCGGCGGGCGTTTTTCCAGGAAGGCGCCCAGGCCCTCCTGGCCTTCCGCGCCGGTGCGCAGCTCGGCGATCAGGTTGGCGGTGTACTCGATCAACCCGTGGCTGACGTCGCTGTCGTCGGCGCGGTGCACCAGCTCGCGGGCGCGCCGTTGCGCTTCGGGGGCGCCGTCGAGCAGGGCGGTCACCAGTTTATCCACGGTGGCGTCCAGCTCCGCCGCCGGCACCACTTCGTGGACCAGGCCGAGCCGGCCGGCGCGGGGGGCGTCGATCACTTCGGCGGTCATGACGTAGCGGCGCGCCTGGCGGGCGCCCAGGGCGCGCACCACATAGGGCGCGATCACCGCCGGCAGAATGCCCAGCTTCACTTCGCTGAGGCAGAAGCGGGCGTCGTCGGCGGCCACCGCGATGTCCGCCGCGCAGATCAACCCCAGGGCCCCGCCGTAGGCGGCGCCCTGGACCCGGGCGATGACCGGTTTGCCGGCCCGGTCGATGGTGTCCATCAGGGTGGCCAGGCGCAGGGCGTCGGCGCGGTTTTCCTGCTCGTCGAGGGCGCCCATGGCGCGCATCCAGTTGAGGTCGGCGCCGGCCGAGAAATGCTTGCCGGCGGCGTCCAGCACGATCACCCGGCCATCGTCGCCACCGGCCTGCTGGAAGGCGTCGATCAGCGTTTCGATGATGGTGTTGTCGAAGGCGTTGCGTTTGTCCGGGTTGTTCAGGGTGATGTGGGTGACCGGGCCCCGGCGGGTGGTTTGCACACTCATGGTTGTCTCCCTCACATGCGGAACACGCCGTAGCGCGTCTCTTCGATGGGTGCATTGAGGCTGGCGGAAATGGCCAGGCCGAGAACGTCGCGGGTGTCCGCCGGGTCGATGACGCCGTCATCCCACAGACGCGCGCTGGCGTACCAGGGCTGCGCCATGGTTTCGTACTGGGCGGTCATGTCGTCCTGAAAACGCTGGGCGTCCTGGTCGCTCCAGTGTTCGCCTTTCTTTTTCAGCGACGCGGCTTTTACCTGGGTGAGCACGCTGGCGGCCTGTTCGCCGCCCATCACCGAGATGCGCGCGTTGGGCCACATGAACATAAAGCGCGGGTCGTAGGCGCGCCCGCACATGCCGTAGTTGCCGGCGCCGAAGCTGCCGCCGGTGATCACGGTGAACTTGGGCACGCTGGCGCAGGCCACCGCGTTGACCATCTTGGCGCCGTGCTTGGCGATGCCTTCCGCTTCGTATTTCTTGCCCACCATGAAGCCGGTGATGTTCTGCAGGAACAGCAGCGGAATCTTGCGCTGGTTGCACAGCTCCACGAAGTGGGCGCCCTTGAGCGCGGACTCGGAATAGAGCACGCCGTCGTTGGCGAGAATGCCCACCGGAAAGCCGTGGATGCGGGCGAAGCCGGTGACCAGGGTGGTGCCGTAGTTGGCCTTGAATTCGTCCAGGTCGGAGTCGTCGACGATGCGCGCGATCAGTTCCCGGGCCGGCATCGGCGAACGGGTGGTGGGCGGAATCAGGCCGTACAGTTCGTCCGGCTCATAGGCCGGCGGCCGGGCCGGGCGCACCTCCAGCTGCTCCGGCTTGTGCCAGTTGAGCCGGCCGATGCAGCGGCGCGCCAGGTCCAGCGCATGGGGTTCGTCGTCGGCCAGATGGTCGGCGACGCCGGACTGCTCGCCGTGCAGGGCGGCGCCGCCCAGCTCCTCGGCGCTGACCACTTCACCGGTGGCGGCTTTCACCAGCGGCGGGCCGGCCAGGAACACGGTGGAGTGGTTGCGCACCATGATCACTTCGTCGGCCATGGCCGGCACATAGGCGCCGCCGGCGGTGCAGGAGCCCAGCACCACGCTGATCTGCGGAATACCGCGCGCCGACATATTGGCCATGTTGAAAAAGATACGCCCAAAGTGATCCCGGTCCGGGAACACCTCATCCTGACGCGGCAGGTTGGCGCCGCCGGAGTCCACCAGGTAGACGCAGGGCAGCCGGTTCTCGGCGGCCACCGCCTGGCAGCGCAGGTGTTTTTTCACGGTCAGTGGGTAGTAGCTGCCGCCTTTCACCGTGGGATCATTGGCGACGATCATGCACTCCACGCCGGCCACCCGGCCGATGCCGCCGACACAGCCGGCGGCGGGCACGTCCTCACCGGGGTAGACGCCGTCGGCGGCCAGCGCCGACAGCTCCAGGAAAGGGGAGCCCGGGTCGAGCAGGTGCTGGATGCGCTCGCGCACCGGCAGCTTGCCCTTGTCGCGCAGGCGCGCTTCGGCGGCCTCGCCGCCGCCATGGGCGATGCGGTCGAGTTTTTCCTTCAGGGTGTCACGCAGCGCCAGATTGTGTTCGCGGTACTGGCCGTATTCCGGCGCGCTTTTGTTGAGCTGGCTGATGATTTTGGGCATGGCTCAGGCGGTCTCGTTGAACAGTTCGCGGCCGATCAACATACGGCGGATTTCACTAGTCCCGGCGCCTATTTCATAAAGCTTGGCGTCGCGCAGCAGGCGGCCGGTGGGGTATTCGTTGATGTAGCCGTTGCCGCCCAGGCACTGGATCGCGTCCAGGGCCATTTGCGTGGCGTTCTCGGCGCAGTAGAGGATGGCGCCGGCGGCGTCCTTGCGGCTGCTGTGGCCGGCGTCGCAGTTGCGCGCCACCTGGTAGAGGTAGGCGCGGCTGGCGTTGAGGGTCACGTACATATCGGCGAGCTTGCCCTGCATCAGCTGGAATTCGCCGATCGCCTGGCCGAACTGCTTGCGCTCATGGACGTAGGGCAGCACCACATCCAGGCAGGCCTGCATGATGCCGGTGGCGCCGCCGGACAGCACGGTGCGCTCATAGTCCAGGCCGCTCATCAAAACGCGCACGCCCTGGTTCAGTTCGCCGAGAATGTTTTCCTCCGGCACTTCGCAGTTTTCGAACACCAGCTCGCAGGTGTTGGAGCCGCGCATGCCCAGCTTGTCCAGCTTCTGGGCGCGGGAGAAACCGGGGAAGTCGCGCTCGACAATAAAGGCGGTGATGCCGCGCGGGCCGGCGTCCGGTTCGGTCTTGGCGTAGATCACATAGGTGTGGGCGTCGGGGCCGTTGGTGATCCACATCTTGTTGCCGTTGAGCAGATAGCGGTCGCCTTTCTTTTCCGCGCGCAGGCCCATGCTGACCACGTCGGAACCGGCGCCGGGCTCGCTCATGGCGAGCGCGCCGATGTGCTCGCCGCTGACCAGCTTGGGCAGGTACTTCTGGCGCTGGGCGTCGTTGCCGTTGAGATAAATCTGGTTCACGCACAGGTTGGAGTGGGCGCCGTAGGACAGGCCGATGGACGCGGAGGCCCGGGAGATTTCCTCCATCACCAGGGTGTGGGCCAGGTAGCCCAGGCCGGCGCCGCCGTATTCCTCGCCCACGGTGACACCCAGCACGCCCAGATCGCCGAGCTTCTTCCACAGCTCGTTGGGGAACAGGTTGTCCTGATCCACGCGCGCGGCGATCGGTGCGATCTCCTTGCGGGCGAAGGCGCGGGCGCTGTCCTGCAGCGCGGTGAGGGTGTCGTCGAACTGAAAATCCAGGCCGCCGTTAAACATCGCTTTCCTCCAATTCCTTCAGCGCCTGCCTGGCGCGTTCCTCGGCCGCGTCCAGATCCTGTTGCATGATCTGGATGTCGACCAGTTGCTGTTGTAGCTGGGTACGTTTCTCTTCGATTTTTTCAAGCAGGGCACCGAGCTGCTGGCGGTTGTCGCCGGTGGGCTGGTAGAGGCGGATCAGATCGCCGGATTCCGCCAGCGAGAAGCCCAGGCGTTTACCGCGCAGGATCAGCTTCAGGGCGACCCGGTCCGCCGGCGAATAAATGCGCGTCTGGCCGCGCCGGCGGGGCGTAAGCAGGCCCTGGTCTTCGTAAAAACGGATGGTGCGCGTGGTCACGTCGAATTCCCGTGCCAGCTCGCCGATGCCGTAGCTTTGCTTGAGTGTCATGGCGGAAAAGATTAGGGGAAGTTTACGTTAACGTAAAGTGGCCTGTCCGGTTGGACGGTGTTACCTTTAGCGCCTTCTTCGTCCGAGGATGGTGGACGGGTGATTTACCGAAAAGATCGCAAGGTTCTGAAACGAGTCGACTACGGGGCCGCCAAGAACTCTCTGATGGGGGTGTTGGCGGCCCTTGTGGTTTATGCGTTGGTGACCGCCTGGGGCGGTGTGTACCGGGCTTACGAGCTGGAGACGCTGATCGCCGGCGGCGCCGTGGTGCTGGTGACCGCCTACCGGCTGTGGCTGGTGGCGCGCTTTGACGCCCTCTACGGCGCCGGGCCGGCGCGCTGGCGCCGGCTGTTCGCGCTCGGCCTGATTCTGCACGCCCTGGTCTGGGGGGTATTGCCCGCCTGGCTGGTGTGGCGGGTCGGCACCGGCTTCAACGTCTTCGTGGTGATCCTCTATAACGTCGGTGTGACCACCGCGCTGGGCAGCTCCTGGATGGCCGGCCTGCGGGTGCGGCAGGTGTATATCCTGCTGATGTTCCTGCCGCTGATCGCCTCGCTGTTCCTGGCCGCCGGGCTGCAGGAGTGGCTGCTGGGCCTGCTGGTCACCTCCTACACCTTCTATCTGTTCCGTCTTTACCGGGGCCAGTACGAGCTGTTCTGGCACGCGGTCACCCGCGAGCGCCGTGGTTCCCCCGAGCGGCGCCGGGACCTGCCGGCCAACACCGACATCCAGCTCAGCCTGGTATACCGGCTCGCCCATGAATTGCGCACGCCGATGAATTCGGTGATGGGCATGATGTCGCTGCTGGAGGACACCCGGCTCAGTGACGAGCAGCAGGAATACCTGCAGGTGGCGGGGCAGAGCGGCAAGCTGATGATCAGCCTGATCGACGACGTGCTGGACTACTCCCGGATTCTCACCGGGCGCATCACCCTGAGCCCGGACTATTTCGACCTGCGCGGCGCCCTGGAGCAGACCCTGGAAGCCTTCGGCCCCATGGCCCAGTCCAAGAATCTGGAGCTGTCGGCGGTGGTGGACCGCATGCTGCCGAAACGGGTGCGCGGCGACCGGGACCGTCTGCTGCAGGTGCTCACCAATCTGCTCAGCAACGCGATCAAATTCAGCGAGCGCGGCGAAATACGCCTGGACGTGGATTTCACCACCGAAGGGGAAAGCGACGGCGTGCTGCGGGTGCGGGTCAGTGACCAGGGCCAGGGCATGGACACCGAGACCCTCAAGCATCTGTTCGAGGATCAGTTCCTGGCCGGTGCCCAGGACGCCTTCAGCACCCGGCACGCGGGCTTCGGGCTGCTGGTCTGCAAGGGTCTGATCGAGGCCATGGGCGGCATGATCGGCGCCGAAAGCAATCCCGGCGAAGGCTCCACGTTCTGGTTCACGGTGCGCCTGGGCATGCAGGCGAACATGAGCGAGAGCACCAAGCTGGCCGGCGCCGTGGGCCAGGTGCAGGGCCTGGCGGTGGGCACCAGCAGCGGCTCCCTGGCCTGTCTGCAGGAAGAATTCGAAGCACTGGGCAGCTACTGCCAGGGCGCCCGGGATTACGACCAGGCGTTGCAGGCGGTGCGCGCCGGTCACCGCGAGCACAGCGAGTTTGAGTTGCTGCTGGTGGACACCCACGGGCGCCGGGAATCGGCGCTGAACCTGTGCCGCACCGTGCTGGAAGACCCCGGGCTGCGGCCGGTGAAGCTGATGCTGATCTGCGCCATCGAAGAGCGCGGCGAGCCGGCGGTGCAGCGGCTGGTGGACAAGCACGGGCTGGTGGTGCTGGTGCGCCCGGTTCATCGCACCGGGTTGCGCGTGGCGCTGGGCAAGTTGCTGGGCGTGCCGCGCCAGATGCCGGTGCCGGACCTGCCCACCGAAACCCCGGAAGAGCGCGAGCGCCGCAGGCTTTACCGGCTGTTGCTGGTGGAAGACAACGAGGTCAATCAGCTGGTCACCCGTGGCATGCTCGGCAAGCTCGGCTATCAGGTTAAGACGGTCAATAACGCGGAAACCGCTCTCGCGCTGTTGGAGCAGGAAAGCTTCGATCTGATCCTGATGGACTGCATGATGCCGGAGCTGGACGGCTTCACCGCCACCCGCACCCTGCGCGAAAGAGAGCAGGCCGCGGAGCGCACCCGCACCCCGGTGATCGCGATCACCGCCAACACCGCCGAGGGCGTTCAGGCCAAGTGTCTGGCCGCCGGCATGGATGACTTTCTCGCCAAACCCGTGCATCTTCAAGAGCTGGAAACCGTGCTGCGGCGCTGGTTGCTCCACGACGTGGATACCGACGGGGAAGGTAACGACGACGAATGACAACAACGAGGGAACTGCCATGAGCCGACGGGCCCTGCTGTTGGGCGCCACCGGTCTGGTTGGCGGGCATTGTTTGCGCCTGCTGCTGGATTGCGACGCCTACCAGGAAGTACGGGTGCTGACGCGCCGGCCGCTGGGGATCGACCATCCGAAACTGATCGAGAAGGTGGTGGAGCCGGCGCAATTCGACAAGGAAACCGAATATTTTCAGGTCGATGACGTGTTCTGCGCGCTCGGCACCACCCTGAAGCAGGCCGGCTCCAAGGAAGCGTTCCGCGCGGTGGACCTGGATCTGATCACCGCGGTGGGCCGCGCGGCGCGCGACGCCGGCGTGCAGCGCTTTATGATGGTGTCGGCGGTCAATGCCAATGCCCATTCGCCGTTTTTCTATGCGCGCACCAAGGGGCAGGCGGAACGCGAACTGAAAGCACTGAAGCTGCCGTTGCTGGCGCTGTTCCAGCCGTCTCTGCTGCTCGGCGAGCGGGAGCGGCCGCGTCCGGTGGAAGCGTTCGGGATTCGTTTTTCCAAAATCATCGACCCGATCACCCGCTGGACCGACGCGCACTGGCTGCCGGTGAGCGGCGAGCGGGTCGCCGAGGCGCTGGTGGGCATGGCGCTGGAAGGCCCGGCCACCGGGGTCTACCGGGTGCGCTTCCGCGATTTCGTGGTGTACGCCGGCAAGTTTCGTGAAAAATACCCACGGGCTGTGTCTTAACGTAGAAGGAGTAAAGATGAGTTTCGTCACCTGTGATTTGTGCGACGACAACGCGGACCTGGTGTCCGTGGTCACCGGCCTTAACTGGTTCAGCTACGGGGGCCGCGGCGCCTTCGGCGGTGAAATCGTCACGGTGAAATGCTTTGAGGACAATTCCCGCGTCAAGGAACACCTGGGCACCGACGGTAAAGGCAAGGTGCTGGTGGTGGACGGCGGCGGCAGCCTGCGCAACGCCCTGATCGGCGACATGATCGCCGAGAACGCGGTGAAGAACGGCTGGGAAGGCGTGATCATCCACGGCGCCTGCCGCGATGTGGATGAACTGGCCAAGCTGGATATCGGCGTGCTGTCCCTGGGCTGCGTGCCGATCAAATCGGTGCGCCGGGACGAGGGCCAGCTGAACATCGACATCACCTTCGGCGGGGTGACGTTCCGCCCGGGCGAGTTCGTCTACGCCGACAACAACGGTGTGATCACCGCCCCCAAGGCCCTGATTTAAAGGGGCGCGGGCGGGTTTTGCGAAAATTTATAGTTTATTGACGTTTATCCCCGTCCGCCCGGTTGTCACACGGTTAACATCTGTCTGATGATAGCGGCGTCGAGCCGGTCCAGGCTCGGCGACATCAGGCAGCGGAGTTGTATACATGGAGCGTTTTCGTTGGTGGCCGATGCTGATGCTGTGGCTGGCCCTGGCGGCCTTGCCGCTTCCGGCGTCGGGGTTCTCTTTTGAGGATGTGATCGACAAGGCCAGGGCGCTGGCCGATGAATCCTACCAGGCACCGACGCCCATTCCCGCCTTTCTCCGTGAGCTCACCTACGAGCAGTACCAGGGCATCCGCTTCAAGTCGGAAAACAGCCTTTGGATCAAAAGCGACGCCCGCTTCCAGGTGATGCTGATGTCGCCGGGCCTGTACTTCAAGCATCCGGTGGTGCTCCACGAAGTGGATGCCGAGGGTGTCCGCCCGATCACCTACAACAAAACCGACTACAGCTACACCAACGAAGAGCTGGCCAAGCGTATCCCCGCGGATCTCGGCCACGGCGGCTTCAAGCTCACCTATCCGTTGCAGGGCCCGGACAGCCGCAACCAGTTTCTGGTGTTCGCCGGCGCCAGCTACTTCCGCGCCGTCGGCCGTGACAACAGCTTCGGCTTATCCGCCCGGGGCGTGGCGGTGAACACCGGGCTGCCCTCCGGCGAGCAGTTTCCCTCGTTCACGGAATTCTGGCTGGTGCGCCCGGACGCCAAGTCGGAAACCATGACCGTGTATGCCTTGCTGGACGGCCGCAGCCTCACCGGCGCCTACCGGTTCGACGTGCGCACCGGCGATAACACCGTGATGGACGTGCAGTCCCGTCTGTTCATTCGCAGCGACATCGAGAAACTGGGCATCGCGCCGCTCACCAGCATGTTTTTCTACGGCGGCAACACCGCCCGTCCGCGCGGCGAGTGGCGGCCCCGGGTGCACGATTCCGGCGGCCTGCTGGTTCATAACGGGGTCAGCGGCGAGTGGCTGTGGCGGCCGCTGCTGAATCCGAAAAGCCTGAAACTGGACTATTTCCAGACCGAATCGGTGCAGGGCTTCGGCTTGATGCAGCGGCAGACCAACTTCGAGGATTTCCAGGATTACGGCGCCAACTATCATCGCCGCCCGAGTGCCTGGGTGAAGCCCAAGGGCGACTGGGGCAAGGGCAGGGTGGTGCTGGTGCAACTGCCCACCAACAACGAAACCAACGATAACATCGTGGCGTTCTGGACCCCGGACGAGCCGGTCCGCGAAGGCCAGTCGCTGTCGTTCGATTATTCCCTCAAGGTGGGCGGGCCGTCGGTGAGCGGCGGCGACCGGGCGCGCGCCGAGAGAACCTTCGTCGGCGACGGCAACCGGGTCGGCGGCGGCACCGTGGAGGGCGCCTACCGGGTGATCGTGGATTTCGCCGGCGGGCCGCTGAAGGATCTGTCCGCCGACGCGCCGGTGACCAGCGCCGTGACCGCCGGCGGCGACGCCGAAGTGATCGAGCATTTCGTCGAATTCCTCAGCCCGGTGAATCGCTGGCGGCTGTCGATTCTGGCGAAGCCGGCGGAGGGCCAGCCGCTGGCGTTGCGCGCCTTCCTCAAGAACGAGGAGGAGGCGGTTTCCGAAACCTGGTCCTATGACATCCCCGCCGACAACGACATTCTGGGCGAGGCCCGCTGATGCCGTATCACGAGGTGGAAGAGACACTGGCGCGGGCGCTCACCTATCTGCGCCTGTCCGGAATCAGGGTGACGCCGGAGGTGGCGCGGCGCGCGCTGCGGCTGGTGGACAGCGCCCTGGAAGAGGGGGAGCAGCGGCTGCTGGCCCGGGTGATGGAGCGGCTGCCGGACACCTTTCCCTTGCCGGAAGAGGCGCTGCCCCCGCAAACACCACCGCTGCACCACGCCAGCGTTCATTACGCGGATTCGCTATGAGCGGGGCCGGCGAGGCGGAATCGGTGCCCGACCTCACCGGCCGCTGGAAGGCGGTGGCGGTGATGCGCCGCACGGTGCTTACCCTGCTGGTGGTCAGCCAGACCCTGGCCGGTGTTTACGGCATGCTGTCGGTGCTGCCTTACCACGGCGGCGATCTGCTGGAACAAAGTATTCTGCTGTTGTTCGCGCTGCTGTTCGCCTGGATCTCGGTGGGCTTCTGGACCGCCATGCTGGGCTTCTACATGCGCCGCCGGGGCGGTGATCCGCAATCGCTGGCGCGTCGGCATGATGCCGCCACCCTGGCGGCCACACCCCTGGCCCGCACCGCGCTGGTGCTGCCGATCTACAACGAGCCGGTGGACCGCACCCTGGCCGGCCTGCGCGCCACGGTGGAATCCCTGCGTGCCAGCGGTCAGCTCGACCATTTCGATTTTTATATTCTTTCCGACAGCCGTGACGCGGACGTGTGGCTGGCGGAACGGGCCGGCTGGTACGCGCTGTGCCGGGAGCTGGGCCTGGAAGGCCGTCTGTTCTACCGGCACCGGCCGGTCAACCTGAACTTCAAAAGCGGCAACGTGGCCGATTTTCTGCGCCGCTGGGGCGCCGACTACCGCTACATGGTGGTGCTGGACGCGGACAGCGTGATGGGGGGCGACACCCTGGTGCGCATGGTGCGGCACATGGAGCTGGCGCCGCGCATCGGCATTCTGCAAAGCAGCCCCTCATTGATCAACGCCCGGTCCGCGTTCGCCCGTTTTCAGCAGTTCGCCAACCGCATCTACGGGCCCCTGTTCAGCACCGGCCTGGCCGCGCTGCAACTGGGTGAAGCGGCCTACTGGGGCCATAACGCCATTATCCGCACCGAGCCGTTCATGGCCCACTGCGGCCTGCGCCGCTTGTCCGGGTTCGGCCTGTTCAAAGGCTCGATCATGAGCCATGACTTCGTCGAGGCCGCCTATATGGGCCGCGCCGGTTACCAGGTGTGGATGGAGCCGGAACTCCACGAGAGCTACGAAGAGTCGCCACCCACCCTGGTGGACGAGCTCACCCGTGACCGGCGCTGGACCAAGGGCAACATGCAGCACATCTGGCTGTTGTTCTTCGGCCGCCGCATCCGCTTCGCGCACCGCATGGCGTTTATCAACGGTATCCTTTCCTACCTGGCGTCGCCGGTGTGGTTCGTGTTTCTGGTGCTCACCAGCATCGAGGCCACGCGGTTGACGCTGTGGCCGATCGATTACTTCCCGGATCCGCAGAACAGCATGTTCCCGGTGTGGCCGGAATGGCATCCGCACTGGGCGGTGGCGATGATCCTGAGTACCTTTTTCCTGCTGTTTTTTCCGAAATTCCTGGCGGTGGCGGATGTGCTGCTCAGCGGTGGCCGGCGGCAGTTCGGCGGCTTCTGGAAGCTGCTGCTGTCGGTGTTTCTGGAGCTGTTCGTGTCCATGCTGCTGGCGCCGATCCGCATGTTGGCGCACAGCCGTTATGTGCTGGAGGCGCTGTTCAACGTGTCGTTGCACTGGGGCGGCCAGAACCGCACCGATGAAACCGGCTGGCTCCAGG
Organism: Alloalcanivorax venustensis ISO4; assembly: GCF_015356855.1. Lineage (GTDB taxonomy): Bacteria > Pseudomonadota > Gammaproteobacteria > Pseudomonadales > Alcanivoracaceae > Alloalcanivorax > Alloalcanivorax venustensis. The sequence goes on from NZ_ARXR01000041.1 coordinate 20,135, forward strand.
CGCTGATCAGCCAGGCGCCGGGCACGCTGCTGGCCGCGGGCTGGGCGGCGCTGGCCCTGTGGCTGGATCCGATGTTCTTTTACTGGTCGCTGCCGGTGGCCTTGCCGCTGATCCTGGCGGCGCCCACTTCGGTCCTGCTGAGCCGGGTGGCGATCGGCCGGTGGCTGCGCGAGCGCGGTCTGCTGCTGACGCCGGAAGAGCAGCGCCTGATCCCGCTGGTGAGCACGGTGGCCGAGCCGGCGCCGCTCAACCCCACGCCATTAAGCGCCTTCGAGGTGGCGGTGATCGATCCGCGCCTCAATCGTCTGCACCGGGCCCAGGCGCGCCACCGCCGGACCGTGGAGCCGGATACCCTGCGCCAGTGGGCGCAACGCTGCCTGGAGCAGGGGCCGGCCACGCTTAACCGCTTCCAGCTCAACGCGCTGGCCCGCGACGCGGACAGCCTCGCCTGGCTGCACCGCCAGGCCTGGCGCGCCACGCCGGACGGCTATTGGGGGCGCCGCATCGGCCAACTCGGGGTGGCCGTGCGCGGAGCCTGACGGTAGGCTTTATTGAAACGCTTCCAGGGAACGAAGCCATGTTGAATACATTACAGGTAAGGGATTACATGATCCGCGACCCTTTCTTGCTCTCTCCCTCCATGTCGGTCACCGACGCCATTGCCGTGTTGCTGGCCCAGGGTCTGGCCGGCGCGCCGGTGGTGGAACAGGGCCGGCTGGTGGGCATGTTCTCCGAATCCGACGGGTTGAAGGGCGCTCTGGACGCGGGCTATCACCAGACCGGCATCGGTCTGGTGGCCGACTATATGAGCCGTGAAGTGAACCGCCTCGACTGTCACGCCACGGTTCAGGAAGCGGCGGAGATGTTTCTTCGTAACCACCGCCGTTGCCTGCCGGTGGTGGACGGCCAGCGGCTGGTGGGGCAACTGAGCCGCTGCGACATTCTGCGTGCCGTCTCCGCCCGGGCGGAGAGCATGCCGCTGGAACAGACAAGCAACTAAAACCAGGGGGAACACCATGAACCAGCCTTACGCCGCGCCGGGGTCGGATCTGGAGACCGGATCGGAACGCCGTTATCAGCCTCGCTTATTCCAGGTAAAGGGCCGTCTCGGCAGAGTGCGCTACTTCGTCTATGCCCTCACCATTACCCTGATCGTTTACCTGGTATTCGCCGCCGTGGCGGCGGTCGCCGCGATCGCCGGGCCGCCCGCTTCGGAGCCCGGCGGCGTGATGTTCTCGGTGATGATGCTGGTGCTCGCGGTGGGTGGTGTGTTCGCGGCCGTGATGAGCATTATTTACGGCGTGCGCCGGCTGAATGATATGAACGTGAGCGGCTGGCTGATCCTGCTGATGTTCGTACCGCTGGCCAACGTCGTCATGGCACTGGCGATGCTGTTCGTTCCCGGCAGCGACGGCGATAACCGGTACGGCCCCGCGCCGACCCCCAACGGTGGTGGTTTGATCGCCGCTCTGGTGATCATGCTGCTGGTGATGGTGGGGTGGATCGGCATGATCGGCGCCGTGGCGCTGCCCGCGTATCAGGATTACGTGGAGCGCGCGCAAATGCACCAGATGCAGCGCTAAAAAAAGGTTCATCGCGGATTACCG
>NZ_ARXR01000042.1 GCF_015356855.1 Alloalcanivorax venustensis ISO4
TGAACACGTTGGTGAAGGCCACGTTGCCCTCGGAGGAGGCGTACAGCTCCACCACGCGCTCGATGCCGAAGCGGTTCTTGAACTCTTTCCAGATGCTGGGGCGCAGGCCGTTGCCGACGATGGTGTGCACCGGGTTGTCGCCGTCGTCCGGCTTCTCGGGCTGCTCGTGCAGGTAGCGGCACAGCTCGCCGACGTAACCGAAGGCGGTGCAGTTGTGCTTGCGGATGTCGTCCCAGAAGCGGCTGGCGGAGAACTTCCGCGCGATCGCCAGACCGCCCGCGGGGGCGATCACCGAGGCCCAGCAGATCACCATGCCGGTGGCGTGGTAGAAGGGCAGGGTGCTGTACAGGCGGTCGTCCTTGTTCAGGCGCACGGCGGAGTAGCCGAAGGCGCCGTAGGCTTTTTCCCAGCGGCCGTGGTTGAACACCACCGCCTTGGGCAGCCCGGTGGTGCCGGAGGGGTAGATGTAGAACAGCGGGTCGCGCAGGAAGGTCTGGTGGGTGCTGGCCGGATTCTCGCTGGAGCAATCCTTGATCTCGGTGGCCAGGTTGGTGAAGCCTTCCGGGGCGGTGCCCGGGTCTGCCAGAGTGTCCTGGTCGGCGAAGTAGAAGAAGTTCTGCTTCAGGTCCAGGTCGTCACGCACTTCCTGGATCACTTCCACCAGCTCCTGACCGATGATCGCCGCCTTGGGCTCCACCAGGTTGAAGCTGTGGGTGAGCACCTTGCCCTTCTGGGAGGTGTTGATCAGGGCGGAACAGACGCCCAGTTTGGCGCAGCCCAGCACGGTGGCCAGCAGCTCGGGACGGTTTTCCACGTCCACCGCCACGGTATCGCCTTTCTTCAGGCCGATGGAGGCCAGGTAGTCGGCGATGCGGTTGGCCCAGGCATTGAACTGCTTGTAGGTGAGCTCCCGGTCCTCGTAGAGGATGGCGACGCCGTTGGGGTTGCTGTCGGTGGCCTTTTCGAAAGCCACCCCCAAGCCCAGCGGCGTGTTGGTGTCGGTGATCTTGCTCATCTTGGAGCCTTTGATCAAACCGGGCAGATTACCGAAAATCTCGGGAACCTTGGACAGAAGCTTGGGCAACGTAATGACGTCGGCGCTGCTCATGGGATCTCCATTGTCTGTGTTCTTGGAATGCCCGGATCGAGCCGGGAGTTTATATAAAGCACTGCTCTATTAGTGTGGCGTCACATCCGGCGTCCGGTGGCGGCTCGGGACCGCTCCACAGGGGCCGCCATACCTTACCGTTCGCCCCCTATACCGGCAAGCAAAGCGCCGGCTCTTGCGCGACCGGCCGGTCGCGCCGCCGCCGTGGAGCCATTCAAACATACTTTGGGACGAACGTCCGTTACCCGAAAACGCCGGCCGGTTGTCATTCAGTGACAACCTCCGGGGTGACGGTGATCAGCAGCTGCTGGCGCTTGACCTGATCGCCGGCGCTGACGGTGACGGTGTCCACGGTGCCGTCGCAGTCCGCTTTCAGGGCGTGTTCCATCTTCATGGCTTCCAGCACCGCCAATGTCTGTCCCCTTTTTACCGTATCGCCGGCGGCGGCGCTCACTTCGATCACCGCGCCGTCCATGGGCGCTTTCAGCTGGCCGGAGCCGGGGCCCTGCTCGCCGCCGCTGGCCCGGTGGGTGCGCTCCTCGAAGCAGGCGCGCAGGCCGCCGTCCTGCAGCCACACGCGGCCGTCCCGGTGCAGCCAGTGGTAGCGGCGGCGCACGCCGTCCAGGGTGGCGATCAGGGTGCCGTCGTCGTGGACCGCGTCCAGGCGGACCGCGTCCAGGGTCAGGTCCGGGCCGCCGTGGATGCCGTCCGGGGTCAGGTAGAGGGTGCGTTCGCGGTCGCCCTGGGCCAGCACCAGCGGCTGCGCGCCCACGCCGCTGGAGTGCCAGTTGCGGTAGCCGGCGCGGCCGGCGGCGTCACCGGCGCCGATACGGGTGAGCAGCAGGGCGGCCAGCGCCCACAGGGCTTCCGGGGTGTCGGCGGCACGCAGGCCCGGGTCGTCGGCGAAGGGGCCGTCGATAAAGGCGGTGGTGGCGTCGCCGGCGGCGAATTCCGGGTGGCGCAGGATCGCCGCCAGGAAGCGGCGGTTGTCGTCCAGGCCCATCAGCACGGTGTCTTCCACGGCGCGGATCAGCCGGCGGCGGGCTTCGTCGCGGCTGGCGCCGAAGGCGATGATCTTGGCCAGCATCGGGTCGTAGTGGCTGCCCACTTCGGCGCCGTCCACCAGGCCGTGGTCAATGCGCACGCCCTCGCCACTGGCCGGCCGCCAGCTCAGCACCGGGCCGGTTTGCGGCAGGTAGCCCTGGGCCGGGTCCTCGGCGTAGAGGCGCACCTCCATGGCGTGGCCGGTGAGCCGCACCTGCTCCTGGGTCAGGGGCAGGGGCTCGCCGGCGGCCACCCGCAGCTGCCAGGCCACCAGGTCCTGGCCGGTGACCAGTTCGGTGACCGGGTGCTCCACCTGCAGGCGGGTGTTCATCTCCAGAAAGTAGAACTCGCCGTCCGCGCCGAGCAGGAACTCCACGGTGCCGGCGCCCACGTAATCGCAGGCCTTGGCGGCGTTCACCGCCGCCTCGCCCATGCGTCGGCGCAGGTCTTCGTCGACCACCGGGGAGGGCGCTTCCTCCACCACTTTCTGGTGGCGGCGCTGCACCGAGCAGTCGCGCTCGCCCAGGTGGATGACGTTACCGTGGTGGTCGCCGAACACCTGGATCTCCACGTGGCGGGGGTTGATCACCGCCCGCTCGAGGATCAGCTCGTCGTTGCCGAAGCTGCTTTTCGCCTCCTGACGGGCGCTTTTCAGCTGGGCGGCGATCTGCTGCGGTTCGGTGACCACGCGCATGCCGCGCCCGCCGCCGCCGGCGCTGGCCTTGATCATCAGCGGCAGGCCCACGGCCTCCGCTTCCTTTATCAGGGTGTCGTCGCTCTGGTCCTCGCCCTGGTAGCCGGGCACACAGGGCACGCCGGCCTCCTGCATGGCGATCTTGGACAGCCGCTTGGAGCCCATCAGGCGGATCGCCTCGGCGGGCGGGCCGATAAAGGTGACGCCGGCCTCCGCGCAGGCGGCGGCGAAGTCCGCGTTCTCGGACAGAAAGCCGTAGCCCGGGTGCACCGCGTCGGCGCCGCTGCGGCGGCAGGCGTCCAGCAGCGCCGGCACGTTCAGGTAGGACTCGGCGGCGGTGGCGGGGCCGATGCACACCGCCTCGTCGGCCAGCTGCACATGGCGGGCGCCGGCGTCCGCCTCGGAGAACACCGCCACCGTGCGATAGCCCAGCGAACGCGCGCTTTGCAGTACCCGGCAGGCGATTTCGCCGCGGTTGGCGACCAGTACTTTCTCAAAACTCATTGCCATTCCTTATTCATTTGCCAGCGACGGCCTTGTGGGCCCCTGTGCGAGCGGGCCTCGCCCGCGAAAGGGTGGCTTATAGCCACCCGGCAGGATCCCAGAGCGGTTGTTTGCGCCGCCGTTAGAGAGGCCTCTGGAATCCTGCCGGGAGCTTCGCTCCCTTTCGCGGGCAGGGCCCGCTCCCACAAGGGCCCGCTCCCACAAGGGGTCGCTTTCACAGGAAGACCTGATCATTCGTCGGCGGCCCACTTCGGCGGACGCTTCTGCACAAAAGCCAGGGTGCCTTCCTGGCCCTCTTCGCTGGCCACGGCTTCGGCGAAGTCGGCCGCCGCGCGGTCGAGCAGCTCGTCCATGGGCATGTGGCCCACGTCGAGCACCAGTTGTTTGGTGACCCGGCTTGCGTTGGGAGCGCAGCGGCGTATTTCACCGAGCACCTCGGCGAGCTTCTTGTCCAGCTCCGTCGGGGAGTCCGCCACCTCGTGGACCACGCCCAGGGTCAGCGCGTGGTGGCCGTCGAAGCGCTGGCCGGTGAGGGCGATACGGCGGGCGCGGGTGAGACCGATGCGCTGCACCACGAACGGGGCGATCTGCGCCGGAATCACGCCGAGGCCGGTTTCCGGCAGCCCGAATTTGGCGTCGCCGGCAGCGATCGCGACATCGCTGACGCAGGCCAGACCGAAGCCGCCGCCCATCACCGCGCCTTCCAGCACGGTGATCAGCACCTGCGGCAGACGGTTGGCGGTGCTGATCATTTCACCGAAGCGACGGTTCAGGCGCAGGAACGCCTCCGGGTCGCCCTCGGCGGCCTGCTGCCTGGCGCCGGCCATGTCCTTGATGTCGCCGCCGGCGCAGAAATGGCCGTCCGCGCCGCGCAGCACCAGGGCACGCACCTCGGCGCCGGCGGCGTCGTTCTCCAGCCAGTCGAACACGTCCATCAGCTCGTTCACCATGGCCAGGCTCATGGCATTACGCGCTTCCGGCCGATTCAGCGTGATGTGCAAAACGCCGCTTTCACGGGAAAGCGTCAGCGCCGTCGTCTCAGGTAAAGTCATCATCCATCCCGCTATTCACTGTTAACTGTTCACTATTAACTGTTCTTCTTTTTGCCCGGCAGCATGCCCATGGTCTTGCAGATAATGCCGAGCATGACTTCGTCGGCGCCGCCGCCGATGGAGCCCAGGCGGCCGTCGCGGTAGAGCTGGCTGGCCGGGTTGTCCCACATAAAGCCGTTGCCGCCCCAGTACTGCATGCAGCCGTCGGCCACTTCCCGGGACAGGCGGCCGGCCTTGAGCTTGGCCATGGACGCCAGACGCAGCACGTCGCCGCCGTTGATGTAGGTTTCGCAGGCCTGCCACACCAGCGCGCGCAGCATTTCCACCTCGGTCTGCAGCTCCGCCAGCTTGAAATGCACGGACTGGTTATCCAGCAGCGACATGCCGAACACCTGGCGCTCGCGGGCGTAGTCGATGGTCTGGGCGATCAGGTTGTCGCAGCCCTTGATGGCGTTGGCGGCGCCCCACAGGCGCTCTTCCTGGAACTGCATCATCTGCATCATGAAGCCCATGCCTTCCTGGCCGATCAGGTTGCGCTGCGGCACGCGCACGTCGTCGAAGAACACCTGGGCGGTTTCCGAGCTGCGCATGCCCAGCTTGTTGAGCGGCTTGTCCACGGTGATGCCGCCGGCGTCCTTGGGCACCACGATCAGGGACTTGTTGACGTGCGGCTTGTCGTCGGAGGTGTTGGCCAGCAGACAGAAGAAGTCGGCGCTGGGCGAGTTGGTGATCCACATCTTGGTGCCGTTGATCACGTAGTCGTCGCCGTCCTTTTTGGCTTTGGTCTTGATGTTGGCCACGTCGGAGCCGGCGTGGGGCTCGGACACCGCGATCGAGGCGACCATGTCACCGGCGATGGCCGGCGCCAGGTAGTCGCGCTTGAGCTCGTCGGAGCCGAAGCGGGCCAGGGCCGGCGTGGCCATGTCGGTCTGCACGCCGATGGACAGCGGCACGCCGCCGCAGGTGGCGCCGCCGATTTCCTCGGCGACGATCAGGCCGTAGGAGTAGTCCAGGCCCATGCCGCCGTACTCTTCCGGCTTGGTGACGCCCAGCAGGCCCAGGTCGCCCATCTTCTTGAACACGTCGTGGATCGGAAAACGGCCCGCCGCTTCCCACTCCGGCACGAACGGGTTCACCTCTTTCTCGATAAAATTACGCACCGTGCGGCGCAGCTCTTCATGTTCCTGAGTAAACAACATGGTCGTGTCCTGTGTTTGTTGGCTCGTTTTGTTGAGCGCTGGGATGTCGGTGGTAACCAAAAAAACCTGGTGGTTTTAGTTAACAGTTAATAGTTAACAGTGAAGAGCGAAACAGGGTGCGGTCCGGCCTTCGCCGTCCGCACCGAGCCTTTCTGCAACGGTGTTTTCGCTATTAACTGTTCACTATTCACTTTTAACTGCTCTCTACAGTCGTGCCACGCCAAAGGTATTGGCGTTCAGCTCCCGTTGCTCCGCTTGCCGGCAGATGTCGAGCACGTAGGCCAGCACCTTGCGGGTGTCGCGGGGGTCGATGATGCCGTCGTCCCAGAGGCGGGCGGTGCCGTAGAGCGCGGTGGATTGCGCGTCCAGTTTCTGGGCCGTGCTTTGCTGCAGCATGTCGAGCACCTTTTCGTCCGGTTCCAGGCCGTTGGCGCGCTGCTTGGCTTCGGCGACGATGCGCAGCACGGTGCCGGCCTGCTGGCCGCCCATCACCGCCACCTTGGCGTTGGGCCAGGCGAAGATGAAGCGCGGGTCCAGGCCGCGGCCGCACATGGCGTAATTGCCGGCGCCGTAGGAGCCGCCCACGAGAATGGAAATTTTCGGGACCCGGGCGTTGGCCACCGCCTGGATCATCTTCGAGCCGTGCTTGATGACGCCGTTCTGCTCCGGGTCGGTGCCGACCATGAAACCGGTGGTGTTGTGGAGAAACAGTAAAGGCCGGCGGGTCTGGTCGCAGAGCTGGATGAACTGGGCCGCCTTGGCGGCGCCGCGCGGGGTGATCGGGCCGTTGTTGCCGATCACGCCCACCGGCTGGCCTTCGATGTCGATCCAGCCGCACAGGGTGGCGCTGTCCCAGTCGTTCTTGAAGTCCAGGAAGTCGGAGCCGTCGGCGAGCCGGGCGATGATCTCGCGCACGTCGTAGGGCTTCTTGCTGTCCGCCGGCACCACGCCGAGCAGTTGTTCGGGCGGGTAGAGCGGTTCTTGCCAGTCGCGGTGTTCGGCGGGCCGGTCGCGCAGGCCCAGCTTGCTCATGATGTCGCGGGCGTGGCGGATGGCGTCGGCGTCGTTCTCGGCCAGGTACTCGGCGGTGCCGGCCACGCCGGTATGCATTTCCGCGCCGCCCAGCTCCTCGTCGGTGGCGATTTCCCCGGTGGCCGCCTTCAGCAGCGGCGGGCCGGCCAGGAACATCTTGGCGCGGTTGCGCACCAGCACTACATAGTCCGAGAGCCCGGGCTGGTAGGCGCCGCCGGCGGTGGCGTTGCCGTGCACCACGGTGATCTGCGGGATGCCGGCGGCGGACAGGCGTGCCTGGTTGGCGAAGGTGCGGGCGCCCTCCACGAACACGTCGGCGGCGTAGTTGAGGTTGGCGCCGCCGGATTCCACCAGGCTCACCATGGGCAGCCGGTTCTCCTGGGCGATGCGCTGCAGGCGCAGGGTTTTATGCAGCCCGGAGGGCGTTACCGTGCCGCCCTTGATGGCGGAGTTGGAGGCGGTGACCAGGCAACGCACGCCGCACACATAGCCGATGCCGGCGATGGTGCCGCCGCCGGCTTCGGTGCCGTCCTTGTCGTCGTGCATTTTGTAGCCGGCCAGGTTCATCAGGCTCAGATAGGGTGAGCCCGGATCCAGCAGCCGCGCCACCCGCTCGTGGGGCAGCAGCTGGCCGCGCTTTTCGAATTTCTCCCGTTTGCCTTCGGCGGTGTCGCGCACCTGCTGTTCGATGGCGCGGAATTCCTCCACCGCCTGCAGCAGGGCGTCACGGTTTTGCCGGTATTCCTCGCTGTTCGGGTCGAGGGCGGATTCGAGTACAGGCATTAATCCAGATCCTTGAGCACGTTGGGCGTCACGGCGCGGTGGAAGCCGTCATAGGGTTTGGAGTTTTTATGATCGGGCAGCGGGAACATGGCCACGTTGCCCTGGCTGGCGGCGCCGTCGATGCGCCAGGTGTCGCCGCTGATAAAGGCGGCGCCGTCGCTGAGCAGGAAGGTGATCGCCGAGGACACTTCCGCTTCCAGGCCGAGCCGCTTCAGCGGCACCGCGCCGCGCAGGGTCTTGATGGTCTGCTGCATGCCTTCCGGGTAGGTGTCCATGCCGGAGGAGGCGATCCAGCCCGGCGCCACCGCGTTCACGCGCACGCCGGCGCAGGCCCATTCCAGGGCGGCGGTTTTGGTGAAGTTGTCCATGCCGGCGCGGGCGGCGCCGGAGTGCCCCATGCCGGGCATGCCGCCCCACATGTCGGCGACGATGTTGACGATGCTGCCGCCGGTTTTGTTCATGCCCTGCATGAACACTTCCCGGGCCATCAGGAAGCCGCCGGTCAGGTTGGTGCGGATCACCGTTTCCCAGCCTTTCTGGCTGATCATTGCCACCGGCGAGGGGAACTGGCCGCCGGCGTTGTTGACCAGGCCGTCCACCTGCTGCACCTGCTTGTAGATCGCCGCCACGGTGTCGCGGACCTTGTCCTCGTCGCGGATATCGCAGGTGAAGAACAGGGCTTCCCGGCCGGTGTCCTCGCGGATCTCGTCGGCCACCGCCTTGAGCTTGTCTTCCTTGCGGCCGAGCAGCACCACCCGGGCGCCCAGCGCCGCCAGTTCGTGGGCGGTGCAGCGGCCGATGCCGGAACCGCCGCCGGTGACGATGAGGGTCTTACCGGCGAACAGGTCGTCGCGGAATACGGAACGGTACGGCATTCAAATTATCCTCACTGTAGGGTTTCCAGGATGTCGGCGCTCACGGGCACCGGGAAGTCCAGAAGTTGTTGGGCGAACGCCTTGCCCTGCGGATCGATGCGCAGGCTGGCGATGCCGCCGCCGCCCAGGGCGTGGCGCAGCAGGAAGTTGAAGGCGTTGAAGCCCGGCAGCTCCCAGTGGCTGACGCTGCCGCGCTTCGGGTCGAGCACGTGTTTCATGTACTCGGCCACAGCGGCGTCGGTGAGCGCGGCGCGCAGGTAGGGCAGGTATTCCGGCTTGCGCGCCATCACGCCGATGTTGGCGTGGTCGCCCTTGTCACCGGAGCGCGCCCAGGCCAGTTTCACCAGCGGCACGCTGGTCTCGCCGGTGGCGGTGTCGCTGCCGTTGGTGTCCGGCAGGCCGGCCACGTCCAGCGGCGTGCCCACCGGCACGCCCACTTCCGTGGGGGTGCCGTCCAGGTCCACGGTGGCGGTGACGTCCACCTTGGGCACCAGGGTGGAGAACAGGCGGATGCGCGGCATCGGTTTGGGCCGCCCGCCGACCAGCCCGGACAGGCCCGGCGCCATGCCGGTGGCGGCCTGGGCGATTTCCCGGGCGAACAGGCCCAGCGCCTTGCGGTCGTCGTGCAGGGCGGCGATTTTCACCACCACTTCGCGGCTGTCCTCGCGGCGCGCCTGGGCGCCGTAGGTGGTTTCGCTGCCGAGGATTTCCACGCTGGTGTCGCGCATCGGCGCCATGCCCAGCTGTTTGAGCAGGCCGTCGGTCTTTTTCAGGATCGCCGCCGCCACCGCGCGGCCCTTGGCCGGCGCTTCGCGGCCGCCCATCAGGAAGGAGGCGGTGATGCGCTGGCCGTCCGGGTAGGTGGCGGACACCTTATAGGTATCGGTGGGCGGCAGGCCGCGGGCGCCGCTGACGCGCACCCGGTGTTCGCCGTCCTGGGTCAGGGTAACGCCGGTGAAGTCGCACACCACGTCGGGGAGAATATAGGCGCGCGGGTCGCCGATTTCGTAGAGCACCTGTTCGCCCACCGTGGCCGGGGTCACCAGGCCACCGGTGCCGGGCGGTTTGGTGATCACGAAACTGCCGTCTTCGTGGCACTCGGCGATCGGGAAGCCCATGTTGTGGAAGTCCGGCACGTCGCGCCAGTCGGTGAAATTACCGCCGGTGCACTGGGCGCCGCACTCGATCACATGGCCGGCCAGGGAGCCCTGGGCGAGCTTGTCGTAGTCGTCGTCGGCCCATTTGAATTCGTGCATCAGCGGGCCCAGCACCAGCGCCGAATCGGCGATGCGGCCGGTCAGCACCAGGTCGGCGCCGGCGTCCAGCGCCGCCTGGATCGGCAGGGCGCCCAGGTAGGCGTTCATGGTCACGGTGATGGGCGGCAGGTCGGCGCCGGTGTCCAGCTCCTTGCAGTCGCTGAATTGGTCGCGGCGGCCGTTGAGATCATCGCCTTCCACCAGGGCGATGTTCATTTCCACGCCGGCCTCGGCGAACACCTTCTGCAGCGCCTCGCGGCAGGCGCGCGGGTTCACGCCGCCGGCGTTGCTGATCACCTTGATCTTCTTCTCTTTGATCTCGCGGGCCAGCGGCGCCATCACCTGGGTGACGAAGTCGTGGGCGTAGCCGGCGCTGGGGTCCTTCATGCGGGCGCCCGCCATGATCGACAGGGTCACCTCCGCCAGGTAGTCGAACACCAGGTAGTCGATCTCGCCCTGGCGGACCAGTTGGAAGGCGGCGCTGTTGGTGTCGCCCCAGAAGCCCGCGGCGCAGCCGATGCGAACAGGGTTTGCCATGCCCTCTGCCATATGATCGTGTCCTGATTGCTGTTTTCCGAATGGTTTCGTAAGCTACCAAGCAAGCGCTTGGTTTGGCAAGAGGTAGAGGTAGTACATTGTGGGAGCGGGCCCCGCCCGCGAAAGGGTGGCCCTGGCCACCCGGCGGGATACCAGAGGCGTTGTTGGTGCTTTTGTTAGAGAGGCCTCTGGGATCCTGCCGGCAAGCCGCGCTTGCCTTTCGCGGGCAGGGCCCGCTCCTACAAGCCTGCCCGAACCGGCTTGCAGCGCGCAGCTTGCAGCGATTTAATGCGCCGCTAGAAGAGGAGCACCCCATGCCTGACACACCCGCCATTCACGGCATCGACGATTCGCCCCGGGGCCGGCTGCTGAGCGCCGCCGCCCATCTGTTCCGGGACAAGGGGTTCGACCGGACCACGGTGCGTGACATCGCCGCGGCGGTGGGCATACAGAGCGGCTCGATCTTCCACCACTTCAAGAGCAAGGAGGACATCCTGTTCGCGGTGATGGAGGAGGTGATCCGCTTTAATACCGAGCGCCTGCGCCAGGCGGTGGCTGACGCGGACACGCCGCTGGAGCAGCTGCGCAACCTGGTGCGCGCCGAGCTCACCGCCACCGTGGGCGACACCCGCGAGGCGATGGTGGTGATGGTGGCGGAGTGGCGCTGTCTCGGCGAGGCCAAACAGCAGGAAGCCCTGGCGCTGCGCGAGATCTACGAGCAGATCTGGCTGGATGTGCTGGGGCGCCTGCACAAGGCCGGGGCCTTCCACGCCGACCCCTTTATCATGCGGCGGCTGCTCACCGGCATGATCGGCTGGACCCCCAACTGGTTCAGCACCAACCGCCGGCTGTCCGTGGAGGACCTGGCGGACCTGATCGTCGACCGGGTGGTGGGCGAAGCATGATCGGCAACGGCATCGCCTGGGGGCGGCACACCATCATCGAAGAGGGCGAGCTGCAGCGCGACACCCTGCAGCTGCGCGTCGACCACTATATCGTCGCCGGCCCGGACGGGCGACCCTTGCCGGGCCGGTTCCCGACCCTCGAAGCGGCCAAGACCTTCGTCGAGCAGCGCGAGGCCTGACAACGCGCAATTTATGAACGAACGGTGTCATCGGGGCAAAAAAGCCGTTGACACCCCGGGCGCAATCCCTAAAATGGCGCCCACTTCGCAACGCGAACCTGGGTGGTTAGCTCAGCTGGGAGAGCATCTGCCTTACAAGCAGAGGGTCGGCGGTTCGATCCCGTCACCACCCACCAGATTTTGCAGTACGCACGACAGACTGTGCGGTAAAGAGTTTGGAGCGGTAGTTCAGTTGGTTAGAATACCGGCCTGTCACGCCGGGGGTCGCGGGTTCGAGTCCCGTCCGCTCCGCCATCTTCATGATCTTTCTCGTTTTCCGTTTGGATTTATGGCGACGCCGGCCTAGCCCGCGTCGCCTTTTTGTTTGTCTGAACCTTTCCCGCCGACACCGTTCTAACCCCCTGTAGCCCCCGTTCGCGGCCGCGATTGTCATCAAGCCGTCACGGGCGGTGCTCTAACCTTACCGATGAACACACTGAAACAGGCCCGTTGGGCCGAATGGAGTATCCCTATGGATGAATATCTGGAAGACCAACTGGAAGAAAAGCTGTGGCTGGAAAGCCTCGACGACCTGGACGACGATGTCGCCGATGACGGAGTCGAGCTTTGATGCCCCGGCGACAAGCAAGCTGCGCTGCCTGCAGGATACAGGATGCAGGATACAGCGCGGACCACCTACTACCGACCTCCCGGGCCGTGCCCGCGTTTAACGCCTCCGGCGCGTAGCTCGGTCCCTGCGGACCCGCAACGCGTTCTCCGCACCTGTATCCTGAATCCTTCATCCTTCATCCTGCATCCTGCATCCCCTCGATAAAAGGTCCCTTTTTGGTGACCGGCTTCCTTGTTTTGCCCTTACCCCTGTGAATATGCTGCCGTTGAATCTGACGGGCAGCGGCAAGGAGTGACGCGTACTGTCACTGGCCGCGTGGATAACAGCGAAGAAATAACAACGAAGGGAAGGCTTATGGCGGGTTCGTCAGTGACCTCCGAAGCGGTGCTGTTCTATTGCGAGAAGGGCATCAGCAAAAGCATGTTGTACGCCGATTTCGAAGCCATTCTGGACGGCATGGTGGGGGTGCCCGAGTTTGCCGGTAAGGAAATGCGCGGCGCCTATTGCCTGGTCAACGGCCGGCTGCGGGCCAAGGCCATGGTGCTGTTTCTGATCGATTTCGACGCCGACGGCATGGCCGACACCACCTGGAACGTGCCCCTGCGACACCTGGCGGAACACGGCGGCCCGGGCCCGGACATGGGCGCCGGCCCGATTCGTCTGGCCTGCCGCAGCCAGTGCCCGGTGGCCTGGCACCAGGACCAGCTGTGGGACCCGGTGATGAAGCCCGGCGCCAACGATTTCGTGGCGGCCCGGGATTTGCTGCGCAGCCGGGGCTCGAAGATGGGCCTGGAAGTGGACGAGGATCTGCCGCCGCCGACGGCGGCGGTGCCCACCCTGTCCGGCGAGGACGTGCCCACGGTGCGGCCCGCCGACGGCGCCAGGAGCAAGAACGACGACGAGGAGCGGGTGCGTCTGGCGCGCACCATCAAGGAACTGCGGCTGCGCATCCACACCCTGGAAACCGGGCAGAAAGAGGAGATGGCCCAGCTCCGCTATGCCCAGCAGCAGAAGGAAGAGATTCTCAGCGCCCAGCTGGAAAAGGTGCTGATGCAGTTCAAAACCCTGAAATCCCAGAACGCGGCGCTGCGCGAGCAGAACGGCTCGCTCAAGGCGCAGGTGGAGTCGCTCAACCGCAGCCTGGAAGAGCACGCCGGCCGCAACGCGGAGCAGGGCAGCGAGGTGGAGCGTTTGGCCGAGCAGTACAAGCTGTCCCTGGAGCAGCGCCTGGAGGAAGAGCGCGCCCGGCTGGCCGATGAGATCCACAGCCGTGAAATGGACGTGCTCAACCGCGACGACCTGGTCAACCAGCTGCGCGCGGAAATCTCCGAGCTCAAGCGCGACCAGATGAAGGTGGCCCACTCCGGCGGCCAGAAGATCCTCGATAAGCTGGAGAGCCTGGGCCTGAGCTTTATCGCCTTTCATCCGGGGGCCGGGCATGTGTCCGTGGCCGCCGACCAGATCGCCGATTATATGGACAACCCGGTGGCGTTCGCCGCCCGCAAGTGCCTGGTCACCGAGGACCATTACCGGGCCTGGCTGGCGCACTACGAAAACCCGGTGTGCCAGGTGGCGGTGGGCCCGGACCAGGCCTGCTGCGGCAAGCGGGTGATCCGCGTGGACGTGCCCAATCAGTTCAAGCCGGGGGTGTCGGATTGCAACTCCAACCGCTGCCCGCACTGCCGGTCGGATTCGTCCATCGATAACGTGCTCCGCTTCCGCTGAACGGGGGCGTGGCAGGGCGCGACCGCGAGTTGGTAAGTTTTTTGCAGGTAATTGGCCCAATAAACCGCGGACGGTCCGCGACACAAGAATGAATCAGGGGGAGCTCGAATGGCTCGTGAATCCATCGACAAGAGTCTGCTGCAGACCTTCGTGCCGGTGAACGCCCTGTCGGGTGATCAGCTGGACTGGCTGCTGGATCAGCAGGAAGTGCGCCGCTATGAGGCCGGCGATGTGCTGTTCCGCCAGGGGGACCGGGACAACACCACCATTTACCTGCTGAGCGGCGAGGTGGAGTTGTTCAGCGAGCACGGCGAGCGCACGGTGATCAGCGCCGGCGACAGCGCCTCCTGGCACCCGCTGGGCCATTTCCAGCCGCGCCGGGACGATTGCAAGGCGATCGGCGAGGTGAGCGTGGTGCGCTTCGACAGCTTCCGGCTCGACACCATCCTCTCCTGGGACCAGTCCGCCGGCTACGTGATTCTCGACATCAACGCCAACGCCGCCTATCAGCACGACCGCGAGTGGATGATCCGGCTGCTCAAATCCAAGCTGTTCCACCGGGTGCCGCCGGCCAACATTCTGGAGATCTTCCGCCGCCTGCGCGCGCGCCGCTGCAAGGAGGGCGAAGCCATCGTCACCCAGGGCGAGCAGGCGGATTGCTGCTACATCATCAAGGAAGGGGTGTGCGAGGTGGCCATCACCCTGGGCGGTAAAAGCAGCGAAGCGATGCCGGTGGCCATGCTCGAGGAGGGCCAGTGGTTCGGCGAGGAGGCGCTGCTCTCCGGCAAGCCGCGCAACGCCACCGTGACCATGGCCACCGACGGCGTGCTGATGCGCCTGGACCGCCAGGACTTCGACGCCCTGCTGCGCGAACCGGTGATTCACACCCTGGACCCGGCGGACGCCCGCCAGCGTATCGACGAGGGTGCCCGCTGGCTGGACGTGCGCACCGCCGACGAGTTCGACCAGCAGCATCTGGCCGGCGCCACCAATATTCCGCTGGGCGCGCTGCGCCTGAAATCGCGGTTGCTCGACCCCGCCGGCCGCTACGTGGCCTACTGCGACACCGGCCGGCGTAGCGCCACCGCCGCCTTTCTGCTAAAAAACGCCGGATTGGATGTGTTCGTCCTGGATGGCGGTCTGAATAACAATGCTGATACCCTGCAGGACTATCTGAAATAGCACGCCGACGGCGTCTACTTAGTTGCAGGAACAACGTGTCCCAGGAAAAATTTCGCAATATCGGTCTGATCGCGCGCACCGAGAGTGAACAAACGCTGTATTCGGTGCGGCAGCTGATCCACTTTCTGCACGGTCGCGACTGCACCGTGATCCTCGACCGGGCGATCGCCGGCAGCCTCCCGGAATCCGGCCTGCAGGCCGCCAAGGCCTCGCAGATGGGCGACGCCTGTGATCTGGTGATCGTGGTGGGCGGCGACGGCAGCCTGCTGGGCGCGGCCCGCGATCTGGCCCGTTTCGACGTGCCGGTGCTGGGCATCAACCGCGGCCATTTGGGCTTTCTCACCGACATTCTGCCCTCGGAGATCGAATCCCGGGTCGGGCAGGTGCTGGACGGCGACTACACCACCGAACGGCGCTTCCTGCTGGATATGGAAGTGCGGCGCGGCAAGACCGTGATGGGGGAGGGCAGCGCCCTCAACGACGTGGTGCTGCTGTCCGGTGACAGCGTGCACATGATCGACTTCGAGCTCACCATCGACGGCCTGTTCGTGTACGGCCAGCGCTCCGACGGCCTGATCATTTCCACGCCCACCGGCTCCACCGCCTACGCGCTGTCCGGCGGCGGGCCGATCATGCACCCGCGCCTGGACGCCATGGTGCTGGTGCCGCTCAACCCCCACACCCTCACCAGCCGGCCTTTGGTGGTGGACGGCAACAGCGAGATCAAGATCCACATCACCACCGAGAAGGTGAACCCGCTGGTCAGCTGCGACGGCACCGCCGGCATCCGGCTGCAGGCCGAGGACGTGATCGCGATCCGCAAGAAGCCCCACCGCCTGCGCTTGATTCACCCGCCCGGCCACGATTTCTACCAGGCCTGCCGTTCCAAGCTGGGCTGGAGCACCCGCCCCGGCGACGGGAACTAGCCGCAAGCTGCAAGCTTCAAGCTGCAAGCAGGCCGTGCTGGAGTAACGGCCGTGCCACTAGCAAGGTGGCCGGCGCGATACAGGATTCAGGATACAGGATACAGCGCGGATCAAAGCCGGGAGAGGCGGACAGACTTCTGCACCGCGCCCCTGCGTTTCGGCAAACGAGGTTCTGCTAATGCGCAAAGCGATCCGCTCACTCCAGAGCCCGCCCCTGTATCCTGAATCCTGCATCCTGGATCCTCTGTTACGTCCTCACCGGCACGGCCCGTCAGCCTGCAAGGGCCTACTTGCAGCTTGAGGCTTGCAGCTTGCCGCCGCGAGCATGGAGCGAGCCGCCCTTGCATCCTGTATCCTAGTCCCCACAACTCAACGCATCCGCTATCGTGACAGGTACCGCCATGGCTTCTTCCCCTTCCTTCGACGAGCTTATCGACGGCATGACCCTGGAGGTGTGGCACAACATGCGCACCGCGGTGGAAACCGGCCGCTGGCCGGACGGCCGCCGGGTCAGCGACGAGCAGCGTGCCCTGTGCATGCAGGCGGTGATCGCCTGGGAAGTGCGCAACCTGCCCGAGGAAGAACGTAGCGGTTACGTCCCCAGTCACTGCAAGAGCGCCGACGGCGACACCGGGGAACAGCCGGTGGACCTGCGCCCCGCGCGCCGACACGGAGAACATTGATGAGAGACGGCAACCCCGCGCCGGTCACCCGGCTCACCGACTACCGCCCGCCGGCCTGGCTGGTGGACCACACCCGCCTGGACGTGGACCTGCGCGACGGCCACGCCACCGTCACCGCCGAGCTGACGGTGCGCCGCAACCCGGCCGGTGACGACCGCCCGGGCGAGCTGGTGCTGGACGGCGAACATCTGGAGCTGCTTTCCCTGAGCGTGGACGACCGTCCGCTCGGCGAGCCGGACTACCGGCTCGAGGAAGGCCGGCTCACGGTGCCGGGCGTGCCGGAACAGTTCACCCTGACTTCCAAGGTGCGCATCCATCCGGAGAGCAACACCGCCCTGGAAGGGCTGTACCGTTCCAACGGCATGTACTGCACCCAGTGCGAAGCGGAGGGGTTCCGGCGCATCACCTTCTTCCCGGACCGGCCGGACGTGCTCAGCCGGTTCACCACCACCATCCACGCCGACCGGGCCGCCTACCCGCTGCTGCTCTCCAACGGCAACCCGGTGGACAGCGGTGACGAAGAGGGCGGGCGCCACTTCGCCACCTGGGACGACCCCTTCCCCAAGCCCTGCTACCTGTTCGCGCTGGTGGCCGGCGACCTGGCCTGCCTGGAAGACAGCTTCCGCACCGCCTCCGGCCGTGACGTGGCGCTGCGCCTGTACGCCGAGCACCGCGATCTGGACAAGCTGGGCCACGCCATGGATTCCCTCAAGCGGGCCATGGCCTGGGACGAGCAGGTGTTCGGCCGCGAGTACGACCTGGACATCTTCCAGGTGGTGGCGGTGAGCCACTTCAACATGGGCGCCATGGAAAACAAGGGCCTGAACATCTTCAACACCTCCTGCGTGCTGGCGCACCCGGCCACCACCACGGACGCCGGCTTCGAGCGGGTGGAATCGGTGGTCGCCCACGAGTATTTCCACAACTGGAGCGGCAACCGGGTGACCTGCCGGGACTGGTTCCAGCTCAGCCTCAAGGAAGGCTTCACGGTGTTCCGTGACCAGGAATTCTCCTCGGACATGAACTCCCGCGCGGTGACCCGGGTGGAGAACGTGGATTTCCTGGTCAACCACCAGTTCCCGGAAGACCAGGGCCCCATGGCCCACCCGGTGCGGCCCTCGGAATACCAGAAGATCGACAACTTCTACACCCTCACCGTCTACGAGAAAGGCTCGGAAATCGTGCGCATGCAGCACGAGCTGCTGGGCGCCGAGGACTTCCGCCGCGCCAGCGATCTCTACTTCGAGCGGTTCGACGGCCAGGCGGTGACCTGCGACGACTTCGTCGCCTGCATGGAAGAGGTGTCCGGCCTGGACCTGAGCCAGTTCAAGCGCTGGTACAGCCAGGCGGGCACGCCGCTGGTGACCGCCTCCGACCGGTTCGCCGACGGTGAATACCAGCTCACCCTGCGCCAGGAAACGCCGCCCACCCCCGGGCAGAGCGACAAGCAGCCGCTGATGATTCCGGTCAAGCTGGCGCTGCTCGACGACCAGGGCCGCGCGCTGCCGCTGGACGACAGCGGCGCCACCGAAACCGTGGTGATCCTGCGTGACAGCGAGCAGACCTTCCGCTTCCCGGTGGCCACGGACCGCATCCCGACGCCGTCGCTGCTGCGCGGCTTTTCGGCGCCGGTGTCGCTGCGCTACCCGTTCAAGGAAGCGCAGCTGATCACGCTGCTGGCCCACGACAGCGACGGCTTCTGCCGCTGGGACGCGGCGCAGCGGCTCTATTTCGCCGCCCTGGCGCGGATCATCGACGACGGCGAGGACGCCGCCGCGCAGCTGGACCGGCTCACCCCGGTGCTGGAGCAGGTGATCCAGCGCGCCGGTGAAGACCCGGCGGAGGCCGCGCTGCTGCTCACCCTGCCCACCGAAACCGCGGTCGGCGACCGGCACACGCCGTTGCGCCCGCAGGCCGTGCACGACGCCCTCAGCGCCCTGCGCGCCGGCCTCGGCGAGGCCCTGGCGGCGTCCTGGTGGCGTCTGGTGGAGGAACTGGCGGAACCGGAATACCGCGCCGACGGCGAGGCCATGGGCAAACGCCGGTTGCGTCAGGTGGCGCTGGGGTACCTGTCCGCCGCCGCCGGCGCCGGCCGTGGCGATCGCGACAAACTGGTGGCACAGCTGCAGGGCATGCTGGACGCCCCCACCTGCATGACCGAGGAACTGGGCGCCCTGCGCGCCCTGGTGCACAACCAGCTGCCCGGTGCCGAGCCGGCGCTGGCGGCCTTCGCCCAGCGCTGGCGCGACGAGGCCCTGGTGATGGATCAGTGGTTCGCGGTGCAGGCCACGGTGCCCGGCGCCGACACCGTGGCGCGGGCGGAGGGCCTGTTGGCCCACGACGCCTTCGAATGGACCCTGCCCAACCGGGTCCGCGCCGTGGTCGGCACCCTGGTCAACGGTAATCCGTCCGCGTTCCATGCGCCGGACGGCAGCGGCTATGCGTTCTTTGCCCGGGCCCTGAAGAAGCTCGACGGCATCAACCCGCAGATCGCCGCGCGGCTGGCCAACGGCGCCGCCCGCCTGCAGCGCCTGGAGCCGGCCCTGGCCGAGCAGCTGAGCGCCGCCCTGCGCGAGCTCCGCCCCGCCGCCTCCGCCAACCTGGCCGAGGTTCTCGACCGCATCCTCTAACGCTGGATTGGAGCGGGCTTGTTACAGAGGGCCCGGCCGGGAAAAGGATGGCTCTTGTGCGAGCGGGCCCAGCCCGCGAAAGGCAAGCTTGGCTTGCCGGCAGGATGCCAGAGACCTCTTTTTCCGGTGCTCCGTATCGGAGACGCGGTGCAATGGTGGTGCCTTCCGGGACCGCTCAAGTCGTCCCTGATCGCTGTTAGTTTGGCCATCCCTGGCCAAACAGCTCCCTCCAGGCACCACCATTGCCCCGCTCACTGGGCAGCGGAACCGCCACGGGTCCTGATCACCGTCATTAGCCTCCATGAACCGGCCTCTGCATCCGGCGCCGGCTTGCCGTATAATCCGCGCCGCTATCCAAGGAGCCGCCGCCCATGCTGTACCAGCTTGCCCGTCCCGCCCTGTTCGCCCTGTCCGGGGAGCAGGCCCATGACCTGACCCTCGCCGCGCTGCGCCGGGGCGCCGGCAGGCTCTATCCGGCGCGGGTGCCGGCGCGGCCGGTGCGGGTGATGGGGCTGGATTTCCCCAACCCGGTGGGGCTGGCGGCGGGCCTGGATAAGAACGGCGACTGCATCGACGGCCTGGCGGCGCTGGGCTTCGGCAGCATCGAGGTGGGCACCGTCACCCCGCGCCCGCAGCCGGGCAACCCCAAGCCGCGCCTGTTCCGGCTGCCGCCGGCCGGGGCGCTGATCAACCGCATGGGGTTCAACAATCACGGCGTCGACGCCCTGGTGAACAACGTGCGCGCGGCCCGCTTCCAGGGCGTGCTGGGCATCAATATCGGCAAGAACAAGGACACCCCGGCGGAGCAGGCGGTGGACGATTATCGGCTCTGCCAGGACAAGGTGCACGGCCTGGCCGGCTACCTGGTGGTCAACGTCTCCTCGCCGAACACCCCCGGCCTGCGCGACCTGCAGCACGGCGACGCCCTGGACCGCCTGCTCGGCACCCTGCGCGAGGCGCAGACCCGCCTGGATCAGCAGCGCGGCGTGAGCGTGCCGCTGGTGATCAAGATCGCGCCGGACAACAGCGAAGAGGAGCTGGCGGCCATGGCCGAGGCGTTCGTGCGCCACGGTATCGATGGCGTCTGCGTGGGCAACACCACGCTGGAACGGCCCGGCGTGGCCGGGCTGCGCCACGGTGACGAGCAGGGCGGCCTGAGCGGCGCGCCCCTGAAGCCGATCGCCGACCGGGCGCTGGCGACCATGGCCAAGGCCCTGGACGGCCGCATTCCGATCATTGGCGTCGGCGGCATCAGCGGCGCCGGCGACGCCCTCGACAAGCGGCGATTGGGCGCCTCGCTGGTGCAGATCTATTCGGGGCTGATTTATCAGGGTCCGGGCCTGATCGGCGATATTGCCCGCGCCTGGTAGCGAACTGAGGGAGCGTCCCTCCAGGCGGTGTGCTGCGAAGCCGGTGTTGTGGGAGCTTGCCTTGCAAGCGAAAGGCCGGCAAAGCCGGCCGGCAGGATTCCAGAGACCTTGTTGGTGCTGCCGTTAGAAAAGTCTCTGGCATCCTGCCGGGAGCTGCGCTCCCTTTCGCGGGCTGGGCCCGCTCCCACAATCCGACCTTCATAGAAAGGTCCGGGCGTCGTTTCGGACCCGTGGCGGTTCCGCTGCCCAGTGAGCGGGGCAATGGTGGTGCCTGGAGGGAGCTGTTTGGCCAGGGAGGGCCAAACTAACAGCGGCCATGGATGGCTTGAGCGGTCCCGGAAGGCACCACCATTGCACCGCGTCTCCGATACGGAGCGCCGAAAACCAGGGGCTGCAAAAGAAAAGGGCCCGGGAGGGGCCCTGTGGGGTCGACGCGCGAAGCGCCGGCGCTGATCGAAAACAGGTTTTTTACAATGTCCTCTTAACGCGAAATAACGATTAGGTGACGTCTTTCAAATTCTGGATGCCGGCCACGCCGACCATGCCTTGTACCTGATTCGTGCGGCCCTCGCGCCAACCGCTCATCCAGTGGGTGCGGGCCTGCAATGCGCCGAAGGGGCAAAAGTCCCTGGGCCTGCCTTGAAATCCGGCCAGGTACCCCCGGCTGTAAGCTCTTTCATCACGACTGCGTTTCTGTCTTTTCATAGACACGATCCTCTTGGCTTGTACGCCTGTTGGCTTATTCGCAGTGCCGCTTTGCCGATTGCGGCGACGGTCAGTAAGCTGCGGCCCCCCGGTCACCTTTTCGAAGGGCCACGCTTTGAGTATGTGAAAGGGGGAAGAGGGTGTCGAATAACATGTCGCCATAATGGTGGCGCCGTTTAAGCGTGTGACGAATAATGGTCCAACCGATGAATTTTTCATTTCCGTCTTTAAAACAGGCACTTGCAGGGCAAAACCCATGGATTTCGTAATTACCTGTCTGCCCGGCCTGGGCCCCTTGCTCGCCGACGAGCTCGCCGAATTGGGCATCTCGGTAACAGATCCGGGTAACGCCCATGTGGGGATTCAGGGTCTGCAGCAGGACGCCCTGCGGGCCTGCCTGTGGTCGCGCCTGGCGGAGCGGGTGCTGGTGCCGCTGGCGGAACTGGACGTGACCCCGGACCAGGCGCCGGAGCGTCTGGCGGCGGCGGTGGACTGGCGGGCCCTGGTGCCACCGGGCGTGGACCTGCATCTGAGCCTGGACCACGGCAAGGGCGTGCGCGGCGACAGCCGCGTCAGCGGTAAGCGGCTGCTGCGCGCCTTGCCGCCGGAGATCGGCCAGGCCCGGCGCGAGGAGGGCGCCTGCGCGGTGCGTGCCCGGCTGGACGAAAACAGCGCCCGCCT
>NZ_ARXR01000043.1 GCF_015356855.1 Alloalcanivorax venustensis ISO4
CGCCGGCCTGGCCCTGGCCTGGGCGCTGCGCGGCCGGGCCGGCCGGGAACAGGACGCGCCGCTGTCCGAGAGCTGGCGCGCCCTGCTCACCGGCGCGGTGGCGGCGGACCGCCAGCGTGACCCTGGCCGTGAGCAGCACCGACCAGCCGGCGCCGGAGGTGACCCTGCACCGGCTGGACGGCACCCCCGTGGCGCTTTCCGCGTTGTCCGAGGACCGCCTCACCCTGGTCAATCTGTGGGCCAGCTGGTGCCCGCCCTGCCGGCGCGAGATGCCGGTGCTGGAACAGGGCCAGAGCGACTATCCGGGGGTGCGTTTCGTGTACGCCAACCAGGGCGAGTCGGCGGAGATTATCCGCGGCTATTTGCTGGAAGAGGGTTTGCGCCTGGACAACGTGGTGTCGGACCCGCACAGCGACCTGGCCCGGGCTCTGGGCGGCAGCGGTCTGCCCACCACCGTGCTGATCGGCCGCGACGGCACCCTGGTCAACAGCCATGTGGGGCCGCTTTCCCGGGCCAGCCTTCATCATTTTATTAACCCGCACCTTCAGGAGTAGCCCATGCACACTCGACCGACCGTCCGACAGACCCTGGCGCTGGTGGCGCCGCTGCTGATGGCGCTGACGGCGGCGCTGTTCAGCCCGCCGGCCAGCGCCCAGATCAGCGAGGAGCAGGCCCGGCAGGTACGGTCGCTGCTGGCGGACAGCCACTGGGTGGCGGAAGGGCCGGAAAATCCGGAGCGGGTCGCCTACATGTTCACCGACATGGAATGCCCGTACTGCGCGCGCCAGTGGGAGGCGATGCGGCCCTTTATCAATGATGCGGACAACGTCACCCAGGTGCGCCACGTCATTGTCGGCATTCTCAAGCCGCAGAGCCACGCCAAGGGCGCCGCGGTGCTCGCCGCCGACGACCCGCTGGCGGCCCTGGAGAAAGGGCAAAAAGAGTTCGACGCCGGCGGCCTGGCACCGTTGCGCAATATACCGAATGACATCAGCCGGGCGCTGGGGGAGAACCGGCGGCTGATGCAGCAGCTGGGCATTCGCGGCACCCCGGCGACGATCTTCACCGATACCCGGGGGCAACTGCAGTTCGCCCCGGGTTTGATGGGCGAGTCGCTGCTGGCGACCCATCTGTTTCAGATGGAAGCGGACGCCGGCGTCAGTCGCTGAGCCAGCTGACCCTGCCCTGGCAGACGGTGAGCTTGACCACCCCGGGCAGGGTGGCGTTGCGCCAGGGCGAGTTACGGCCCGCCGACAGCCAGTGGCTGGCCAGGCCGCGGCTCTCATCGGCGGCCAGCACGCACAGGCTGGCCGGGCGGCCGGCTTCCAGCTGCCCCGCCTGAATACCCAGGCAGCGGGCCGGTGCGGCGGTGACCGCGTCCAGCGCCCGGTGCAGCGGCAAGGCGCCCTCCGCCACCAGCTTGAGGATCAGCGGCAGCAGGCTGTCCAGGCCGGAGATGCCCGGTTTGGAGGCCGGGAACGGCGCCGCCTTGCTCGACGACCCCACCGGCTGGTGCTGGGAGCAGATGGCGTCGATGGTGCCGTCCGCCACCGCCGCCAGCAGCGCTTCCCGGTCAGCGGCGCCGCGCAGCGGCGGAATCACGTGGCAGTGGCTGTTGAAGCCTTCGATGGCGGACTCGTCCAGCAGCAGATGGTGAATGCTCACATCGGCGGTGACCGGCAAGCCCCGGGCCTTGGCTTCGCGCAGCAGCCACAGGGATTCACGGCTGGAGATCTGCTGGAAGTGGGCGCGCACGCCGGTGGCTTCCACCAACAGCAGGTCGCGGGCCAGGTCCACCGACTCCGCCACGGCGGGGATGCCGGGCAGACCCAGGCGGGTGGCCACCGGCCCGTCATGGGCGCAACCGCCGCCGGCCAGGGCCGCGTCCTGGGGACGGAACATCACCGGCAGATCAAAGGTGGCGGCGTACTCCAGGCCGCGCTTGAGCACCAGGGCGTCGACCACGCGGGCGCCGGCCTGGCCCACGGCGATGCAGCCGGCCCGGGCCAGCGTCGCCATCTCCGCCAGCTGATTGCCTTCCAGCCCCTGGGTGAGCGCGGCCACCGGCAGCACCCGGGCGAAGCCGGCCTGGCCGGCCTGCTCGCGGATCAGCCGCACTACCGCGGTGGAGTCCACCGGGCCGCAGTCCGGCTGCGCCGCCATGTGGGTGATGCCGCCGCCGGCGGCGGCGCGGGTTTCCGAGGCGATGTCGCCGGCGCGGCCGCTGCCGGGCAGGGACAGGTGCACGCAGGCGTCCACCAGGCCGGGGATCACCCAGTGGCCCTCGGCGTCGATAAGCTCGGCGCCGGGGGCGTCCAGGCTGGCGCCGATGCGCACCAGCCGGCCGTCTTCCACCAGCAGGTCGGCCACTTCGTCACGGCCGGAGAGCGGGTCGATCACCCGGCCCTTTCGGATCAGCAGATGGGCTCTAGCGGCCATGGTCGCCTCCGTGGTCCGGGTTGCTTTCCTGGCCGCTGATGGTCATCGACATCACCGCCATACGCACCGCGATGCCGAACGTCACCTGGTTGAGAATCACCGAGCGCGGGCCGTCGGCCACTTCCGAGGCGATCTCCACGCCCCGGTTGATCGGCCCCGGGTGCATGACGATGGCGTCCGGGCGGGCGTGGCGCAGCTTCTCGTTGTTGAGGCCGTAGAGGCGGAAGAATTCACCCTCGCTGGGCAGCAGCGCGGAATCCATGCGCTCCTTCTGCAGGCGCAGCATGATCACCACGTCCACGTCCTTGAGGCCCTGGGCCATGTCGGTGAACACGGTGACGCCGAGCTGCTCGACGTCGGTGGGCAGCAGGGTGCGCGGGCCGATCAGCCGCACTTCCTCGGCGCCGAGGATATTGAGCGCGTGGATCTGCGAGCGCGCCACCCGCGAATGCAGGATGTCGCCGACGATCGCCACCCGCAGGCCGGCGAAGCCGCCCTTGTAGTGGCGGATGGTGTACATATCCAGCATCGCCTGGGTGGGGTGGGCGTGGCGGCCGTCACCGGCGTTGATCACCGCCACTCTCGGCGTCACCTCGTTGGCGATGAAGAAGGGCGCGCCGGAATCCTGGTGGCGCACCACGAACATGTCGGCGGCCATTGCCTCCAGGTTGCGCAGGGTGTCGAGCAGGGTTTCGCCCTTGCTGGTGGCCGACTTGGCGATGTCCAGGTTGAGCACGTCGGCGCTGAGCCGCTTGGCGGCCAGCTCGAAGGTGCTGCGGGTGCGGGTGCTGGATTCGAAGAACAGATTGACCACCGTCTTGCCGCGCAGCAGCGGCACTTTTTTGATCGCGCGTCCGCCCACGTCGACGAAGCTGGCGGCGGTATCAAGAATGTCTTCAAGCAGGGAACGGGGCAGGTGTTCAACGGAAAGAAAGTGTCGCAGCTTTCCGTCTTCGGTGAGCTGCACGCGGGAGGAGGGCGGCGGCGCAAGCGTCATTCTTCGGGCCTTATGTCTCGAATCTCCGCAGTCAAAGGCGCGGGCCCGAACAATTCTACCCGCTGATGGGGCGGCAATGCCAAAGTTTCCCCGCAAATATCCGGGCGGATCGGCAATTCCCGGTGACCGATATCGAACATTACCGCCAGACGAATCGAGGCCGGCCGGCCGAAATCGAACAACTCGTTCATGGCGGCACGAATGGTGCGTCCGGTCATCAGGACATCATCCACCAGCAAAAGATGAGCGCCATCCACCTCAAAGGGAAGATCCGACGGCTTCACCGATCGTTTGAGGCCCCGGGTGTCGAAATCGTCACGGTAGAAACTGACGTCCAGCGACCCGATGGGCGGTTCCACCGGCAAGCGCGCGCGTAACGCCGAGGCCACCCAGGCACCACCGGATTGAATGCCCACCAACAGCGGGGGCGCCGCATCATAAAGCGACGCGACCTGCTCCGACATCACGGTGATCAGGGCGTCGGTATCGGCTTGATTCCAGCGCACGGGGCTCTCCTTCGGGTTAGAACGCCTAGATTAGCAGATCGCCCCGTGCGACGGACAATATCGATGAACCGGTTCAGCCCTCCGATCTGCCGAAGGAGCAATCGTTGGCGAGATCGGTGACGTCCTCGGGTTCGCCATCCACGAGTATGTCGCCGTTACTCGCGGTGACGGTATGCGAGCGCCCGGAGCTTGCCACGGTGACCGCCAGCTCCCCCGCGATCAGTCCCGCAGCGGCGTTGTACCCCTGCTGCTGGACCAGGGGTTGCCGGGTCTCGTAGGTGACATCGAAATGGCATTCGGGATCACCAAGGGTGGACGCCAGGCGGCCGCTCAGCTCGGTTTCGATCTGATCGGACGCCGGCTGGCCGGCCCGGCTAACCAACGAGAAAGGCGATGACTCGCTCTCGCCGATGCGCAACATGCCGTCGCCCTCCAAGGGCGGATTCATGCGCACGAACATGGCAACGGCCGCATCAAGTTCGTTGCCGGTGAATGCCGACAGATCCCCGTTGCAGCCTGTGCAAGAGCGAATAACACCGCGCATATCGATGGCCCGGGTGCCGGTGTCGGAGCGGTTCAGCGTCGACAGATCCGGCGGCGTCGCCGGGTCCAGGGAATCATCCGCCAGGCCGCCCATGCGGTTGAAGGCGACGACGTTATCCGAATCGCCATCCACGCCTTCGTAAATCAAGGTATCCGTGGCGCCCTTCAACAGGAAGGGGCGGCCGGAAACCTCGCCTTCACAATCCGCCCGCGTCTGGGTGCCGGCGAAGCTGCCGCCACTGCTCGCCAACGAGCCGCTGAAGCGTGGGTCGGCCTTCATCACCGTGTCCAATGCGCCGGTGGTGTCCACTTCCGAACCGTTGTAGTGAATCCGGGTATCCGGCTGGCTTCCGGACGCATCACTGTAGGCGTAAATCGAGCCCTCGCCGTTTTCCAGGGTGGTGCAATCAAGCTGCTCCGCCTCCGGAATCACCGCTCGCGGCGTGGGGCCCGACAATGCGCGCTCGCCGGTGTCCGGCACGCCTCCGGTTCCGGCCTGCGCGACCTGTACCGCGCTGTTGGCCGCCGCTACCGACAGCGCCGCCTGCTGACGGCTGGACAAATCCGAGCCGCCGTCGTCTCCGCCGCCGGTGACGGCATCATCGGAATCGCCACCACAGGCGACGAGCAGGGCAGCGACCGTTAAAAGAGACCCGTTTCGCATGGTACCCCCTTGTTGAAAGTCGGTCGTTGAAGACCGGTGGGTTGATCGTGGCAGTCAGCGTGAAACGGGAGCCGGACGGCAACAATCACTCAACCGGGCTAGCCAGTGGTCACCCGGCAAGGACGCCGGATTCAATCAAGCGGGCAGGAAAAGCGGGTCCAGGCTTTATGATCGCGGATATCAAAATCAAAGGTGCCGCCCAGCTCCCCGGCCCGCGTGCGCATGTGGGTGAGCCCGCGCCCGGACAGCACATCGTCGGTTGTCCGTCGGCACGGCGGCACGCCGTCGTTGACGCACTCCAGCATCAGGTTTTCGCCGCTTAAACGGATGGAAATAGCGACGGTCGCGGGGTTGGCGTGTTGAAACGCATTGGTGAGGGCTTCGCCGAGGATTCTTCGCACATTAATGTCGTGGCGAACCGTGATCGACCTGTCTCTCAGGCTCTGGTGCCAGCGTAACGTCACCGCCTCGCGGTGGCATTTTTCACGGCACTCAAGGTGCCAGTCCTCGACGCTATCGGCGAGCCGGCACACGGTTTCTTCGTCCAGGGCGCGCAGACTCTCGCGCAGGGACCGCATCGCCTGGCGCGCCAGACCCGCCTGCTGGTCGTTCGGCGCGTTGCGCAGGAGGCTGAGGATATGCCCGCCCAGATCATCATGCAGGTCACGGATAATGCGCTGGCGCTCAACTTCCGCGCCGGCCTCCCGGGCCCGGGCAGCGACGATGGCCTGGCCGGTCAGCGCCCGCAGCAGGCCGGCGACCCGTAAATCCGCACGGCGGAACAGGCGCCCGCCATCACCCGGGTAACCCACACGAAAGTGGGGCTCGCCGTGCGCCAGGGCGCGTACAAACAAATGCGTGCCGTCCGCGTCCACCGCCACATCATGACGCTCAGGCGCCTCGGCAACAGGGACCAGCCGTAACGGCCTGAAACTGCGCCAGAGCAAATCCGGCCAGGCCGCCCGGATGCGGGCTTCACTTTGCGCGGTGAAAAGATTGTCCACCAGTTTTTGCAAGGCGGCGTCCAGGTTGTCGTCCCGGTCACGTCCCAGATAACGCATCAGA
This sequence comes from Alloalcanivorax venustensis ISO4, assembly GCF_015356855.1. GTDB lineage: Bacteria > Pseudomonadota > Gammaproteobacteria > Pseudomonadales > Alcanivoracaceae > Alloalcanivorax > Alloalcanivorax venustensis. The sequence continues at coordinate 6,215 of NZ_ARXR01000043.1, forward strand.
CTTTGCCGGACCGGGAAATAAACCCAACCGGCCACCGCCAGCGCCACCAGCAAGGCGTGCTCGCCGCTCCAGCCGATGCCCAGCACCAGCACCGCATCCAGCAAAAGCACCAGCACGCCGCCGAAGAACCAGGCCCAGGTCTTGAACCACCACTGCTCCAGGTGGAAAAGCCGGTAACGCTTCAGCCCCGCCGCCAGACCCAGGTACAGAACCAGGATCGAAGCCAGGCTCACAAACAGTGGCATGGGGCGGTTCAGCCCCAAGGCCGGCGGGATCATGATCAGCACCATGAGCAGCAGCGACCCCACGAAAATGGACAGCACACACCATTTCATCGCCGCCCTGGCCACCGGGTCACGGCCGCTGGCGAACCACTGAAAAATCATGATCACGATGCCGGCCAGAAAGCCCAACGTAACCGGCAGATAGACGGTGTAACGGGCTCCGGGGCCGAGCTGCGCCAGGTCGGCGCACCAGGCCAACAAGGCCAGCAATACCGCCAGCGTGGGGAGCGGCGCCTGGCCCTGGCGAACCGGATAAACCCAGAACAGTGTCGCCAGAGGGGCGCAAACCATGAGCACGGAAAGATGGTTCACCGCCATCAGCCAGGCCAGCAAGGTCCCGTCCAGAGCCAATTCCCGGCCTCCGTAGACCGCCAACGTAAGGGTGGTGCCGAACACGCCCAGGCCGGACAGCGCGAACAACCGGGTTTCCGCCCGTAGTGGGCTGAACACCCAGATGCCCAGGGAAATCAGCAGCGCCACCCACCCATAGGCAGCGTGCCCCAGGGCGTACCCCAGAGCCGGGGACCACGGAGTCGGCGCGGCACGCAGCAGGATACGACGGCCGTCCGCGTCGACCACCTCCAGCCGACCCTGGCTCAAGGCCTGGTAAAGCAGGTCCTGCCGCTCCAAAAAGCGGTTATAGGCGCGGTAGTCGAGTAAATCCGGCTCTTCGATCAGGGTGGTGGGGTTCAAGGGAACACGCCGGCCGTTGACCCGTGCCGCCACCAGCACGGTGCCGGGGCGCAGCCGATCCAGATTGGGCGAGGTGCTCGCCACCTGCTCCACACGCACGGCCGGCGGCTCCGACACCGGAGCCAGCTTCACCCCCAGGGACGGCGTCGAAGCCACCCGCGCCAGACCGACCAGGCTAAACAGAAACGCCAGCCCCACAGCGACCAGTAACCGCCGTCGGGGGGCTGCCAGCGCGTCGGGCCAAGCCATGGATCAACCTTCGTCGCGACGATTGACGATACCCAGACGGGTTGCCTCCAGCGTGGCTTCGACCCGACCCGAAACATTCAATTTGCGGTAAATGGCTTTGGTGTGGGAAGCCGCCGTGTTCACCGACATATCGAGCAAATCGGCGATCTCGCCGCGCCCCAGGCCCTTGGCGAGCAGGGTGAGCACCTCTTCCTCACGCTCGGACAAGGGGTTATCGGGCTCGGTGTCGCCGTGGCTGTTGTGAAAGTGACGCAGGATGCGTCGGGCGACCCCGGGGCTCAACGGCGGCCGCCCGCCGGTTATTCCCACCAGACTCTCCACCAGGCTACTCTGGGGCTGGTCCTTGAGCAGGTAACCGCTGGCGCCGGCGCGCAGCGCCCGGAAAAGGTGTTGGTCGTCATCGAAAATGGTGGTGACCACGGAATAGGTTCCCGGGCATTGCCGGCTAAGACGCTCCAACACCCGCAGGCCGCTGCCGTCCGGCAGACTCAGATCCACCAGTGCCAACGACGGCACGTCGTGATCCAGCAGGCGCTGAGCCCGCGCGAGGGTGTCCGCTTCTTCGATGACCGGTTCACCAAACGCCTGCCGGCAAATCCCGGCCAGCCATTCGCGGGTCTCGCGATGATCCTCGATAATTAAAATCCGTTGCATCTTGTTGTCTGGGTCGTTCCGCGATAACCCAACCGTGGCAGAGTTGTACCGGCGAAACCAGCCTCCGGCCTTACCCGTTCGGGCTAGCCCGACAGAGGCAAAAGCAGACGGCAACACTACAGTTTTTTCGATCTAACAGAACGAATCGCTATGCTGGCCCATTCACGTTCGCTGGGCCACTCTTCGGTTATGAAACTACGCAATGACAAGGCTCGCTACGGCTGGGTCGCGATCGGCCTGCACTGGCTGGTGGCGCTGGCGGTGTTCGCGCTGTTCGGGCTGGGGCTGTATATGGTGGAACTCAGCTATTACGACCCCTGGTACCAGAGCGCGCCGGACCTGCACCGCGGTGTCGGCCTGACGCTGCTGGCGGTGGTGCTGATCCGCCTGGCCTGGCGCGCCCTGTCACCGCCGCCGGCGCCGCTCGCCGGCCACCACCGCTGGGAGCGAATCGGCGCGCGGCTGGCGCACTGGGGGCTGCTGGGGTTGCTGTTGGTGGCGATGGTCAGCGGCTATCTGATCAGCACCGCCGACGGCAGCGGCATCGACGTGTTTGGGCTGTTCGAGGTGCCGTCGCTGACCGGGCGTCAAAACGGCCTGGAAGACAGCGCCGGCCTGGTGCACTACTGGAGCACCTGGGCGCTGGTGGTGCTGGCCGGGCTGCACGGCCTGGCGGCGCTGAAACATCACTTTATCGACCGGGATGCGACACTCAAACGGATGTTGCGCCCGTAACCCTGCGACCAAGACCGGAAAGGAGAACACCATGCTGAAACACCGAATTCTGATCCCGCTGCTGGCGGTGCTGCTGAGTACCCCGGCCTTCGCCGACAAGCCCGGCGGCACCTACCAGTTCGATACCGAGGGGCAGCACCAGTTTATCCTGTTCAAGATTTCCCACCTGGGCTACAGCTGGCTGTACGGCAACTTCAACGAATTCACCGGCAGCTTCACGGTGGACGAGGAGAACCCGGAGAACAGCAAGGTGCGCGCGGAGATCCAGACCGCCAGCATCGACAGCAACCACGCCGAGCGCGACAAGCACCTGCGCAGTGACGACTTTCTGGATGTGAGCGAATACCCCACCGCCACCTTCGAGAGCACCCGCATCGAACAAACCGGCGAACGCACCGCCAGAATCACCGGTGACTTCACCCTGCACGGCGTCACCAAGCCGGTGACCCTGGACGCGAAGATGATCGGCTACGGTGATGATCCCTGGGGCGGTTACCGCATGGGTCTGGAAGCCAGCACCACGCTGAAGCTGGCGGACTTCGGCATCACCAAGGACCTGGGCCCGGCGTCCGAAACCGTGGAGATCATTATTTCCGTGGAAGGCGTGCGCCAATAACCGCGGGGACCACCAGCTAAGGCGCCACCGGCGTGGCGCCGCCCAGGTAGCCCTCGGCGATCACCGCCGCCGCCATGGAATCCACTTTGGGATCGGCGCGGCGGGTGCCGGTGCGCTCCCGGGCTTCCCGGGTGGAAAGCCGTTCGTCGATCATCCATACCCGGATGCCGAAGCGGCCGTGCAGCCGGCGGGCGAATTTGCGCGCCCGCTGGCTGGATTCGCTTTCACTGCCGTCCATGTTCAGCGGCAGCCCCACCACCAGCGTCTCCGGGCGCCACTCTTCCAACAGGGCCGTCATCTGGTCCCAGTCCGGCTGACCGTCACGGCAGGGTAACGCCGGCAGAGGGGTGGCGGTGCCGGTGATGGCGTTGCCGCTGGCGACGCCGATCTTATGGGTACCGTGGTCGAACGCGATCAGGGTCAATCAGGCCTCGCCATCAGCCGTGGCCGACCTGGGTGGCGATCAGGCTCATATCCACGCCCAGGCGGGCGGCGGCGGCGTGCCAGCGCTGATCGAAGGGGGTGTCGAGCACCAGTTCGGGGGTGCTGGCCACGCTCAGCCAGACGTTGTCCGCCAGCTCCTGTTCCAGCTGGCCGTCGTCCCAGCCGGCGTAGCCCAGGCACACCAGCGTGGCCTCCGGGCCCTCGCCGATGGCGATCGCTTCCATGATGTCCCGGGAGGTGGTCAGGCACAGGCCGTCCGCCAGCGTCACGGTGCTGTCCCAGTGGCGGGCGGTGGCGCGGTGCAGCACGAAGCCGGCGTCCTGCTGGATCGGGCCGCCGGCCACCACCTGGTGCTGCTCGGAGGGCGGCACCTCCACTTCGATGTCCATGTCCACCAGGATATCGAGCAGGCTGAGCGACACCGGGCGGTTGAGCGTCAGGCCCATGGCGCCGTCGTCGCCGTGCTCCACCACATAGGTGACGGTGTGCTCGAAGTTGGGATCGTCCATCTGTGGCATGGCGATCAAAAGCTGATGTTTGAGGCTGGCGTTGTCCATGGCCCCAGTATCCGGGGGCGGCCCGGCGAGGGCAAGGGACAGGCGGCCAGGAAGTGGTTTTAGGGGCGCTTACTTGGAGGAAACCCGCCGGTTGGCGTCGAATTTCCAGGTGCGGATGATTTCCAGCACGTCCATGCGCTCGCGCATGTCCTGCGTGAAGGGCTCGAACGGGGCCGCCAGGCGCACGCTCTGCACCGCCGCCTGGTCGAGGAAGTCATGGCCGGAGGATTGCAGCACCTCGACCTCCTCGATGCCGCCGTCGCGGCGCAGCGCCACCATCAGCCGCACGCCGCCGAAGGTGTTGCTGTCCAGCGCCCGGCGCGGGAAATGGCGGGTGCCGGTGGCTTCCACCTTGCGGCGGAACGCCTCGATGTAGGCGGCCTCGTAGTGGGCCTTGGCGGACACCGAGGTGAGCCGGCGCACCCGGGGGCGTTTGGCGTAGGCCTGCTTCTGCTTGTCCAGGCGCGCCTGCAGGCTGGCGATCTCACGGCTGAGCTCGTCCACGTTGTCCTGGTCCGCCTTGCGGCGCGGGTCGTCCTGGTTGCGGTCCTGCTGTTCGCTGGCGATGTCGCGCTCGCTGCGTGCCCGGGTGACGATGATCTTCTGGCGGGTGACCGGCGTCGGCTGGCGCGCGGTGGGCTCCTGGAGCTGCACCTGGCGGCTGTCCGGGTCGCTGAAGGGGGCTTCCTCGGTGGTGGTCAGCTCGCTTTTGTCCTCTTCGGTGCCGGAGCCCACCTGGTTCGCCTGGGCGATGAAATCCGCCTCCTCGGGGGCGTCGTCGGCGCGGTGCATGGCCAGGGTCACATCCAGGCTGTTGGGCGCCGCGCGGGGCTCTTCCGGCGCGAAGCCGACGCCGAACAGCAGCACGCCGTGTACCGCCAGGGCGAGAAACAGTGTGAAGCCAAGCCGGTCGCCGGCGGTTACCTGAGGTGCTGCCATGGTGTCGTTATTTTAGTTCCAGCAGGGCGTCGAACAACTGTCCGGCAATGTTGATGCCGAAGATCTGATCCAGCTCGCGCACGCAGGTGGGGCTGGTGACGTTGATCTCGGTGAGATAATCACCGATCACGTCCAGGCCCACGAAGTATAGGCCCTTGCGCTTGAGGGTGGGGCCCACCTGTTCACAAATCCAGCGGTCGCGGTCGGTGAGCTCGCGCCCTTCGCCGGTGCCGCCGGCGGCCAGGTTACCGCGGAATTCGCCCTCCTTGGGAATGCGCGCCAGGGCGTAGGGCACCGGCTCGCCGTTGATCATCAGGATGCGCTTGTCGCCCTGCTTGATCTCGGGCACGAAGCGCTGGGCCATGATCGGCGTTTTGCCGTCCTCGGTGAGCACGTCGATGATCACGCTCAGGTTGGAGCTGCCCGGCTCGATGCGGAACACATTGGTGCCGCCCATGGCGTCGAGCGGTTTCATCACGGTGTCACCCTGCTCCTTTACAAACTCCCGCAGCAGGGCGGCACGGCCGGACACCAGGGTCGGCACGCAACACTGGGGGAAGTCGGTGGCGAACAGCTTTTCGTTGCTGTCGCGGACACTGGCCGGGCGGTTGGCCACCAGCACGCCTTCGCGCTCCACTTTCTCGAGCAGGTAGGTGGCGTACAGGTAGGCGGCGTCGAAGGGCGGATCCTGGCGCATCAGGATCATGTCCATGCCGGTGAGGTCCCGGGGGGCCGGCTCGCCCAGGGTGAACCAGTCCTGGTTGTCGTCGCGCACCGTCAGGTCGGAGGTCACGGCGAACACCCGGCCGTCGCGGACGTAGAGGTCGGCGGGCTCCATGTAGTGCAGGTTCCAGCCGCGTCGCTGCGCTTCCAGCAGCATCGCCAGGGTGGTGTCTTTCCAGGGCTTGATCTGGGCGATGGGATCCATCACCACGCCGATGTTGAGGCTCATGGTTGCTCCAGGACGACCGGGGAAGGGGATTGCCCGGCAATGTTAGCAGTGCGTCGCCCGCCCCGCTACGGGACGCTTTTCTCAGGTCTCACAGGGCCTTATAGATTGAATGTAGAATCTGTGTTAAAACCTCGGCTTGGGCTGTTTCACCCATAAGGTCCTCGGAAGAACCCCTTAGAAAAGGGGCGGTGGCATGTAGTGGGGGGAACACGAAGGATCGCGGGCCCTGCCTATCGCATGACAACAAAGGCTCATAATTAAAAGACGTTGCGGCCTGTAACGGCTCACGGTTTAAAGGCAGTTCTCCATGACTGACAATTTCCAAGACCTCAAGGTGATGGTGATCGACGACTCCAAGACCATTCGTCGCACCGCCGAGACCTTGTTGAAAAAAGCGGGTTGCGAAGTGATCACCGCCACCGACGGCTTCGATGCCCTGGCCAAGATCGCCGACAGCAAACCCAGTATTATCTTCGTGGACATCATGATGCCGCGACTGGATGGCTACCAGACCTGCGCGCTGATCAAGAACAACAGCGCATTCAAGGCGACCCCCGTCATTATGCTCTCTTCCAAGGACGGTCTGTTTGACAAGGCCAAGGGTCGAATCGTGGGCTCTGACGAGTACCTGACCAAGCCGTTCTCCAAAGACGAGCTGTTGGGGGCGATTCGCCAGCACGTCTAGCGCTCGCCGCGGGGCGTATCCCGCGGGCGGTCGCGGTGCTCAACCTGAAGAGGAAAAGATGGCACGCATTCTTATTGTCGATGACTCTCCCACCGAGTGTTACAAACTGCGGGAGATTCTGGAAAAGCACGGCCACCACGTACTGGAGGCCGCCAATGGCGCCGACGGCGTGGCCATGGCACGCTCGGAGCTGCCGGACCTGGTGCTGATGGACGTGGTGATGCCGGGGCTGAACGGCTTCCAGGCCACCCGACAGCTCACCAAAGGCGCCGATACCGCCCATATTCCGATCATTATCGTGACCACCAAGGATCAGGAAACCGACCGGGTCTGGGGCAAGCGCCAGGGCGCCAAGGATTATCTGACCAAACCGGTGCATGAAGACGTACTGTTGAAAACCGTGGATCGGCAACTGGCCGACCAATGAACACAGAGGTGTCATGAGCGCAGCCGCATCCGCCGCCTTCATCAAGCTGGCGGACTACTTCGTCCGCTGCCGTCGGCAGGCCGCCAGCCTGCCGATGCAGGAAGACGCGGTCCAATACTGGAGCGGCGTCGGCTTTACGCTGGACGAGCGCTTTTACGTGGCGCCCATGGATGAAGTCTCGGAAATTCTCTCGGTGCCGGCCTATACCCGGGTGCCGGGGGTGCTGAACTGGATGAAGGGCGTCGCCAATGTGCGCGGGCGCCTGATGACGGTGATGGATCTCAGCCGCTTTCTCGGCAAGACCTCGGAATTGCAGGAGAAGCGGCGCCGTCTGCTGGTGCTGGATCAGGACGATCTGTACACCGGCGTGATCGTGGACGAAGTGCTGGGGATGCAGCACTTCCCCATTGAGGCGTATCAGGAGCAATCGCCGCTCGCGGAACAGGATGTGGGTCCGTATCTGCGTGGCGGTTATCAGAGGGACGGGGAATTCTGGTCCGTGTTCAGCCTTTCCCGGCTGGCACAGGACCCGCGCTTCATGCAGGCGGCCCGAATGGGCTGAGCGGCGTGCCGCGCAGGGGAGATAAGAACAGAGCCAGGCCAGGAGCCAGTTATGAAGTTCAAACCGGGAAACGTGTTCAGCAAGGTGCGGGGGGGCGCGGGCAGCAACCCGTTGAATATTGCGCTTTATATCGGGCTGGCCATTTTTGTTGCCCTAGCGCTGGCCAACTTCCTGTTGTCGGCCACCACCGCGAACCAGGCGCAGGAAAACATTACCGAAGCCTCGGAATTGCGCGTGGTCTCGCAGCAGATCGCCAAAAACGCCCTGGAGGCGGCGTCCGGTAACGCCGACGCCTTCGAGCTGCTGGAAGCCTCGCGCGCCGACTTCCAGTCGGCCTGGGACGGGCTCAAGCAGGAGCCGGTGGCCAACGACCAGGTCAAACAGCGGCTGCAGGCCCTGTGGGATCAGGTGCGCCAGGACACCGGCACCATTCTGAACGGGCAGGACACGGTGCTCGACCTCCACGAGGTGGCCGACACCCTGGCCCAGGCCATCCCGCAGCTGCAGTCCGAGTATCAGGCGGTGGTCGACATCCTGGTGGACACCGGCGCGCCGCCGGAGCAGGTGGCCTTCGCCCAGCGCCAGATCTGGCTCACCGAACGTATTCTGCGCTCCATCTCCCGGGTGCTGGAAGGCGACGACAGCGCGGTAATCGCGGCGGACAACTTCGGCCGCGACGCCACCGAATTCGGCCGCGTGCTCAACGGCATGCTGGCCGGCGACGAAGCCATGGGCGTGCAGCAGATCGTCAACCCGCAGGCGCTCAACTATCTGGACCGCACCTCACGGCTGTTCGACGAGTTCGTTAACCAGTCCGTGGACGAGATTCTCGAGACCGCCCCGGAACTGTTCCAGGTGGCCAGCGCGGCGGACTCCATCTTCCGTAACTCCCAGGACCTGCTGCAGGAATCCACCAACCTCAACGCCCAGTTCGAGCAGACCACCACCGGCCTGTTCCCGTCGCTGTGGTTGGGGGCGGTGAGCGCCGCCATCGCCGTATTGCTGTTCTTCCTGATCATGCTGCAGCGTAACCGTGAGGCGGCCCGCCGCCGGAACGAACTGGAGAGCGAGAACCAGCGTAACCAGGCGGCGATTCTGCGCCTGCTGGACGAGCTGGGCGACCTGGCGGACGGGGACCTGACCGTGGAAGCGACGGTGACCGAGGACTTCACCGGCGCCATCGCCGACTCCATCAACTACTCCATCGACCAGCTGCGCAGCCTGGTACAGACCATCAACAACTCCGCCGTGCAGGTGGCCTCGGCCGCCCAGGAAACCCAGTCCACGGCGATGCACCTGGCGGAAGCCTCCGAGCACCAGGCCCAGGAAATCGCCGGCGCCTCCGCCGCTGTGAACGAAATGGCGGTGTCCATTGACCAGGTATCCGCCAACGCCGCCGAGTCCGCCGCGGTGGCGGAAAAAGCGGTGGCGATCGCCAACAAGGGCGCCGAGGTGGTGCAGGCCACCATCCACGGCATGGACACCATCCGCGAGCAGATTCAGGAAACCTCCAAGCGGATCAAGCGCCTGGGTGAATCCTCCCAGGAGATTGGCGACATCGTGAGCCTGATTAACGACATCGCCGACCAGACCAACATTCTGGCACTGAACGCGGCGATCCAGGCCTCCATGGCCGGGGAAGCGGGCCGCGGCTTCGCGGTGGTGGCGGACGAAGTACAACGCCTGGCGGAACGCTCCGCCGCCGCCACCAAGCAGATCGAAACCCTGGTGAAAACCATTCAGACCGACACCAACGAGGCGGTGATCTCCATGGAAGCCACCACCGCCGAGGTGGTGAAAGGGGCGCGCCTGGCCCAGGACGCCGGTGTGGCCCTGGAAGAGATCGAGAACGTATCCAAGAACCTGGCGGATCTGATCCAGAACATTTCCAACGCGGCGCGCCAGCAGGCGGCCTCGGCGGGTCACATCTCCAACACCATGAACGTGATCCAGGAAATTACCTCGCAGACTTCCGCCGGTACCACCGCCACCGCCCGCTCCATTGGCGACCTGGCGGAAATGGCGCAGGAAATGCGGAATTCAGTCGCCGGCTTCCGCCTGCCGGAGCATTCCTGAACCGGCGTAAGCCGGTTCCGGAGACGGAACCATGGGTTTTGCAGTGACAGATCGCTGGTCGATCAAGAGCGCCCCCGCCATGGATGCCGAGCAGTTCCAGCTCTGGCAGGCCCTGCTGGAGGAGCGCACCGGCATGACGCTGGCGCCGGAGCGCAAGCAATTCCTGGAAAGCAGCCTCAATATCCGCATGCGCGAGCTGGGGCTGGACGACTACGACACCTACTACCAGCAGCTGGTCACCGGGGCCACCGAGTCCCGCGCCATGGAGTGGTCCACCCTGGTGGACCGGCTGACGGTGCAGGAAACCAGCTTCTTCCGTCACCCCGGCTCCTTCGCGCTGGTGGAGGACTACCTCGGCCAGTTCGCCGCCGAGCGGGGCACCGGCGCCACCCTCAACGCCTGGAGCGTGGGCTGCTCCACCGGCGAGGAAGCCTACTCCCTGGCGATGTTGATCAGCGAGCGGTTCCGTGCCCACGGCAAAGCGCTGTTCTACGGCATCACGGGCACCGACATCAGCCTGCCGACGCTGGCCAAGGCGCGCCGCGGGCTGTTTCCCCGGCGCCGTGTGGAGCAGATCGACCCGGCGCTGCGCGAACGCTATTTCAAGGACGCGGACACGCACACCATGCAGGTGGCGGACGGTCTGCGCGAGCGGGTCTGCTTCGCCCATCTCAACGTGCTGAATCTGGATCAGGCACCGATGGACGACATGGACCTGATTTTTTGCCAGAACATGCTGATTTACTTCCGCCGCTGGCGGAAGCGACAGATCGTTAACCAGTTGGCCGGGCGCCTGGCGCCCGGCGGATTGCTGGTGCTGGGCCCCGGCGAAATCACCGATTGGCACGACCCGCGCCTGGAAAGGGTGCACTTCGCCGACACTCTGGCGTTCCGGCGCCGGCAATGAGAGGCCTGAGTTCCATGGGGGAAAGGGCATGAGCGACCGTCACGACTATCTGGCGCTGGACTGGGTCCGGGGGGAAATTCAGGAGACACTGAATCAAGCCCAGCAGGCCCTGGAAGCGTTCGTGGACAATCCCAACGATTCCACGCGCATGCGCTTTTGCCAGACCCACCTGCACCAGGTGTGCGGCACCCTGCAGATGGTGGAATTCTACGGCGCCGCCCTGCTCGCCGAGGAAATGGAAAAGCTGGCCCGGGCACTGGTGGACCAGCGCGTCGGCAACGTGGCCGACAGCCAGGAAACCCTGATGCGGGCGATCCTGCAGCTGCCGCCCTACCTGGACCGGGTGGCCAGCAGCCGGCGCGACCTGCCGCTGGTGCTGCTGCCGCTGCTCAACGACCTGCGCGCCGCCCGCGGCGAAGCGCTGCTGTCCGAGACCGCGCTGTTCAAACCCGACCTGCAGCACGCCCAGGGCGACGGCCGCCTCTCCGACGCGGTGCTCAACGACCCGCGCTTCGCGCAACTGGCCCGCAAGATACGGCAGATGTTCCAGCTCGCCCTGGTGGGGGTGATGCGCAACGAGGACATGGACCGCAACCTGGCCTATATGCGCAAGGTGTTCGCCAAGCTTGAGCAGGTCACCGGGGAGGCCGCCCGCGGGCCGCTGTGGCGGATCGCCGACGCCCTGGTGGAGGGCCTGCAGGAAGACGCCATCGCGCTGGGCACCTCGGTGAAACAGATGCTCGGCCAGATCGACCGCACCCTGCGCGAGCTGGCCGCCGACGGCGTCGACAGCCTGGAACGCCCGGCGCCCACGGAACTGCTCAAGAACCTGCTGTATTACGTCGCCAAGGCCGACCACGACAGCCCGCGCATCCGCGAAGTGCGCGCCGGCTTCCGGCTCGACGACGCGCTGCCGTCGGAAGACCTGGTCAACGCCGAACGCGAGCGCCTCACCGGCCCGGACTCCATGGCCATGAGCTCGGTGGTCACGGCGCTGTCCGAGGAGCTCACCAAGATCAAGGACGCCCTGGAGCAGTTCGTCCACCAGGGCGATTCCGACCCGGCCACGCTGGCGCCGGAGGCGATCCGCCTGAAACAGGTGTCCGACACCGTGGCCATGCTCGGCCTCGGCCAGCCGCGCACCCTGGTGGAAGAGCAGCTCAAGGTGATGGAGGCGATCGTCGACGGCCGCCGGCCCCCGCACCGCGACACCCTGATGGACGTGGCCGGCGCGCTGCTCTACGTGGAAGCGACCCTGGCCGGCATCGGCGGCGACAACCGCCGGCCGGCCCCGGCCACCGGCGCAGACCTGCCCCGCCATGTGGGCCAGGCCCTGGACGCGGTGCTGCGCGAATGCCGCGCCGGCCTGGAAGAGGCCAAGGACGGCATCATCGAATTCATCGCCTCGCACTGGGACCACCAGCACCTGAAAACGGTACCCGACCGTCTCAACGCGGTGCGCGGCGGGCTGGAGGTGGTTCAGCTCGACCGCCCGGCGGACATTCTTCGCCAGTGCGTGCGCTTTATCCAAGAGCAGCTGATGGCGGAGCAGTCCAAGCCGGACTGGCGCAGCATGGACACCCTGGCCGACGCCATCACCTCGGTGGAGTACTACCTGGAGCGTCTCAGCGACGACCCGGAAACCCGCGATGACATCCTCGGCCTGGCGCGGGCCAGCGTCAGCGACCTGGGCTACCCGTTGCCGGAGCCCGTCGACGAGGCGGAAACCGAAGAGCCGGATTACGCCGATCAGCCGGACGACGTCGAGGACGCGCCGGCCGATTCGCTGGATGAACCGCTTGATGAGCCGCTTGATGAGCCGCTGAATGCGCCACTGGACGAACCGCCGGTGCTGCTCACCGAGGACGCCCCCCAGGACGATGACGCGCTCGAAGCGTCGCCCGACGAAGCGGCGGCGCCGGAGCCTGCCGACCAGGGCGGCATCGAGGAACACGACGAAGAGCTGATCGACGACGAAATCATCGAGATCTTCGTCGAGGAAGCCGAAGAAGTGCTCGAGGCCCTGGATCAGTATTTCCCGCGCTGGGCGGCCAACACCGGCGACGAAACCGCGCTGGTGGAATTCCGCCGCGCCTTCCACACCCTCAAAGGCTCCGGCCGCATGGTGGGCGCCACCACCGTGGGGGAGCTGGCCTGGTCGATCGAGAACATGATGAACCGGGTGATCGACGGCGCCATCGAGCCCGACGCCACCCTGATCGAGCTGGTGCGCACCGTGCACGGCCTGATCCCGGATCTGGTGGACGCCTTCGCCCACCGCCGGCCGATGCCCTACGACGTGACGCCGCTGCAGGAAGCCGCGTTCGCGCTCGCCGACGGCCAGCACCTGGACGCGGTACCGAGCATTGACCGCCCGGACGCGCCCCGGGAGTCGGAAACCGGCACCGGGCCGGAGCCCGAACAAGCCCCCGACGCGACGCCGCCCCTGGACGACGACCCGCTGGCGGACCTGGATGCCCTGGATTTCCAGATCCCCGAGGAGACCGAAGCCGCCGGCGACGCGGTCGACCCGGTGCTGCTGGATATCTTCCGCAGCGAGGCGGCGCGCAACCTCGGACTGGTGCGCGAGTGGCTGGACCAGATCGACCCGGACTTCGCCGAGCACCCCCTGGACGACCAGGTGCACCGCGCCCTGCACACCCTGAAGGGCAGCGCCCGCATGGCCGAGATCAACGCCATGGCGGAGCTGGCGGAACCGGCGGAGAAGCTGGTCAAGGAGCTGGTCAACGGCGGGCGCCGCGCCGACGCCGAGACCGTGGAAATGATCGACCGGACCCACCGGCTGCTGGACGCCGGCCTGGCGCAGTTGCACGACGGCGCCCTGACGGAATTGCCCGGCGACGCCGCCACCCTGATCGAACGCCTGGTGCAGGCCCGCGAAGCGCTCAACGAGCACCGCGACGGCGCCGACCCGCATATTCTTTCGGTGTTCCTGTCCGAAGGCATGGACCTGATCATCGACACCGACAACCTGCTGGAACAGTGGGCCGAAGAGCCGGGCCACACCGAGGAGCTGGCGCGCCTGCGCGACGAACTGGAGCTGCTCGCCAACAGCGCCCGCACCGCCAACCTGGATGAAATCCACGGCCTGGCCAAGGCGCTGGCCAGCGTCTATTCCGGCGTCAACCAGGGCCGCCTGCCGTTCAGCGAAGCCTTGCTGGAACTGGCGCGCGAGGGCCACGAGGCCCTGATGAACATGATGGACTGTCTGGCCGCCGGGCAGACCGTGCGCCCGGAACTGGGCCTGGTGGACAGCCTGCGCGACCTGGCCGAAACCCCCGGCCCGGACGGCCCCGGCGGCGGCGTGCCGGCCCCCGCGGA
>NZ_ARXR01000044.1 GCF_015356855.1 Alloalcanivorax venustensis ISO4
TGGGTCGGCGACCCGGCCGCCTGGCGCATCGTGGCGCTGGACCCGGCCAGCCCGCACCTGCCGCTGCTGGCCAGCCAGCAACGGCGCTGGGCGCTGTGGGTGGACAGCGACGCGGACGCCTTCCGCCGCGCCTACCGCACGCTCAAGATACTGCGCCGCCACCCCGGGCCCAGCCGCCTGCTGGCGCTGCACGCCCCCGGGCTGCCCCGGGCCGGGCTGCTCAGCAACCTGCAACACGGCGCCCGGCATTTTCTCGATATCGAGCTGGTGGTGCTGTCGCCATGAACAAGGTCGCCGGGTTGCTGCTGCTTTTGTTGTGGTCGCCGCTCCCGGCGGCCCCGGGCAGCTGGCAATCGCCGCTGGCGGAACTGCGTCTGGCGGTGGCCGGGCGTTTCTATCACAGCGAGCCGGCCACGCCGCCGCCGATCGCGGCGGGGGAAAACATCGTGCGGGTCGGCTGGCGCTACCGGCTGCCCGCCGGGCGCCGCGTTCAGGCGTGGCTGTGCCAGGGCGAGCAGTGCGTGCCCCTGGGCAGCGCCCGGCGCGGCCACTTTCTGGCGCCGCCGGCCTGGCGGGTGACGCGGCCGCTGCGGCTGCGTTTCCGCCTGCCCGCCGGCGAGCGCCGCGCGGTCACCGTGGGCGCGCCCCGGTTGACGGTGGAATACCGCTAGAAAAGAACCCAATAAAGGCCGTTATTTGCCGCTTCCAAATCGCGCCGACCGCTAATAATGGAAGTCTCAGAATGGCATCCGGGCCCGGTTCGGGGAAACCATGTATACGGCACAGGGAAAAATCAACCACGACGCACTGCTGGAAGAGCATCTTCCGGCCGTCCGCCGGCAGGCGCTGGCGCTGCAGGTGAAGCTGCCTTCCGGCATCGACCTGGACGATTTGATCCAGGCCGGCACCGTGGGGCTGCTGGACGCGTTGCAGCGCTTTGACGCCAACGCCGGCGCCAGCTTCTCCACCTTCGCCAGCCAGCGCATTCGCGGCGCCATGATTGATGAACTGCGCACCCGCGACTGGTTGCCGCGCAGCGTGCGCCGCAACGCCCGCGCCGTGGACCAGTGCGTGCACCGGCTGGAGCAAAAACTGGGGCGGCCCGCCGAAGAGCGCGAAATCGCCAACGAAATGGGCATGGACCTGGAGCAGTACCGTCAACTGCTCACCGACACCAACAACGGCCTGCTGCTGCCCTACGAGGAAATGGTCGCCGAGCGCGGCGAACCGGAAGCCGGCAGCGGCTCACCGCCGTCGCCGTTCGCCGCCCTGGTGGACAGTGAACAACGCGAGCAGCTCACCGCCGCCATCGAAACGCTGCCCGAGCGCGAGAAGCTGCTGCTGGCCCTCTATTACCAGGAAGAGCTCAACCTCAAGGAAATCGGCGCCGTACTCGGCGTCACCGAATCCCGCGTCTGCCAGCTGCACAGTCAGGCGGTGAGCCGGCTGCGCGTCAGGCTCGCCGACAGCGCCTGACGGCGCCGTCGGCAGCTTCAAGTTTCAAGCTTCAAGCTTCAAGCAGGCCAGGGGCGGCGTTCGCCGCCCGATACAGGATTCAGGATGCAGGATACAGGGGGGGGCTTTGGAGTCAGCGGACGGCTTTGCGCATTAGCACGACGTTATTTGCCAAAACGCAAGGGCGCGAGGCGCAAGCCTGTCCGGCTCTCGTGGCTTCGATCCGCGCTGTATCCTGCATCCTGAATCCTGTATCGCGGCTCATGGCACGGCCCCTCCCCCGGCACGGCCTGCTTGCCGCTTGTAGCTTGAGGCTTGCAGCTGACGCCGTCAGGCGCCGCCGCGAAGCGGCGCGCCTACAAGAATCCCCCGGTCCGGCGTACAATGCGCGCCGACGCAGACCGAGGAATCTATGAGCCCCACCGACGAGATCAATAAACGGCGCACCTTCGCCATCATCTCCCACCCGGACGCCGGTAAAACCACCATCACCGAGAAGGTGCTGTTGTACGGCAACCTGATCCGCATGGCGGGCACCGTGAAGGGCAAGAAGTCCGGCGTGCACGCCACCTCGGACTGGATGGAGATGGAAAAGGAACGGGGCATCTCGGTGACCACCTCGGTGATGCAGTTCCCCTACCGGGACGCCATGGTCAACCTGCTGGACACCCCCGGCCACGCCGACTTCTCCGAGGACACCTACCGCACCCTGACCGCGGTGGACTCCGCCCTGATGGTGATCGACGCGGCCAAGGGCGTGGAAGAGCGTACCGTGAAGCTGATGGAGGTGTGCCGGCTGCGCGACACGCCGATCCTGACGTTCATCAACAAGCTGGACCGGGAAGTGCGCGATCCCATCGAGGTGCTCGACGAAATCGAGGACGTGCTCAAGATCGAGTGCGCCCCGGTGACCTGGCCGATCGGCATGGGCAAGAACTTCAAGGGCGTCTACAACCTGCTCACCGACACCGCCGTCCTTTATAAGAGCGGCCAGGGCCACACCATCCAGGAGCGCCGTGAAGTGAAAGGCCTGGATAACCCGGAGCTGGACCAGGCGGTGGGGTCGGACTACGCCCAGGAGCTGCGCGACACCCTGGAGCTGGTGCAGGGCGCCAGCCACGAGTTCGACCTGCAGCGCTTTCAGGAGGGCAAGCTGTCGCCGGTGTTCTTCGGCACCGCCCTGGGTAACTTCGGCGTCGACCATATGCTCGACGGTCTGGTGGAGTGGGCGCCGCCGCCGCTGCCCCGCGACGGCGGCGAGCGGCAGGTGGCCGCCACCGAGGACAAGATGACCGGCTTCGTGTTCAAGATCCAGGCCAATATGGACCCGCGCCACCGCGACCGTATCGCCTTCCTGCGCATCTGTTCCGGCAAGTACAAAAAGGGCATCAAGCTCAAACAGTGCCGCACCGGCAAGGACCTGCGCATCGCCGACGCGCTGACCTTCCTGGCCGGCGAGCGCGACAACGTGGAAGAAGCCTACGCCGGCGACATCATCGGCCTGCACAACCACGGCACCATCCAGATCGGTGACACCTTCACCGAGGGCGAGGACCTGCGCTTTACCGGCATCCCCCATTTCGCGCCGGAACTGTTCCAGCGCGTGGTGCTCAACGACCCGCTCAAGAGCAAGCAGCTGCACAAAGGGCTCAAGCAGCTGGCGGAGGAGGGCGCCACCCAGGTGTTCTTCCCGCTGCGCAACAACGACGTGATCCTGGGCGCGGTGGGCACACTGCAGTTCGACGTGGTGGCCGCGCGGCTCAAGGGCGAGTACGGCGTCGACTGCCGCTACGAGCCGATCAGCGTGAGCACCGCCCGCTGGGTGGAGGCGAACAGTGAGCGCGAGCTGGAAGCGTTCGAGCGCAAGGCCTACGACAACCTGGCCCGCGACGGTGCCGATCACCTGACCTACCTGGCCCCGACCCGGGTCAACCTGCAGCTCGCCCAGGAGCGCCACCCGGACATCCGCTTCCGCGAGACCCGCGAGATCTAGCCGGTTCCCACAAGGCCCGCTCCCACAGGCGGGTCTTGTGTGCTAGACTCCGCGCCCTCCGTTTCGACCGGCCCCGATTCATGCGTTTGATCTGCAGTCCGCCCTAGCGCCTCGTGCGAGCGGGCCTTGCCCGCGAAAGGGTGGCGCCAGCCACCCGGCAGGATCCCAGAGACCGTTCTGGTGGTCCGCCTCCCCGCATCTTTAATTTCAAGCTGATTCTTTTTTGTTTGCCGCCGTGGCATTGCCGCGGTTGTCCGTCTGTTGTTCAGGTTAAGGGATCCTATGTTGCCCAACATTAAGCAAGACTGGTTTTCCAATGTACGCGGTGATGTGCTCGCCGGGATCGTGGTCGCTCTGGCCCTGATTCCGGAAGCGATCGCGTTCTCGATCATCGCCGAGGTGGACCCCAAGGTGGGTCTTTACGCCTCCTTCTGTATTGCCGTGGTGACCGCGTTCACCGGCGGCCGCCCGGGGATGATCTCGGCCGCCACCGGCGCCATGGCGCTGTTGATGGTGACTCTGGTGCGGGACCACGGCCTGCAGTATTTGCTGGCGGCCACGGTGCTCACCGGGGTGCTGCAGATTCTGTTCGGGGTGTTCAAGCTGGCCACGGTGATGCGGTTCGTGTCCCGTTCGGTGGTCACCGGTTTCGTCAACGCCCTGGCGATTCTGATCTTCATGGCGCAGATTCCCGAGCTGGTGGGGGTCACCTGGCACGTCTACGCCATGGTGGCCGGCGGTCTGGCGATCATTTATCTGCTGCCGCTGCTGACCACGGCGGTGCCGTCGCCGCTGGTGTGCATCGTGGTGCTCACCGGTCTGGCCATGTATCTGGGCATTGAGATGCCCACCGTGGGCGACAAGGGGGATCTGCCGGACAGCCTGCCGGTGTTCCTGCTGCCGGATATTCCGTTGTCCCTGGAAACGCTCCAGATCATCTTTCCGGTGTCGCTGACCATGGCGGTGGTGGGCCTGCTGGAGTCCATGATGACCGCCACCATTGTCGACGACCTCACCGACACCGAAAGCGACAAACACCGCGAATGCAGGGGCCAGGGCGTGGCCAACATCGCCTCCGGTTTCCTCGGCGGCATGGCCGGCTGCGCCATGATCGGCCAGTCGGTGATCAACATTAAGTCCGGCGGCCGCACCCGGTTGTCCACGCTGGTGGCCGGTGCCTTTTTGCTGGTGCTGGTGGTGTTCCTGGGCGACTGGGTGTCACGGATTCCCATGGCCGCGCTGGTGGCGGTAATGATCATGGTGTCCATCGGTACCTTCAGCTGGGAATCGATCCGCAACCTGGGCACCCACCCGGCCAGCAGCAGCGTGGTGATGCTGGCCACCGTGGTGGTGACCGTGTTCACCCACAACCTGGCGATCGGCGTGGGTATCGGCGTGTTGCTAAGCGCGTTGTTCTACGCTAACAAGGTGGGCCGGGTGTTCTACGTCACCAGCGAGTCCGAAGAGGGCAGCTACCGCCGTGACTACAAGGTGGTGGGCCAGGTGTTCTTCACCTCCGCCGACCAGTTCGGTGAGTCGTTCGACTATAAGGAAGGCGTGGACAAGGTGGCCATCGACGTGCACCGGGCCCGCTTCTGGGACATCACCGCCATCGGCGCGCTCGACAAGGCGGTGATCAAATTCCGCCGTGAAGGCACCGAGGTGGAGGTGATCGGCCTGGACGAGGCCAGCGCCACCCTGGTGGACAAGTACGCCGTGCACGACAAACCCGACGCCGTGGAAAAACTGATGGGCGGTCACTGAAGCCCTTAATACGCCTGATAAAAGGAAGCACTTAATGAGTCATGTGATTGCCTGTATCGACGGCTCCGCCGCCGCGGACTCGATTTGCGACCACGCTGCCTGGGCCGCCGGCCGCCTGAACGCGCCGCTGATGCTGCTGCACGTTCTGGACGAGGCCCGATACCCTGGAACAAAAAGCCCCAGCGAGACCAACCTCAGCGGTAACCTGGGCCTGGGCGCCCGGGAGACCCTGCTGACCGAACTGGCGGACCTGGACGCCAAGCGCAACCGGCTGGCCCTGGAACAGGGCAAGGCCACCCTGGAAGCGGCGCGTGCCCGGGTGGCCGTCGACGGCGTGCCGGACCCGGTGCTGCGCCAGCGCCACGGCAACCTGGTGGAGGCCCTGAAAAGCCTGGACGACGACACCCGCCTGCTGGTGATCGGCAAGCAGGGCGTCAAGCACGGCGGCGCCGAGCCGTCCGGCGGCGAGGTCGGCGACAACGTGGAGCGGGTGGTGCGCACCATCCACAAGCCGGTGCTGATCACCGTGGGCGAATTCCGCGAGCCGAAAAGCATCATGCTGGCGTTCGATAACAGCGCCAGCACCCGCATCGGCGTGCGGTTGTTGGCCGACAGCCCGCTGTTCAAGGGCACCCCCTGTCAGCTGCACCTGGTCAAGGTCAACGGCGACGACGAGGGCCTCGACTGGGCCACCCAGTGCCTGGAGAACAGCGGCCATACCGTGGTCACCGCGCGCCTGGAAGGGGAGGTGGAAGCCGCCCTGCACCAGTATCAGGAAGAGCAGGGTATCGACCTGATCGTGATGGGGGCCTACGGTCACTCCAGGATCCGCGAGTTGCTGATCGGCAGCACCACCGACCGAATGCTCCGCAACGCCCGGGTGCCCCATTTGATCTTGAGGTAAGACCACCATTCATGAAAGAAATACCGGGTATCATCAATATTGATTTCTTTTATGAGATAGGCGCTCCTAGAATGCGCGCCATCGGTAGCTGGTGAGCCGGCTTCGGTATCCATTTCCATATCGAAAGGATTGACCATGTCATACTCCAAAGACATCGAAGCATTGAATTCCGTGGTTGGTGCCAACAAAACCTGGCACGACATCGACCCGGAAGCTGCTGTTCGCATGCGTCTGCAGAACCGTTTCAAAACGCATCTGGACATCGCCAAGTACAACGCGAAGATCATGCGCGAGGACATGGCGGCCTACGACGCCGATAACAGCAAGTACACCCAGTCTCTGGGTTGCTGGCACGGCTTCATCGGTCAGCAGAAGATGATTTCCATCAAGAAACACTTCGGGGATACCAAAGGCCGCTACCTGTACCTGTCCGGCTGGATGGTCGCCGCGCTGCGTTCCGAGTTCGGTCCGCTGCCCGACCAGTCCATGCACGAGAAAACCGCGGTCGCCGACCTGATCCGCGAGCTCTACACCTTCCTGAAGCAGGCGGACGCCTGGGAACTGAACCACCTGTTCCGTGACCTGGACGAAGCCAAGGCCGCCGGTGACCAGGCCAAGCAGGCCGAGATCGTCGACAAGATCGACAACTTCCAGACCCACGTTGTGCCGATCATCGCCGACATCGACGCCGGTTTCGGTAACCCGGAAGCCACCTACCTGCTGGCCAAGAAGCTGATCGAAGCGGGCGCGTGCTGCATCCAGATCGAGAACCAGGTGTCCGACGAGAAGCAGTGTGGCCACCAGGACGGTAAAGTGACCGTTCCCCACGCCGACTTCATCGCCAAGATCAACGCGGTTCGCTACGCGTTCCTCGAGCTGGGCGTGGACGACGGCGTGATCGTTGCCCGTACCGACTCCGAAGGCGCCGGCCTGACCCAGAAGATCGCCGTGACCACCGAGCCGGGCGACCTGGGCGACCAGTACAACAGCTTCCTGGAAGGCGAATACATCGATTCCGCCGACCAGATCAACAACGGCGACATCGTGATCAAGTCCGACGGCAAGCTGCTCAAGCCCACCCGTCTGGCCTCCGGTCTGTTCCAGTTCCGCCGCGACACCAACATCGACCGCGTGGTACTGGACTGTGTCACCAGCCTGCGCAACGGCGCCGATCTGCTGTGGATCGAGACCCCGACCCCGAACGTGGCTCACATCAAGCACATGGTCGACCGTATCCGCGAGCAGGAGCCGAACGCCAAGCTGGTTTACAACAACAGCCCGTCGTTCAACTGGACCCTGAACTTCCGTCAGCAGGTGTTCGATGCCTGGAAAGAAGAAGGCAAGGATCTGGGCGAGTACGATCGCGCCGACCTGATGAACGAGAAGTACGACACCACCGAGCTGGCCGACGTGGCCGACGAGTGGGCCAAGGAGTTCCAGGCCAAGGCGTCCCGTGAAGCCGGTGTGTTCCACCACCTGATCACGCTGCCGACCTACCACACCGCGGCGCTGTCCACCGATCAGCTGGTGGAAGGCTACTTCGGTGACCAGGGCATGCTGGCCTACGCGAAAGGCGTTCAGCGTGAGGAAATCCGCCGTGGCATCGCCACCGTGAAGCACCAGGACATGGCCGGTTCCAACATCGGTGATGACCACAAAGAGTACTTCTCCGGTGAAGCCGCTCTGAAAGCCGGCGGTAAAGACAACACCATGAACCAGTTCTAAAACAGGTTCTCCGGTGTAACAAGAAACGGCGCCTTCGGGCGCCGTTTTTTTTTGCCTGGCCCCGCCCCGTCGTGACCACCGTTGCTTTTTCTGTCATTATTGTACCGTCCAGTACTGTTAAGAGGTGTTGATGAAGCGGTTGAAAGGAATGCCTGTGGGGGCATGGATGCTGTTGATGGGCGGCATGGCCGTTATCGGGCTTGCCGGATGTGGTGAGCCGGAGCCCGCCGCGCAGCCGCGACCGGTCTCCGTGAAACTCATGACCGTTGGGCACACCAGTGATCGAGTGCGCCGTTACCCGGGCCGCGTGGTGGCCACGGAGCGCGCGGAACTGGCTTTCCGGGTGTCCGGGCAACTGGTGGCGCTGCCCGTGCGGGATGGACAGAAGGTGGAGCAGGGCGAGCTTCTTGCCGAGTTGGACGCCCGCGACTTCCGTAATGACCTGGATCAGCGCCTGGCCGATGCCAAGCTTGCCGGGAACCAGTATCGGCGTGGCCAGACCCTGTCCAAGCGGGGGATGATCGCCGATTCCGAACTGGATGAGCTCACCGCCCGCCATCAGCAGGCCCAGGCGGCATTGAGCCAGGCCAGGGACAACCTTTCCTATACCCGTCTTACCGCGCCCTACGATGGTGTGGTGGCGAGCACCGAGCAGGAAAACCACCAGTTCGTTCAAGCCCGGGAGCCGGTGCTCTACCTGCAAAGCGCGGATACCATCGACGTGCATTTCTCGGTCTCCGAGGGCTTTATCCGCCGGGTTTTGCCCCTGGGGCCATCGTTCCGCCCGGAGGTGGTGTTCCCCGGCCTGCCAGAGCAGCGTTTCCGCGCCGTCTACCGCGAGCATGAGTCGCGCCCCGGCGCCACCCAGGCCTACACCATCGTGGTCACGTTGCCGGTGCCCGATGATCTGGTGCTGTTACCAGGGATGAGCGTGACGGTACGCGTCGATCGAGCCGCCGAGCGACAAGGCGACAAGACCGCGCCCATCGTGCCGGTGGAAGCGGTGTTCAACGGCGATGAAGCAACCGGTGCCCGGGTGTGGCGCCTGGACACGGAAAACGACACCGTGGAGGCCCAGCCGGTAACGCTGGGGGCGGTTTCCGGCGACGGCGTGGCTATTCTCGAGGGCTTGTCGGCGGGCGATCGCATCGTGGTCGCCGGCGTGCACCGCCTGGAGGAAGGCCAGGCGGTGCGGGAACTGACGCGCGAACGGGGGCTGTAATGAACATTGCCGAGTACGCCGTCCGGCACCGGGTGGTCAGCTGGCTGTTCACGCTGGTGCTGCTGATCGGCGGCGTCGTGGGCTTTCTGCGGCTGGGGCAGCTGGAAGATCCGGAGTTCACCCTGAAAACCGCCATGGTGATCACGGAGTACCCCGGGGCGTCCTCTCGCGAAGTGGAAGAGGAAGTGACCCTGCCAGTGGAAAAGGCGATTCAGAGCCTCTCCTATGTCGATTACGTCACGTCGATCTCCAGCGCCGGTCTGTCCCAGATCACCGTGGAGATGAAGCCCATCTACCGTGAAGACGATCTGAAGCAGATCTGGGACGAGCTGCGCCGCAAGATCCGCGACCTGCAGCCGCGATTGCCGCCGGGCACCAACGGCATCCAGGTGATCGACGACTTCGGCGACGTGTACGGCATCCTGCTGGCGCTCACCGGCGACGGCTATGAGTATCAGGACCTCAAGGATTACGCCGACGTCCTGGTCCGTGAGCTGGTATTGGTGGAAGGCGTCGGCAAGGTCCAGGTGGGCGGCCAGCGCCAGGAACAGGTGTTCGTCGAGTTGTCCCGGGAACGTCTTGCCAATCTCGGCATCAGCCAGGACCGGATTTTCTCGCTGCTGGATACCCAGAACGCGGTGAACCCGGCCGGGCGGGTGCGCGTGGGTGATGAATATCTGCGCATCGCGCCCACCGGTGACTTCGACTCGGTGGAGGCGATGCGGGATTTGTTGATCTCGGACCCGGGCGCCGAGCAATTGGTTTACCTGGGGGACGTGGCCAACATCGAGCGGGACTATCGTGAGGTGCCGCGTCATCTCTATCGCCATCAGGGCGCGCCGGCTCTGACCCTGGGGATTTCCTTCGCGCCGGGCGTTAACGTGGTGGAAGTGGGCGAACGGGTCCGCCAGCGGCTGGAACAGCTGGACTACCGTCAGCCCGCCGGCATGGAGCTGTCCACGGTCTACGACCAGCCTCGGGAAGTGGAACGTTCCGTTAACGCCTTCCTCTGGAACCTGGCCCAGGCGGTGATGATCGTGATCGGCGTGCTGTTGCTGTTCATGGGACTGCGCTCCGGTGTACTGATGGGCGGCATTCTGATGCTCACCATTCTTGGCACCTTTATCGTCATGGCGGTGCTCGGCATTGAGCTGCAGCGTATTTCCCTGGGCGCGCTGATCATTGCCCTGGGGATGCTGGTGGACAACGCCATCGTCATTACCGAAGGCATTCTGGTGGGCATAAAACGGGGGCTGTCCAAGGTGGCGGCCGCCGCGGAAATCGTACGGCAGACCGCCTGGCCGCTACTCGGCGCCACGGTGATCGCGATTACCGCGTTCGCGCCCATCGGCCTGTCCAGCGATGCCTCCGGGGAATTCACCAACAGCCTGTTCTGGGTACTGCTGATCTCCCTGATGTTGAGTTGGGTGGTGGCCATCACGCTGACCCCGTTCTTCGGCCACCTGATCTTTTCCCGCGACCGGGACGGCTCTGAAAACGACGACGGGGACCAGGGGGAGGACCCCTATAAAGGCCGCTTCTTTCAGCTCTACCGGCGCCTGCTGGGCAAGGCCATCCGGCACCGGGTGGTGACGCTGCTGTCCATGGTGGTGTTGTTGCTGGCCGCGGTGGGCGGTTTCGGATTGGTGAAGCAATCGTTCTTCCCGCCGTCCAATACGCCCATCTTTCTGGTCGATTACTGGCTGCCCCAGGGCAGCGATATCCGTGCCACCAGCGAGCGCGTGCAGCATCTGGAGGGCGCCCTGGGCGACACCGAGCATGTTACCGGGGTGACAAGCACCATCGGCCAGGGCGCGCAACGTTTCATGCTGCCGTACTTCCCGCAAAAGACCTATCCCTCCTACGCGCAGCTGATCGTCAGGGTCGACCAGCGGGAAAACATTGATGGGGTGATCGCGCAAACCCGGGACTGGATCGACAACCATCACCCGTCCGCCTTCGCCAAGCTCAAGCGTTTGATGATCGGCCCCACCGCTAACGCCACCATCGAGGCACGGCTTTCCGGCCCTGACCCGGCGGTGCTGCGCGCCCTGGCCGTGGAGGTCGAAGCCATCATGGAAGCCGACCCGGGCCTGGAAAGCATTCGCCACGATTGGCGGCAGAAGGAAAAAGTGATCCGGCCGCAATTCGAGCAAGCCCAGGCCCGGCGCGCCGGCGTTACCCGGGCCGACCTCGAGGACGCTCTGGAAATGAATTTCTCCGGTCTCGAGGTCGGCCTGTTCCGCGATGGCGCCGACCTGCTGCCGATCCTCGCCCGGCCCCCGGACCAGGAGCGCCTGGGCGCGGACAACCTGGATCAGGTACGTGTTTGGTCGCCGGTGCTTGAGGATTACATCGCCATCCGGCAGATCGTCTCCAGCTTTGAAACCGATCTGGAAAACGGTTTGATCCTGCGCCGTGACCGCAAACGCACCCTCACCGTTCAGGCGGAGCCGGACGTGCTCGGCGATGAAACCGGCGATCAGGTACTGCGGCGCGTGCGCCCGGAGATCGAAGCGCTGCCGTTGCCGGCCGGCTACGAACTCACCTGGGGCGGCGAATACGAACTCACCCAGGACGCCCAGAAGGCGGTGTTCGCCAGCGTGCCGCTGGGATACCTTTTCATGTTCATTATCACCATCCTGCTGTTCGACAGCCTGCGTCAGCCGCTGGTGATCTGGGCTACGGTGCCGCTGGCGATCATCGGCGTGACCGTGGGGTTGTTGGTTTTTAACGCACCGTTCAGCTTTATGGCGTTGCTGGGCTTTTTGAGCCTGTCCGGCATGCTGGTGAAGAACGGCATCGTTCTGGTGGAGCAGATCAAGCTGGAGCTGAAAGCCGGAGCGGACGCCCTGGACGCGGTGATCCATGCTTCCGTGACCAGGGTGCGCCCGGTCTGCATGACCGCCGTGACCACCATCCTGGGCATGGTGCCGTTGTTGTTCGACGCCTTCTTCAAATCCATGGCGGCGGTAATCATGTTCGGCCTGGGCTTCGCCACGATACTCACCCTGATCGTGGTGCCGGTGCTTTACACGCTGGCCTATCGAATGAACCCGCCGCGCGTCTGAAACCGGGGGCACACCGTGGCCCCCGTACCTGCCAGGCGGTCAAAAATTCACCGTTAAAACGCCAGTTTTTCATATTTGCACCTATTCACCGCCCCGTGATGGTATAAAACCCAGTGCATACATCGGGGACGTGCAGGGACAGCATGAAGATGGGCGCCAGGGGGAGGCGCGGGGAGCGAGTTCGGGTTCGCTCCCCTTGCTCGAAAACGCTGTCTGGGGATCACATGAAGGATTCGCGCGGGGAGGCCGCTACCGCGAAAAAGAACATTGTGGCGCGGACCGACAGCCCCGCCTCGGTGGTGGAGGAACGGCTGCAGGCGGCGTTGGATTCCGACGACCTGGGTATCTGGGATCACGACCTGCGTGAGAACACCTTCTGGGCGTCACCAAACATTATCCGCATGGTGGGCATCCCCGAGGGCGGCCCCGCCAGTACCCGTTTGTTCTGGGAGTTCGTTCACCCGGACGACCGCGACGGCGTGCGCCAGGTGGTGCGCGGCGCCCTGGCGGCGGCGGTCAGCGGCCATTTCGAAGTGACTTTCCGGGCCCACCGCCGGGACCTGGGGCGGCTCGCCCTGGTGCGTTGCTCGGCACAGCTGGTGTTCGACCAGGACAACCGGCCGGCCCGCATGCTGGGTGTGTTCCGCGATGTGTCCGACCAGCAGGAGGAACAGGTCAAGCTGTTCTACGAGGCGCACTACGACGAACTCACCGGCCTCGCCAACCAGAAACTGCTCACCGAACAGACCCAGTCCGTGCTTGATCAGGAGCGGCCCGCCGGCTGCCTGCTGCTGGAGCTGGACGGCTTCCAGGAAGTCAGCGATACCCTGGGCCAGGAGGCCGGCAACCGGCTGCTGCAGCTGACCGCCGCGCGTCTCACCCGGCTGTTGCCGGAGGGGGCCCTGCTGTCGCGCACCACCGGCGAGGAATTCGCCGTGATGCTGCCCGACCAGGACCAGGCCCGGGCGCTGATCCAGCTGGCGGAAGCGGTCCACGGCGCCTTGCTGGAAACCTTCATGATCAAGGACCGCCCGGTGGCGATCAGCGGGCATGTGGGCATTGCCTTCGCGGCCCCGCAAGGCTGCGCCAGAACCCTGCTCAGTGACGCCCACCTGGCGCTGGCCGACGCCAAGGCCGCCGGCTACGGCGCCAGCCGGGTCTACCAGCCGGCGCTGCGCAAGGCGCTGCGGGCACGCCAGGACATGAGCGCGGACCTGCGCACCGCCGTGCTCGGTGAGCAGTTCGAACTGTATTACCAGCCCCAGGTACGGCTCAGCGACGGCAAGATCGTCGGCGCCGAGGCCCTGCTGCGCTGGCACCATCCGCACCGCGGCCTGCTGGCGCCCGGGGAATTCCTGCCGCTGCTCAAGGGCAGCCCGATGGCGCGGATTCTCGGCGACTGGGTGATCCGCCAGGCCTGCGCCAAGGGCGCGCTGCTGCACCGGCAGGGCCGCCCGCTGTGCATGGCGTTCTCCGCCCAGTTCAAATTGGGCGGGCTGGCGCGCATGGTCGCCGATACCCTGCGCGAGACCGGTCTGCCCGGCGAAGGGCTGGAGATCGAGATCACCGAACGGGTGATCATCAACAGCGACAACCGCCTCAAGAACACCCTCAACGACCTGCGGTCCCTGGGCTGCCAGCTGGCCTTCGATGACTTCGGCACCGGCTACGCCTCGCTCAGCATGCTCAAGGAATTCCCGATCACCCGGCTCAAGGTGGACAAAAGCTTCGTCGATGCGATTCACGAGTCCGGCGAGGACCATGCCGTGGTGCAGGCGATGATTCAGCTGGCGGAAACGTTCGGGTTCTCGATCACCGCCGAAGGCATAGAAACCGAGCAACAGGCGGAGGTGCTGCGGCAACTGGGGTGCCGGGAAGGGCAGGGCTATTTGTTCGGCAAACCGATGCCGTGGCAGGAGTTGTACGCGCTTTTATAGGGTGTTCATAAAAGTACCGGGCCGGACCAAAAACGGGCCGGCTGTGACGCCGGCCCGCTGGGTACTCAGGCAGATCAGGCTTTGAGATCAGCCGTGCTTGCCGAGCCAGTCATCGGCTTGCTTCTCCGCTTCCTCGCGGCTGGAGCCATAGCGCTCCTGAATCTTGCCGACCAGCTTGTCCTTGCGGCCTTCGACCTGCTTCAGGTCGTCATCGGTGAGCTTGCCCCACTGCTTCTTGGCATCGCCCATGAGCTGTTTCCAATTGCCTTTCAACTGATCGCTGTTCATTACTACCTCCGTGCGGTAACGATCCATGAGCCTGGAGTATGCCTCAGGAAACCGGGATAGCGGCGAATCTTTAGCATTCTTTTAAGAAGCGGCCGGCCCGGGGTGCGGGGCGCCCGCCGCTTGCAGCCCGCCGCCCGGCGCCCCATCATTCAGGTTTCACCGATGCAACCTTCAAGGAGTCTCCGTGGCGGCAGTTCTGGCGGGCGGTATTATTGTTATCTGGCTGGCGTTGAGTGGCGGGCGCGCACTGCTCAACGCCGGCGGCATCCAGCTGCACTGGCCCGCGGATCTGCTGGCGCCGCTGTTGCTGGCGGCTCTGGAGACCCTGTTGTTCCTGCTTACCGTGCCGGACGCGCCGGTGCTCGAAGAGGCCCGCCGCTGGCCCGTAGCGGGCGCCCTGGTGGCGCTCGCCTGGGTGATTAACGGCGCCGTGGCCGGCCGTGTCTGGATGAGGCGCCGCCGCGCCGCCTGAATCGCGCTTCTTTTTGGTGCGCTCTCCCCGAAATGGGGCGCGCCGTCGGCGCGATTCCGGGCGTTTTCGTCTTTAAATATGCAGAATTGCATGTATTTATAGGGGTTTATAGGGTTGGCATAGCTGTTGCTCCTGAGGGGTTAAGCAAGGTTTTTAACCACTCACCGGAACCACGAGGAGCACCATGCAGTTATTGCGATTCAAAACCCTGTGGGGCCACCCGGGCACCCCGGAGCAGGCCGCCGCCCTGGCCGTGGCCGCCGGCTTCGACGGCCTGGAAGCGCCGCTGCCGCAAGCCGGCGCGGCCCGCGACGATCTGGCCGGGGCCCTGCACGGGCACGGCCTGCGCTGGATTCAGGAAATCTGCACCGCCGGCAGCTATGTGCCGCGCCGCGACGCCAGCGTCGCCGAGCACCTGGAAGACTTCGAAACCCAGCTCCGTGACGGCCGCGCCCTGGGCGCCGAGTTCGCCAATGTGATGGGCGGCTGCGACGCCTGGCCGCTGGAAGACAGCGTGCGCTTCTTCGCCGAGGCCCACGAGATCGCCGAGCGGGTCGGCGTCACCGCCAGCTTTGAGACCCATCGCGGGCGCAGCTTCTTCAACCCCTGGACCACGGTGGCGGTGCTCGACCGGGTGCCGACTCTGCCGGTGACCTGCGACTTCAGCCACTGGGCGGTGGTCTGCGAACGCCTGCCCGACAGCGAATGGGACTGCATCGAGCGGGTCGCCGAACAGGCCCTGCACGTCCATGCCCGGGTCGGCTACGACCAGGGCCCCCAGGTGCCGCACCCCGGCGCGCCGGAATACGCCACCGCGCTGGCTTCCCACCAGCGCTGCTGGGAGGCGGTCTGGCAGGCCCAGCGCCGCCGCGGCCTGGCGCAAACCACCCTGACACCGGAATTCGGGCCCGACGGCTATCTGCACACCCTGCCGTTCACCCACGCCCCGGTGGCCGATCTGTGGGATCTCAACCGCTGGATCGGCGATTGCCAACAACGCCATTTCCATCGCTGGCGCGCCGCTGCCGCCGGCCGCGACCAGGTGGCCTGAGCAGAGGAGAGAACGGTGATGAAATCGATACAGCAAACCCTGCGTCATCCGGACGCTCTGGTTCCCAACCTGCTGGTCCTGGCCTACATCCTGCTTGGCTATGTGGGCGGCTGGCTGCTGATGGCCCAGCCGGGCTGGTTACTGCCCGCCCTGGGCGTGCTGGCCTGTGGCCACGCCATGGTGATCGCCGCCTACCTGGTGCACGACTGCGCCCACAATGCGCTATTCAAGAAGGTGGAACACAACACCCGTCTGGGACGGGCACTCAACTGGTTCACCGGGGGCTGCTATGGCACCTACGAGGATCTGCGTTACAAGCACATGCGCCATCACGTGGATAACGCCGACACCATCGCCTTTGACTACCGGGCCTGGCTCAAGGCGCACCCGCGCACCGAGAAACTGGTGTTCGCCCTGGAGTGGGCCTATGTGCCGGCGGTGGATTACATGATGCACGCGGTTCTGATGTTTGCGCCGTTCATCGGCTACGCGGACAAGGCCCAGCGGCCCCGGGCGGCGCTGGTGCTGGCGGTGCGTTTCGGCGTATTGGCGCTGCTGGCGCTGTGGAGTATCAAAGCAGTGCTGCTGTACGCGCTGGCCTACACCCTGATGCTCACCGTGCTGCGTTTCTTCGACGCCTTTCAGCACAACTACGAGATTATCGCCATTCTCAACAATCCGGACGCGCCGCTGCCCCACAAAGGCGACCGCGATTACGAGAACGACAACACCTACAGCAACCCGATATCGCGCCGCTGGCCGGCGCTCAACCTGCTGGTGCTCAACTTCTGCTACCACAACGCGCACCACGTGAAGCCCACCTTGCCCTGGTACAAGCTGCCGGCCCTGCACCGGGAACTGTACGGCGACGAGTACCAGCGCACCCTGGCGTTCAGCGACCAGCTGCGCAGCTATCACCGCCACCGCCTGGCCGGCATTCACGCCGAGACCTACGGCCAGGTGCCGGCGCCCCAGGCGATGCGCGAAGGTCGGGCGGTGCCGGTCTACGGGCTCAGCTTCCTGACCGCGTTTTGAACCCTTTGGCCGGTAAAGAGGAGCCGCCTATGACCGTTTCCCTGCAGGACCGCCTCGTCACCGGCGCCACCGGCGCCCGCGCGGAGCATGTTGAGAGTGCCGCCCCCGCCGCCGCCCGGCCGCGCCGCCGCTGGCTGGACTTCGGGCAGACCCTGGACTGGCGTCAGCGGCTGCTGCTGGGTAGCGCCGGCTGGCTGGTATTTTTCGCCGGCTGGTACCTGGCCGCCAACGCCGGCCTGGCGCCGGACCGCCTGTTCCCCGGGCCGCTGCAGGTGCTTGCTTCCCTGCAGGAGCTGTTCGTCGAGAAAGCCTTTCTCGGCGACGTGCTGGCCAGTGTGCGCCGGATTCTGGTGAGTTTCGGGCTGGCGGTGTCCGTGGCGCTGCCGCTGGGGCTGCTGATGGGCGCCTTCGCCCGCGTCGACGGCGTGCTCAACCCGTTCCTGGGCGCCTGCCGGTACTTGCCGGCGCCGGCGTTCATCCCGCTGCTGCTGATGTGGCTGGGCACCGGCGACAGCCAGAAGATCGCGCTGCTGCTGATCGGCGTGGTGTTCTTCCTTTCCATCATGCTCGCCGACGTCACCCGGCAGGTGCCGGCGGCGTTCGTGGAAACCGCCAAAACCCTGGGCGGCGGCCGCCGCGCGGTGCTGTGGACGGTGGTGTTCCGCCATTCGCTGCCGGGCTATCTGGACACCTGCCGGCAGATGCTGGCGGTGAGCTGGACCTACCTGGTGATCGCCGAGATCGTCGCCGCCACCGACGGCATCGGCGCCATGATGATGCGCGCCAAGCGCTTCGTGCACGTCGACGACATCATGGCCGGCATCGTCACCATCGGGCTGCTGGGCCTGGCCCTGGACGCCCTGTTCCGAGTTCTGCACCGCTGGTGGTTCCCGTATCTGCGCGGTGGCCACCAGTGAATTTCGTTCCCCGAGGAGTCATTACCATGCGTATCGTTAAAACCCTGATGCTGGCGGCGGGCCTGAGCTTCTCCGCCGCGGCGGCCCACGCCGCCGACACCGTGCGGGTGTCGCTGTTCTCCTGGCCCGGCTACGGCTTCTGGTTCATCGCCCAGGAGAAAAACCTGGTGCCGGACCTGGACCTGGAAATCACCATCATCGAGGACCCCTACGAGAGCTTCTCGCTGATGTCCGCCGGCGCCCTGGACGTGACCTCCAGCACCGCCGAATACGGCCCCATCGCCGCCGACAAGGAGGTGCCCGTGAAGCTGGTCACCTACACCAACCCGTCCTACGGCACCGACAAGATCGTGCTGGCGCCGGGCGTGGACAGCGCCGAGGACCTGAAAGGCGAATCGGTGGCGGTGCTGGAAGGCGGCCTCACGCAGATCTTCATGGGCATCTGGCTGGAGCAGAACGGCGTCAGCATCAAGGACGTGCAGTTCACCAACCTGATCATGGACGACGCCGTGGGCGCGCTGGTGGGCGGCAATGTGAAAGCCGCTGAATTCTGGGAACCGTTCGGCTCGCAAGCGCTGGAGGCCCTGCCCGGCGCCACCGTGGCCGCGTCCTCCGCCGAGGACGACTGGATTGAAACCGCGCTGCTCGGCGACGGCATGTACATGAGCGACGCCTTCCTCGACAAGCCGGAGCTGGCCGCCAAGACCATGGAAGCCTACTTCAAGGCGGTGGCGTTCTGGAAAGAGAACCCGGAAGAGGGCAACAAGATCATCGCCAAGGGGCTGAACTTCCCGGTCGCCGATGTGGAAAAAGTGATCGGCAAGGACGGCGAGATTCTCAAGGGCGGCATCTGGGTGTTCGACGCCGAACAGGCCGGCAAATTCATGGGCGTGATTCCCGGCGAGCTGCCCCTGGGCCCGCAAAACGGCCAGATGGCGCAGCACTGGGAAACCACCACCGACTGGTGGCTCAAGTTCGGCCTGATCGACGAACGCCATCCCATCGACGCCGGTGTGAACACCGCGCCGCTGGAAGCCGTGCTGAGCGAATAAAGGGGAGAAACGCGTATGGAGCCGAACCACAACGGGCTGACCCTGAGCCGCGTGGGCAAGACCTTCCGGGCCGGCACGCGCCACGCGCGCACCGCCCTGGAGGATGTCTCCCTGCAGCTCGCGCCCGGCCAGGTGGGGGTGCTGCTGGGCCCCTCCGGCTGCGGCAAATCCACGCTGCTGCGCATGGTGGCGGGCCTGGAAGAGCCCACCACCGGCGCCCTGGCCCTCAACGGCCAGGCGATCACCGGCCCCGGCCGCGACCGGGGCATGGTGTTCCAGAGCTACACCTCCTTTCCCTGGCTGACAGTGCGCCAGAACGTGGCCTACGGGCTGCGCATCACCGGCGACAGCAGCAGCCTGCGGGAAGGGGCGGTGGACTACTTCATCGACGCGGTGCGTCTGGGCGATGTGGCCGATGCCTACCCGCACGAACTGTCCGGCGGCATGCGCCAGCGGGTGGCGATCGCCCGCACCCTGGCCAACCACCCGGCCCTGCTGCTGATGGACGAGCCGTTCGGGGCGCTGGACCCGGAGACCCGCTGGCAGATGCAGTCACTGCTGCTGGAGATCGTGCGCAAGGAGCGCACCACGGTGCTGCTGGTGTCCCACGACATCGAGGAGGCGCTCTACCTGGGCGACGTGGTGTTCTTCCTGTCCAGCCACCCGGGGCGGCTGCGCGAGACCATCCGCCCCGGCTTCAAGGCGTCGCTGGGCGGCGACCGGGAAGCCATGCTCGAACATCCGGAATACCGGCAGCTGGACTTGCACATCCGCCGCATGATGAGCGACGAAGGCCGCTGTGCGAGCGGGCCGGGCCCGCGAAAGGGCGCGAAGCGCCCGGCAGGATCCCAGAGACCTCTGGAAACAGAGCAGTAATAGGGTCTCTGGTATCCCGCCGGCAAGCAGAGC
>NZ_ARXR01000045.1 GCF_015356855.1 Alloalcanivorax venustensis ISO4
GGTGGATTCCTACCAGCCCAACATCTATACCCTGGGCATGCAGCTCAAGCGCGATAAATGGCGCCTGGGTCTGGCGGTGGAAATGCAGGAATGGTCCGCGCTCGAAGACGAGCTCAACAACGACACCGTCAAGAACAATCTGGGTCTGGAGTTCGACGACATCGTCATCCCGCGCATCGGCGCCGAGTACTACCTGAACGACACCTTCACCCTCACCGGTGGCGTGGCGTTCGAGGAATCGCCGCTGGCCAACGACGTGAACCCGGAAGTGAACTACCTGGACGCCGACCGCACCGTGATCGGCCTGGGCATGAGCGCGACCTTCGACCACGTCTACGGCCTCAAGCATCCGCTGCGCCTGGACTTCGGCTACCAGTACCACCTGATGGAAGAGCGTGAATTCCAGATCGTATCCAGCCAGCCGACCGCGCTGAACAACGACGTGGTGGAAACCAATGGCGACGTCAACGTATTCGCCGGCTCCATCAGCATGCAGTTTTAAGGGGGCACCATGAAGACACGAATCATCAAGCGGAAAGGAACGCTGCTGTCCTCCGTCGCGATGCTCAGCACCGCGATGCTCCTCACCGCCTGCGGCGGTGACGGCGGCGATTCACCTGTCGACGATTTCGGCAGCAACCCGGGCGAGGGCGACAATCAAGCGCTGCTCTACGCCTATCCCGATAACGGCCAGGGCGAAATCTCCACCGCCGCGCCGGTGGTACTGCGCTTTTCCAGCGCCGTCAACCTGGGCCAGGCTCAAAACTCCATCACTCTGTATGAGGGCGATGCCGAGACCGGCACCGTGGTCAACACCACCCCGGAGTCAGTGGCCAAAGAGCCCAACAACGTGCTGCTGCAGCCCGACGAGGATCTGAAGCCGAACCAGACCTACACCGTGGTGATCGACGACCTGCGTCTGCGCAAAGGCGTCGCCAAGGACCAGACCCTTACCTTCACCACCCGGCCGCTGAACGAAGGCCCGAAAAACCTGGTGGTGAAAGAAGACACCTTCGAAGTCAGCCGGCGCATGCCCGACGGCTCCGAAATGGAACCGGTGATGGATTTCTCCAGCTTCCGTTTCCAGTTTACCCAGCCTATCGATCGCGCCACCGCCAACTACGGCGACGGCAACACCGTGCTGCTGCGTGACGGCGCCGGCGACCCGGTGGACGCCACGCTGCTGATCGACGGCGCCTACATGACCGTGGACCCGGACGCGGAATACCTGAACGCCGGCGAAACCTACACCCTGGACATCACCGCGGACCTGGCCAGCACCTACGGCGAGACCTTCGGTGCCGAGAGTTACACGTTCACGCCGAAAGACTCTTCCCCGGGCCGCGAACCGGCGATCCTGGTACAGAAACTCACCCAGGGCACCACCTCCCGCCTCACCGGCAAGCCGGTGAACGAAGTGCCGGTTAACGGCACGCTGCTGGGCGAGAACGACAACATCACCCAGGCGAGCGCTGAAGTGGTGCGCGCGGAACTGGCGGACGTCACCACCTACACGGACGTCACCCCGATTCGCTTGCCCAAGGGGACCGTCCTCAACGGCGCGGAAATCAACCCGATCCTGATCGGCGGCGAAGTACCGGCCGGCTTCGGCTCCGGCGACGTCACCATGACCGTGCTGTCCGACGCCAGCGGCTACCTGGTGCCGAACCCCTACGCCGAGAACAACCCGGACGCCCTGCGCATCGTGCACCTGCTGATGGACGTGGGCATCGCCACCAGCGAAGCGCGCGCCAACGGCGCCTTTACTCAGGATCTGATGCACATCGAGCTGGTCGGCCTTGCCGAGGTGGACCCCGAAGCCGGCGTGCTGAACCTGGATGCGGTAAGCGTGGTTGAGCCCAACATTCTGGGGCAGGAATACGGCTACGGGATGTTGAGCTTCCAGTTGCAGTCTTATAAAGACCAAAACAATGCGCCGCAGGTCGTGGGGGATGATACCCCCCCGGCTTTGCAGAGTTGGAGTCTGGAAGACCTGGTGGGTGAGCAAGCTAAAACTGGCCTGGTTAAGCCGGGCGACCCCATCATTCTTAACTTTGACGAGCCATTGAACGCTGCTTCGGTCGCCGGGAAAGTGCACCTTCTGGAAAACGGTTTGGAAGTGGATACGGCCGTAAATGTCTCGGGGTCGGCCATCGTAGTGAATCCGGCGTCGCCGCTTAAATTCGACCATGAACTCGACCCGGTCGATTATGAACTGGTTGTTGACAGCGGCATTACGGATATCAACGGTAATGAAACCGCGAGCATCTCGAAGAGCTTCGCCTTGCCCTTGGTCGTGGATCAGATCATCGGAGGGATTGACCCGAGCGAAAATCCGGAGGAGATGCGGATTCGCCCCCCGGTTGTCACCGCAACCTATCCTGGTTTCCCATGTGTGACCGACCCGCAGACCCGTGATCTGGCGAACGACATGGCGGGTATTTGTCTCGGCAGCGTTTACGAGTGGACGCACCCTGATAACCCTGAGGGCGGCACCGAGGACAGTGACTCAGTGCCCGTAATGGCCCTGCCTAAAAATCGGCCGATTATCGTTAATTTCTCGAAGAACGTTGATGCGGATTCGGTGCAGCTCGGTAGTACTTTTACAATTTACGAAGTCGACGCGAACGGTAATCCTATTGGCGGGCAGATCAATGGTTCGCTGAAAGTTAACCCCCGGCAGATCACTTTTTATCCGGATGAGGAGTGGCAGGAAGGAGCGTTATACGCCTACACACTGCATTCCAACGGTGATATGCATGACAGCAGCTGCGATCCGGCGACCGCCATCTGTTCCGATGAACAGCCGGCCTTGCCTCTTCAAACGCAGATACTTGGGGAGCTAACGATTGATCTTTACCCGCAAAAGGATCCAGGTTTCGCGCGTTTAAGCACTGATCCGGTCGACGAGCGCGGCGGCGGGAAAAACATGGTGATTTATTTCCGCGGAGGCGCAGAAAGCAATAGTGTTCTTCAGAACTTAGTTAATGCGCCCACGTCGGATACAAACGCGAACTTCTTCCACGATACGAATCATGATGTTCAAGGCGAGATTCTCTTTCCAAGTATTTCTTATACGGTTCCACGAGAATATGCAGTGGAGGAAAAGGAACCCGGTGAAGAACCGGATCCTTACGCCGATCAAACTGAGAGCCCGCTAAATGGCGTTCCTATTGATCTGAACGGCGTAAAGCCGATTCCGAATAGCGCCAAGGTGCTCTCCCGGAATACCGCTGGTTCTCAGGAAACGGACTCGGATGGTTTTCCATTGGGCGTTAACTAT
This sequence comes from Alloalcanivorax venustensis ISO4, assembly GCF_015356855.1. GTDB lineage: Bacteria > Pseudomonadota > Gammaproteobacteria > Pseudomonadales > Alcanivoracaceae > Alloalcanivorax > Alloalcanivorax venustensis. The sequence continues at coordinate 3,284 of NZ_ARXR01000045.1, forward strand.
GGGAATATCGGCTGCGGTGTTCGGGAGGCGATTCCCTTTGATCCAGACAATCCGTTTGCAGGAAATTATTTTATTCCTGTAAATTGTCCCGACAAAAAATTTGTATACTTGACTGGCGCGTTGAATGCTGAGGTTACTGATGAGTACTCCGAGCAAAGAGATGCGATAAAAGTAAAAATTTGGCCAAGCCAGATCGTTACGACCAGTTTGACTACGTACACAAATCTCTTCTCTTCCCAATTCGTTTATTCCTATAGTGGGCCGCAGTTACTACGGATTCGGTACGCACCAGGCCCTGATGGAAAGCGTGATCAACCAGTTACGGCTTGGATCAGAGAGACCGAAGAGGGGCCTGTTCTGGATGCAACGGTCGATTTGTATCTTGATGTTCCTTATCTTGAACAGCGATTCTTTGCTGTAGATAACCGACATAATCTGCATAGTTATCCGTTGACGATGGATCTCTCAGGCCCGCTTGAGTTCCTTGATGACGGTCGAATGGTTGTGACTCAATTTAATTATAATAATATTGATATAGACCTTCGTGGGTATGGTGATAAAGAAGGGGGTATCAATACCAAACTTGATTTAAGGCTGCCAGACAGAGGGACATACATAAAATATGTGACTCAGCCTATTAAGTGATAGCCTCGCCCTTACCATCCCCTCGATGGTGAGGGCGTTCGCCTTTAGAGGGAAAGTAAAATCGCCCACGTCATTGGGTATATCTCTTTGCGCCCAAGCTTTCCGGGGCCCGGTAAATCCGTAGACTTTGCTCTGCTTGACATATCCAAGCCGGGCCTCGGAATACCGTCGCACAGTCGCGCTGATTGTTGAGCGCCAGTCCAACTTGTCAATTCGATGCTTGATCCAATCTACCTCCTAACTGAGCCGAATATGTTTTCGTGGTGATGCGCTGAACGGGCCTGCACGGCTAGGAGACGTCGAGGTTTGCTGACCCGGAAGTGCTCTTTCGGACACCCGGACCTTAGGGATACCAAAGAAAGTTATATTGACAGACGGAACAGGCAGCCTGGGTCGGTGTGGCTTCGTTTGGTAGTGTTTTGTAGATTATCGAGTGTGGATGAACAGCTACAAGGATTTAAAAAGAGGAGTAGGTGCCCCGGGCTTTCGGTTGCCCAGGGCATGGTCTTTAAGTAAAAGCACTTTAAGTCAAAGTAAAAGAATAAAACCTGTATGTCAGCGATAAATTAGGGGTAGATGTTTAGGTCTCCGCTATGGCTCTCGGCAGGCACGATAGTAAGCGGAACATCCGTTTCGATAGAGCAGTTGTTCGATATATTCTGATCTGAAATTGTAATGAAGGAGGGGTTGCTGCCTGAGTTTTTAAAGTTGATGTATATGCTTTCGCCATCACATTCAAAAAATGTATGCCCCGTGAAGGTTATGCCAGAGAAATCTATTCTGGCTCCTTCGTTGGAAACGTTGCTTATCGTTCCGGTGCCCAGGTTTTGAATGCTGAAAACATGACAAGGATAAGAACCGCTTACTTGAGTATCAACAACCTCCATGGTGTCGGTGGATGTGTTGACTTCTGTGGTCATGTTTAGCGAGCATCCGAATGTAACGCTTCCATAACTTAGCTCGAAGCTGCCGAAAAAATTATACTCTTCCCCATTAGCGCCAACCGGGTCTAGCGTGATTGCATTGGCTTGCAGAGCTGCAGAAAGGAGTGCCATCCCTATAAATGTATGCTTCATAATGACCTCCAAAAAAACGGGCACCTATTGGTGCCCGTCATGTTTTAGCCTCGTTTTTCTTACGGGCTTACATTTACATCGCTGCTGTAGCTGTCAGCGGGAACGATAGTCAGCGGCGTGTCGGTTTCCAGAGTGCAGTTGCCGAAGCTTTGCTGCGCAATGGTGAAGTAGGAAGGGTTGCTTCCGTCGTTATGGAAGTCCGCTACCACGGTGCCATCGTTACACTGGAAAAAAGTGGCAACGGTGACGTCGACGCCGTCAAAAGTAACCTGGCCGCCGTCGGAATCGATGTTGCTCACATCGCCCACGTCCAGGTTGCTGATGTTGACGGAGCCGCAGGGGTAGGGGCCGCTTACATCGTTGTTGGTGATGGTAATGGTTTCGTTGCCGGCAGTGATGTAGCCGGACAGTTCCAGGGTGCAGCTGGCGGTGATGCTGCCATAGGACAGATCCGTGGTCCCGGAGAAGGTGTAGTTCTGGCCGTCAGCGCCAGCGGGATCCAGGGTCAGGGCTTGGGCAGAAGCCGCGCCCAGCAGAGCGATAGCGCCAGCAGCACCAAGAACAGCTTTCTTCATCATTTCCATAGACATGAGAGTCTCCTCATTCTTCCGTTTATTTGGATGGTTTCGGCAGCGATTCTTTACTTCTTCCATGGTCGCCGCCGTGTCGGTGGGTGAGTTGTTGTTTTGCTCCCCGAACCGACACGATTCACGTTAGAGGAGGAGGGTAGGCGGGAGAATAGCAAAAAATGAAAAGGGGTCTTTCAAAAAATGAAAACATGAAATTCGACAAACGAGAAAACAGAACGAGAACAAATACTTGGGGTTCAAATCTGGCGTACAACCATAAACAATAAAAGTTCTGCGTCCCCGACGAACGGTAGCTCATAGCCGACGAACGGTAGTATTTTCTGATGCGGCCAAAAAACGTGACCGGGAAATTGTCCGTTCTTTAAAATCTGATTTTGTTTTTCTTGTAAGCTTTTGGCTATTTATTCTGTAAGTTTTTCGCTGGCCTTCCGGGTTTGTTACCTATGGTAGCATTTTAACCAATTTGTAGCGTTTCACTTGGTTTTTGGTGTCCTGGGTCAAGCCGTTCGTTCCTTGAATATCGAAATATTTTGCATTTCGCCGGCTTTTTTCTGTGTCCGCATCGTTCGCCACGGGCTGCTATTAAGGTGTCGGACCCGTCTCGGCCGTTTTCGTGAAGGGTTGTTCGCGCTTTGTGGCGTACAGGTGTGTGCAAAGCAGTGGCTGTGGCGTGCTTCGCTTTTTCTTGCCGGCCGGTCGGGGTAAGGTTGTTGACTCATTGATTCGACAATAAGAACTGATCATGCAGCCTCGCCCCGCCTCAACGTTGGCGCTGCTCCGGGATACCGAGCAGGGCCTTGAAGTCTTGATGCTCCAGCGCACCCTTAAGGCCGTGTTCATGCCCGGCTTTTATGTGTTCCCCGGCGGCGCCGTCGACGACGGCGACCGCGACCTGGCCCGCAGCGGCCACCTTTTTGGCCACGACGACGATTCCGCCAGCGCCTTGCTGAGCCTGCCGGAGGGCGGTGGGCTGGGCTATCTGGTCGCCGCCGTGCGTGAGTGCTTCGAGGAGTCCGGCATGCTGCTGGCCCGCGACAGCGCCGGCCAGTGGCTGGACGGCGGCCATCCGGTGATGGACGGCCGCTGGGCGGTGGGCAGTGGTGAGGCGGATCTGGGGGAGCTGTGCCGCTCCCACGGGTTGGCGTTGTCGCTGGACGGTATCGCCTATCTGGATCACTGGGTGACGCCGCCGGGGCCGCCGCGCCGGTTCGATACCCGCTTCTTCGCCGCCGTGGCGCCGCCGGACCAGGTGCCCGCCCACGACGGTGATGAGACCATCGACCATATATGGATCCGTCCGCAGGACGCGTTGGAGGACCGCCGCCAGGGCCGTCGCGAGTTCGCCACGCCGACGGTGAGCGTGCTGCGCAAGCTGTCGGAGTTCGCCTCCGCGGACGAGGTGCTGGCCTACGCCCGGGACCGCCGGCCGCAAGCCTTCCCGACGCAGCCGTGGCCGGCGCGCAAGGGTGACGAGGTGGTGTATATCGAGCCGGGCCGCCCGGCCTACGATGAGGTGTGCAAGCTCGACCCGGATGCCAAAGGCAACGCCCAGGCGCGCCTGGAGGCGGGCCTGTGGGTGGCGCTCAGCAACCACGTATCGCGCCTGACCTTGAACACCGGTTCGGACGACGGCGGCCCGGGCTTTAACAGCTACCTGGTGCGCGCCGGTGAGCAGGCCCTGGTGGTGGACCCGGTGATCGAGGGCCGGGATGACCTGCACGCGCTGTTGGAAGCCTGCGACGGCGTGCTGTCCACCATCGTGCTCACCCGGCCTCGCGAACAGGAAGCGGCGGCCCGCACCCTGCAGGGCGCCACCGGCGCCCGCATCCTCGGCGTGGCCGGCCCGGCGGACCTGCGCCTGGCGCACGGCGAGCCGCACCGCCTGGGCGGGCTTACCCTCAAGCTGCTGCACACCCCCGGCCAGGCGGACGACCGCCAATGCCTGCTGATCCAGGAGGAGGGCATGCTGTTCTCCGGCACTGCGGTGCTGGAGCGCTCCATCGCCAAGGGCTACCTGCCCGCCGCCGACGTCGACGCCTACGTGGCCGGCCTGGCCCGGCTGCTGGAGGAAGACCTGCACTGGATCGCCCCCGGCCGCGGCTTCCTGATGGGCCAGCCGCAGAAGGTCCTGGACCACCTGATGACCCAGTGCCTCAGTAAGGTCCAGCGCTGATTCCATGACGACGGAATAATGGGGACGGACCCGGTGCAAGCCGGGTCCGTTTCAACTAGAGTTTTGAATCAGCATAACAACGAACACCATGACGATTCTGGGGGCCGGCAATGGATGCCGATTTTTCCACGCAGGCTTTGCAGTACCAAACCACCGCGTTGCGCAACACCCGGCTGGCGCAGGACGCTTCACTGGTGCCGTGGGCGGGTAACGCGGAGAGCCTGAAGGCCACCGCCGTGGCGCAGCTGCATCGCATCGCCGGCTTCAGCCCTGGCGGTGGATTCAGCGCGGGCGGCTGGGAATATCAATTTCTCTATAACACCTTGTACACGCTGGAAGCGCCCCAGCACGACGGCCAGGACCTGTATCAACTGGTTCTGACCTGGGACGCCACCCTGGTGGTGCGCTACCGGGCCGCCGAGGCGCAATCCCAGGAGAGCCTGCTGGAGGCCGCCTTCGGCGTCGGCGCCCAGGCTTTCCGCTCCCGCTGGCGGAGCGCCGCGAACGTCCTGTTTGACCAGGCCGGCTACGGCGCCGCCGTCGGTGGCCAAACCCTGGAAGACGCGCTCATCATGAAACCGCCCCGGAGCAAACCCTTGTACCAGCAGGACGAACCCCTACACCCCGGTGTCACGCCCGCCCAGGAGGTGCGCCGCCCTAACGGGCCGGAGGCCGGCCCCGTCGACCGCACCCATTAGCCCGGTACGATAGCGTCGAAGGATTGGAAAGGACTCTGAAACATGGCAATAACCAAAACGCTGCTTCATCTGGCCCTCGCCGCCTCGATCTGGCTTGCGGTTGCGGCGGCGCAGGGCGCGCCGGTGACGTTTTCTTCCAAGGAACTCTGCGTGGAGGGTGTGGCGGCGCCGCTTGAAGTGGAAGTGGCGGAAACCCAAGCCCAGCGCAACCGGGGCCTGATGCAGCGCGACAGCCTGGCCGGGGACGCCGGCATGCTGTTTCTGTTCGACGGCCCGATGGCGAAGGGCGTCGGGTTTTATATGTACCGCACGCTGATTCCCCTGGACGTGGCGTTCGCCGACCCGGACGGCCGTATCGTGTCGATCATGACGATGACGCCGTGCCCCCATGACGACCCGCGCCGCTGCAAGGTCTACCGGTCGGGGAGGGCGTTCGTGTCCGCGCTGGAGGTGAACGCCGGCTTCTTCGAGCGCCACGGCGTGAAAAAAGGGGACAGACTTTTCGATCCGCAGGAAGGACGCTGCGATCTCGCACCCGACGACGAGCCGATCACTGACAAGGATTAGCGTTTCCGGCTTATTCCCTCCGCGTTTTACCCCGGCACACTGAAGCCGTACCGACCCAAGGAAGCGGAACGGAGAGCGAGATCGATATGTCGGAGGAGCGCACCCCCTACGCGCCGTGCACCGGCTCGGCGGCGGACGCCTGGGTGGACCGCCTGCTGGAACGGGGGCGCGGCCCGGAGCTGGCGCCGATGCCCTTGAACACCCCGCTGGACGGCACCCACGTGACCGCGGCGGTGCGGCTCACCGGCCGCGACCGCTTTCACCTCGCCCGCGTTCTGGGCGTGGACCTGCCCACCCTGGAACACTGGGAGCGCGGCCTGGGCGCGCCGGACGGCGCCGCCCACGCCTTGCTGCTTATCGCCCTGCGCTTCCCCGAGGTGATCCGCGCGTTCTCCACGGATTGACCGGCCAGGGTTACTGCCGGGCGTTGAGCATGGCGATGGCGGCCAGCGCCTCCGGGTCGTGTTCCTTGAGCCGGTTGGCGATGCCGTGCTGGAAGAAGTAGCGGAAATCCGGCTCCTTCTGGGCGGGCACCAGGCAGTGGTCGCCGGGCAGCACCGGTGTCTGGGTGACCGCCGCCTCGTCGGCGACCATGGCCCGGGCGGTGCCGTCGCCGTACAGGCGCCAGCTCACCACTTCCATCAGGCTCAGGGTTTCGAACTCGTCCTCGGAAAACACCGCGTGGGTGCCGATGGTGTCGGGGATCTCCTGCACCAGGCCCCGGCCGGGGTTGTCGAAGGCCGGTTTGCCGAAGAAGGACACCGCGGCGTCCAGCTCCTGGACCTTGTGCGGCGGCGCCTCGCAGAACAGGTAGTCGCTCTCCGGTAGCCGGTAGCCTTCCCAGCGCCCGTTGAGCGGGTCCGCCAGCTCATGGGCACTGGCCAGTTTTCTCAGCCACGGCACCATCGCCAGGGTCTCGCCGTTTTCCAGGCGTGCCCAGGCCAGGATTTTGACCGAGAAAAGGGTGTCGGGATGCTGGTCGTTGGCATAGAGCAGTTCCATGCCGTCGTATTCAGGGGAGAGCCTGAGAATCGGCGGCGAAGCGGCTCGCCGTCGTGGGGTGAATGGCAACACGTTGTTGGGACGCTTCGTGTTGCCAATGGGGTCACGCCGGTTTGCCATAAACACCTCCGCGCAGCCTATGTTTTCACACTAGACGGTGGCGGCGGGGCGCGCAAGCGCTGTTTTGCGGGAATTAAAGCGGCGGTCGGATCAGCCGATGAACCGGCCAGATGCCAAGCGCATACAAACCTTACAACCCGGAAAAACCGTCATGTCCCGTTCCTCCCGCTTTAGTATCCGCTCCAACCTGCAGAACAAGATGCTGCTCCTGGCCCTGGGCCCGGTGCTTCTGATCACGTTGATTCTGGAAGTGCTGGCCACCCTGGAAAGCCGCCGGGAAACCCGCCAGAGCCTGACCGAGCAACGGTCCGCGTTGATCGAAGCGCGCCAGCAGGGCATCAAGAACCTGGTGGATGCCGCCAAGGCGTCGGTGAGCCACCTGGCCGACGCGCCGCCGGAGGAGCAGGCCGCCGCCCAGGCCCGCGCCCGGGAGATTCTCGGCAACGTCACCTTCGGCGGCGGCAACTATTTGTTCGTGTATGACTTCCAGGGCAACGTGGCGGCCTCGCGCACCGACAGCGTGGGCGGTAACAGTTGGGACCTGCAGGACGAAGACGGCCAGTACGTGATTCGGGATTTGATCGCCGTGGCCCGCGACGGCGGCGGTTATTACCAGTACCGCTGGACCAACCCGGCCACCGAGACGGTGGAAGCAAAGTACTCCTACGCCACCGCCATCCCGCAGTGGGGCTGGATGATCGGCGCCGGGGTGTACGCCACCGAGGTGGACAAGAGCATGGCGGTGGCGGAAGCGGAGGCGATGGCGTCGCTGAAGCGATCCATGATCACCACCGTGGCCACCGGCCTGGGGTTGATGGCGCTGGTGGGTGCCGGCGCCGCCTGGATGGTGCGCCGCACCGTGCGGCCGATCCGCGATACCGCCACGGCCATGGAAGACATCGCCCGCGGCAAGGGCGATCTGACGCGCCGGTTGGCGGTGACCACCGACGACGAAGTCGGCGAGCTGGCCAATCAGTTCAACGGCTTCGTGGCGCGCATGCAGGAGACCCTGCTGGAGGTGCGCGGCAGCACCCGCCACGTGAACCGCGCCGCCGATGAGATCGCGCTGAGCAGCGAGGAGCTGGCCACCCGCACCGAGCAGGCCGCCGCCAACCTGCAGGAGACGTCCGCCTCCATGGAGGAGATCACCGCCACCGTCAATCACAGCGCCGAATCCGCCGGTCAGGCCAACAAGCTGGTGGCGGGCACCGGGAAGGTGGCCGGCGACGGCCTGGCGGTGATGGGCCAGGTGGAAACCACCATGGGCGAGATCAGTGACTCCGCCACCCGTGTGAACGAGATCGTGACCCTGATCGACGGCATCGCCTTCCAGACCAATATTCTCGCCCTCAACGCCTCGGTGGAGGCGGCCCGCGCCGGCGAGCACGGGCGCGGTTTCGCGGTGGTGGCCGAAGAAGTGCGCAACCTGGCCGGCCGCGCCGGTGAAGCCGCCCGCGAGATCCGCGCCTTGATCGACACCTCGGTGTCGCGCACCCGGGAAGGTTCGGAACTGGTCCGCCAGGCCGGCGAGACCATGCGCGGTATCGTCGACAGCGTTGCCCGGGTCACCGAGGTGATCGAGGAAATCAGCAGCGGCGCCGCCGAGCAAAGCAGCGGCATCGGCCAGGTGAACACCGCCGTGGCGGAGATGGATTCCGTGACCCAGCAAAACGCCGCCATGGTCCATCAGACTTCCGGCAACGCCGCCGAGATGCGCGGCCACGCCGGCCGCCTCAGCACGCTGATCGATTCCTTCGTGCTCGGCGAAGCCACCTGAAAAGCGCTACACCGCCGTGGCGATCAGAGCCAGCACCGGCAGTATCGGCGCCAGCCGCACCATCAAACGCGGCCGATAGGGCAGCAAAAACACCAGCGGCAGGCCGGCCAGGGTGACCAGGCCCAGGGCCATGGAGAGCGCCAGGCCGGTGGGCCACAGCCGCAGGCAACTGGCCACCATCAACGCCATCAACACCCAGCCGGCGACGCGGAAGGCGCGCAGCCGCGTCGCCGGCGGTTTGGCGCCCAGCGCCGCCTCATGGTGGCGTTTCATCGCCAGCGCCAGGGCGGTCAGGCCGGCGTAGGCCAGGCTCAGCGGCAACGTCACGGCAATGACCGTCATGCGCCATCCTCCGCCGTGCGTCGTTGTGGGAGCGGGCCGCGCCCGCGAACGGGTTGCTTCCGCACCACCCGCCACAGCGCGTAGCCGCCGGTCGCCGCCATCAGCAAACACACCACATCAAACCCGGCCAGCGCGCCGGTTCGCCAGGCGGTGGCGCTGAACAGGTGGCTGTCGGTGGTGGCCACATTCAATAGCGGCAACGCCGCCCACAGCACGGTGATTGCCGCCAGCTGCTCGATCCAGCCGCGCCGGTCCGGGCGCAGCAGGGCGTGGACAAGCGCCAGCAGCCAGGTCAGGAAGAACACGCGGATCTCCCAGCTCTCCCGGGCGGCCAGCTCCACCGGCAGCAGCCGGTTGGCGGCGAAGTAGGCGGCCAGCGCGCCCAGCAGGCCGGTGAGCGAGGCGATGTTGAGTCCGTTCACCAGCCGCAGCGCGGCGCCCGGCGCCTTGCCGCGCAGCTGCTGGGTGCGCTTGGACACCCACAGCAGCATGCCGGTGGCGACCATGGCGGTGCCGCCCACGCCGAACAGGAAGAACAGCCAGCGCACGGTGGGGTCGGCGAAGCGCGCCAGGTGCAGGTTGACCAGCAGGTTGTAGACCCGGAAGGCGCCGGGCACCGCTTCATCGCCCGGTCGCGTTTCCAGCAACTCGCCGGTGCCGCCGTTGAACACCAGGGTGGGGTTGCCGCCCCGGCGCTGGTCGGTGATGTGGGGATCTTTGGCCGTGGATACGCGGATCACCGCGTTGTCCCGGTTGGGCCAGTCCACGCTGATGCGGCGCACCGGCTGTTCGAAGGTGTCCCGGGCGCGCGCCACCAGCGGCACGATGTCCACCATCGGCATCGCGGCGCCGCCCTCGGCGGCCGGCTCCTCGCGCGGAAACACGTCCTGGAAGAAGCCGCGCCAGCCGTCTTCGTAGGCCGCGTTCATGCCCCAGGGCATCAGCATCACCATGAAAATCAGCAGGCCCGAATAGGTGATCATGAAATGAAACGGCAGCGCCAGCACCGCCGTGGCGTTGTGGCTGTCCAGCCAGGAGCGCTGGCCCTTGCCGGGCCGGAAGGTGAAGAAATCCTTGAAGATTTTCTTGTGGGTGATCACCCCGCTGACGATCGCCACCAGCATGAACATGGTAGCCACGCAGATCAGCCAGCGTGCCCAGATACGCGGCACCCCGTACAGCTCAAAGTGAAAGCGGTAAAGAAAGTCGCCGCCCCGGCTGGCGCGCGGCGACAACAGCTCGCCGCTGCCGGCGTCCATCACCGCCTGCTCGCCGCGCCGGCGCCCGCCGTCCTCGGCCTGGGGCCTGTCCGGCTGCCAGCGCAACTGCGCCACCGGGGAGCGGGCCTCGGGCAGCTGAATGTCCCAGCTTTTCGCGTCCGGGGCCTTGGCGTTGAGCGCCGCCCAGGCCAGCGCGGGGGTGTCCGGCGACGGTTGCGAGTGGTGCAGTTCCGGGGCCATCCACAGGGAGATTTCTTCGCGGAAATAGGCACTGGTGCCGGTTACGAACATGGCCAGCAGCAGCCAGCCCAGTAACAGGCCACTCCAGGTGTGCAGCCAGGCCATGGATTGACGCAGACCCGCCTTCAAAACGGGTTCCCCGCGCCGCCCAGCCAGGCCAGAACGGCCAGCATCAGTGCCGGCGCCAGGATGCCCACCCAGGCGCGGGCGGCGCTGCGAGTGGCGAACGCCCACAGCACCGCTACGGTGTAGATCAGAAAGGAGAGCAGGTTGGCGGTGATCACCGCCGTGGCGGTCGCCGCCGGCAGCCACAGGGCGAGGGCGGTGGTGGCGCAGGCGGCCAGGGCGTAGCCGCCGAACACGGCCGCCAGCGTGCGCGAGGCCACGCCCACCGCGGGCGAGGCGGCGAGCCGCTGCAAAGAATGTTTGGACATGCAATCCCCAGCGTCGAAGCGTCGGCACCCGTCATGGACAGATAAAGCAAATAAGAATCGTTATTATCCGCATCTGGGGAGTGAATGCAATCGCAGTGTCAGGCGGATTGCCGCAACCCGACGTCCGCGCCCGCCTGGGCCGCCAGCGGTTGCCGCAGCCGCCAGCGCAGGCGGATGCCGAGCAGCACGGCGGCGGCGGTGAGGCCCGATACCAGACCGATCCAGAAGCCCGCCGGACCCATGGCCGGGCCCCACAGATCGGTGAGGCCGAGCACGTAGCCCACCGGCAGACCCACACCCCAGTAGGCCACCAGCGTCATCAGCATCGGCCAGGCGGTGTCCTCGAAGCCGCGCAGGCAGCCGTTGGCGCACACTTGCAGAGCGTCGGACACCTGGTAGATACCGGCGAACAGCAGCAGGTGCGCGGCCAGGGCGATCACCTCCGGGTTGTCAGTGTAGATGTGCGGAATCCACGGCCGGCTGACGATCAGCGCCAGCCCGGCGACCAGGCCGATGCCGCCGGTCATCGCCAGCGAGCAGCGCACCGCGCGGCTCAGCCCGGCGCTGTCGTGGCGGCCGCGCGCATGCCCCACGCGCACCGTGGCGGCCAATGCGAAACTCAGCGGGATCATGAAAATCAGCGAGGTGAAATTGAGCGCGATCTGATGGCCGGCGACGATCTCCGGCCCCAGCCGGCTGATCAACAGCGCGATCACCGCGAAGATGCTCACCTCGAAGAAAATCGACAGGCCCACCGGCAGCCCCAGCCGCAGCATGTAGCCCAGGCTGGCCAGCTCCAGATGGCGCTCGCGCAGGGTCAGCCGCGCGGGGCGGTAGACCGGATGGCGGCGGATATAGGCGCCCATCATCAGCGCCATGCACCACATCACCAGACTGGTGGCCCAGCCGCAGCCGACGCCGCCCATGGCCGGGAAACCCAGCTTGCCGTAGATCAGCACATAGTTGGCGGGGATGTTGATGGCCAGGCCGATGACGCTGATCCACAGCACCGGCCGGGTGTGGTTCATCGCCTCGGTGTAGCTGCGCAACGCCAGCAGCACGGCGGCGCCGGGCATGCCCCAACTGAGCGCGTCCAGGTAGCCCGCCACCAGCGGGCGGATCGCCGGGTCCACGTCCATCAGGCCCAGCAGCGGTCCCATCGAACGCAGTACCACCGCGCTGAACAGGCCCAGCCCCAGCGCCAGCCACAGCCCCTGCTGGGCCACCGGGTTGACGCGATGGTAAGCTTCGCCGCCGAGGTGGCGGGAGAGGATCGGCGTGGCACTCATCAGCACGCCGGTCATGAACAGGAACAGCGGCACCCAGATGCTGGCGCCCACCGCCACCGCGGCGAGATCCTCGGCGCCCACCCGGCCCGCCATCATGGTGTCCACGAAGCCGTTGGCGGTCTGCGCCAGCTGGCCGCCGAGGATCGGCAGGGCAAGACGCAACTGAGCAAGGTATTCGAGACGATGAGCGGACATGGCGCACTACAGCCTGATCACGGGGCGGCTACCATACCGCAATCCCGTGGCGTGGTGCACCGCGCCACCGACCTGGAAACGCTGTTCCGGGACACTTTTTTCGAGCGCCACCACACCGTGCTGGAAGGCGGTTTCGAGGAACCGGTGTATTTGGCCGGCGAGCCCGCGCGTATCCGCTACACCCGGGATTATTTCCGCAGCGCCCTGCACGAGGTCGCGCACTGGTGCGTGGCCGGCCCCCGCCGCCGGCGCCTGGACGACTACGGCTACTGGTACGCGCCGGACGGCCGCGACGCCGCCGCCCAGGCGGAATTCCTGCGCGTGGAAGTGCGGCCCCAGGCGCTGGAAGCGCTGTTCTGCGCCGCCTGCAATCATCCGTTCCGCGTCTCCCTGGACAACCTGGACGGCGACCCCGGCGACGAAGCCCGCTTCGCCGCCGACGTCCAGGCCCTCGCCGAGCGCCTGCACCGCGACGGCCCGCCGCCCCGCGCCCGCCTCTGGCTCGACGCCCTGACCCGCTTCTACAAAGTCTGATCAGCGCAGCATGTGCAGGAAATGCATGTGCTTCTCGTACTGGTCGAGCACGTCACTGATCACCTGCTCGCGGGTGAAGCCCATCAGGTCGTAGTCCTGGCCGCCTTCGCTGAGGAACACGTCGGCGCGGAAGTACTGGTCGCTGTCGGCGTGACGTTTCGAGTGCTCCAGCTGGCGCATGGTGATCGACGGGCGCGCGTAGCCGCGTATGCGTACGCCGTAGAGAAAGTCGGTTTCCTCCGCGTGACCGACGATCAGGGTGGCGCGGTCGTCGGCTTCTTTCACTTCCACTTCCAGGCCGTGGCCACGCAGTTCGTCGGCCACGGCGTTAAGGGCCGGCGTGGCGACGTCGCGCAGGAACGCCTCGACCCGGGCGCGGCCCGGGAAGCTGACCATGCCCCGCAGGCGCGACTTCCAGCCGCCGGTGGGCGCGGTGTGGCCCACGTGGATGGCCGCCGGCGCGGTGCCCAGATTGGACTGGAAGCTGGTGCGCCGGATGCCTTCCACCCTCAAGGATCGGACCAGCCCGAAGCAGGCGATCAGCAGCACCGCCGAGAACGGCAGCGCCGAGGCGATGGTGGCGGACTGCAGCGCCTGCAGGCCGCCGGCCAGCATCAGCGCGATCGCCACCAGACCCTCGGAGCCGGCCCAGAAAATCCGCTGCCACACCGGGGTGTCGTCGTGGCCGCCGGAGGCCAGCATGTCCACCACCATGGAACCGGAGTCCGAGGAGGTGACGAAGAACACCACCACCATCAGGGTGGCGACGCCGGAAATAAAGCCCGACCAGGGGAACTGCTCCAGGAAGCGGAACAACGCCACCGCGTTGTCGTCCTTCACGTATTCCGCCAGCTGCGCGTAGGAGCCGTCCAGAATCATGCGGATCGCGGAATCGCCGAACACGGTCATCCAGAACAGGGTGAAGCCGGCGGGCACCAGCATCACGCCCAGGGCGAATTCACGGATGGTGCGGCCGCGGGAAACACGGGCGATGAACATGCCCACGAACGGCGACCAGGAAATCCACCAGCCCCAATAGAACAGGGTCCAGCCGCCCATCCAGTCCTGCGGGCCGTCTTCCACCTTGGGCTGATAGGTGTAGAGGTTGAAGGTCATGCTGACCAGCTCGGAAAGGTAATCGCCCAGGTTCTGCACATAGGCTTTCAGCAGGAACACGGTGGGGCCCAGGATCAGCACGAACGCCAGCAGCAGGAAGGCGAGCCCCAGGTTCAGTTCGGACAGGCGGCGGATGCCGGCGTCCAGGCCGGTGACCACGGAGATGGTGGCCAGGCCGGTGATGGCGACGATCAGCCCCACCTGCACCCATTCGTTCTTGGGCAGTCCGAACAGATAGTTCAGGCCGGCGTTGACCTGCTCGACGCCGAAGCCCAGCGAGGTGGCGACGCCGAACACCGTGCCCACCACCGCGAAGATGTCCACCGCGTGGCCCAGCGGGCCGTAGATTCTCTTGCCGATCAGTGGGTAGAGCGCCGAGCGCAGCGTCAGCGGCAGGCCGTGCCGGAAACTGAAGTAGGCGAGAATCAGGCCGACGATGGCGTAGATGCTCCAGGCGTGCAGCCCCCAGTGGAAGAAGGTGGCGCGCATCGCCTCCTTGGCGGCGGCGATGGTGCCCGGGTCCGCCATCGGCGGCGCGGTGAAGTGGGTCACCGGCTCGGCCACGCCGAAGAACATCAGGCCGATGCCCATGCCCGCGGAGAACAGCATCGCGAACCAGGACCCGTAGCTGTAGTCCGGCTCCGAGTGATCCTTGCCCAACTTGATGTCCCCGAAGCGGCTCACCGCCAGAAAGGTCACCAGGGTGATGATGATCGCCACGGTGAGCACGTAGAACCAGCCGGCGTCGCTGATCACCCGCGCTTTGACGTTGTCGAACACGGTTTCCGCGGTTTCCGGCACGATCACCGAAAACAGCACCATGGCGGCGATGATCGCCACCGAAGTGAAGAACACCGGCGGGTTAATCAGTACCTTGGGTTTTTGTTCCGGGGCGGGGCTTTGCTGGGGATCATCACTCATCGGGTTCTCCTGATCCTTGGAAGAAACTCAATATCAAGACGCTAACACAGCGGCGGTGAAAACGACGCGAGTTTGTGGGAGCCAGCCTCGTGGGAGCTTGCTTGCAAGCGAAAGGCCGGCTATGCCGGCCGGCAGGATGCCAGAGAGACCGGAAGACGGAATACCAACAAGGTCTCTGGGAACCTGCCGGGCGCTCCGCGCCCTTTCGCGGGCGAGGCCCGCTCCCACAAAATAGCACGCTCCCTCAGTGTTGTTGTTACAGCCGCCCGGCCTGCTTGAGTTGCTGGTAGGCCTGGCCGAGGCGTTCGGCGAGGGTGTCCGGGGTGGCCGCCACCAGCTGCGCGCCGGCGTGGCGAAGGCGCGCGTGCAGCGCGCGGCGCAGGTGTTGTTCGTGGGCGTCGGCGGTGACACGCAGGGCGTCGTCCACGCCGGTCACGCGGGCGTGGCGCAGGGCGGCCTGCTCGGGCAGCTCCATGTCGGCGACCATCACCAGGTGGCGGCGGCTGAGCATACGCACGGCGGCGAGCAGGTCGTCGCTGTCCTCCGCCTGCACCCGGCTGATGATCACCACCAGGGCGCGCCGCCGCCAGCGGCCGTGGAAGTGCCGCGCCGCCTGGCTGAAGTCGCTGGCGCGGTCGGCGGGGTGCACGTCGTAGAAGCCTTTCAGCAGGCTCTGGATGCCGTTGGGCCCGTGCACCGGGTCCAGCCAGCGTGGCGTTTCCGCCGAGAACAGCATGGCGCCGGCCCGGTCGCCCTGGCGCAGCGCCGACCAGGCCAGCAGCAGGGCGGCGTTGAGGCCATGGTCGAAAGCGGTCAGGTCGCCGATCGGCAGCGCCATGCGACGGCCGCCGTCGAGCAGCACCCAGACGCTCTGGTTCTGCTCGTCCTGATAGTGGCGGGTGATCAGCCGCTGGCGGCGGGCGCTGGCCTTCCAGTCGATGCGGCGCGGGCTGTCGCCGGCCTGATAGTCGCGCAGCTCGTGGAATTCCAGGCCCTCGCCCCGGCGCGGCTGCACCCGGGCCCCGAAGCGACCGCGGCTTTTGTCCACCGCCAGGGCGGCGCGGGCGATCGGCGAGAAGTCGGGATAGACCGGCACCCGCCGCTCGGCGGCGATGCGCCGACGCTGCTGCCAGAGGCCGCGCGGCGACGGCAGCCACAGCTCGATATCGCCGAACCGCACGGTGCCGCGCCGGGTGGGCCGGTAGCGGTAGGTCACTTCGGTGCGGTCGTGATCGACGGCGGGCACCAGGGTGCGCGGCAGGCCGGTGAGCGGATCGTCCGGCGGGTGGTGATCGGCCACCAGCCACGGCTCACCGGCGACGGCGCCACGACTGTCGAGCAGCAGGGTGACGGTGTGCGCGAT
>NZ_ARXR01000046.1 GCF_015356855.1 Alloalcanivorax venustensis ISO4
GCCCTGCGCGCCCTGGCCGGCGACACCCTGCGCCTGGTGGACGACGACGCCGACCTGGTGCTGGCCCTGGGCGAGCAGGCGTTCCGCGCCGCCCTCGCCGCCGAGGGGCCGCCGGTGCTGGGCCTGGCGGTGCCACGCCGCGCCGCCGACCAATTGATCACCGACGATTGCCAGTGCAGCGCCATCTGGCAGGGCGTGCCGCTGGACACCCAGCTGGCCTTGTTGCGCGCCCTGCTGCCGGAGGCCCGCCGCATCGGCATTCTGCGCGCCCCGCACAGCGTCTGGCGCGCGGTACCGCCGGCGCCACCGGGTCTTACGTTGGAAGCGGTCACCGTGCCGGAGCCGGGCCGGCTGGGCGCGTTGCTGCGCCGCCACCTGCCGGACTGGGACGCGTTGCTGCTGCCCGAGGACGGCGCCCTGTTCGACGGCGGCGCCGCCCGGCTGGTGCTGCTCACCAGCTACCGCCAGCGGGTGCCGGTGGTGGGGCCGGACGGCGCCTATGTGCGCGCCGGCAGCGTCGCCAGCGCCCGTGTGTTGCTCAAGGATCTGGCCGGCGCCGCGCTCGACGCGGTGCACGCCCACCGGCGGCTCGGCCATTGGCCCGCGCCGGGCTTCGCCGGTCATTATTCCCTGGCCATCAACGAGCATGTGGCCGGCGCCTATGACCTGAGCCCCGTGGATCGGGCGCCCCTGGAACGGATTTTGGAGGCTACGCCATGACACGTCGCGGCGGCATTCGCCGGCAACTGCAATGGCTGGGGGTAATCCCGGCGCTGATCATGCTGATTCTGGTGCTGGTGTCGCTCACCTGGCAGCGCTTTCAGGACGCCGACAACGAAGTGCGCCAGCTGGGCGGCTTCCTCGCCCAGCAACTGGCCGGCAGCGCCGAATACGGCGTGCTCAGCGGTAATCTGTCCGACCTGCGCCGCCAGGCCAACATGGTGCTGGCGCGGCCGGACGTGCAGTACGTGCAGTTCCGCGACCAGGACGGCGAGCCGCTGCTGCGCGCCGGCCTGGAGGCCGACCGGGTGGTGGGCGAGGACGTGCTGGAATTCCACGCCGGCATCTACCGCCAGCCGGTGGCCCTGGACCCGGCCTTCGGCGAAGGCCGCTCGGCGCGGCCGGACCGCATCGGCGAGGTGGTGCTGGGCGTGTCCCGGGGGCGCATCCTCGCCCGCCAGAAGGAGATCATCGGCACCAGCCTGCTGCCGGCGCTGCTGGCCATGGTGGTGGGGCTGTTCAGCGCCGGTTACCTGGCGCGGCAGATCGCCGACCCGATCAGCTACCTGTCCGGGCTGGTGCGGGTGATCCGCGGCGGCGACTACCACGTGCGCGGGGTGCGCCCGCTCAGCGGCGAGCTGGGCCACCTGCAGATCGACATCAACGAACTGGCCGCCAGCCTGGATCAGGCCCGCCGCGATCAGCAGGTCGCCATGACCGAACTGCGCGAGGCGCACCACCGCGCCGAACACGCCAGCCAGGCCAAGAGCGACTTCCTGGCGATGATGAGCCACGAGCTGCGCACCCCCATGAACGGCGTGCTCGGCATGCTGCAGCTGCTGGAAACCACCCACCAGGACGACGAGCAGCGCGAATACACCGACGCCGCCCTGGAATCCACCGGCCACCTGCTGGCGGTGATTAACGACATTCTCGACTTTTCGCGCATCGAAGCCGGGCGCATGGAGATCGACCAGAGCTACTTCGCCCCGGAACCGCTGCTGCAGAACTGCGTGGGCACCTTCCGCTACCTGGCCCGGGAAAAGGGTCTGTACCTGGAGATGGAGGGCGCGGAGGCGCTGGCCGGCCTGGAGATCCGCTCCGACGCCACCCGGCTGCGCCAGATTCTCAGCAACCTGATCTCCAACGCGGTGAAATTCACCGAGGCCGGCGGCATCCGCGTACGGGTGGACGTGCGCCACGACGAACGCCACATGCTCAACCTCACCATCGACGTGCGCGACACCGGCATCGGCATCGCCGAGCACAAGCTCGACCG
This sequence comes from Alloalcanivorax venustensis ISO4, assembly GCF_015356855.1. Lineage (GTDB taxonomy): Bacteria > Pseudomonadota > Gammaproteobacteria > Pseudomonadales > Alcanivoracaceae > Alloalcanivorax > Alloalcanivorax venustensis. The sequence continues at coordinate 2,000 of NZ_ARXR01000046.1, forward strand.
GCTGTTTCAGGCGTTCTCGCAGCTGGATTCGTCCAGCGCCCGGCGCTTCGGCGGCACCGGCCTGGGGTTGGTGATCGCCCGGCGCCTGGCGCAGATTCTCGGCGGCGACCTGACCGTCACCAGCGACCCGGAGCAGGGCAGCTGCTTCTCCCTGGCGCTGCGCGTGCGCAGCCGCGCCGTGGAGCAGCCGGCGGTGGCGGAGCCGAAAAAGGAGGTCACCCAACTGAGCGGCCGGGTGCTGCTGGTGGAGGACAACGACGTCAACCGGCTGGTGGCCTGCCGCATGCTCGAGCACCTGGGGCTGGAAGTGGCCACCGCCGGCGACGGCGCCACCGCCCTGGCGATGTGCGCGGAGCAGAACTTTGATTGCCTGCTGATGGACGTGCAGATGCCGGTGATGGACGGCCTGGAAGCCACCCGCGCCCTGCGCCGCCGCGAACGGGAAGCCGGCCGCGACCCGGTGCCGATCATCGCGCTCACCGCCAACGCCATGTTCGAAGAGCGCCAACGCTGCCTCGCCGCCGGCATGGACGCCCACCTGGCCAAACCCTTCCGCCGCCGCCGCCTGGCCCGCCTCCTCAGCCGCTATTTGTAACCCGGCGACAGCGGGCCTTGGGAGCAGGCAGGCAAGGCAGCTACGAAGCCCGGTTTGTGCGAGCGGGCCCAGCCCGCGAAAGGGAGCGAAGCTCCCGGCAGGATCCCAGAGACCGTTCTAACGGCAGCACAAACAGCGTCTCTGGTATCCCGCCGGGTGGCTAGCGCCACCCTTTCGCGGGCAGGGCCCGCTCCCACAAGACCCGCTCCCCAAAGGCCCGTTGTTATTCCTCTGGCTTAACCCGAGTAACCGTCGCCTCGAACGACCCCTTGGCCAGCCGCGTCTCCACGGTTTGTCCTTCTTTCAGGCTGTCCACCGACCGCAACGGCTGCCCCTCCATCAGCGTCAACGAATACCCCCGATCCAGGGTCGCCAACGGGCTGGCGGTGTGCAGCCGCCGCGCCGCGCCATCCAAACGCTGCGCCAGATGCCGCTGCTGATGCCGCAACGGCACCGGCAGGCGCCGCTGCAGTTCGTGCAACCGCTGCGCCTGGCGCGCCACCTGGGACGCCGGTGACTGCTGGCGCAGGCGCACGTCCAGCGGCTGCCAGCGGCCGCGCAGCAGCGCCAGCCGGTGGTTCAGCGTGCGCGCCATACGCGCCTGCAACTCGTCCACCTGCTGGCGGGTCTGCTCCAGCTGCCGGTTCGGGTGGCGGGCGTGCAGCCGCCGGGCCAGGCCTTCCAGCCGCTGGCGCTGCCCGCGCAGGTTCTGGACCATCAAATGCCGCTGGCGGCGCCCCAGCACCCCCAGGCGGTCGAGCAGGGCGTCGCCGTCCGGGCTGATCAGCTCCGCCGCCGCCGAGGGCGTGGGCGCGCGCACGTCGGCGGCGAAGTCACACAGCGACACGTCCACCTCGTGGCCCACCGCGCTGACCACCGGAATCGGGCTGTCCGCCACCGCGCGCACCAGCGCCTCGTCGTTGAACGCCCACAAATCTTCCAGGCTGCCGCCGCCGCGCCCCAGCACCAGCACATCGCACTCGTTGCGCTGAATCGCCAGGGCCAGCGCCCGGCGGATCTGCGCCGGCGCCTCGGCGCCCTGCACCGGGGTGGGATAGATCAGCACCGGAATCGACGGCGCCCGGCGCTTGAGCACCTGCAGCACATCGCGGATCGCCGCGCCGCTGGGGCTGGTGATCACCCCAATACGCCTGGGCCACGCCGGTAGTGGGCGCTTACGTTCCTGGGCGAACAGCCCCTCGGATTCCAGCTTCGCCTTGAGCGCCTCGAACTGGGCGCGCAAGGCGCCTTCACCCGCTTCTTCCATGTGCTCGACGATGATCTGGAAACCGCCGCGCGGCACGAACACCGTCACCCGGGCGCGCACCAGAATCTGCTGGCCGTCGCGGGGCTGGAAGCGCAGCAGGCTGTTACGGTTCCGAAACATGGCCGCGTTAACCTGGGCGCGATCGTCCTTGAGGCTGAAATAGATATGCCCGGAGCGCGGCCGCGCCAGGTTGGAGATCTCGCCCTGCAGCCAGATCAGCGGGAAGCTGCCCTCCAGCAGGCCCTGGGCCTCCAGGTTCAAGCGGCTGACGGAATACGGTTCGGTGCGCGAAGAAGTCATGCCGCGCAATTTACGGCGCTAGGGCGCCGGCTACAAGCTTCAAGCTGCAAGCCAGGCCGTGCTGGAGGAGAAGCCGTGCCGGGCGAAGAGCGGTTGCAAGTTGAAAGTTGCAAGTTGATAAGTCGCGGCAGAAAGGCCCTGCCGCGGCCTGACGGCCGGGAGGCACCGTTTTTGCTGAAAGCGCGGGCACGGCATCGCGGCCCGGTAGGCGCCACCCCATGTTTCAACTTGCAACTTGCTGGCGCTCCGCCAGTGGCACGGCCCTTCCTTCAGCACGGCCTGCCTGCGGCTTGTAGCTTGAGGCTTGCAGCTCCGATTGCTGCTGAGGCGGTAAATGTTTTATAATGTCCGGCTTAATTTAACGGAGCCCCTGGTTCGCCCTTGCGCCGGCTCCTACCTGCCCGACCCGGCTTCCCGGCCGGCGACAGCCCGGCGCCCCGGGGTCCAGACTCCCCTCAGTTTCTCTGTGTGCCAAGGGGTGCAACATGCTCAGAATCGCCCAAGAAGCACTGACGTTCGACGACGTTCTGCTCCTGCCCGCCCACTCCGATGTGCTGCCCAACGAGGTGTCGCTGAAGACGCGCCTGACGCGCAACATCGAGCTGAACGTCCCGCTGCTGTCCTCCGCCATGGACACCGTCACCGAACACCGTCTGGCGATCACCATGGCCCAGGAAGGCGGCATTGGCATCCTGCACAAAAGCATGCCGGTGGACGACCAGGCCCGCCAGGTGCGCGCCGTCAAGAAATACGAGTCCGGCGTGGTCAAGGACCCGATCACCATCAGCCCCAACGCCACCGTGCGCGAGCTGATCAACCTCACCGACGCCCACAACATCTCCGGCGTGCCGGTGGTGGAAGGCCAGAAAGTGGTCGGCATCGTCACCAGCCGTGACACCCGCTTCATCACCGACTACGACCAGTCCGTTGCCGACATCATGACCGGCCGCGACCGCCTGGTAACGGTGAAAGAGGGCGCCAGCGCCGACGAAGTGCAGACCCTGCTGCACAAGCACCGCATCGAGAAGATTCTGGTGGTCAACGACGCCGGCGAGCTGCGCGGCATGATCACCGTCAAGGACATCGAGAAAGCCACCCGTTACCCCAACGCCTGTAAAGACAGCCAGGGCCGCCTGCGCGTCGGCGCGGCCGTGGGCACCGGCGGCGGCACCGAAGAGCGCGTCGCCGCCCTGGTGGAAGCGGGCGTCGACGTGATCGTGGTCGACACCGCCCACGGCCACAGCCAGGGCGTGCTCAACCGCGTCGCCTGGATCAAGAAGCACTTCCCGGACGTGGACGTGATCGGCGGCAACATCGCCACCGCCGAAGCCGCCATCGCGTTGATGGAAGCCGGCGCCGACGGCGTCAAGGTGGGCATCGGCCCGGGCTCCATCTGCACCACCCGCATCGTCGCCGGCATCGGCGTACCGCAGATCACCGCCGTCTCCGAAGTGGCCGCCGCCCTTAAGGGCACCGACGTGCCGCTGATCTCCGACGGCGGCATCCGCTTCTCCGGCGACATAGCCAAGGCCGTCGCCGCCGGCGCCCACGCCATCATGATCGGCTCGCTGCTGGCCGGCACCGAAGAAGCGCCCGGCGAAGTGGAACTGTTCCAGGGCGGCTACTACAAAGCCTACCGGGGCATGGGCTCGCTGGGCGCCATGTCCGGCAAAACCGGCTCGTCCGACCGCTACTTCCAGGACGCCGCCGCCGGCATCGAAAAACTGGTACCCGAAGGCATCGAAGGCCGGGTGCCCTACAAAGGCCCGATGAGCGCCATCGTCCACCAGCTGATGGGCGGCCTGCGCGCCTCCATGGGCTACACCGGCTGCGCCAACATCGAAGAAATGCGCACCAAGCCCTACTTCGTGAAAGTCACCAACGCCGGCATGAAAGAATCCCATGTCCACGACGTGACCATCACCAAGGAAGCGCCGAACTACCCCGTCGGGTAAGGGCCTTGTGGGAGCGGGCCTCGCCCGCGAAAGGGTGGCGAAAGCCACCCGGCAACACACCAAACTTGAACTGGCCGGCTCACCCGCCGGCCTTTGCATTTAAAACACCGGCCCGAACCGGGGCCAGAGCGGACAAAGCCATGCAAGACATCCACGCCCAACGCATCCTGATCCTCGACTTCGGCTCCCAGTACACCCAGCTGATCGCCCGCCGCGTGCGCGAAATCGGCGTCTACTGCGAAATCCGCGCCTTCGACGCCACCGCCGAAGACATCGCCGAGTTCGACCCCAAGGGCATCATCCTCTCCGGCGGCCCGGAATCCGTCACCGCCGCCGAGACCCCGCGGGCCCCGCAAGCGGCGTTCGAGCAGGGCGTGCCGGTGCTCGGCATCTGCTACGGCATGCAGACCATGGCAGAGCAACTGGGCGGCTCCGTGATCAGCAGCGACAAGCACGAATTCGGCTACGCCCGCGTCACCAAAGCCGAAGGCAATCGCCTGCTCGACGGCATCGTCGACCACGAAGAGGGCGGCCAGGAATTCCTCGACGTCTGGATGAGCCACGGCGACCGCGTCGGCAGCATTCCGGAAGGCTTTGTCGTCTCCGCCACCACCGACAGCTGCCCCATCGCCGCCATGGCCAACGACGAGAAGGGCTTCTACGGCATCCAGTTCCACCCGGAAGTCACCCACACCCTGCAAGGCGGGCGCATCCTCGAACGCTTCATCCGCGAGCTGTGCGACTGCGACGCCCTCTGGACCCCGGCCAAGATCATCGACGACGCCGTCGCCGCCATTAAAGAACAAGTGGGCGACGACGAAGTCATCCTCGGCCTCTCCGGCGGCGTCGACTCCTCCGTGGTCGCCGCGCTGCTGCACAAAGCCATCGGCGACCAGCTCACCTGCGTGTTCGTCGACAACGGCCTGCTGCGCCACGGCGAAGGCGACCAGGTGATGGAAATGTTCGCCGACCACATGGGCGTGCGCGTGATCCGCGTTGACGCCGAAGACCACTTCCTCTCCCGCCTGGCCGGCGAAGCCGACCCGGAGAAGAAGCGCAAAATCATCGGCAACACCTTCATCGACATCTTCGACGCCGAAGCCGCCAAACTGAAAAACGCTCACTGGCTCGCCCAGGGCACCATCTACCCGGACGTAATCGAATCCGCCGCCTCCAAAACCGGCGGCGCCCATGTGATCAAATCCCACCACAACGTCGGCGGCCTCCCCGAGCACATGAAACTCAAGCTCGTCGAGCCCCTGCGCGAACTCTTCAAAGACGAAGTGCGCAAAATCGGCCTCGAACTCGGCCTGCCCTACGATATGGTCTACCGCCACCCCTTCCCCGGCCCCGGCCTGGGCGTGCGCATCCTCGGCGAAGTAAAGAAGGAATACGCCGACACCCTGCGCCTGGCGGACCACATCTTCATCCAGGAACTGCACGCCGCCGGCCTCTACCACAAAACCAGCCAGGCCTTCGCCGTCTTCCTGCCGGTCAAATCCGTCGGCGTCGTCGGCGACGCCCGCCGCTACGAATACGTCGTGGCCCTGCGCGCCGTGGAAACCATCGACTTCATGACCGCCCGCTGGGCGCACCTGCCCTACGAGTTCCTGGAGAAGGTCTCCAGCCGGATCATTAACGAGATTCCGGGGATCAGCCGGGTGACGTATGACATCTCGTCCAAGCCGCCGGCTACGATTGAGTGGGAGTGATCTGATTTAGCTCGCTAGTAAGGGCTTACTTGGAAGGCCGCCGACGCGGGAGCGTTGGCGGCCTTTTTTGCGTTTTAGGGCGAGAGTGTGGGTCAAGATGCCCGGCAGGCCTGCTGGGTAGGATCGCGCCCATAAGCAGGTCAGAGATCATTTCACGCACTTCTTAAACGGGACGAGTGGCCCAGAGGACGGTTCCTGAGGCTCTAAGGGGCGACTTAGAGAACCCCGCCGTCTAACCAACCGGCGGCGCGATCAGTAAATTAGGCGTGTAGTAAACAGGAAAAATCGATGATAAAATCCGCTTTGCCGAAATGTTATAAGGGCGGTCTGACCATGAACCAGGAAGAAATCTGTCGTTTCATTTGCCAAGAGCTACCCCGGCACTGTTTGCAGAGCCTGCTGGAAAGCATTGAAGCAGCGTTTGATAGAAGCGACAAGCAGCTGAAAGAGAATTATCAACATGTGCCATTGGCGGGACCTGGGCCGCAATCCCATCACTTCCAGGTCCAGGAGACACTGCTTCGCTTGCCAGCAGAAAATGGGTTTGAGGTCATCAATCGCACAACACGTCCCGCTGGTGGTCACTTTGCGCTGGTATGTGCTGGCAGCCTTAAGATTACGGCCAGTGTTATTACAACCGATAGAACACCTCCCATTCGTGACGCCAAGTTCCGGCGTGATCTCAGCCAGGAAAACCGCCGGCTGCATCAGCAACACCCTGATTTGTTCGAACCTTTTGTTCCTCCCTTCGGCCCTCAGGATGAATCTCTGCATGTCCTATTGTTGCCCTATACAGCGAAATGGAGCGAGGCAGACCACAGTGCACCTTTGGACTGTATTGTCGCCGTTCCCTACAGTGACGATCTCAACAGGTATCACATGCGGATAAGCGCTGATCAACTCTGGCAATATTACGAAGAAGAACCTGGTTTCGAAGATATCGCTTATCCGAAATTGCGTGACAGGATGCGTGATGCCGAAGCCCAGGATAACGAAGGCGGTAAGGAGTGATATGAGAACCGGCGTAGAAGGGTTTCAGGGCCTGCGCTTAAAGCAGTTGCGTGCGGCTCATAACTGGACTCTGGCCGAACTGAGCGAACAGATTGGGCGTTCCTCCAGCACGTTATCGGCCTGGGAAAACGGCTCCCAGCTTCCAGAAGCGGAGTCGTTTGGTCGCCTGTGTGAGGTGTTTGGCGTTTCTCGCCAGTGGTTCCTCAAACCGGTGTTTCATGGGGCAGACGAAAGCAAGCGTCCTTACTTCTTCCGTTCTCAGGCCTCTGCCCATAAGCAAGCACGAGCGTTATCACAGCTGTATCTTGACTGGGTGCAAGAAATATCCGACTTCTTTCAGGATGCGATGGACTGGCCACCGGTCAACGTCCCGATGCTTAACGCTGACGACTGCCGCTTGATCAGCGATGACGAGATTGAAGAGATTGCTCGGCAATGCCGTCAACGGTGGAAATTGGGCACAGCGCCCATCCCTGATGTTATTCAGGTGATGGAGAACGCCGGAATAATTTGCACTCGAGCTACGCTGGGTCATGTCAAAATGGACGGTGTTTCGCATGTGTCCGCCATGGATGGCCGCCCTTATGTCCTGATTGCCGCGGACAAAGCGAACGCAATCCGCAATCGCTTTGATGCCGCACACGAGCTGGGGCACATTGTGCTTCACTCTCGGATTCCGGCTAACCAGTACACTAAAAAGGAACTTTATGATCAGCTGGAGACACAGGCGCATCGATTTGCCAGCGCCTTCTTGCTGCCTCCCGAAAGCTTCACCCAGGAGGTGGCATGGCCTACTCTCGACAACCTGCTTTCGCTCAAATCTCGCTGGAAGGTATCCGTTGCAGCAATGATCGTGCGCTGCCGTGACCTCTCGATTCTGAATGAACAGCTGGAGTTACGGCTATGGAAAGGCCGTTCAGCCCGGAAATGGACAAAGGCCGAACCAGGTGATGACGCTATTCCTTTCGAGCAGCCCAAGCTGATGATGCGAGGGGTTCACCTATTGGTGGATAACGGTGCCTTTGAGCGTGATGCGCTGGTCAACCAAATAGGTTTGGCACCTGAGGTCGTTGAGATGCTTTGTAATCTCCGTCAAGGTTATCTGAGTAACCCGCCAAGTGCAGAGGATAAAGTGGTATCGCTCAAGCTAAAGCCCAGAGCGCAAAGAGCTGGCCGCACGAAAGTCGGAGATGTCTTGCCATTCAAAAAATAATCCTTGATCTCGACATGATTTTTCACTTCAAACGATCAGAAATAGGAAAAGAGTAGATGCCGCAGTTGTCCTGGTATAAGCGGGAGGAGGATTTGACCCGCGCAGCCCTCACTCCGTATCGATTGCTGCAGCCGGTTTCTAGCCTATCATACGGCGAGCCGTATTCACCCAATATGTTGATTGAGGGGAATAACCTTGATGCCTTGAAAGCGTTGCTTCCCTACTATGCGGGGCAGGTGAGATGTATATTTATTGATCCACCCTACAACACGCGGAATGCGTTCGAGCACTATGATGACAACATCGAGCACTCTCAATGGCTGTCGATGATATATCCGCGTTTGGATTTACTTCGAGAATTGCTGTCCAAAGACGGAAGTATCTGGATAACTATTGACGACAACGAATCTCATTATCTTAAAGTGATTTGTGACGAAATATTTGGAAGAGCCAACTTCGTTAATAGTGTGGTATGGGAAAAAGACGCCGGAAGAAAGAATGATACCGATATATCATCATCACATGACTATGTTTTGATCTACGCAAGAGATAGGAAGATTTGGAAGAAAAAACGAAACCTTCTTGATAGAACTGAGGAGCAAAAAAAGCGCTATAAAAACCCTGATAAAGACCCGAAAGGCCCATGGAGACAGGGCGCGGATGGAACCGCAAAAAGTGGGTCGGAGAGTTTGCGGTATGAAATCACCTTACCATCGGGGCGTGTGGTTACTCCTCCCTCGGGCAATTTTTGGCGTTTTAGCCGAGAAACTTTTGAGAAGGCTAGATTGGAAGATAGAGTTTATTTTGGAAGAAAGGGCGATAGCCTTCCCGTGATAAAAAAGTATTTATCCGACATTCAGGAAGGGATCGTACCTAAGACATGGTGGCCTTCATCAGAAGTGGGGTCTAATCAAGGAGCAAGGCGTGATCACCTGAGAAAGCTTCTTCCCGATATTGAGCCCTTCGCAACCCCCAAGCCTGAGCAGCTCCTACAGAGAATTATCCAGATAGCGACCAATCCTGGTGACATTGTCCTTGACAGTTTTCTTGGTTCCGGAACTACTGCTGCCGTTGCCCAAAAAATGGGCCGCCCGTGGATAGGTATAGAGATGGGTAAGCATGCCCGCTCCCACTGTCTCCCCCGCTTAAAGAAAGTTATAGATGGTGAGCAAGGCGGGATTTCTGAGGCTGTTGGTTGGGTTGGCGGTGGAGGTTTTCGATTCTTCAAACTAGGCCCGCCAGTATTCGACGAGAACGGTTGCATTCATAAAGATATAAGCTTTGAGCACTTGGCGGCTCATGTTTGGTTCTCCGAAACCGGCACCGGTCGCTCAACTCTGGCTGCGAGGGATACGTTCCTGGGAAGCCATGATGGCATTGGTTATTATCTGCTCTATAACGGGATTTTGGGCGATGACAGCAAGGTCGGCGGAAATGTTCTGACGCGCCGAATCTTGCGCTCACTTCCCAAATTCGATGGCCCGAAGGTGATCTATGGCGAGGCCAGCAGCATGACACAAGAGCAGCTCGACGAGCTGGAGATCATCTTCAAACAAACCCCCTACGACATCAAGGCATAACTTTATGGCTCTGGCTCTCAAGCAATATCAACGTCGCTCTCTGGCCAGCTTGGAACGTTTTCTGGAGCTAGCACGTCTTGAAGGTGCCGAAGCTGCGTTTAAAAGAACCGTGGATCAGAACCTACAGAATGAATACAAGCCCATGCCGGGCCTACCAACAGTGCCGTATGTCTGCCTGCGCATTCCCACGGGGGGCGGCAAGACGGTTATGGGCGCTCACATCATTCAAACCGCCAGCCGGTCTTTACTGGAGCGGCGTTTTCCACTCGTAATGTGGATGGTGCCAACCTCTCAAATTAAGGAACAAACCCTCGAAGCGTTCCGCGAGCCGAGGCATCCCTACCGCCAAGAACTCGATAGCGCTTTTGGTGGCCAGGTGGCGGTCTTTGATGTTGCAGATTTTTCCCAGATCAGGCCCGCGGACTTGGGCACCAAAGTCTGTATCGTCATTTCCACTGTTGCCGCGCTGCGCGTGGAAAATAAAGAAGGGCGCAAGGTATACGATTACCACGAAAACCTGGAGCCACATTTCACCAGCACTACTCAGAATCTGGAGCCTCTGCACAGGGACGACAGTGGGAGGTTGGTGGCGTCTTTTGCTAACTTGCTCAGAATGCACGGTCCACTGGTGATTATGGATGAGGCCCACAATGCCACTACCCCACTTTCATATGCTGTCTATAAGCGGCTGGGCCCGCGCGGCGTGATCGAACTAACTGCCACCCCAGATGTCAAGAGCTCCAATGTGTTGGTCAGTGTCTCGGCCTTTGAGTTGAAATCGGAAAACATGATTAAGTTCCCGGTTGTGCTGAAAGAGCACAGCGGAGAGTGGCAAGAGGCGATCAACAGCGCGGTAGCACGCCGCAATACGCTTGCCGAAACTGCCGCGAGGGAGCCCGACTATATCCGGCCCATCTTGTTGGTACAGGCCCAGAACGCCAAAGGCGCGGCCACGGTCGAGGAAGTAAAGCGGCATCTTATTGCGACAGGGGTGGCTGAAGAATCGATCGCCATCGCGACTGGGAACACGCGAGAGATCGACGGTGTGGACCTGTTTGCGCGTGAATGCCCCATTGAAGTGATTATTACCAAGCAGGCGCTTAAGGAAGGTTGGGACTGCTCCTTTGCGTATGTGTTCTGCTCGGTGGCCCAGGTCAAGAGTGACAAGGACATCCAGCAGTTGCTTGGCCGAGTGTTGCGGATGCCGTATGCCACTCGCCGCAAGCAAGAGGACATGAACAAGGCCTTTGCCCATGTCGTTACAGACGATTTTGGTCGGGTCGCGGGGGAGTTAACCCAGTCTCTGGTGAACATTGGTTTCAACCCACTGGAGGCTGCGACCGCTATTCGCAAGGAAAAGGAGCTTTCTCTGCAAGGTGGTGAGATCGCCGCTCCGGCACTCCCTTCCACCCGCCTTGAAGTGACAAAGGCACCAGATCTGAGCAATGTGCCGGAACGTGATCAGCAACGGGTGCTGTTTACCCCGAATTCTGAAGGTAAGGGGGGCACCATTGACCTTACCGATGAAATTGATGAGGCAACCATTGACGTCATTGTGGCCACGGCAACCCCCAAGAAAAGGGAAGAGCTGGCAGCTCAGGTTGAGCAGCACCAACTAAAAACTCTGGCCGCCAAGGCCCCGTGTGAAAAGGGCGCGGTGTTCAGCGTTCCGCGGCTATGCATGGTCGAGCAAGGCGAATTGGAATTGGTAGATAAAGGCGCGGTTTCGACCAACTTCAACTGGGACCTTCTGGCCTGCCCTCCCGACCTGTCCAGCTTCCGAATTAATGACGAAACCATGACCTTTGAGGTCGATTTAGAAGAGAGGCATGTCAACTATCATCTTATCAAGGACGATGCCGCCACCTATCTTCCCGGATTTGCTCATGATCGTACTGAGACGGACCTTATTGGCTGGCTCGATCACGAAATTCGAGAGCCATCTGTAAAGCAGCCAGTACTCCGCGAATGGGTGCGCCGCGCCATCAGAGGTCTTCAGGAAGAGCGCGGTTTCTCGTTGGCCCAATTGCTGAAAGGCCAGTTCATATTGCGTCGCAAGTTGGCAGAAGAGCTACAGGCAGCCAAGGTTGAGGCCTATAAAAATGGATTCCAGGAAGCGCTATTTGATGGCGGCTTGGAGATCGTCACCAGTGATGGACCGGATCATACTTATACCTACCCGGCCGACATGGCGCTATACCCAGCGAATAGCTACTACAGAGGGCCATATCGGTTCCGTAAGCACTATTATCCGGTACCGGGAGAGCTGCTATGGAAAACGCCAGCAGGCAAGGTGACTGAAGAGTTCGAGTGTGCCCAGGCTATCGACTTCCTTGATGATGTGGACTTCTGGGTTCGTAACTTAGTGCATGCTTCCCAGTTCTGGATGCCCACCTCACGACAGCGAACTTATCCTGACTTCGTTGCCCGACTAAAGGATGGGCGACTTCTTGTTATAGAGTACAAGGGAGCGGACCGTATCTCCGCAGATCAAGAAAAGGAAAAGCGCATGGTGGGAGAATTGTGGGCCAAGAATAGCGGCGGCAATGGCCTCTATCTTATGGCTCAGAAGAAGGACGAAAAGGGCCGCAATGTGCGTGAACAGATTCAGGCAGTAATTGGTGGTTAGCGAGCTCACGATCACAACATTTCGGTTTTCTGATCTGAGGATAGTTTCCGATTTTAATAAGTCCTGGCATCGTGCAAGGTGCCTTTATCTATGAGCTGGAAGAGCCGATATAGGCGCAGTTTCGAAGCGTGCAGGTTGTGATGTCCTGGACGTCGAAATTGCTGTTCAATTTCGGAGCTTGCGGCCGGTGGAGGAAGTTGTCATGGCGCCTCTGCGCGCGAAATGCGGATATCGATAATGCTTATGGATTCACCGACCAAACAGCCTGCCACGCTGCAAATTGCGAGGGCTTTATCCGGTAGCGAGCAAAGTTGCCGGCGTGCAAGCTCAGCACCTCATTTTCGGCCACTTCCCGGAACCACTGCCGGTCTTCTTGCGGAATATGTTGTTCTGACCATTGAACAATGCGATTAAACGCGGCTTTCTTGTTCAGCCGCTCAAGCACGATATTCTGGATAACGTCTTGCAATGCCGAGCGATACTTTAGCCGGAACGGGTCGGGTTCGCCGAGCGACTGTCTGACGGCCGTATAATGGGCCGCCGACCGCTCATAAGCCCAAATGAAAACATCCTTGAGCAGGTCGATCCGGTTCAGTTCATACACGCCGAACATGGCTTCAGTATAGATATCGGTGGGCACCTCCGTGAAGGAGAGCGGGATCAGATTGGCTTTGATGAACGGTATATTCGCCGCCAGCCGTGAAACGCGCTTGTTCACGTCATCGAACGGCTGCAGATACGGCAATTGCACCATGATAAAAAACGCCTGCTCGAAGGGATCGGCGATGGCGCTGGCCGTCGCCAGAATCTGATCAAAATAGTCCTCAATCAGGGGCGGCACTTCGAGTGGATGAAACACGGATTTCTCAATGCCAACCGCGATTCGGCGCAAGCGGCCAGTTGCTTCCGGGTCGGCCAACAGGTTGTTAGCCAGCAGTGCATGAAGGTTCAGGATCGTATAGCGGTTGAAGTCGATCTCCTCCGCCGAGCCCACAAGAAATTCGATGGCGTCCTTGTGGTTCAGGATCATTTGCGACTCGACGTGCGCCTTACCCGCCGTCTCTTCCCCGAAGGCGATCAATCGTTTCGTATCAAGCAGAGAGTAGGTGTTCCCCTCCAGGCGGCTGGAGTTCCACGAAAGATCGATCAGCAGGCGGTTCAGAATCTGCTTGGCGTAGGTGCCCGCGGGCCGGGGCCCCGAGGGCGGCGTGCCGATTTCCCTAAGATGCGCGCGCTCGGCGGGTGAAAGATACGCCGTATGGTTGGGCCGGTACTGGTTAAGGAAGCGGTGTTGATACCCCGCCGGCTTGCGTGACCGAAGCGGCTTGCGCAAGGCGTTCTGGACCTCAGCGGCCTGGCGGGAGACGGGTATAGCGCCCGCCGCTTCTTCGTGGGAGGGTTCCCGAACGCTGCTGCTCGTCCTGCACTCGGTATCCGCAGGCAGGTATCGGACCCACCGCTTTTCCCCGGTCTTGATGAGCCGGCCCGCATCCACCAGGTGCTTTAAACGGTACTGGAGCGTGCGCCGGGGCGGCGATTGCTCAAGGGCGTCCAGGACCGCCTGAAGGCCGATACCCTCAGGGTGGGCGGACACCACCGCTTCAATGTCCTGTAGTTCCTTTTCAGGTATGGGTTTTGCCATGATCGTGTATGCTGCGCATTGGATTGTGTGCGCAACTAAAGCACACCTAAGCGCAGCTATCAATGCTATCCGCAACGGATGTTGCGCATAGGGGGTTCGCGAAAGACCGCGCGATCGCCGGAGATGACGATGAAGTCGAGGCCTTCTTGATAGCAGCCACCACCGTTCGGATGAAGCCCAAAGGCTTATCTATGCAGTCCGGCATGCTGACCGACGGCCACCACGTCAACTCCTTGTGTGCCGTGCGCTTGCGCCAATGGCCACCCTCGTCCTCTGTGAACACCTCTCCCCGAGTAACCGCCTTAAATGCCGCCGGCAGGCAAGCGTCGGTGGCCTTTGGGGTTTGGAAAAAGAGAGTTGGTCAAGATATCAGGAGTAAGCCTGCTAGTTCAGTTTGTAAGTGGCTGACTTTTCTGGTTCTATTTTGCGTTAGGGGAATTCAAGAAAAGTGATATGACGCAGTCGCGTTCATTGGATGTTCGCGCCGTCGTACTAATACTTGTTAAGAAGGGAGGATCATGGCAAAGAAAAAGGGACCGCCTGCTAAGGAATTCCACCACTATCTGACAGAGGTGAGTGATGCTCATGTGGGGCAGGATGACTATATGGAAAGTCCGGCCAGCGCTTTCCTTAAATATACAGTTGAAGCAAAAAGTGCAGTCGATCTTTGTATTCGAAAGTTCCCCAAAAAAGGCAACAATGATTACACGAAGGACTCTCACGACAGCTTACAGTACCTTGTAGTATCTGTTCTGCCAGCAATAATGGGCCATTTTGAAACGTACCAGAGGCACCTGTTTGCAGGAATATTTGATCGGACTATCTATCTTAAAGATTTTGACTCGCAGCAGATGGTCAAGCGTCTTGAATCAGACCACTCGATTTCAGTTAGCTTAGCTGGTTTGGCCTCTTTCCGAGGCGGAAATCTTTCATCGATAGGGATTGTTGCAGCGGACAATTTATTTGGCTGGCATGACCCGGAAAAGGTGAACGAATTCTTCGAATCATTTGGGCTGAAAAGGCAAGTTTTTAGTAACTCCGCCATAAGAAAGCTCAGAGTGCTGTGGCAGCTTAGACACTCAATCGTACACACAGGTGGTACTTTGACACTGCCTGACTCACAAAAGGTGCGGGAGCTTGAGGAGTTTGGTGGAAAACAAATCGCCTTTGAGCACCAGTTCATCTATGAAGTAGCGCGGAAACTCCATCCGATTGTCGATAGCGCAACCAAGAACATGAAAACTGCGTTTGTAAGCCGGCTGAAGGAGGATCTACCTCAAACGACAATAGACGAAATCAATAAATTCTTTACGGTTGAATCTTCTTATCGGTCCTGGCTCAGTTCTTAACGATCGGCTGTACAGCGCCCGATTTTCCTCCGCTTCGCGGCTCCAAACCGACGCGTGAGCCGGGCGTTGGGCGCCAAGAAGGAAACACTATGAAAGCTGTCGAAATTTCAATTCACAATTTTCGTTCTATCTGCGATGCGTCAATAACATTAGCGGAATATGGGATTCTTGTGGGCGTCAATAACGCGGGGAAAACAACAGTCATTGATGCGATTCGGGCTTTCTATGGCAAAGGTGTTAAGTTTGATAAGAGTCGTGACTTTCCTCACAAAGGTGCGAGAGATAATGAGTCATGGGTCGAGATTGAGTTTAAGCCTTCTGCTGATGAGATTGATGCGTTAAAAGACGAGTATCGGTCGGAAGATGATACTTTTAGAGTAAGGAATTACCTCTTCTCAGATAAAAAAGATAAAGATGGGAAAGAGTTTTCTGGTCCATATGCCTATGCAAATGGTGAACTGTCCGGAGAGCGGTTTTATGGCTTCAAAAACGTGGGGCAGGGTAAATTTGGCGAGATCATCTACATTCCGGCAGTTTCTAAAATTGACGAACACACCAGATTAACAGGCCCTTCGGCACTCAGGGACCTTGTAAATTCGGTCCTATCAAGGGTAATGGAAGAGTCAGGTGCCTACCAAGCATTAAGTGAGTCATTTAATGACTTTGAGGGCGCGATCAAGACTGAATCTACTGCGGAAGGTTATTCGCTCCAAAGTATCGAAGCCGATATTTCGAACGAACTTTCTGATTGGGGAGCGGGATTTAGACTGAATATTAGCCCGGTCGGCATAGATGACATTATAAAAGGCCTTGTTAACCACGAGATCATTGATGGTTCTCTGGACAGAGCTCAACCAATTTCCGCATACGGCCAAGGATTTCAGAGAAGCGTTATCTATACTTTAATTCGTGTGGCGGCTAAGTATGGATCTAAAAAGAAGACGACAAAAAAGAAGGAGTTTGCGCCTGAGCTGACATGGGTATTGTTTGAGGAGCCAGAAGCATTTCTACATCCAACCCAGGTCAGCTCATTAAATTCAGATTTAAGTTCTCTGGCAGATAGTGCGGACTCACAAGTGCTTTTATCTACGCACAATCCCCAATTTGCTACACACAGTATTCGAAATATTACGGCAATTTGCAGGTTACAGCGAGAAGATTGCAGAACAAAATGCTACCAAGTATCGAGTGACGAGCTAGATAGCGTTCTCACAGTCAATCAACAGGATGCCCAGGTTTGGCAGGCTGCAGGTATTCCGATTGATCAAAATGATCTACAGACTGACATGGAGGCCGTAAAATACGCATTGTGGTTGGACCAGAAGCGAAGTGCAGCATTCTTCGCAGAAAAGGTGTTGCTAGTCGAAGGGCCAACCGAAACGGCGCTCTTGGCCTATATGTTTGACCACGGTCTCTTGCCGGATTGTAGGGGTGTATTTGTTATGGACACCATCGGAAAATACAATATACATCGGTTTATGCGGTTATTTCAGTCTTTTGGTATCAGGCATTATGTGCTTTACGATTTCGATAGTGGAAGGCATGCGCCAATAGACCAATCGATCCTGGCAGCATCCAATGAGTTTACCGGAGGTATAGAGACGTTCCCTGAAGACTTGGAGAGATTTATGGGAATTGCACCAGCAGGCCGTCCTCACCGAAAACCGCAACATGTAATGCTACAAGTGGCGCAAAACGGTATTGATCTAAATCCTCTTGCTGCGAAGATTAATGCATTAGTTTCACGGTAGAAGCGCGCCCATCAAGGCGCCCCACTTGACCGCTATTCCGCTGCCGCTCCATAGCGGCAAGTGAGCTTGGGCGTTACAAGAGTGCGCAGGCTGATCATGCCCCTTGTCGGCTACAGCTTTGGCTTTGAACGATTTAGTAATGCCGATCTGATCGCCTCCGCTCCCTTCCGATAACACACCACCGCAAGTAGCTCCGAATCAACCCAAACGCCCCAATAGCGGCTCCCACGATAGTGCCCGATCTCAATGTTCGGCTTGCGCTTCTTCATGATTCCCTCCATGAGTTTTAATGATACGTAAAGTCATCATAGGGGATGACGCCTGAATATGCTACTTATAGTGTGCCCTATGCGTCAACGTAGTTGTCACCC
>NZ_ARXR01000047.1 GCF_015356855.1 Alloalcanivorax venustensis ISO4
CCCGCTCCGGGATGGCTCCCGGCGTTACGGGTCATCGCTGACGCTGAACCTTTCGGCAAAGCTCGGCGGCTGGCTCCATACGGGAGGTTCGGTCTCGGTGCCCGGTGTCCAGGACTGTGTGAGGCAGGGAGCCGAACACAAGCCTCCAGGGATGGATTCACGGCGGGGCCTGGACCCAAGCACCGGGCACCGAGACCGAACCGGGCTACGGAGTACCCGGCCCGACTGGCGTGAACGTCACCAGGTGGTCCATTTCCAGTTCGATACCGATGCGCCCCCCGACCGGGTGGGCGTGGTGGCTGGGTGCCATGCACGGCACCCGCACGCCGCCGTCCAACTCCAGCGTGTAAAGCATGTGGGCGCCGCGAAAGGCGCGGTCCACCACCCGGGCGGTGCGTGGACTGTCGTCGTTGTGGAGGATGTCGTCCGGGCGGATCATCACGTCCACCCGGTCGCCGGGGGCGGCGCCGTCGGGCAGGTTGCCGGCGAACACGCCCAGGCAGGTTTCCACCCGGCCTTCGGTGGTCACGGTGCCGGGGATGAAGCTGCTGCGGCCGATGAAATCGGCCACGAAGCGGGTGCGCGGCCGGTGGTAGATGCGGTAGGGCGTATCCCACTGCGCCAGCCGGCCGGCGTGCATCACGCCGACCCGGTCGGCGATGGCGAAGGCTTCGTTCTGGTCGTGGGTGACGAACAGGGCGGTGATGCCCTCTTTCAGCAGGATGGCGCGCACGTCGCGGCTGATCTGCTCGCGCAGTTCCGCGTCCAGCGCCGAGAAGGGTTCGTCCAGCAGCAGCAGGCGCGGCTTGGGCGCCAGTGCCCGGGCCAGGGCCACGCGCTGTTGCTGGCCGCCGGAGAGCTGGTGGGGGTAGCGGCCGCCCATGCCGGGCAGGCCCACCAGGTTGAGCAGCTCCTCGACCCGCGCGCGGCGCTGGTCCGGCGTCCAGCGGTTCAGGCCGAAGCCGATGTTGGCGGCCACGTCCAGGTGCGGGAACAGGGCGATGTCCTGGAACACCATGCCCACCCGGCGCTGCTCGGCGGGCACCAGCAGCCGGTCGCCGGTGACGGCGTCGCCGTGCAGGGCGATGCGGCCGCGGTCCGGGGCCAGGAAGCCGGCCACCAGGCGCAGCAGGGTGGTCTTGCCGCAGCCGGAGGGGCCGATCAGGCAGCCGATCAGGCCCTCGTCCAGGGAGAGGGAGACGTCTTCCAGCACCGGCTGGCCGTCGAACCGCACGTTCAGGTCGTCAATGGTCAGCATGGGGGCTCTCTTGATGGGGGTTCCGTATCGAGCGGGTCAGCAGTATCACCGGCGCCACGCCGGCGAGCAAAATGGTGAGCGCCGGCAGCGCCGCGTCCGCCAGCCGCTCGTCGGACGCCAGCTCGAAGGCGCGCACCGCCAGGGTGTTGGTGTTGAAGGGCCGCAGCACCAGCGCGGCGGGCAACTCCTTGAGGGTGTCCACGAACACCAGCAGGGCGCTGGTGGCCAGCGGCACCCGCAACAGCGGCAGATGCACCCGCCGCAGCATCGGCAGCGACGCCGTGCCCAGCGAGCGGGCGGCGTTGTCCAGGTTGGGGGACAGGTTCTGCAGGCCGGCGTCCAGACCCTGGATGGGAATGGTCAGGAAGCGCACCGTGCAGGCGAACACCACCGCGAACAGGGTGCCGGAGAACAGCAGCCCGGGCTCCGGCAGGCCCACGGACGCCAGCAAATCGTTGAGGCCGCGGTCCAGGCTGGCGAGCACCAGCACCACGCCCACCGCCAGCACGGTGCCCGGCACCGCGTAGCCGAAGCCGGCGAGCCCGGCGGCCAGGCGGCGGGGCCGGTCGCCGCGCAGCCGCCGCGCCCAGATCAACAGCAGGCCCAGGCCGGTGGCGGCCAGGGCGGTGCACAGGGCGATCAGCAGGCTGGTGCCGAGCAGGCCCAGGAAGCCCGGCTCCGCCAGATCCCGCCAGCGCGGCAGGCTCCACACCAGCAGTTGCAGGGCGGGCAGAATGAACCCGAGCAGCACCGGCAGCCACAGCGCCGCCGCCAGCAACAGGCCCGGGCCCCGGCCCAGCGGCAGCGGCGCCGCCGCCCGCGCCGAGGCGACGCTGATACGCCGTTCCTTGCGGGCGCGCCGCTCCAGGGTGAGCAGCACCACCATGGCGAGCAGCAGTACGCCGGCCAGTTGCGCCGCCGCCATGGCGTCGCCCAGCCCGAACCAGGTGCGGTAGATGCCGGTGCTCAGGGTGGGCACGCCGAAGTAGGCCACGGTGCCGTAGTCCGCCAGGGTCTCCATCAATACCAGCGCCAGCCCGGCAATGATCGCCGGCCGTGCCAGCGGCAGGGCCACCCGGAAGAACCGCCGCCAGGGCCCGGCGCCCAGGGTGCGCGCCACTTCCAGCGCCACCGCGGACTGGCTGACGAAGGCGGCGCGGGTCATCAGATACACATAGGGATAGAGCACCAGCGTCAGCATCAGGCCGGCGCCGGCCGGGCTGCGGATGTCCGGCAGGGGCAGCGGCAACGCCTGCTGCAGGGCGCCTTCGCTGGCCAGCATGCCGGTCCAGGTGTAGGCGATCAGATAGGCGGGGCAGGCCAGCGGCAGCAGCAGGGCCCACTCCAGCACCCGGCGCCCGGGGAAGCGGAAGCGGGACACCGCCCAGGCGGCGGCGACGCCGATCAGCAGGGTGCCGGTGCCGGTGAACAGGGCCAGGAACAAGGAGTGGCGCAGGTACGAGGGCAGTACCGTGCTGCTCAGGTGGCCCCAATTGGGCGAGGCGCCGGCCAGCCAGCTGCCGGCCACCACCAGTACCGGTGTGGCCAGCGCCAGCGCCAGCAGCAGTAGAACCAGGGAGCGCAAGGCGGGCGACGAAAACATGGCGCGATTATACCGATCCGCCGCCGCCTTGCCTGTCTTGAACGATTATTTCCAGCCTGCGCGGTCCATCAGTTTGACCGCGTCGGCGTTCAGCTCGCCGAGCTTGATCAGCGGCAGGTCGTCCTGCTTGAAGTCACCCCACTCCTGCAGCAAATCGCTGACCGGCACGTCGGCGCGCACCGGGTACTCGTAGTTGGTCTCGGCGTACCACTGCTGGGATTCGTCGTTGACCAGGAACTCGATCAGCTGCCGGGCGTTGTCCGGGTTGGGGGCGTTGGTGGCCACGCCGGCGCCGGAAATATTGATGTGGGCGCCGCGGCCGTCCTGGTTGGGCCAGAACACCGCCACCTGCTCGGCGATCTCGCGGGCGTCGGCGTCGTCGCCGCCCTGCATCATGCCCAGGTAGTAGGTGTTGACCACGGCGATGTCGCACTCGCCGGCGGCCAGGGCCTTGATCTGGTCGCGGTCGCCGCCCACCGGATCACGGGCCATGTTGGACACCAGGCCCTCGGCCCATTGCTCGGTGTCCGCTTCGCCGTTGTGGGCGATCAGGCTGGCGGTGAGGGACTGGTTGTAGATGTTGTCCGAGGAGCGGATGCAGATGCGGTCATCCCACTTTTCGTCGGCCAGGGCTTCGTAGGTGGACAGCTCGGACGGGTCCACCCGGTCCGGGGCGTAGACCACCACCCGGGCGCGCACGGACAGGCCGTACCAGTGGCCTTCCGGGTCGCGCAGGGCCTCGGGCACCTGCTCGGCGAGGGTGTCGCTTTCCGTGGTGGCCAGCTGGCCTTCCTGCTGGGCGCGGTACAGACGGCCGGCGTCGGTGGTGATCAGCACGTCGGCGGGGCTGTGCTCGCCTTCGGCCTTCATGCGCTCCACCAGGGCGTCGGCGCTGCCGGTGATCAGGTTCACGGTGATGCCGGTTTCCGAGGTGAAGCGGTCCAGCAGGGGCTTGATCAGTGCTTCCTTACGGGCGGAATAGACGTTCACTTCTTCGCTTTGCGAGCTGCATCCGGTTACCACCAGGGCGGCCATTAACGAGAAGAGAACACTGAGTCGACGCATGAAGGGTTTCTCCGGCGAATGAACGAATAAGGTTGCGCCGGATATAAACATTAATGAGAACGTTTATCAATCAAGGCGGTGTGAAGGAATCGACAATCGCTCCACCACGCTGCCGTTGTCGACGCTCTCCAGGTGCACGTCGAAGCCCCACAGGCGGTGCAGGTGGCGCAGCACCTCCTGGGCGGTGTCCGCCTCCAGCGGCCGGTGGTGCTGGCGCAGGTGCTGCAGGGTGAGGGATCGGTCGCCGCGCACGTCCGCCGAGTACACCTGGATGTTGGGTTCCTGGATGCTCAGGTTGTACTGCTCGGAGAGCCGGTTGCGGATCGCCTGGTAGCCGGGCTCGTTGTGGATGGCGTTGATCTCGATGTAGTCGCGCTCGGAGTCGTCCATCAGGCTGAACAGCTTGAATTCGCGGATCAGACGCGGTGACAGAAACTGCTGAATAAAGCTCTCGTCCTTGAAGCTTTCCATGGCGAACTTGAGCGTCGCCAGCCAGTCGCTGCCGGCGATGTCCGGAAACCACTGGCGGTCTTCGTCGGTGGGCGCCTCGCAGATGCGGCGGATGTCGTGGAACATGGCGAACCCCAGGGCGTAGGGGTTGATGCCGGAATAGTAGGGCGAATCGAACGGCGGCTGGTAAATCACCTGGCTGTGGTTTTGCAGAAACTCCAGCATGAAACCGTCGTCCACGCGGCCCTGGTCGTAGAGCTCGTTGAGCAGCGTGTAGTGCCAGAAGGTGGCCCAGCCTTCGTTCATCACCTGGGTCTGTCGTTGGGGGTAGAAGTACTGCGCCATCTTGCGCACGATGCGGATCACCTCGCGCTGCCAGGGCTCCAGCAGCGGGGCGTTCTTCTCCAGGAAGTAGAGCAGGTTTTCCTGCGGCTCGGTGGGGAAGCGCCGGCTGGGCTCGCGGCGCTGCACCATCGGCTGCATGTCGGGAAAGGTTTTCCACAGTTCCGAGACCTGACGTTGCAGGGCCTCTTCCCGGTCGCGCTGGCGGCGCTTTTCCTCATGGGCGGAGATCGGCGTGGGCCTTTTGTAGCGGTCGACGCCGTAGTTCATCAGCGCGTGGCAGGAATCCAGGGTTTCCTCCACCGCGGTGACACCGTGGCGTTGCTCGCACTCGGCCAGGTAGTGGCGCGCGAACACCAGGTAATCAATGATCGCCGAGGCGTCGGTCCAGGTCTTGAACAGGTAGTTGCCCTTGAAGAAGGAGTTGTGGCCGTAACCGGCGTGGGCGATCACCAGCGCCTGCATGGTGATGGTGTTCTCTTCCATCAGGTAGGCGATGCAGGGGTTGGAGTTGATCACGATTTCGTAGGCGAGGCCCATCTGGCCGCGCCGGTAGCGGCTTTCCACCTCCACGAACTGTTTGCCGAACGACCAGTGGTTGTAGCCCACCGGCATGCCCACCGAGGAGTAGGCGTCCATCATCTGCTCCGAGGAGATCACTTCGATCTGGTTCGGGTAGGTGTCGAGTCCGAACTTGCCGTGGGCCAGTTCGGCGATGGCCTGGTCGTATTCCGCCAGGGTCTCGAAGTCCCAGTCGGAACCGCTGGAGATCAGTTTGCTGTCGGCCACGGTCATGCCACCTCCATGCGCTTCTTGAACAGGCGCCGGAATACCGGGTAGATGTCGCCCGGGTCGTCGATCTGCGCCATGGAGAACACGTCGCCACAGCGTTCCTGCACGCTCTGGTAATGCTCCCACAGGGCCTGGTGGCTGCGCGGCATCACCTCCACGTAGGAGAAATGCTGCATGCGCGGCAGCAGTTCCTTCTCCAGCAGCGCGGCGCAGCCCGGTGAATCGTCGTTCCAGTTGTCGCCGTCCGAGGCCTGGGCGCCGTACAGGTTCCACTCTTCCACCGGGTAGCGGGCCTTGATGGTGTCCAGGGTCAGCTTCAGCGCACTGGAGACGATGGTGCCGCCGGTCTCCCGGGAGTAGAAGAACTCCTCCTCGTTGACTTCCTTGGCGCTGGTGTGGTGGCGGATGAACACCACCTCGGTGTGCTCGTAGTTGCGCTGCAGGAACAGATAGAGCAGCAGGAAAAAGCGTTTGGCCAGATCCTTCATGTCCTGATTCATGGAGCCGGACACATCCATGATGCAGAACATCACCGCGCGACTCACCGGCACCGGCACTTTGACGTGGTGGTTGAAGCGCAGATCCACCTCATCCAGAAACGGGATGCGCTCGATGCGCCGACGCACCCGGTCGATCTGGGTGTCCAGGTCATTGAGGCGCTCATTGCGCTCCGGGGATTGGTCCTGGCCGAGCAGGGCGTCGCGCTCTTCCTCAAGCAGGCGCAGCCGGCGGCGGCTGGCCGCCGTGAGCGCGCGCCGGCGCATGGACGCCTGGCGCATGGAGCGCACGATGTTGATCTTCGCCGGCAGGCCGTGACTGACGATGCCGCCGTGGCGGCGGTGAAAAGAGCGGCTGCCTTCCAGGTGCCGCTTGATCAGGTTGGGCAGCTCCAGGTCCTCGAACAGGAAGTTGAGAAATTCCCGCTGGTCGATTTCGAACGCGAACTCGTCGGCGCCTTCGCCGGAGTCGCTGGCGTCCCGGCCACCGGCACCGCCTTCGCCGCCGGAGGGCTTCTTGACCCGGTCGCCGGCCTGAAACTCCCGGTTGCCCGGATGCACCACGTTGCGGCGCCCGCCGGAACCATGATGAAAGCGCGGCTCGGACAAATCCTTTTCCGGAATGCTGATGCGCTCGCCTTGCTCCATATCGGTAATCGAGCGGCGGCCCACCGCCTCGTTCACCGCTTCACGAATATGGCGCCGGTAACGCTCCAAAAAGCGCTGCCGGTTCACCGTACTCTTGTTCTTCCCGTTGAGACGCCGGTCAATGATATAACTCATACCGCTCTCCACTACGAAAACTCACCGCGCGCTATTAACTATTCACTCTTAACTATTAACTGTCTTTTCATTGCGCCTTACGCACCCGCAAATACCACTCCGACAACAACCGCACCTGCTTCTCCGTATACCCCCGGTCCATCATCCGCTTGACGAAGTTGTCGTGCTTGCGGCGGTCGTCCTCGCTGCCCTTGGGGTTGAACGAGATCACCGGCAGCAGCTCCTCGGTGTTGGAGAACATCTTCTTCTCGATCACGTCGCGCAGCTTCTGGTAGCTCATCCAGCTCGGGTTGCGGCCATTGTTGTTGGCGCGGGCGCGCAGCACGAAGTTGACCACCTCGTTGCGGAAATCCTTGGGGTTGGAAATGCCCGCCGGCTTTTCGATTTTTTCCAGCTCTTCGTTGAGAGACTGACGGTCGAAAATCTCGCCGGTGTCCGGGTCGCGGAACTCCTGATCCTGAATCCAGAAATCCGCGTACATCACGTAGCGATCGAAAATGTTCTGACCGTATTCGGAGTAGGATTCCAGGTAGGCGGTCTGAATCTCCTTGCCGATGAATTCCACATAGTGCGGCACCAGGTATTCCTTGATGAAGCGGCGGTACTGTTCCTGCAGCTCCTGGGGGAATTGTTCCTGCTCGATGCGCTGTTCCAGCACATGCATCAGGTGCACCGGGTTGGCCGCCACTTCGGAATGGTCGAAGTTGAACACCTTGGAGAGAATCTTGAACGCGAAACGGGTGGAGAGCCCGTCCATGCCCTCGTCGACCCCGGCCATGTCGCGGTATTCCTGCATCGACTTGGCGCGCGGGTCCACGTCCTTCAGGTTTTCGCCGTCGTAGACCCGCATCTTGGAATAGATGCTGGAATTCTCCGGCTCCTTGAGGCGCGTGAGCACCGAGAACTGGGCCAGCATGCGCAGGGTGTCCGGCGCGCAGTGCGCTTCGCGCAGGCTGGAGTTGCGCAGCAGCTTGTCGTAGATCTGCTGCTCCTCGGTGACTCTCAGGCAATACGGCACCTTGACGATGAACACGCGGTCGATAAAGGCTTCGTTGTTCTTGTTGTGGCGGAAGGTCTGCCACTCGGCTTCGTTGGAGTGCGCCAGCACGATGCCGTCGAACGGAATCGCGCCCATGTGCTCGGTGCCGTTGTAGTTGCCCTCCTGGGTGGCGGTGAGCAACGGATGCAGCACCTTGATCGGCGCCTTGAACATTTCCACGAACTCGAGCAGGCCCTGGTTGGCCCGGCACAGGCCGCCGGAAAAGCTGTAGGCGTCCGGGTCTTCCTGGGCGAATTCCTCCAGCTTGCGGATGTCCACCTTGCCCACCAGGGACGAGATGTCCTGGTTGTTTTCGTCGCCGGGCTCGGTCTTGGCCACCGCCACCTGGTCGAGAATCGACGGGTAGCGGCGCACCACGCGGAACTGGCTCAGGTCGCCGCCGTAGTCCTTCAGCCGCTTCACCGCCCAGGGCGACATGATGGTGCGTACATAGCGGCGCGGAATGCCGTACTCCTCTTCCAGGATCGGGCCGTCCTCTTCCGCGTCGAACAGGCACAGCGGCGATTCGTTCACCGGCGAATCCTTGATGGCGTAGAACGGCACCTTCTGCATGAGCGCCTTGAGCTTTTCCGCCAGTGAGGACTTGCCGCCGCCCACCGGGCCGAGCAAGTACAGAATCTGTTTTTTCTCTTCCAGGCCCTGAGCCGCGTGGCGGAAGTAACTGACGATGTTTTCGATTACGTCTTCCAGACCATAGAACTCGTCGAAGGCCGGGTAGCGGCGGATCATTTTGTTGGAAAAAATCCGCGACAGGCGGGGGTCCTTGGAGGTGTCCACCAGCTCCGGCTCGCCGATGGCCATCAGCATGCGTTCGGGGGCGGACGCGTAGACACCGGGGTCGCTTTTACAGAGGGCGAGATACTCTTCCAGGGACATCTCGTCTTCCTGGCCTGCTTCGAACCGGGCCTGATAGTGACGGAGAATACTCATGCTTTACTCCCTCCTGGCGGTGCGCCGCGCCTGCGGTGTGCCGCGAGACAAGTACGGATGGCGATACGTGTGAAAACGGTGTTCGGGGAAAAACCATGCGAGTTTCGTTCCAATCGCAAGGGGAACGAACGGGAAAAGGGTAAAAGCGGGCCCCGGTGCCGGTCGGCGGCACGAAAAAGGAGACTAAGGGTCCACGCCTGACGCATTCGGACGCTCCTGGCCGGCGGGCTGGCGCCGGCGGCTTAAGCGGGCGGAATCGAATCACTTCGGTTCTAGCATGGCGCTAAAACGAAAGCCAAGTCAAAAGCAAAAAATTTTTCCGGCGGGAACTTTTTTTATAAATAAACCAATTGTGGCGGGCGCGTTAATAACGCGCGAAGACGGCGCCGCCGGGCGGGGTCAGTGGCAGGCGCACTGAAAGCGGCGGCCGTCCTCCAGGCGCAGGGCGGTCAGGCAGCCGCCCCAGACGCAGCCGGTATCCAGGGCTTCCACCCCGGCGGTGCCGGTGCGGCCCTCCAGGGCGGCCCAGTGGCCGAACAGCACACGGACGTCCCGTTCACGGCGCTGCGGGTGTTCAAACCAGGGCATAAAGCCGGGCGGTGGCTGATCCGGCTCGCCCTTGCTGCCCAGGTCCAGCTCGCCGGCGTCGTTGACGAAGCGCATGCGGGTGAAATAGTTGGTGATCACCCGCCAGCGGTCGGTGCCTTCCAGGCCGTCGTGCCAGCCGGCGGGGCTGTTGCCGTACATGTTGGCGAAGAACGCCTCGGCCTTGTCCGGCGACGCCAGCACGGTTTCCACTTCCAGGGCGCGGGCGCGGGCCTCGTCCAGCCGCCACAGCGGCGGCAGGCCGGCGTGGGTCATCACCGCCTGGAATTCGGGCACCTCCACCAGCAGCGGCCGGCTCTGCAGCCAGCCCAGCAGGTCATCCCGGTCGGGGGCGTCCAGAATCGGCTGCAGGGTGTCCTTGCTCTTCAGGCCGGCGTGGCCGTGGGACGCCGCCAGCAGGTGCAGGTCGTGGTTGCCCAGCACCACGCGGACGTTGTCCCGCAGCTGGTACACCCGGCGCAGGGCGCCCAGCGAGTCCGGGCCGCGATTGACCAGGTCGCCGGCCAGCAGCAGCCGGTCGCGGTCCGGGTTGAAATTGATCTCATCGAGAAGGGCGTCGAAGGGGGCCAGGCAGCCCTGCAGGTCGCCGATCGCGTAGGTACTCATGGCCGGCCCCTCAGTGCAGCGCGCGCGGCACGGCGAGGGTGAAGGCGGGCACTTCCGCGTCGAAGCAGGTGCCATCTTCGGCGATCATCTGGTAACTGCCTTCCATGGTGCCCACTTCGGTTTCCAGGATGGCGCCGCTGGAGTAATGAAACTCCTGGCCCGGCGCGATGCTGGGCTGTTCGCCCACCACGCCTTCACCGTGCACCTCGCGGGAGCGTTCCTCGCCGTCGGTGATCACCCAGTGACGGGTCAGCAGACGCGCGGTCACCGCGCCCCGGTTGAGGATGCGGATGTGGTAGGCGAACACCCAGCGCTGGCCGTCCTCGTCGCTCTGGTCGGGCAGATACTCGGTCTCCACGGTGACCTGCATGCGGTAGCGGTCGGTATCGATGGCGGTGTCGTCCACGGCGGTCATGGCGTCGGCTCCTTGGTTGTTCCGGGTCCCGGCTTCGGCGCGGTGGCGTTGGCCAGGGTCACGTAGTCCGCGACGGACAGGTGATCCGGGCGCAGGCCGGGATCGATGCCGGCGGTGTCGAACACCTCCGGGGCGATCAGTGTTTTCAGGCTGTTGCGGATCGCCTTGCGGCGCTGGCTGAACGCCTGCGCCACCAGCCGGCTCAGCCAGGCCGGGTCATCCGCCGGCCACGGCGGGCGGGCGTAGGGAATCAGGCGCACCACGGCGGAATCCACCTTGGGGGGCGGTTGAAACGCGCCGGGCGGCACCGGAAACAGGTAATCCGCCTGACAATGATACTGCACCATCACCGACAGGCGCCCGTAATCCTTGCCGCCGGGGGCGGCGGTGAGCCGCTCCACCACTTCCTTCTGCAGCATGAAGGTCATGTCGGCGATGGCGCCGGTCTGCGCCAGCAGGTGGAAAATCAGCGGTGTGGAGATGTTGTAGGGCAGATTGCCGACCACCCGCAGCGGGCCTTGCTCGGCGAGGGCGGTAAAGTCGAAGCGCAGGGCGTCGCTCTGGTGGATGGTGAGGCGGTCTTCCGGTACCTGGTCGCGCAGCCGGCCGATCAGGTCCCGGTCCAGTTCCACCACCGTCAGGTGCGCCACCTGTTCCAGCAGCGGGAACGTCAGGGCGCCCTGGCCGGGGCCGATTTCCACCACGGTCTCGCCGTCGCGGGGCGCCACCGAGCGCACCAGCCGGTCGATGATCTCGGCGTCGTGCAGGAAGTGCTGGCCGAAGCGTTTGCGGGCGCGATGTTCGCTCATGGGCTCTCCTGGCCTTCGGTGCGGGCGGCCAGATCCGCCGCCAGGCGGGTGGCGGCCAGCAGGCTGCCGGCGCGGGCCCGGCCGGTGCCGGCCAGGTCGAAGGCGGTGCCGTGGTCCACCGAGGTGCGGATGAACGGCAGCCCCAGGGTCAGGTTCACCGCCTCGCCGAAGCCGGCGTATTTCAGCACCGGCAGGCCCTGGTCGTGATACATGGCCAGCACCGCGTCGTGTTGCGTCAGCAGGTCCGGTTGGAAGGCGGTGTCCGCCGGCACCGGGCCGGTCAGCTGCAGGCCCTGGTCGCGCAGGCGCGCCAGGGTGGGAATGATCACATCCAGTTCCTCGCGGCCGAGGTGGCCGCCTTCGCCGGCGTGGGGGTTGAGCCCCAGCACCAGAATTCGGGGGCGCGGCAGGGCGAACTTGCGGCGCAGGTCGTCGTGCAGGATGGTCAGGGTGCGCGTCAGGGCGGCGTCGGTGATCGCCGCCGGCACCCGCGCCAGGGGCAGGTGGGTGGTGGCCAGCGCCACCCGCAGGTCGCCGGCGGTGAGCATCATCACCACCTGGTCGACGCCGGCCCGCTCGGCCAGGAATTCGGTGTGGCCGGTGAAGGCGGGGTCGGCGCCGTCACAGATGATGTTCTTGGCCACCGGCGCGGTGACCATGGCGGCGAAGGTGCCGTCCAGGCAGCCGTCGGCGGCCCGCTCCAGAATCGCCAGGGTGCCGGCGCCGGTGGCCGGGTCAGGCTGTCCGGCGGTCACGGTGGCGCCGGCCGGGCAGTGCCACAGTACGGCGCCGTGCTCCGGTGCGGGCCGGCCCGGCGCCCATTCCGGCAACGGCAGTTCCAGGCCGAGCGCGGCGGCCCGCGCCGCCAGTACGTCACGGTCGGCGAGCAGCACCAGGGGCAGGTCCGGCAGGGCCGCGGGCAGCGCGGCCAGCAGATCCGGGCCGATGCCGGCCGGATCGCCGGCGGTGATGGCGATCGGGCGCCGCGTCATGATTGCAGGCGGATATCCACGTAGGCTTCCGCGCGCTGCTCCTGCAGCCAGGTTTGCAGCTCTTCGTCGAAGCGGCGCTTCTGCAGCGCCTTGCGGGCCTGCAGCTCGCGGAGCTGGTCGCTCATGTCCGCTTCCCGGGTCTCTTCCACGCGCAGGAAGTGCCAGCCGAACTGGCTTTCGAACACCGGTGACAGCTGGCCGGGCGGGGTTTCCACCATCATCTGCTCGAATTCGGGCACCATTTCGCCCGGGGTGACCCAGCCCAGCTCGCCGCCCTGGCGGCCGCTGCCCGGGTCGTCGGAGTGTTCCGCCGCCGCTTCCGCGAAGCTCAGTTCGCCGCTGGCCACCTGATCGTGAACCCGGTTGATCTCCGCGCGGGCCTGCTCCTCGCTGGTGAGGGTGTCGGCGCGCACCAGAACGTGGCGCACCTGGTACTGGGTGACCACTTTCTCGGCGCCGCCGCCGCGGCGGTCGATCATCTTGAGAATGTGGAAGCCGGCGCCGGAGCGCAGCGGCTCGCTGATGTCGCCCTTGTTCATATCGATCGCCGCGTCGGCGAACAGGCTCGGCCACTGGGCCGCTTCCCGCCAGCCCAGGTCGCCGCCTTCCAGCGCCTCCGGGCCGTCCGATTCGGACACCGCGGTCTCCGCGAAGTCGGCGCCGTCGCGCAGGCGTCGCACCAGGGCCTCGGCCTCTTCCTGGGCCGCGCTCACCTGTTCCGGGCTGGCGTTGCCGGGCACCTTGACCAGGATGTGGCCGAGGTGGAAATCCGCCTGGAACATCTGGCGGCCGGTTTCCGACTCCAGGAACCGTTGCACTTCGCGGTCGGTGACCCGCACCCGTGACGCCACGCTGCGTTGCTGCAGCCGGGACACCACCATCTCGCCGCGCACCTGCTCGCGGAAACGGGACCAGTCGTAGCCGTCGGCGCGCAGGGCGTCGGCGAACTGCTGCAGGGTCATGTTGTTCTGCCGGGCGATGCCAGACAGCGCCTGGTTGAGGGCGCCGTCGTCGACGCGGATGCCGGCCCGCTCCGCCATCTGCAGCTGCAGACGCTCCAGGATCACCCGGTCGAGGACCTGCTCGCGCAGCACCTCGCGGGGCGGCAGCGGGCGGTTGTCGCCACGGAACTGGGCGGCGATTTCGTCCACCCGTTCCTGGAGCTCGCTTTCCATGATCACGCCGTCGTTGACCACCGCCACGATGCGGTCGAGCATTTCCACCTGGGCATGGACGCCCGGGGACAGCAAAATCGTCGCGCTCAGCAACCAGGTTGCCAGAGACCTAATCATACTCACTCCTGTATCCGGGAATGCTGCGTTCCAGCAGGGAATCCACCCGGCCGCCGAAGCCGCCCAGCCCGGTCATTTGAATCTGTAGTAGCACGGTGGTGTCCGCTTCCAGCGTGGTGTCACCGTCTTCGTCGGTGAGTTCCCGCTGGCTCAGCAAACGGATTTTCCAACAGCAGTTACGCCATTCCGCGCCCGCCAGTGTTTCCACGGTGCGCTGGTTCTCATAGTCGTAGAGCCAGCGGCCCACCAGCCGCCAGTTGTTGTGGATCGGCAGGATGGCGGCGATCTCCGACTGGCGGATGTCGTCCGCGGGGCGATCGTGGAAGGCCAGGTTGAACACCCGCCGCTCCCGATCCGTATAGCCCAGGCGCATCGAGGAGCGCTGCCGCTCGTTGGCGTGCGTATCCCATTGTCCCTCCGTGTAGAGGTACCAATCGTGCCCAAAGTTCCAGCGCATGTCGGCGACCATGGGGGTCTGGTCGGCGTCGTCCGGCGGTTCGCCGTCCAGTTGCACCTTGCGCTCGCCCCGGTAGAAGCCCTGGCCGAGGCGCAAGCGCAGCTGCTCGCGGCCGTCGGCGTTGCGCAGGAAGCGGCTGGTCAGACCCAGCGACGCCTTTTCCTCGTCGCCGAAGCGGTCGTAACCGATGAACCGGTTCTGCCGGAACAGCGTATTGTAAGAGAAGGTCAGCTCGCCGCTGTCGAAATTGGGCAGCTGGTCCTGCTGCTCGTAGGCCAGTTTGTTGATGAACAGCCGCGGCTCCAGGGTTTGCGTGTAGCCGCGCCCGAACAGATTGGTCTCGCGCTCCAGGAACAGCCCGGAATCCACGCTCGCGCCCCAGGTGCTCAGGGTGGCGTCGCTGGCGGAGGTTTCCGCGTCGTCGAGCTGGTAACGGTTATGGTAAAGCCGCGCCTGGGGTTCCACATAGCCCCAGCTCTCCTCCATGCGCACCGCCAGGCCCGGGGCCAGGTGCACGCGGGCGCCGGTGGGGTTGTTGCTGGTGTCCTTGTCGGAGCGGTCAAAGGCGGTCACGTCGCTGAGCCACAGGCCGCGCACCGGGCCCAGCAGTTCCGGATCGCCGGACAGCTGCAGCTGCGGCAGGCGGCGGTAGGGCAGCTGGTCGTCCGGCAGCGTCGGGTCGATG
The DNA here is from genome assembly GCF_015356855.1 of Alloalcanivorax venustensis ISO4. GTDB lineage: Bacteria > Pseudomonadota > Gammaproteobacteria > Pseudomonadales > Alcanivoracaceae > Alloalcanivorax > Alloalcanivorax venustensis. The sequence continues at coordinate 14,643 of NZ_ARXR01000047.1, forward strand.
GTCTGCCAGGATTGCAGACGCGCCAGCGCCCGCCAGTCGCGGCCGAAGTAGCGGGCCTGGCCGAGCCGGGGCAGGTGGGTGCGGGAGCTCACCTCCAGGCCGGTATCCAGATCCTTGAAGTAGAAGTCGTCGGACACGTAGTTCACATCGGAGGTGAGCGCCCAGCGTCCCACCGAGCCGTCGTGCTGCCAGGCGGCCAGCTCCCGGTTCTCGCCGTCGAACTCGCTGTCGTTGAACAGCACGCCGTAGCTGAGGCGGCCCTGGCCCAGGTCGGACAGGTAGCGGAACTCGCCTTCCACGCCGCTGCCCCGGCCGTCGATATGGCGCGGTGCGATGGTGGCGTCCATCTGCGGGTGGATGTTGATATAGATCGGCTGGGTCAGGTCCACACCGCCGCTGTCGCTGGTGCTGATGGTGGGGAACAGCAGGCCGGTCTTGCGACGCTCGTCGATCGGGAAGGTGATCCACGGCAGCCACAACAGCGGCATGCCCTTGACGCGCAGGGTCACGTCGCGGGCCTCGCCCCAGCCCTTCTCCCGGTCCAGCCGGATTTGCCGGCCGCCCAGTTCCCAGCCGTTGGAGCCGGGCGCGCAGGTGGTGTAGGTGCCCTGCTCGATGGTGGTGAAATTGTCCACCAGATCAATGTGCTCGGCGGTGCCCCGGGCGCCCGGGCCGAACAGCGCATAGCGGACCCGGTTGAGGCTCGCCTCGCGGCGCTGGGTCTGGCCGCTCATGCCGTCGGCGATGAAGGTGAACTGGTCGGTTTCCAGGCGCAGGCTGTTGGCCACCTCGAATTTGCCGCTGGACTGATCGAGCAGGGCGGATTGGCTGGTCAGGCGCCGGCCGGGGCGCTCGATCAGCACCTCGCCGTCCATGTTGATCAGCCCGTCCTCGGTGAGGCTGGTGCTGTCGGCGGTGATGATGATGTCGCTCTGATCCGCCGGCACACCCACGGACGGGTTGTAATAGATGCCGCTGCACCAGACCGGAATCGGCCGCTGCTGCACCGGCGGCAGGCTCGTCATAGTGTCGCGGTCGACCCAATTGAGGTCGTCGTCGGCTCCGGCGACGCCGGCCAGCAAAAGGGCGAGGCCGGTTAAAAACAATCGTGAGGGCAGTGGCATCGGCTGCTCGGAACAGGTAAAAAGGGCCGTTTCGCAATCGCGGCAGTGTAATGGATTGATGGTGGCAATGCAGCCAGAGAAGGGTAACTCCGATATTCGCCGCCGGGCACTGGACCAATGGGTCGGTGACTGGCTGGGTGCGCCGGTGAGCGGCGAAGTGGCGTCCGCCGACGCCAGCTTCCGGCGCTACTTCCGCTACCGGCACGGCGGCCGCACCCTGGTGGCCATGGACGCGCCGCCGGAGCAGGAGGACTGCCGGCCCTTCGTGGACGTGGCCGGCCGCCTGGCCCGCGCCGGCGTGGCGGTGCCGGAGATTCTCCACCAGGACCTGGAACAGGGCTTTCTACTGCTCACCGACATGGGCCGGGAAACCTGGCTCACCGCCCTCGACGGGGGCAACGCGGACGCCTGGTTCGAAGCCGCCCTGGAGACGCTGATCACCCAGCAGCGCTTCGCCGACACCCGGGGGCTGCCCAAATACGACCGGGCCCTGCTGCGCCGCGAGCTGGACCTGTTTCCGCACTGGTACCTGGGCGAGCACCGGGGCTTGCGCCTGGACGGCGACACCAGCGGGCGGCTGGAGACGGTGTTCGAGACGTTGATCGAGTCCGCCCTGGCCCAGCCCCGGGTGTTCGTGCACCGCGATTTCATGCCGCGCAATCTGATGGTCAGCGACCCCAACCCCGGGGTGATCGACTTTCAGGACGCGGTGGCCGGGCCGATCAGCTACGACCTGATCAGCTTGTTCAAGGACGCCTTTCTGAGCTGGCCGGAGGCACGCGTGCTGGAGTGGCTGCGCGATTACCACCGGCGCGCCGCCGCGGCCGGGCTGCCGGTGCCGGCGGCGTTCGACGACTTGCTGCGCTGGTGCGATCTGATGGGCGCCCAGCGGCACCTGAAGGTGATCGGCATCTTTGCCCGCATCCGCCACCGCGACGGCAAGCCCAAATACCTGGAAGACGCGCCCCGCTTCTTCGCCTACCTGCGCACCGTGATCGCCCGCCGCCCGGACGAGCTGGGCGACCTGGGGCGGCTGCTGGATCTCTGGGAGTGCCCCTGATGCGCGCCATGATCCTGGCCGCCGGCTACGGAAAACGGATGCGCCCGCTCACCGATCACACCCCCAAGCCGCTGCTGCTGGCCGGCGGCAAGCCGCTGATCGAGTACCACATCGAAGCGCTGCGCGGCGCAGGCGTCGAGCAGCTGGTGATCAACACCGGCTGGCTGGGCGAGCGGCTGGAGGCGCACCTGGGTGACGGCGAACGCCTGGGCGTGTCGATCCGCTGGTCCCGGGAAGGCACCCCGCTGGAAACCGCCGGCGGCATCCGCCGGGCCCTGCCGTTGCTGGGGCCGGACCCGTTTCTGCTGGTCAACGGCGATATCTGGACCGACTACGATTTCAGCGCCCTGGTCGACGCGCCGGTGGGCGACGACCTGGCGCGGCTGGTGCTGGTGGACAACCCGGCCCACCACGACAGCGGTGATTTCCATTTAACAGCCGGGGGCCGGGTAAGCGATAATGCCGAGCCCCGGCTCACCTACGCCGGTATCGCCCGGCTCGCCCCGGCCCTGTTCGCCGCGCTCGACGACGGTGAGCGCCGGCTGGCGCCGGTGCTGCGCACCGCCATGGCGCAGCAGCGGGTCAGCGGCGAGCACCACCGCGGCCACTGGTGGGACATCGGCACCCCGGAACGGTTGGCGGCGCTCGACCGTTTTCTGGCCGCCCCGCACACTGACTAAGGACATTTCATGGCCAAGCAAACCGACTTCATCGCCCCCTCCATTCTCGCCGCCGACTTCGCGCGCCTGGGCGAGGAGTGCGACGCGGTGCTTGCCGCCGGCGCCGACATGATCCATTTCGACGTCATGGACAACCACTACGTGCCCAACCTGACCATCGGGCCGATGGTCTGCAAGGCGCTGCGCAAGCACGGCATCAGCGCGCCCATCGACGTGCACCTGATGGTCAGCCCGGTGGACGACCTGATCCGCATGTTCGCCGACGCCGGTGCCTCCATGATCACCTTCCACCCGGAAGCCTCCGCCCATGTGGACCGCTCTCTGCAGCTGATTCACGACGCCGGCTGCCAGGCCGGGCTGGTGCTCAACCCGGCGACCAGCCCGGCGTGCCTGGAGTACGTGATGGACAAGCTCGACATGGTGCTGCTGATGAGCGTGAACCCGGGCTTCGGCGGCCAGTCGTTCATTCCCGGCACCCTGGGCAAGATCGAGCAAGTGCGCGCCCTGATCGACGCCAGCGGCCGGGATATCCGCCTGGAAGTGGACGGCGGTGTCTCTGAAAAGAACATCCGCCAGGTGGCGGCCGCCGGCGCCGACACCTTCGTGGCCGGCTCCGCGATTTTCGGCAAGGACGATTACCCGGCGGTGATCGGCGAGCTGCGCCGGGAGCTGGCCGGCGCCTGACGCCGTTGTGAAATTTCGTAATGATCCCGGGTCCGCGCTTGTGGACCCGGCCTTCCCCCGCCGAAGCTGAGCCCCTTTCTCCCCGCGACGGAAGCGAGAATGCAAGGAGGCGATATGCTCTCTCAGTGGTTGACCTGGCCGGTGCTGGCGGTCTGGGCCGTGATATCCCTGGCCTGCGCCGCCTGGGTGATCCAGGACCTGCGCCGCCACAACGCCTTCCTGGGCGGCATGATGAAGGTCGCCTGGGTGCTGACGGTGCTGTATTCCGGCCCCCTGGGCCTGGCGGTGTACTGGTACACCGGGCGCGGCCAGATCGCCCACGATTCCCTGTGGCGCAAGAGCTTCCGCTCCGTGGCCCACTGTTATTCGGGCTGCGGGCTGGGTGAAATCATCGGCGTGCTGACGCTGGCCGGGCTGCTGGCGATCAGCGGCTGGCCGGTGAACCTGGTGTCGTTCGCGCTCGCTTACGTTATCGGTTTCGCCTTTACGCTGGGCCCGCTGATGCAGGCCGGCGAGGCGTTCCGGGTGGCGCTGAAGGACTCGGTGGTGGCGGAGTCCATCAGTATCACCGTGATGGAGGTGGTGGCCCTGTCGGTGAACGCGGGGCTGGCCGGCGACGCCCGGATCGGCGACCCGGTGTTCTGGGGCGCGCTGATTATCTCCCTGTCCATGGGGTTGCTGGCGGCCTATCCCGTCAATGTGCTGCTGATCCGCTTCGGCGTGAAAGAGGGCATGCACAACCCCAAGCACATGATGGAACACCAGGGGCACCACTGACTTTGGCGTTGGCCGGCGCCGCCGGCCGGCGGTATAGTCCGCAAAACGCTGTTCCGAAAACCCAGGGAGACGCCGTTTCCGTGCTTTTTGCCCCCGTTCTTCAGCGCGCCTCACTGCCAGTGCTTTTGATACTGGCGGCGTTGCTTGTCGGCTGCGCCAGCCGCCCGGCGCCGCATGTGGAAGAGCGTGCCGCCGGCGGCGAGC
>NZ_ARXR01000048.1 GCF_015356855.1 Alloalcanivorax venustensis ISO4
GGCGTCGGGCGGCAGGCCGACGACCATCAGGGTGGGCCCTGGCTCGGGGCGTTCAGGGCGCGCCCGCGCCCGCAATCCGGCGGCCTGATCAGGCATCCCCGGTGCCCCCGGCCACCGCGCCGATGCGCTGCAGTTCACGGCGGGCGCTGAACAGCTCGATCAAGGCGGTCAGCAAGGTGGCGGCACTGCGCCGCCGGGAGCCGGTCAGGCTCAGCAGTTGGGCGCGCAGGTCCAGGGCCCAGTCACCGTTGTCCTGGTCCAGCCGCACCGCCAGCGCCGCCAGGGCGCCGGCCAACTCCCAGCAATCTTCTCCGCCGCCGGCGGCATTCAGGTCGGCGGCGGCGCGCTCGCGCAGCGCCGACCACTCTTCGCAGCGCAGCATGTGCACCAGCAGATCGCTGTCCTGCCGGCGGCTCTGCCCCGCCGGCGCCAGCCAGTAGCGGCGCCCGAGCAGACGGCCGCTGTCCAGGTCGCGTATTTCACCGAACCAGGCGCACAGCAAGGCGGTGAACGGCGCGCCGTCGCCGCGCCCGGTGGGCGAAGCGGCCACGTCCAGGCGCCGCAGGCGCAGCTGGGCGGCGCGGCCGCGGTGGCGCACCATCAAGCTGTCCCAGGGCGCCGCCAACGGATAGCACTCGTTCAACGGCAGGCGCTGGCCGAGACGCCAGACCCGGCTGTTGCCCCGCGCCGCCGCCAGCCACGGCTGGCCGCTGCGCTGCAAGGCGCGCCAGAGCGCGGTGTCCGGGGTCGCCGGCAACAACTGAGCGGCGAGGGAAAAGCGCGTATCGGGCGCGCTCGGCACGCCGATGGGCAGCCCCTGGCCATCCAAACCGAGCACCGGCGCCGGTCGCGTGCCGCCATGCCGCAAATGCATCGGTGCCTGGTCGGCGGCGGCGCGGTCCGCCGCCGGCCGGCCCTGCCACAGCGCCTCCGTGGCGTCGAAATCCGGGGCGCCCTCGCGCAACAGTGATACCGCGGCGTCCAGGGCACGCCCCTGGGCCAGCACCTGACGGGCCCAGCCCGGGGCGCCGGGGCGGCCGTCGTCGTCGCTGTCGCCGGTGAGCGCCAGGGCGTCGTCCACCAGGCCGGCGGCGTCGGCGGCCACCATGTCCTCGGGCACCCGCTGGCCCCGGCAAACGTAATGCAGCCGCAGGTCATGGCGGATGGCGGCGTCGAGCACCGGGCCCAGGCGGCTGGCCTCGTCCTGCTTGCTGACGATGGCGTCGTCCAGGGCCAGCCCGGCGGTGCGGGCGGTGCCCCGGTACACGGCCACCACTTCCTCCAGGGTTTCGCCCTGGCTAGCGGCGTTGAGCAGCAACACCGGCCGCACCCGCAAGGCGCCGCTGAGCTGGCGCAACTGCTCGCCCAAGCGGGCGTCGCGCTGGCTCATGCCGATGGTGTCGACCACCACCCAGGGGCGGTCCGCCAATGACCGGGCCAGCCGGTCCAGCGGTTCGTCCTCTTCCAGGTTGAACAGGGCGACACCGAGCAGATCCGCGTAGATGCGCAATTGATCGCGGGCACCGATGCGGTAGCTGTCGGCGCTCACCAGGGCCACCCGTTCGGGGCCGTGGCGCCGGGCCAGCCGCGCCGCCAGTTTGGCGGCGGTGGTGGTTTTGCCCACCCCGGTGGGGCCGATCAGGGCGATTACACCGGGCTGTTCCAGATCGCCGGGGGCCGCCACGGACAGACGGCGCTGCAATTGGCGCTGCAGCCAGTGGTCGGCCTGTTCGTCGCGCTGCGCCTCCGGCGGCAGGCCGGCCAGCAGGGTGTCACTGAAGACCGCACTGAACCCGGCGCCCCGCAGACGCCGGCGCAAGGCCTGACGCGGCCCGTCGTCGTCGCCGGCCGGCGCACGGCGGGCCAGCTGTTCGCGCATGTCGCGCACTTCGCGCAGCAACTGCTCGGTGAGATCGGGGCCGGCGGGGGCGTGATGGGGGACGCGCTGCTGGGCCGGCGCCACGGCCGCTTGACCGGCGCGGTCCGGCACCGCCTGTTCCGACGGTGCATAGCCGGACGAGTCGTCCTCGGCCAGGGCGAGGATCTCCACACCCTGGTCGGTGGCGCGGTTGGCCAGGATCAGGGCGTCGTCGCCCAGCGCCGCGCGCACCCGGCCCATGGCTTCCCGGTTGTTGCTGCCGACAAAGCGTTGCACGCCCATGACGGTATCCTCTGTTTTTTGCGGTTCTGATTAGGGCCTGTTCAGGCGGTGCCGCCGATCATGCTGGTCACGCGCAGGGTGCGGTCGTCCGGAATCTCCGCCTGCGACATCACCACCAGGTGGCGCAGGCGGCGGCGCAGGAAGTGCGCCAGCAACGGCCGCAGGCCGTGCTGCACCACCAGCACCGGCGGCTCGCCGGCGGCCTCCTGGCGTTCCAGGGCGGCGGCGGCCTGTTCCATAAGGGTGTCGGCGAGGCCGGGCTCCAGTGCCCCGCCGCCGTTCAGCGCCTGGCCGAGCACCTGCTCGAGGTTGCTGTCCAGGCCGATTACATGCAGTTCGTCCTGGCCCGGGAACCACTGATGGGTAATGGCGCGGCCCAGCGCCACGCGCACCTGGGCGGTGAGTTCGTGGGCGTCGGCGTTCTGGCCGGCGTGTTCCGCCAGGGTGTCGAGGATGGTGCGCATATCGCGGATCGAGACGTCCTCTTCCAGCAGGTTCTGCAGCAGGCGTTGCAGCACGGTGAGCGACACCGCCTTGGGCACCACGTCTTCCACCAGCGCCTTGCTGTCCTCACCGAGCTTGTCGAGCAGCTGCTGCACTTCCTGGCGGCCGAGCATTTCCGCGGAATGGTGGTGCAGCAGATGGTTGAGATGGGTGGCCACCACGGTGCTGGCGTCGACCACGGTGTAGCCGTACACCTGGGCCTGCTCGCGCTGGTCCGCGTCGATCCATACCGCCGGCAGTCCGAAGGCCGGGTCCTGGGTGGCGGTGCCCTTCACTTCGCCGGTGACCTGGCCCGGGTTGATCGCCAGCCACTTGCCGGGGAAGGCTTCGCCGCGCCCCACTTCGGCGCCCTTGAGGGTGACCACATAGCTGTTGGCGCCCAGGTCCAGGTTGTCGCGGATGTGCACCACCGGCGGCAGGAAGCCCACCTCCTGGGCGAATTTCTTGCGCACGCTCTTGATGCGGCCGAGCAGCTCGCCCTGCTGGCGGTAGTCCACCAGGGGAATCATGCGGTGGCCCACTTCCAGGCCCAGCACGTCGATCAGTTGGACGTCGTCCCAGCTGGCCTCCGGCGCTTCCGGTTCCGGCGGCGGCGCCGCGTCGATCTGCTCTTCGGCGAGGCGGTTTTCCTTGGCCCGGCTCAGGTACCAGGCGGCGCCGGCCAGGCCGGCGGTGAACAGCAGGAACACGAAGTTGGGCATGCCGGGCACCAGGCCCAGCAGGCCCATCACGCCGGCGGCCAGGATCATCACCCGCGGGTTCATCAGCAGCTGGCTGATCATCTGCTGGCCGACGTCCTGGTCGGTGGTCACCCGGGACACGGTGACGCCGGCGGCGGTGGAAATCACCAGCGCCGGAATCTGCGCCACCAGGCCATCGCCGATGGTCAGCAGCGTGTAGGTGCGGCCGGCGTCGGCGAACGACATATCGTGCTGCAGCATGCCGATCAGCAGGCCGCCGATGATGTTCACCGCCATGATCACCAGGCCGGCCACGGCGTCGCCCCGGACGAACTTGCTGGCACCGTCCATGGAGCCGTAGAAATCCGCTTCCTGGGCCACTTCGGCGCGGCGTTTCTTGGCGTCTTCCTCGCCGATCAGGCCGGCGTTGAGGTCGGCGTCGATGGCCATCTGCTTGCCGGGCATGGCGTCGAGCATGAAGCGCGCGCCCACCTCGGCGATGCGCCCGGCGCCCTTGGTGATCACCATGAAGTTGATCACCACCAGAATCAGGAACACCACCAGGCCGACGGCGAAATTGCCGCCCACCAGGAACTGGCCGAACGCCTCGATCACCTTGCCGGCGGCGGCACCGCCTTCGTGGCCTTCCATCAGCACCACCCGGGTGGAGGCCACGTTCAAGGCCAGCCGCAGCAGGGTGGTGAACAACAGCACCGCCGGGAAGGCGGCGAACTCCAGCGCGCTCAGGGTGAACATGCTGACCAGCAGCACCATCAGCGCCAGGGCGATGTTGAAGGTAAAGAACATATCCAGCGCGAACGGCGGCAGCGGCAGGATCAGCATGGACATGATCAGCAGGATCAGGATCGGCCCGGCGAGCACCTTGGCGCCGCCGTCGCCGAGCAGCTCGCGCCCGCCCAGGTAGTGGCTCATCGCTTTCACGGCGCCACCTCCAGTTCCGCCGGGATCGGCAGGTCCGCCGGGGTCAGCGGCTGGTCGCCGCCCTCTTCCCGCCCCCGTTTAAGGCGGAACGCCCACACCAGCACTTCCGCCACGGCGGTATAGAGCGGCCCGGGAATCTCCCGGTCGATGTCCACATGGCGGTACAGCGCCCGCGCCAGCGGCGGTGCTTCCAGCAGGGGCACCCGGTGTTCGCCGCCCAGCTCGCGGATGCGCGCGGCCACTTCGTCGGCGCCCTTGGCGATCACCCGGGGGGCGCTCATGTTGCTTTCGTCGTAGCGCAGGGCCACCGCGTAGTGAGTCGGGTTGGTGACGATCACGTCGGCGTCCGGCACCTGGCTCATCATCCGGTTGCGGGCCATGGCCTGCTGCTGGGAGCGGATCTTGGCCTTCAGCTGCGGGTCGCCTTCGGTCTCCTTGTGCTCGCGCTTGATCTCTTCCTTGCTCATGCGCAGCTTCTTGGCGTGGCTCCACAGCTGGTAGGGCACGTCGATCAGAATCACCACCACCAGCGACAGCACCATCAGCCCGCAGGCCATAGCGGCGAGGCGCAGGGCATTGGCCAGCGCCTGCTGGGTGGGCTGGTCCATCAGCGCCATGAACTCGCCGCGCTTGGCGCTCAGAAACGCCACCGCCACCGACCCCACCAGGATCGACTTGGCGATCGCCTTGGCCAGCTCGGCCAGCGCCTGGGAGGAAAACTGCCGCTTGAGACCCTTGATCGGGTTGAGTTTGGAAGGCTGGGGTTTGAGGGACTTGGCGGAAATCAGGAAGCCGCCCAGCAGGTTGGGCGATATCAGCGCGATCACCGCCAGCATCAGGAACAGCGGAATCAGTGCGAACAGGGTGCGCGCGCCCAGGTCCACGGCGTGGGTGAGCATCACCGTGCTGTCGAAGCCCTGGCGGCGGTCGAATAGGAACGACTGCTCCATCACCATGCCGACCTGGTCGAACAGCGTCGGGCCCATGGACCACAGGCCGCCGACGCCGCCGAACAGCAGCATTACCGTGGTCAGCTCCCGGGAGCGGGCCACCTGGCCGTCTTCCCGGGCCTTTTCCAGGCGCCGGGGCGTGGCCTCTTCGGTCTTTTCCTGATCTTCGGTCTCTTCGGCCATGGCGGCGGCATTCCGGGCATCATTACTTCAATGCCCGGGATTGTCGCCGAACGGACGGCCAACCAATCCTCGGATAAGAGGGGTTTGGGGGCGGTTATTCCCTAGAAGCCGAGTTCGTCGAGCAGATCGTCGACCTGATCCTGGTTGCTGACGATGCCTTCGCCCTCGGCGGTGAGCTGCGGCCCGTTGACCAGAGACGCTTCCTCGCGCTTGCGGGTGTCGGCGGCGTTGCGGTCCTCCATGCGCTGTTTGAGCGCTTCGCGCTCGTCGCCCTCGGGCACGCTCTCCAGCAGCACCTGCAGCAGCTGGTTTTCCACCTCCAGGATCACCTCCATCATCTTCTTGATGACCTGCCCGGTGAGGTCCTGGAAATCCTGGGCCATCATGATTTCCAGCAGCTCCTTGCTGGTTTCGCGGGCCATCTCCGGCACCGCCGCCAGATAGCCGCGGGTGTCGGTGACCAGTTGCCGGGCCTGGTCCAGCTCCATGGGATTTTCGAACCAGGTTTGCCACTGTTGGTCGAGGCTCTCCGCCCGGCTCTCGATCTCATTCTGCAGCGGCTGGGCGCGGTCCACCGCGTTGAGTGCGCGGTCGGCGGCCTGCTCGGTCATCGACGCCACATAGTTGAGACGGGCGCGGGCGTCGGGAATCGCCTCCGCCGCTTTCTCCACTTCCTTGTCCAGCCCCAGTTCCCGCATGCTTTCACGCAACATGCGGGTGAGCTGTCCAATGCGCACTACCAGGTCGTCGCCGTGCGCGCCTTCGTGTGCCGCCACTTGCCGAGCCTCACCACTCATATTCGGTTCTCCTCACCAGGGAAGCTGGACCCCGCGTCGCTTATTTGCCCAGCTTCTCGAAAATCTTGTTGAGTTTCTCTTCCAGGGTGGCGGCGGTGAACGGCTTGACGATATAGCCGTTGGCGCCGGCCTGGGCAGCGGCCACGATGTTCTCTTTCTTCGCTTCGGCGGTAACCATCAGCACCGGCAGCGCTTTCATGGCCTCGTCGGCGCGGATCTGCTTGAGCATCTCCAGACCGTCGAGATTGGGCATGTTCCAATCCGACACGACGAATTCGAAATCGCCGCCTTTCAGCTTGCCCAATGCTTCCTGGCCGTCCTCGGCCTCTTCCACGTTGGTGAAGCCCAACTCCTTGAGCAGACTGCGAACGATGCGTCGCATGGTGGGAAAGTCGTCCACCACCAGAATACTCATGCCCTTATCCATCGGATCCTCTCACTGCGTCATGGCGCCGGGTGGCGGGAGCGCGTCCCCGGCGCGGTTCAGGGTCGTTAAAACTCTTCCCAGTCGTCCTCGGTGGTGACCGGTTCACGGCGCGGTGCCGGGCGGCTTTCGCGCGGCGCCTGCTGCTCGGAACGCTGCCGTGGCGAATCCTGTACAGCTTGCTTTTTGGGCTCGTCCTGCTCGGCTTTTTCGTCGTGCTCCCTTGTGATCATCGGTATCACCACGGAGTCCGTCTGTTCCACAACTTCGTTGTCGAGCTGGAAGATGGACACCGCTTGTTCCAACCGGCGTGCTTGCTCTTCCAGGGACGCGGCCGCGGAGCTGGCCTCTTCCACCAGGGACGCGTTCTGCTGGGTGACTTCATCCATCTGGCTGACCGCCTGGCTAACCTGCTCGATGCCGCCGCTCTGCTCCTGGGAGGCGGCGGAAATCTCGTCCATGATGTCGGTGACGCGCTTCACCGCGGCGACCACCTCCTTGACGGTCTCCGAGGCCTGCTCGACCAGGGTGGAGCCTTCCTGCACTTCCACCGCCGAGGTTTCGATCAACTGCTTGATCTGGCGAGCGGCGTCGGCGCTGTTGCCGGCCAGGTTGCGCACTTCCCCGGCGACCACCGCGAAACCGCGGCCCTGCTCGCCGGCCCGGGCCGCTTCCACGGAGGCGTTAAGCGCCAGAATGTTGGTCTGGAAAGCGATGGAATCGATCATGCCGGTGATGTCGGCGACCTGTTTAGAGCTCTCTGTGATGCCCTGCATCTTGGCGGTCACCTGACGCATCACATCGCCACCGCGGGTGGCGGTGCCGGAGGCGTCATTGGCCAGGCCGCTGGCCTGGCGAGCGTTGTCCGCGTTCTGCTTCACGGTGGCGGTGAGCTGCTCCATGCTGGTGGCGGTTTCCTCCAGGGACGCGGCCTGCTGCTCGGTGCGCGAGGACAGGTCGGTGTTGCCACGGGCGATCTCGGAGCTGCCCACGAAAATCGAATTACTGCTGCTGCGTACGTTGGAGACGATGCCCGACAGGCTTTCCTGCATATCGCGCATGGCGGCGAACAGCTGGCCTATTTCGTTGGTTCCGGGCACGTAGATTTTCTCGGACAAGTCAGCGCGGGCGATACGCTGCAGGTTTTTCACCGCTCTGTGCAGCGGCTGTACCACGGTGACGCGCAAGCCTAAATAGATCAGCACGAAGATCAGCGCAGTGATGATCAACATAGCCAACCCGATCAGACCATAAAGCTCGGTTTGCTCTCGGTAGTTGGTCATCACTGTGTCGCCACGTTCGTTGGCGTAGCGGGTGAAGTCAGTGAGGCTACTATCAAAGCCATCGCCCGGGGAAAGCAGGTCCTGACGCAGATTCTTGTATTCACTGAGTTGGTTTCCCTTGAGGGCCTCGTGCTGTTCACGTACCAGCGCCATTACCTGCATGAAGCTATCTTCGAGCTCATTGGCCCTGGCCACACCCATTTCTGTCTTAGGGGCTTTATCAAAGTTATCAAACCGGCGCTGCGCTCGCTGTAGCAGATCACCCACACCCTCTATCTGGTTTTCCGCCACCAGACGCATACCCTGGTCCAGATAGTCAGCGGCGAGATCCATCTGAATGCGGGCGCGACTGATAAGGACCGCTGCCCGGCTGACTTCATTGAGCTGCTCAACGTTAATCTGGTTCAAGAGAGCAATCGATTCGTCAGCCATCTTGTTATTCAAATAACGCAATACGGCAAGCGAGCCGACGAGCAGCACACAGCACAGTAAAGCGCCCGCCACCGTTGCTTTAACATTAAGATTACGCAGTATTTTCATCATAACCGGCGCTCCTCCTTCAGGGCTTTCTCAGGAATTCATTTTTTTGTTTCAGACCCGCTGCGCGCGCCCGGAAGCGGCCGCTAACGCCATCAGACGCGGCGCCACCTGGTCCAGTGCCACCACTTCTGTGGCACCTTCGATCGCTATCGCCTCACGCGGCATACCGAATACCAGTGAGGTTTCCTCATCCTGGGCGAGAGTTACCGCCCCGGCACGGCGCATGGTCAGCAGGCCAGCTGCACCGTCTTTACCCATCCCCGTGAGCAAGATGCCGATGGCGTTTCGCCCGGCTTGGGCCGCCGCCGAATGGAACAGCACATCCACCGACGGTCGATGCCGATTGACCGGTGGTCCGTCATTCAGACGCACCACATAATTAGCGCCGCTGCGCACCAGATTCAGATGCCGGTCGCCCGGGGCGATATAGGCGTGCCCGGGCAACACCCGCTCGCCGTCCTCCGCCTCCTTGACGGTGATGCGGCACAGCTTGTCCAGCCGCAACGCGAACGAATGTGTAAAGCCGCCGGGCATATGCTGGGCGATCAGAATCGCCGGGCAGTTGGCGGGTAGCGGCTCCAGCACTTGCCGAATCGCTTCCGGGCCGCCGGTGGAGGCGCCCAGAATCACCAGCTTTTCGCTCGACACCATCACCGCTTTCAGCGGTTTGGGGGCGTCCCGTTCGCCGGCCTGGATACGCCGGGGTCGGGAGCGGGCGGCGGCGCGGATTTTCTCCGCGATCAGCTCGCTGTACTCAATCATGCCGCTGCGGATACCCAGCGCCGGCTTCTGCAAAAAATCCACCGCGCCCAGTTCCAGTGCCCGCAGGGTTACCTCGGACCCGGCCTGGGTGAGCGACGACACCATCAGCACCGGCATCGGCCGCAGACGCATCAGCCGCTCGAGAAAGTCCAGGCCGTCCATGCGCGGCATTTCCACGTCCAGGGTGAGCACATCCGGGTCGTGGCGTTTAATCAGGTCACGGGCGACCAGGGGGTCCGGCGCCACCGCCACCACTTCCATATCGTCGTGGCTGTTGATGATTTCGCTCATCAGATCGCGGATCAGGGCCGAGTCGTCGACGCACAGCACCCTTATTTTTTTCCCGGCCAAGATCGGTCTCCCCCGTTTCCAAGACGACGCCGTCACCGGCGCGATTCGCCTTTGTTATTCACGCTATCGGCGGGTAGCGGCGCTTCTTTAGGATTTTTGAGTGTTACCGGTCGGCGAGGGTGTAGACGGTCTGGCCGCGCAGGCGGAAGCGGTCGCTGATGTAGGAAAAACTTTCCGAGTGGCCGGCGAACAGCAGGCCGTCGTGCTTCAACAGAGGCGCGAAGCGGTCGAGGATGCGGGCCTGGGTGCCCTTGTCGAAATAGATCATCACGTTGCGGCAGAAGATCGCATCGAAGCGATCCTCCACGGGCCATTTCGGCGCCACCAGGTTGAGCGTCTGGAAACGCACCCGCGCCGCCACTTCCGGGCGCACCCGGGCAAACCCGGAGCGCGCGCCGCTGCCCTTCTGGAAGAAACGCTTGCGCCGCCGCTCGTCGAGCTTGCCGACCTGGTCCATGGGATAGATGCCGCGCCGGGCCCGGTCCAGGGCCTCGGTGTCGATATCGGTGGCGAGAACCTGGAAATCGGCCTTGTCGCCCAGCACCTCGGCGAGCGCCATGGCGATGGAGTACGGCTCCTCGCCGGTGGAGGCGCCGGCGCTCCAGATACGCACCGGCCCGCGCCGCTCGCGCACCAGGTCGGCGAGCAGCGGGAAATGATGGCTCTCGCGGAAGAAGGCGGTGAGATTGGTGGTCAGGGCGTTGGTGAACGCTTCCCACTCCGGGCCGCCGCTGTCCTGCTCCAGTTTCGCCAGATAGTCCTGGAAGCGGACCAGGCCGTGCTTGCGTACGCGCCGGCCGATACGGCTGTAGACCATATCCTTTTTGTGCTCCGCCAGGACGATGCCGGCGCGGCGGTAGATCAACTCACGGATACGCGCGAAATCCGCGTCGCTGAGCATCAGGTCGCGGTCCGGCGAAAAACGCCCGGCGTCGCCGGTGGCGGCGGTGGGGCTGATAGGCACTCGACTGCTCAAAGGGGTCATCCGGCTAGGGTCTGGGTGGTGGACGCGGAGCGCGGCCGGGGCGGCGACGCGGGCAGGCGACGAACGTCGGCGGCTTTCGCCGGCGCCTGCTCAGCGCCGCCCCGCAGACGGAACACCGCGATCGAATGGGTCAGGCTGTCGACCTGGGCTTCCAGGGAGGCGGCGGCACGGGCGGAGGCCTGCACCCGTTCCGCGTTCTGACGGGTGACGCCGTCCATCTGCGCCACCGCCTGGTTAATCTGGTTGATCCCGGTGCTCTGCTCTTCGGACGCGGCGCTGATGTCGCCCATGATGTCGTTGACCCGGGTCACCGAGGTGACCACGGATTCGATCGCCGCTTCCGCGCGTCGCACCAGTTCCGCGCCGCTTTCAATCTCGCGGCCGGAACCGGCGATCAGGTCGCGGATCTCCTTGGCGGCATCCGCGGAGCGGCCGGCCAGGTTACGCACCTCCTGGGCCACCACCGCGAAGCCGCGGCCGTGCTCGCCGGCGCGGGCCGCTTCCACGGAGGCGTTGAGGGCCAGAATGTTGGTCTGGAAGGCGATGCTGTCGATGGTGCCGATGATCACCGCCATCTTTTCCGAGCTGGCGGTGATGCGGCCCATGGTGTCCACCACCTGCCCCATCACTTCACCGCTCTCGGACACCGCCCGCGATGCCTCGCCGCTGAGCCCGCTGGCCTGGCGGGCGTTCTCCGCGTTCTGGCCCACGGTGGCGGTGATCTCTTCCATGCTGGAGGCGGTCTGTTGCAGCGAGGCGGCCTGCTGCTCCGAGCGCGACGACAGATCCTCATTGCCCTGGGCGATGTCGCGGGCCGCCGGGGTGACCACTTCGATGCCGCGGTTCACGTCGCCGACGATGCTGCCCAGGCTGCGGCGCATCAGTTTCAGCCCCATCACCAGCAGCCCCATTTCACCACTGAGGCGGCGCGGCGGCTTGGCCGCCAGGTTGCCGGCGGCGATCTGCAGCGTGAACATGCCGGCCTCGCGCACCGGGCCCAGCACCGAACGGGCGGTGGCCCAGAACAGCAGCGCCACCAGCGGCAGGCCCACCGCCGCCAAGGCCATCAAGGCGGTGGACAATGGCGCCGCCTCACCACGGCCGAGGAAGCCGATCACTCCGGCGCCCAGCAGCGGCGCGGCGCTGGCCAGGTAGAGCAGCGTCATACGGCTGCTCACCGAACGCGGGTTCCAGCGTCGCAGCGCCGCCACTACCCCACGACGGCGAATCTCGCCACGGTGCAGGTAAAGGTGGCCGCCGCGCCCTTCCCGCAGTGCGGTGTAGGCCTGTTCCGCGGCGTCGATAGAGCCTTTGTCCGCCTTGAGGCGCACGGATACGAAGCCGGCGATTTCACCGTCTTCAATAATCGGGGTGACGTGGGCGCGTACCCAGTAATAGCCGCCGTCCTTACGCCGGTTCTTGACCAGGCCGATCCAGGTGCCACCCTCTTTCAGGGTGCGCCACAGGTTCTCGAACGCCTGCTCCGGCATGTCCGGGTGGCGCACGATGTTGTGCGGGGCGCCGATCAGCTCTTCGCGGGTGAAGCCGCTGACTTCGATAAACGCCGGGTTGGCGTAGGTGATACGCCCCCTGCGGTTGGTCCTCGAAATCAGAAAGTCATCGCCCTTGAGCGCATACTCACGGTTTGTCACCGGCTGATTGTTACGCATTCCCACTCTCCCCGATTGCCCGGACCCGGCGTTGGTCTTCGACCCTGTGCTTGTTATTCGCCGGCTTCTTCCACCAGCGCCATTTCTTCGCTGGTGAGCATTTTTTCGATGTCCACCAGTACCAGCATGCGTTCATCCAGATTGCCCAGCCCGCTGATGTAATCCAGCGGCAGGCTGAGACCGAATTCCGGCGCCGGCTTGCGCTGCTCGGCGGTGAGCGTCATCACGTCGGAAACCCGGTCGACCACGATGCCCACCACCCGGTCGGCGATGTTGACCACGATCACCACGGTCTGGTCGTCGTAGTCGGCACGCTCGAGACGGAATTTGATGCGCAGGTCGACGATCGGCACGATCACGCCGCGCAGATTGGCCACGCCCTTGATGAAGTCCGGGGCATTGGCGATGCGCGTGACGTTTTCGTAGCCACGGATTTCCTGGACCTTGAGGATATCGATGGCGTACTCCTCGTCGCCCAGGGAGAACACCAGGAATTCCTGGCTGCCCGCTTCCACGGCGGCGGCGGTTTGCAAAGCAGTGGCTTGACTCATGACGGTTCTACCTCCTCAACAGGGCGGGCCCGGGTCGGGGCGCCAAAGACAGGGTTTTCTTTTTTGCTCTGGCCGAGGCGGTGCATGTCCGCCACGTCCAGAATCAGCGCCACGCTGCCGTCGCCCAGAATGGTGGCGGCGGACACGCCCGGCACTTTGCGGTAGTTGGTTTCCAGATTCTTGACCACCACCTGCTGCTGGCCGACCAGCTCGTCCACCAGCAATGCGTAGCGGCGCCCTTCGCCCTGCACGATCACGGCGATGGCGCGGGTCGGGTCGGTAATGGCGTCGGCCACGTCCAGGGCGTGATGGACCGCCACCACCGGCAGGTAGTCCTCGCGCACCTTCAGCAGCACGTCGCCGCCGGCCATGGAGTAGAGATCGTCGGCGCGCGGCTGCAGGGATTCGATCACCGCGCTCACCGGCAGGATGAACATCTCCTGGCCGACCTTGATGGACATGCCGTCGAGGATCGCCAGGGTGAGCGGCAGCACGATGCGGGTGGTGGTGCCCTGGCCCGGCGTGGAGAGAATTTCCACATGCCCGCCCATGGCCTGGATGTTGCGCTTGACCACGTCCATGCCGACGCCGCGCCCGGACACGTCGCTGACCGCATCGGCGGTGGAAAAGCCCGGCGCGAAAATAAGCTGCCAGACTTCGTCGTCGCTCATTGAATCGGACACGGAGAGGCCGCTGGAGCGCGCCTTTTCAAGAATCTTGTCGCGGTTGAGACCGCCGCCGTCGTCGATCACCTCGATCAGGATATTGCCGCCCTGGTGCTGGGCGGACAGGGTCAGACGGCCGGTGCGCGGCTTGCCCGCCGCCTCGCGGCGGTCCGGCGTTTCGATACCGTGGTCGAGGCTGTTGCGCACCAGGTGGGTGAGCGGGTCGATGATCCGTTCGGTGAGGCCCTTGTCCAGTTCGGTGGATTTGCCCTCGGTGACCAGCTCCACGTCCTTGTCGAGCTTGCCGGCCAGGTCGCGGACCAGGCGCGGGAAGCGGCTGAACACATAGTCCATCGGCACCATGCGCACGGACATCACCGCTTCCTGGAGATCCCGGGCGGTGCGCTGCAGCAGGTTGAGCCCGGTGACCAGGGCGCCGTCGTTGACGGTCTCGGAGTCCTCGGCCACCTGGTTGAGCATGGACTGGGTGATAATCAGCTCACCGACCAGGTTGATGATCTGATCGACCTTGGACACCGGCACCCGGATGGAGGTGGATTCGCCGCCTTTCTTGGCTGCGTCGCTACTTTTGGCGGCGGCTTCGGCTTTCGCCGGGGCCGCAGGCTTGGTCGCGGCGGGCGCCGGTGCCGCTTCGGCTTCCGCTTTCACTTCCGGTTTGCTTTCGCTGGCGGCCGCCGGCGCGGCGGCGTCCAGAGCGCGCACTTCCAATTGCTCCGGCTCGGCGATAAAGCACATCACCGCTTCGATATCGTCGCCGCTGAGTGACGACGTGAGCACCACCCGGTGACGTTCGCCGTCGGCCTGCTGGTCCTCGATATCGCCCAGCTGCGCCAGTTCCTCGATCAACAGATCCCGGTCCTTGTCGGCGACACCGATCAGGGTCACCTGGAAGCGGGCACCGCCGTCCGGCGTGCCTTCGCCGGCGGAAGGCGCCGCCTCGGCGGGCGCCGGGTCGGCGGCCGGCTCGGGGCTGGCCGACGCGGACGGCGCGGCGCCCGCCACCTCGGCGCCGGCGTCTTCGCCCAGCTCTTCCAGAGCGAGACGGCGCAGGGTCTCGCAGATACGTTCCAGGGCTTCCGGGTCCGGTTCACCACCCTGACGATACGCGTCCAGTTGATCGTTTAGCATGTCTTTGGCTTCCAGAAAGGTGTCGACGATATCCCTTCGCAGCGCCAGCTCGCCGCGTCGTGTGTAGTCGAGCAGGTTTTCCAGCAGATGCGTGGTGCGCTGCAGCGCCTCGAACCCGAAGGTACCGGCCCCGCCCTTGATCGAATGCGCGGCCCGGAAGATGGCGTTGAGCCGCTCCACGTCCGGGTTGTCCACGTCCAGCTCCAGAAGATGGGATTCCATCTCCGCCAGGAGCTCGTCCGCCTCTTCGAAAAACGTGTCGTAGAATTCGGTGATATCCATGTTCACTCCCGCACGGGTTGAGGGGCGTCGCTCAGATCGCCGGGGCGGCTGGCGGCGCGCAGCCGTTCCACCGCCTGACGGGTCAGCACCACCAGGGTGATGCGGCGGTTGACCGGGTCACCGGGGTTGCTGTCGGGCACCGGCACACGGTCGCCCATGCCCGTGACCCGCAGTAGCTTTTCGCTGTCCAGGCCGCCGGCCACCAGCTCGCGGCGCGAGGCGTTGGCGCGGTCGCTGGACAGCTCCCAATTGCTGTACCCGCTGTCGCCGCTGGAATAGCGAAGACTGTCGGTATGTCCGCTGATACTGAGCGGGTTGGGCATGTCGTTGAGCAACGGCGCCATGGTGCGCAGCAAATGACGCATATAGGGCGCGACACGGTCGCTGCCGAGCCGGAACATGGGCCGCTGGTCGGTATCCACCAGCTGGATGCGCAGGCCTTCCGGAGTCATCTGGAAGCGCATCTGATCGCGCAGTTCACGCAGCTGCGGGTCGGCCTGGATCGCCTGTTCAATCCGGCGGCGCAGATTGATGAAGCGCTGACGCTCCTCCGCCGGCAACGTCTGGCGGCGCAGATCAATACGCGCCTGCTCACCGTCGGAATGGGCCGGATCGGCGCCGCCGCCGGGGATCGCGCTGGTGCTCGACGAATTACGGTCGCCGTCCGCCAGCGCCACTTTCAGCGGCGTGCGGAAATATTCGGCCAGGCCCTGCAGCTCGGCCGGCGACGCGGTGGAGATAATCCAGAGCACCAGAAACAACGCCATCAGGGCGGTCATGAAATCCGCCAGCGCGATTTTCCAGGCGCCGCCGTGGTGCGCCACATGGGCACGGCGGCGTCGCCGGATGACGATGGGCCGGTGCTGCTCGCTCATGTCTGCTTGGCACCCGCGGGCCGCGCGGCACGCACGTGCTCTTCCAGTTCGGTGAAGCTGGGCCGCTCGGCGGTGTGCAGAGCTTTACGCCCGAATTCCACCGCCAGCTGCGGCGCATAACCGTTGAGGTTGGCAAGCAGCGTGACGCGGATGCACTGCAGCATCTTCACCGCCTCGGCCACCTGCCGGTCGATGCGGCTGGCCACCGGGTTGACGAAGCCGTAGGCGAGCAGGATGCCGAGGAAAGTCCCCACCAGGGCGTGGGCGATCATCAGCCCCATTTCCTCGGCGCCGGCGTCGGCGGACGCCAGGGCTTTCACCACCCCGAGCACCGCCGCCACGATGCCGAACGCGGGCAGGCCGTCGCCCACCTTGGCGAGGGCGTCGGCGGGAATATGCGCTTCGTGTTCGAACGCCTCGATTTCATGGCTCATCAGTTCATCGAGTTCCATCGGATCGACGCTGCCGCTGATCATCAGCCGCAGATAATCGGTGATGAAGCCCATGATCATCGGGTCATTGGCGATTCTCGGGTATTCACTGAACAGCGCGCTTTCGGTGGGGTTTTCAATGTCCTTTTCCACACCCAGCACGCCCTCGCGGCGCATCTTGGAGAGCAGGTTGTACTGCAGCGACATCAGCTGCATGTAGATCTCTTTGTCGTACTTCTTGGTGCGCTTGAGGCTGCTGGCGGTACGCAGGGTGGCTTTGATCGCCTTGCCGTTATTGGCGGCCACGAACGACCCCACCGCGGCCCCGACGATCATCAGGATTTCGGTGGGCTGGTAGAGCGGGCCCAGGTGTCCGCCGGCCATGGTGAAGCCGCCGAACACGGAAAGGGTGACGATAATGAAGCCAAGAGGTATCAGCACAACCGGTATCCTTCAGAACAGCGTGGATAGCATTACCATCTGTATCGGCAGGAGCAGGTCGGGCTTGAGGGAAAAATTACGAAATTAAGCGCCCACCGCCTGTCGGCGACCGCCGCTCCGCCGGCCCTCTTCACTCACCGCGCTCTGACGTTTGCGGGTCTTGCCGGCCCGGGACGGCGGCTGGCAGATACCGCACACAAAGCGCTGGCTCGGCGTATGCGCGTGGTTGACGAAATGGCCGTGGCAGCTGGTGCATTCCGACAGCTCGAACATTTCACTTTCAAAGAAACGCACCAGGGTCCAGGCCCGTGTCAGGCCGAGCACCGGTTCGGCGCCGTCCAGAGCAATCTGCTCCAGATAAAGGCGGTAGGACTTCACGAAGCCTTCCATGCGGCTGCAACCGTGCTCGCCGGTCAGCTGCCGGTAGAAACTGTAAAACAGGGAGGAGTGAATGTTCGGCAGCCAGGTGATGAACCAGTCGGTGGAAAACGGCAGCATCCCCTTCGGCGGCGACATGCCGCGCACTTCCTTGTAAAGCCGGATCAGCCGGCCACGGCTGAGTTCGGTTTCCGATTCCAGCACCTGCAGCCGGGCCCCCAGCTCAATCAATTCGATCGCCAACTGCACTTGGTGCATTTCGCCGACCAGACTCTTCTCGGACATTGGATCCCTCCCCCGATCAGTTCGCGCAGGACGCCATCAACAACGCCGCGTGGGTTTGCCCCAGCCCCTGCTCCCGCTTGTTATTGGTCAGCTTGGTGACCTGGTCCGCGTCGTCGAAATGCAGACGGAACAACAACTGGTTGGTGCGCGCCATCTGGCTGAGCTGCTTGGCGGACAGCGAAATCAACACTTCCGCCATCGCCTGGTCGATCTTCAGCCGGAACATGGCGGTGGCGTAATCTTCCTTGAGAAGACGCTGCGCCAGCAGCAGGTAGGTCAGATTGATATCCTGGATTTCATCTAAGACGCTATCGATCTTCATTGTTCTTTCACTCCTTCGGTACCCCATGACCGAGGTCACCCCCGGCGCTAACCCTCGCCGGATCACTAAGATCCCCAAAGCTCATACTTTATACTTAGATACATTGCATTTATAAGTCATTAAGTATGTGCGTTTTGTAGTGGCAACGTATCACAATAATCACGACATGCTCACACTTTTATGTGAACAAACTCACACCAAGGGAAAATTTTGTGACGCTATTCACAAATGTGCAGGCAGTCTGAAACGAGCGTTTCAATAGCGGGAAAAAGGGCCGTCACAAGCCCTTTGAGTTGGAATGCGGCGCCGGAAAGGAAAATTATTTTCATTAAAATCAAGGAGTTATAATTAACACCCCGGTGAACAAAATTTAGAACCGTGTTTCATTTGGGCAAATTGGAAGGGGCCATGGCGCGCTGCAAAGGACAAAAATTGCAAAGGACGAAGAGACAAGGAACCGGGTCACAAAATCCATACACTACAAATACTTGCGTATAATGCTAATACTTTAGTCCTAGCTTCTTACGCTCTCGTCCTCGGCGTTCATCGCTTGCAACCAGACCAGCAACTCAGCGATCACCTGATACAGCCGAACCGGTATCCGCTGGTCCAGATCCAGCTGCATCAGCAACCCCACCAGCTCGGGCGCGTCATGCACGAACACGCCCTGGCGTCGGGCCTCGGCGATAATCCGTTCGGCCAGGTCACCATAGCCGCGCGCCAATACCCGGGGGGCCTCGCCGTCCTGGTAGGCCAGCGCCACGGCCTGGCGGCGGCTGTTGGCTTCAGAGTCCTTCATCGCTGGCCACTCGCAGTCGGATCTGTTCGAAACCACAGCCCTCGAGGCTGGACTTCAGACGCGGGCTGTCGGCGCGCAGTTGCTCGGCCACCTGTTCGGAGCCGGCATTCAGATCAATGCTCAGATCGTCGCCGCGCAGGTCCAGGCGCACCCGCACCGCGCCCAGCGCCGCCAGCTCCACGGTCAGTTCGGAGCGCCAGGTGCCCTCTTCCCCCGGGTCCTCACCGCCCTCGCCCTGGTCGCCGCCGGAGCAGCCCTGACGGGGCGCTTCGGCGGGCACCTGGATCACCAGAGCCATGAAAATGCCGGACCAGACGTCCCCTTCCCAGCGCAGCACCGGCGTCGCCAGGGTCTCCAGCTGATGGCGGAGAATCCCCTGCAGGGCCTGGTTGGCGTCGTCGGACAGGGGACGCGGCGCGGGCCTGGGGGCCTCTTCGCCGTCCGTGACCGGGCGGCCCTCGGCGGTAACCGGCGCCGCTGCCGGCCGCTCGGCGACCGGCGTCGCGGTTGCGCGGGCCG
>NZ_ARXR01000049.1 GCF_015356855.1 Alloalcanivorax venustensis ISO4
AGCGGGCCCTGCCCGCGAAAGGGCGGCCTCCTGGGCCGCCCGGCAGGATTCCAGAGCCCTCTCTAAAGGCGGCACAAACCACCTTTCTGGGATCCTGCCGGCAAGCAGAGCTTGCCTTTCGCGGGCGAGGCCCGCTCCCACAAGCGACCTTCACGGACATGAAGCTGTCCGTTCTTGCTGCTATGATCGGGTGACGAGACGGCCTATATACCCCGCGCCGTTTCCGTCGTTTACCCCGCCGTCGCGGCGATCCCGCGCCGGCCAGGCACTGCGAAAAAGGACGCGCGCCCATGCACAATAGAAACTTCTTTGAAGACGTGGACCCGGAAGAAACCCGGGAATGGCTCGAGGCACTGGAATCGGTGCTGGAACAGGAGGGGCCCGAACGCGCCGGCTGGCTGCTGGAAACCCTCACCAATGAAGCTCAGGAACAGGGCGTTATCCGCACCCACCTCGACACCCCTTACCTCAACACCATCCGCCCCAAGGACGAAGCCCCGATCCCCGGCGACATCTACATGGAACGACGCATCCGTTCCCTGGTGCGCTGGAACGCGCTGGCGATGGTGATCCGGGCCAACAAGGACAACGACGACGAACTGGGCGGCCACATCGCCACCTTCGCGTCGTCCGCCACGCTCTACGACGTCGGCTTCAACCACTTCTTCAAAGCCCCCCACGAGGACAACCCCGGCGACCTGGTGTATTTCCAGGGTCACTCGGCGCCGGGCATCTACGCCCGTTCCTACCTGGAGGGGCGCATCACCGAACAGCAAATGGACAACTTCCGCCGGGAAGTGGACGGCGAGGGGCTGTCGTCCTATCCGCACCCCTGGCTGATGCCGGATTACTGGCAGTTCCCCACCGTGTCCATGGGCCTGGGCGCCATGCAGGCGATCTACCAGGCGCACATCATGAAGTACCTGCAGAACCGGGAGTTGATTCCCGACCGCAAGCGTAAGGTGTGGGCCTTCCTCGGCGACGGCGAGATGGACGAGCCGGAATCCCTGGGCGCGCTGTCCATGGCCGGCCGCGAGCAGCTGGATAATCTGATCTTCGTGGTCAACTGCAACCTGCAGCGCCTGGACGGGCCGGTGCGCGGCAACGGCAAGATCATCCAGGAGCTGGAAAGCCTGTTCCGCGGCGCCGGCTGGAACGTGATCAAGGTGGTTTGGGGCCGGCTCTGGGACCCGCTGCTGGAGAAGGATTCCGAAGGCCTGCTGCGCCGCCGCATGGACGAAGCGGTGGACGGCGAATACCAGGCCTACAAGAAAAACGGCGGCGCCTACACCCGCGAGCATTTCTTCGGCAAATACCCGGAGCTGAAGAAAATGGTCGAGCATATGAGCGACGAGGACGTTTATCGTCTCAATCGCGGCGGCCATGACCCGTTCAAGGTGTACGCCGCCTACCACGAGGCGGTGAACCACACCGGCCAGCCCACGGTGATCCTGGCGAAAACCGTCAAGGGCTACGCCACCGGTGCCGGCGAAGCGGTCAACAAGACCCACCAGATGAAGAAGATGGATCTGGAAAGCCTGAAGGAATTCCGCGACCGCTTCGACATGCCGTTCACCGACAAAGAACTGGAAACCGTGCCCTATTACCGGCCGGACGAGGACTCCGCGGAGCTGCGCTACATGCGCGAGCAGCGCGAAAAGCTGGGCGGCTATATGCCGGTGCGCCGCCGCCACGCCAGCAACAAGCTGACCATTCCCAAGCTGGAGTTCTTCGAATCCTTCCTGGAGGGCAGCGGCGACCGGGAGATCTCCACCACCATGGCGTTCGTGCGCATGCTCAGCACCCTGGTGAAGGACAAGAGCATCGGCGATAGGGTGGTGCCGATCGTCCCCGACGAGGCGCGTACCTTCGGCATGGAAGGCATGTTCCGCCAGCTCGGTATTTATTCGTCCAAGGGCCAGCGCTACGAGCCCGAGGACGCCGGCCAGGTGATGTATTACCGCGAAGACAAGAAAGGCCGCATCATGGAGGAGGGCATCAACGAAGCCGGCTCCATGTCCGGCTGGATGGCCGCCGCCACCAGTTACAGCGTGCACGACTTCACGCTGATTCCGTTCTTTATCTACTACTCCATGTTCGGCTTCCAGCGCACCGGCGACTTCTGGTGGGCCGCCGGCGACAGCCAGGCGCGCGGCTTCCTGCTGGGCGGCACCGCCGGGCGCACCACCCTCAACGGCGAGGGCCTGCAGCACCAGGACGGCCACAGCCACGTGCTCACCAGCACGGTGCCCAACTGCGTCAGCTACGACCCCACCTACGCCTACGAGCTGGCGGTGATTCTGCAGGACGGCCTGCGCCGCATGTACGAGGAGGAAGAGAGCGTCTTCTACTACCTGACGCTGATGAACGAAAACTACCTGCACGGCGCCATGCCCAAGGGGGCCGAGGAAGGCATCCGCAAGGGCATGTACCTGCTGCGCGAAGGCAAGGGCAAGGGCGGCAAGAAAGCCAAGCGGGTGCAGCTGCTCGGGTCCGGCACCATCCTGCGCGAAGTGGAAGCGGCGGCGGAGCTGCTGCGCGAGGACTTCGGCGTGGCCGCCGACGTATGGAGCGTCACCAGCTTCAACGAGCTGCGCCGCGAAGGCCTGCGCGCTGACCGCGACCGCCTGCTCAAGCCGGATATGAAAGTCGCGCCCACCTGGGTGGAGCAGTGTCTGGACAAGCGCCAGGGTCCGGTGATCGCCTCGACGGATTACATCAAGGCCTACGCCGACCAGATCCGCCCCTGGATCAAAGCGCCCTACCGGGTGCTGGGCACCGACGGCTACGGGCGCAGTGATTCCCGCGCCAAGCTGCGGCACTTCTTTGAAGTGGACCGTTACTTCGTGGTCCTGGCGGCGCTCAGCGCCCTCAAGGACGAAGGCGAAGTGGACGCCGCCACCGTTAAGGAAGCGATCCAGAAATACGGCATCGACCCGGAAAAACCCTACCCGGTGATCTCATAAGGAGCCTGCCATGAGCAAGGAAACCATCCGGGTACCCGATGTGGGCAGCAGTGATCCTGTTGACGTCATCGAGGTGTCCGTCAAAAAAGGCGACAGCGTCGAAGCCGAAGACACCATTGTCGTGTTGGAGTCCGACAAAGCGTCCGTGGAAGTGCCGTGCCCGAAAGCCGGCACCGTTCTCGAACTGCTGGTGAAAGCCGGCGACCGGGTCAAGGAAGGCGACCCCCTGTTGGAGCTGGACACCGAAGCCGGCGACGGCGGTGCCGAAGACGACCAGTCCTCCGGCGACGAACCGGAAAACGAGCCGGCGGCGGAAAAGGATCAGTCCGGAGACAACGAGCAGGGCGAAAAGGAAGAGAAGGCCGAACCGAAAGCGGACCAGAAGCCGGCGAAAAAAGAGAGCGGCGGCACCCGCGAACAAACCATCCCCGCCCCGGACCTGGGCGACATCGACGAAGCGGAAATCATTGAGCTGTCGGTGAGCGAAGGGGACACCGTGGAAGCGGAACAGACCATCCTGGTGCTGGAATCCGACAAGGCGTCCCTGGAAATCCCCAGCCCGGCCGCCGGCACGGTGAAAAAGCTGCTGGTGAAAACCGGCGACAAGATCACCTCCGGCACCGAGCTGATGGTGCTGGAAACCGCCGGCGGTGGCGAAGACGAATCCGGTGATGACCAGCCCGCCGAAGAGACGTCCGGCGACAGCAAGCCCGGTGGGAGCAAGTCCGGTGAAAGCGAGTCTGGTGGGAGCGGGCCTGCCCGCGAAACGTCCAGCACGCAGGATTCCGGAGGCATCGGCGAGCACCCGGCCAAATCCGGCGCCGCCGCGGCCGGCCGGCCGTCCAGGAACGTGCACGCCGGTCCGGCGGTGCGCAAGCTGGCCCGGGAAACCGGCGTCGACCTTGGTGCCGTGCCGCCCAGCGGCCCCAAGGACCGCATTCTCAAGGAGGATGTGCACGCGCACATCAAGCAGCGCATGGAACAGCCGGCCGCCGCCGGCGGTGGCGGCGCGCCCGACCTGCCGGAGATCGACTTCAGCGAATTCGGGCCGGTGGAACGGGACGAGCTCAACAAGCTGCGCAAGGTGGCGGCCCGCAATCTGCACCGCAGCTGGGTCACCATTCCCCACGTCACCCAGTTCGACGAGGCGGATATCACCGAGCTGGAAGCGTTCCGCAAAAGCCAGAACAAGGCGCTGGAGAAGGAGGGCGTCAAGCTCACCATGCTGGCGTTTCTGGTGCAGGCCTGCGCGCGGGCGTTGCGCAAGTTTCCGAGGGTGAACAGCTCGCTGGAGCCGTCCGGTGAGGCACTGATTCTGAAGGACTATGTGCACATCGGCATCGCCGTGGACACGCCCAACGGCCTGGTGGTACCGGTGCTGCGCGACGCGGACAAGAAAGGGCTCAGCCAGATCGCCACGGAAATCGGCGAGCTGGCGGCCAAGGCCCGCGACCGCAAACTGTCACCGGCGGATATGAAGGGCGCCACCTTCAGCATCTCGTCGCTGGGCGGCATCGGCGGCACCGCCTTTACGCCCATCGTCAACTGGCCGGAGGTGGCGATTCTCGGCGTCAGCCGTTCCGACACCAAACCGGTGTGGGACGGCAACGCCTTCCAGCCCCGGCTGATGCTGCCGCTGTCGTTCTCCTACGACCACCGGGTGATCGACGGCGCGGACGCGGCGCGCTTCACCACCTACCTCAGCGGCCTGCTCGGCGACATGCGGCGCGCCCTGTTGTAACGGAAATGCGGAGGCATAAAAACCCGGCCTGAGGCCGGGTTTTTTTGAAGAAAAGAGGGGGCGCTATCAGTTATTACCGTGGCGCTCTTTCCACTTTTCCTTCTTTTCTTCCCATTTTTCCATACGGTCTTTCTGGTGCTGATCGTACTGAGCGCGCTGCTCGTCGTTCAGCACGTCACGGACCTCTTCCTGGGTTTCCTTGTGCAGTTCGCGCATCTCTTCGCCTTTCTCGCGGTAGATTTCGCGCACTTCCTGCTGCTGCTCCTCGCTGAGGTTCAGTTCCTGGGTCATTCTCTGAACGTGGCGGTCGGCGCCTTTTTCCATTGGTGAACCGGCGAAGGCCGCGGCGGAGAACAGGGTCAGCGTGACAATCATCAGTTTTTTCATCGTCTTGCTCCTTGAGTAACGCTCCGGAGTATCCGGATTCCCTTATAGATTGGCCTTACATTGTGCAGCCACGATGCAGCGAATGTGGAAACATCGCTACAAGCTTCAGGCTGCAAGCCACAAGCAAGCCGTGCCGATCAGACCGGCTTCGCCGCCAGAACGGCCTGCTTGTGGCTTGCAGCTTGCAGCTTGTAGCTTGCAGCTGACCGGGTTCAAGTCTCTTCATCAGGATTTTGCAATCGATAACCGACGCCATAGACGCTGCCGATCCAGTCGTGGTCGCCGGTCAGGCCTTCGCTGAGTTTGCGCCGCAACTTGCGGATATGGCTGTCGATGGTGCGGTCGGACACCACCCGGTGGTCGGAGTAGATCACGTCCATCAGCTGGTCGCGGGTCCAGATGCGCCCGGCCTGGCGGGACAACGCCGCCAGCAGCTCGAATTCGATCGCGGTGAGCGCCACCCGGGCGCCGTCGTGGACCGCCTCGAAACGGTGCCGGTCCAGGGCCAGGCCACCCTCGGCCGGGGGCTGGGCGGCGTTACCGGCGCGGCGCAGCACCGCCTTGACCCGCGCCACCACTTCCCTGGGGCTGAACGGCTTGCAGATGTAGTCGTCGGCGCCGATCTCCAGGCCCAGCAGGCGGTCCACCTCTTCCACCCGGGCGGTGATCATCAGAATCGGCACCTGGGAGAAACGGCGGATCGCCTTGCACACTTCCATGCCGTCGCCGTCGGGCAGCATCAGGTCCAGCAGCACGGCGTCGAGGTCGCCGTCGCGCACGCGCTGCTCGGCGTCGGCGGCGCTGCCGGTCTGCTCCGGCTCGAAATGGCTGTGGCGCAGATAGTCCGCCAGCAATTGCGCCAACCGGGGCTCATCCTCGACGATCAGAATTTTCGCCATGTTCCGTTCCTTTCATTCGCTGTGGAAGCCCACCTTGTGGGAGCAAGACTTGTGGGAGCGGGCCCCGCCCGCGAAAGGGTGGCTTATAAGCCACCCGGCAGGATCCCAGAGCCCTCTCTAACAGCGGTACAAACAGCCTCTCTGGAATCCTGCCGGGAGCTTCGCTCCCTTTCGCGGGCGAGGCCCGCTCCTACAATGGCAACCGTACCGTAATTCTGAGACCGCCCAGCGGGCTATGGTCGGCTTCCATCGTGCCGCCGTGCGCTTCGACGATGCGCCGGGCGATGGCCAGCCCCAGGCCGGCGCCGCCGGTCTGGCGGTTGCGCGAGCTTTCCACCCGGTAGAGGTGATCGAACAGTTTCGGCAGGGCGTCGTCGGGCACGCCGGGGGCGCTGTCGTTCAGGGTCAGGCGCCAGTCGTCGCCGTCGCGGCCCAGGGTAAGGTGCACCTCGCCGCCTTCGTCGGTGTACTTGAGGCTGTTCTGCAGCAGGTTGTCCAGCAGCTGGCGCAGGCGCACCGGGTCGCCGTTGACCCGCGCCGGGCTCAGGTCGGTGCGCAGGCGTATGCGCCGGCGGCCGAACGCCGGGCGCACCGCGTCCACGGCGTCCTCGCAGAGCGTGTCCAGATCCAGTGCGGTGAAGTGATAGCGCAGGTTGCCGGCGTCGGCCAGGGCCAGGTCATGCAGGTCGCTGACCAGATGGGTGAGCTGACGCACCTCGGATTCCAGCGCCGCGATAGTCTCATGGTTGAGCGGCCGCACGCCGTCGACCACCGCTTCCAGCTCGCCCTGCAGCACCGACAACGGCGTGCGCAGCTCGTGGGCGATGTCCGAAAACCAGCGCTGGCGGGCTTTCTGGCCCTGGTCCAGGCGCTCGCCCAGGCTGTCCACATGGCGGATCAGATCCCCCAGCTCGTCGCGGCGCCGGCTGCCCAGCCGGGTCTGATAGTCGCCTTCGCGCAGCTTGCGGGTGTGGGCGCTGAGTGCCGTTACCGGCGCCACCAGGTGGCGCGCCAGCAGCCAGGACACCAGCAGCGACAGGGCCAGGCCCACCAGAGCCATCCAGCCGGCGAAATTGAGCTGGCGCTCCTGGAAGCGCCGGTCAAGCTTGTCGCGGATCGCTTCCTGGTCGGGGTAGGCCAGCCAGCCCACCAGATCGTTGTCGGTGCGGATCGGCACCAGGCGGCTGAACTGTTGCGTCGGCGGCGGGCCGATCAACGGGCGCCGGTCCGCCGTCAGCAGAGTCAGATGGCGGGGCGCGTCGCGGCGGTCCCGCTTGCCCGGCTCGGTGTCGGTGTTGCGGTCGCCGGCCAGCCAGTAGAGCCGGCCCAGCACCCGCGGGTCGCTGAGCAGGAAGTCCCAGCTGCCCCGTTGCGCGTACAGCACGCCGAGGTGGTCGGCCAGGCGCTCCACCTGGGCCTGCTGGCGCTCGTCGATGTACTTGCGCAGGCTCTGCTCGAACGCAAAGAAATAGAAACCGCTGGCGGCGACGATCAGCACCACGAAGGTGCCGAGAAAGGTGAGGAAAAGCTTGTTGCGTATGCCCATGGTCGGCCGGCGGTCCTCGCCAGAATAACGGAACCGCCAGTCTAAGCCCTGCCGGCCCCGCGACCCAGCGCCTTGCACATTCTTTCAAAATCGCAAGCGCCCCCTATATATGACCACCGGGTCTGTCTCTTCAGCCAAATTAATGTGGAAGTTAATGTCTGGGTAATGCTAGGTTTCCCGCGCAATAAAAACCAATAAAAAAGGGGACAGAAAAATCGCCCCAATAATAAGGACGTTTAAAAGATGGATGATATTCAGAATAAAAAAACGGGGAATCAATACCGGTATATTTACAGAAAGGAAGCCTGCCGATTCTGGTGGTGCGCGCTGCCCTATGTGGACGAGAAGGGACGTAAACGGCAGTTCAGAAAGTGCTTCCGCGACAACCGCTACCACAATAAGCGGGCTGCCCTGGACGCCGCCGTGGCCTGGCGGGACGCGCAGATGCGCGCCTTGAAACGCCAGGGCACCCTGGGCACGCCGCCCCGATTAAGGCGCGTCGCCGTCAACGAGCTCAATACATTGAAAGCGCGGGACAACAGCTTCGGTATCATCGGCATCACCGTCACGCGTCGGCAAAAGCCCAAGGGCATCAATGTGTCGGTGACCGCGCAGCGCGGGCAAAAGAAATGGTTTTCCATGCGCCGGCACGGCGCGTTCGAAGCGTTCCGGCTGGGCGTGCGTCAACGCTGCGAATGGATACAGGTGCCGGTGCCCAGCGACGAAGAACTACGCCGCCGTTTTCAGCACTGGCTGAAGAACAACCTGCGGTGCCTGCAGGAGTACGACATCGCCGTTAACGATCCTGGCGACGCACCCATTGCGGCTCATCGGTGCCGGTACGCAGGTTGATGGCGCGGGCCATCACGAACAGCAAATCGCCGACGCGGTTGAGCACGGCGCGGCTGACCGGGTTGACCTGGTCGTCGTCGCCGACCGCGATCAGGTCCCGTTCGGCGCGCCGGGCCACGGTGCGGCAGTGATGGCACCAGGCGGCGTCGGGATGACCGCCGGGCAGCACGAATTCCTTGAGCGGCGCCAGTTCCGCGTTGAGCATGTCGGCCTGGGATTCCACCTCCACCAGATCGTCGTCGGTGAGGGTGACGGTGCCGGGCACCGCCAGTTCGCCGCCCAGGTCGAACAGCAGATGCTGGACCCGCTCAAGCAGCGCGTCCAGATCGTCGTCCAGGGCCCGGGCGCGCAGCACGCCCAGGCCGCTGTTCAGCTCGTCCAGCGCACCCAGGGCCTGGATGCGCGGATGATCCTTGGCGATGCGGCTGCCGTCGGCCAGGCCGGTGCGGCCGTCGTCGCCGCTGCGTGTGATCACCCGGTTGATGCGGGTTTTGTCGTCCTTGCCGTCGCTCATGGTCAGAATTCCATTCCCAGGCTTACCCGGTAGTGCCGTTCCGGCAGGGGGTAGGCGTTATAACTGAGGTTGTTGGTGGCTTTGACGCCGTAATCCGCCGCCAGTTCATCCTCCAGGTTATAGGCCCCGATGCGCAAGTAAGCATTTTGGTAGCGGGCGGTGGCTTCCAGATCGGTCATCCGGTAGCTGTCGATCTGCTGGAAGTCGTTGGGCTGGTCGTTGTCGAAGCGGCGCTTGCCCACGTAGCGGTGCGCCAGGGACAGCTCCAGCCAGGGCAGCGCCTGCCAGTTGGCCTGGGCGTAGAACAGCTGGCGCGACACCAGCGGCACGTCGTTGCCTTCCCATTCGCCCTCGTCGAACTCGGCCCGTTGCAGGGTGCCGTTGAGCACCAGGGTGAGGTCCCGGTCCAGCCGCCAGCGGCTGTTCAGGCTCACGCCACGGCGCAGGGTGCGGTCTTCCAGGTTGACGTTGGACCCGAAGCCGCCGGCATAAGGATTGAAGACGATTTCGTTGTCGAAGCGCCCCTGCCAGGCGGTCAGCGTCGAGGTCTGGATACCTTTTTGCCAGCTGGCGCCCAGGGTGTACTGCTCGCCGGTTTGCGGCTCCAGCAGTTCGTCGTCCGGGGTGATTTCGTCGGCGTTGACGATGCGCACGCTGCGCTGGGCACCGGCGAACACGTCCAGGCCGCCGTCGAAGTGATAGCGCACGCCGCCTTCGTACATTTCCGCGTCCTGGCTGTCCTCGCCCTGGCCGGCGCTGAAGCCGGTGGTTTCGGTCTCGGTGTCCACGTTCAGGCGGCGCGCGCCCAGGGTGAACGACCAGCGGTCCAGGGTCATGACGTCGTGGAAATACCAGGCGGTTTGCCGCTGGTCCAGGTCCTTGGTGCTGGTGGGGTCGCCGATGTCGCCTTTGCCGGCGGCGCTGCGGTTCTCCAGGCGGTAGTCGTACAGATCCCAGCCCACGGTGGTGTTGTGGGTCAGGCCGGCGGCCTGGAACTGGCTGGTAAAGCGCGGGTTGACGCTGTAGCTGTCCACGTCGGTTTCGCCGTAGGTCGGGAAGCCCGGATCAAAAAAGTAATAGCTCTGTTCCTTGCGGCGGCCGGAGAAATCCAGATGCAGGCGGCTGTGATCACCGATGCGCACGTTCATGCCCGGCATCACCGTGATGGTGTCCTGGTCGGCCCAGTCATAGGGGGTGTTGGCGCCGTCCGGATCGTCCTCGAACAGGTTCTCGCCGGTGGCCAGGTTGACGGTGCGGCCGCCGGGCAGGTCCAGGTTCTGGCGCTCGCCGGTGGCGGTCAGGTAGAAGGTCAGGTCGTCGCGGCGGGTGCGCAGGTCGGCGAAGGCGTTGCGCTGCTGCAGGTCGTTGTTCTCCCGGTAGCCGTCGCTGTGCAGGGCCTGCACCGAGGCGGCGGCGCTGGTGTGGTTGTCGCCGCCGCCTTCGTCCTGATGGTGGCCGGTGGCCCACAGACCGCCGCCGGTGGTGCTGAAGCTGCCGCCGGTGACTTCCACGCCGGCCTGGTTCCGGTAGCGCTCGCGGGTGACGATGTTGACCGCGCCGCCGACCACGCCGTTGCCGTATAGCGCCGCGCCGGCGCCGGGCAGCACTTCGATGCGCTCGATCGCCGCCAGCGGGATCGAGGCGATGTCCGGGCCGGACAGGTCCACGTTGCTGTAGCGGCGGCCGTTGAGCAGCACCAGGGTGTTGGAGGTGGCGTTGGCGCCGAAGCCCTGCATATCAATGGTGGCGCGGGCGCCGTTGATGCCGAAATTGCGGCGCACCTGGACGCCGCCCAGGGTGTCCAGCACGTCCGCCAGATTGTTGGCGGGCATTGCCTCGATGGTGTCGCGGTCCAGGATCAGGGTGCCGGTGGGCAGTTCCCGCGCCACGCTGGCGGTGCGCGAGCCGGTGACTTCCACCGGGGCGAGTGTGTTGTCGGCCTGGGTCACAGGCGCGTACAGGCAAGCCGTGGCCAGAGCCAGCTTTACAGCGGCGGCCACCTTAAGGGGGTGGGTATGCATAGTATTGTCCTCCCGATGCACCCTCCGTACATGGGGTGCGCCCCGGCCGTGGTCGGCGGGGGCGCGCCAGTGGCGACAGGCCGGTCTCCGGGCTCGAGGGGTGGCGCCGTTACCGCCTTCCCAGGACGTGCCTGGTGGCGTTGTGGTAACGGCTACCTCATACCGTTGCGGGGGCAGCGCCGGCCTTTCACCGGCTTCCCGTACACCTGAAGCGGTGGCAAACATAGAGCAACGCCGGCCCCGGCACAACTTTCGCGGGCGGGGCTCCCCTACAAATGCCTCCCTTCAGGGATGGCGGGCTTTGACCGCCGCGACGAGGCGGCGGTGGGCCGGCAGGTCGAGGCCGAGGACGTCGGCCTGGCGCTGCAGCCAGCCGTTGATGGCGTCGATTTCGGTGACGGCGCCGGCCTGCATGTCGGCGCGCATGGAGGAGGTGTTGCCGGCGGTGGCGTCGGCCAGCGCGCGGACGCCGGGCAGGGAGTCGCCGGGCCAGGTGGGGTCCAGGGCGGTGAGCACCCGGTCCGCTTCGCGGGCCAGTTGTTCGGCCTCGGCGGCCAGCGCCGGGTCCTCGAAGATGTGCCCGTTGGCCACGTCGTGCAGGCCGGTGAGCGGGTTGATCACCGCGTTGCCGACCAGCTTGCGCCACTGGCGGTGGCGGAAATCGTCGGGCCAGTGCAGCTTCGGCCAGTGCCGGGCCAGGGGGCCGAACCAGGCCGGAGGCTCAGCGGCCGCCGGACCGCCGGGCGCGGCGCTTTCTCCCATCCAGGTGTCATTCTCGGCGACCACACGGTGGGCGTCACCGTCGCGCTTCACCGCCGAGGCGCTGACCACTTCAACCCTGCGCGCGCCGGCGGGCAGCAATCCATCCAGGCTGCCCAGGCCGTTCTGCAGCCGCAGCACGGTGGCGTCCGCCGCCAGCGGCAACCCGCTTAACGCCGCCGCCGAAAACGGCGCCTTGCAGGCCACCACCAGCCGCCGGATGGGGGTTGGCCTTGTAGGAGCGGGCGTGGCCCGCTCGCACAAAAGTTGCAGTGGCACCGGGCCGCCGCTCGGGAGTAGCAGAGTGCGTTCCAGGGTCGGCGCGTCGTCGCGGCGCAGGGCGATGACGGTGAAGCCGGCGCGCTGCAGGTAGTGGGCGGCGAGCAGGCCCATGTTGCCGGCGCCCAGCAGGTACCAGGGTTCGGCGTGGTCGGGGGAGGCTGGCGTGGTCATGGCGCTATGCTAGGCGCGCCGGCGGCCGGCCACAATC
The DNA here is from genome assembly GCF_015356855.1 of Alloalcanivorax venustensis ISO4. Classification (GTDB taxonomy): domain Bacteria; phylum Pseudomonadota; class Gammaproteobacteria; order Pseudomonadales; family Alcanivoracaceae; genus Alloalcanivorax; species Alloalcanivorax venustensis. The sequence continues at coordinate 12,176 of NZ_ARXR01000049.1, forward strand.
GCGGCGTGGCGTCCGGGGTGGCGGCGGTTGTTAAATGTTCCCGGGCCCGTGTTGTGCTGTGCCGCGCAAACCGGGACTATGTTCGCTTTCGCCGACCGATCCGAATAAGTACGGGAAAGCCATGCCTCCCCTGAGCGATACGTTCCGCACCGCCTGGCAGCTCTACAGCCACCCCCGCGTGGTGGTGATGCTGTTCCTGGGGTTCTCCGCGGGGCTGCCCTACCTGCTGGTGTTCTCCACCCTGTCCGCCTGGCTGGCGGACGCGGACGTGGACCGGGCCGCCATCGGCTATTTCAGTTGGGTGGGCATCATGTTTTCCATCAAGGTGTTCTGGGCGCCGGTGGTGGACCGGCTCAAGCTGCCGCTGCTGAACCGCCTGTTCGGCCAGCGGCGCGGCTGGCTGCTGCTGGCCCAGGTGGGCATCGCGCTGTCGCTGGCGGCGATGGCGCTGGTGGAGCCGGTGGGCCACCTGGAGCGCTTCGCCCAGCTGGCGCTGCTGGTGGCGTTCTGCTCCGCCACCCAGGACATCTGCATCGACGCCTACCGTATCGATTCCGCCGACGAGTCCTTCCAGGGCGCCATGGCCGCCACCTACATCTTCGGATACCGCACCGCCATGCTGGTGGCCGGCGCCGGGGCTTTCTATATCGCCAGCTACGACTCCTGGAACGGCGCCTACCACGCCATGGCCTGGCTGATGGGCGTGGGCATCGTCACCACCCTGATTATCCGGGAGCCGAACACGCCGCCCCGGGAAAGCTTTGGGCGCGACCCGAAACAGTGGCTGGAAACCGCTCTGATCGCCCCGTTCCGGGACTTCTTCGGCCGCTACGGGCGGATCGCCCTGGGCCTGCTGGCGCTGGTGGCGATTTACAGGATCAGCGACATCACCATGGGCGTGATGGCCAACCCCTTCTACCTGGACATCGGCTACACCAAGAACGAGATCGCCACCGTGGCCAAGTTCTTCGGCTTCTTCATGACCATGCTGGGCTCCGCCGTGGGCGGGCTGGCGGTGCTGCGCCACGGCCTGGGCCGCTCCCTGCTGGTGGGGGCCGTGGGGGTGGCGCTCACCAACCTGCTGTTCGCGGTGATGGCCACCTATTCGCCGGTCACCGAGGTGCCGGTGGACCCGGAGCAGGTGCGCTGGGTGTCACTGGCCTGGCTGGCGGCGGTGATCAGCGCCGACAACCTGTTCGGCGGCTTCGCCAACGTGGCGCTGATCGCCTTTATGTCGAGTCTCACCAACCGCAACTTCAGCGCCACGCAGTACGCCCTGTTCAGCTCGCTGATGACCCTGCCCGGCAAGTTCATCGGCGGCTTCTCCGGCGAGGTGGTGGAAGCGTCCGGCTACACGGTGTTCTTCAACTACGCCGCGCTGCTCGGCGTGCCGGCCATCCTGCTGACGATCTGGTGGTTGCGGCGGCGTGACGAGACCGCCGCGCGCTAGGGCTGCCAGAAACAGGATTTGGGGACGCGGTTGCCGAGCACGGTGACGCCTTCGTCGCTGAGCCGCTGGATCTGGATCTCGCCGCTCGGCGTGCCGGCCAGGGGCAGACCGCCGTCGCCGCGGATGACCCGGTGCCAGGGCAGGGCGGAGCCTTCCGGCAGCCGGCTCATCAAACGGCCGACGAAGCGCGCGTGGCGGGGGTAGCCGGCCTGCCGTGCGACCTGCCCATAGCTGGCCACGCGGCCGGCCGGGATGGCGCCGACGATCTGATACACCGCATCCGTGAATTCTTGGTTCATGAGACTAGCTTCAGGCTTCAAGTCGCAAGCTACAAGCCGATGGATTGTGGGAGCGGGCCCCGCCCGCGAAAGGGCGCGAAGCGCCCGGCAGGATGCCAGAGACCTAAAAAGCGGAACACCATCGGCGTCTCTGGTATCCCGCCGGCCGGCTTTGCCGGCCTTTCGCGAGCAGGCTCGCTCCCACAGTCCTTTGGCCCCGGCACGTCTAGCGGAGGCCGCCGTCGGTTTCGATCACGCGGCCGGTGAAGTAGTCGTTCTCGAAGATGAACTGCACCGAGCGGGCGATGTGCTCCGGCTCGCCGAGCCGCTTCAGCGGCACCGAGCTCACCAGCCGGTCGCGGGCCTCGGGCTTCATGGCGGCGATCATATCGGTGTTGATGGTGCCGGGCGCCACCACGCCGGTGCGGATGTTGAAGCGCGCCAGCTCCCGCGTCCAGACCTCGGCCATGGCCACCACGCCGGCCTTGGCGGCGGCGTAGTTGGTCTGCCCGAAGCTGCCCTGGCGGGCGATCGAGGAGATGTTGACGATCACGCCTTCCTCGACGCCGCTCTCCAGCATGCAGCGGGCCGCCTCGCGGCCGCACAGGAACACCCCGGTCAGGTTCACATCGATCACCGCCTGCCACTGCTGCAGGCTCATGGACGATTGCAGCTCGCCGTCCTTGAACTTCACCAGCAGGCCGTCACGGGTGATGCCGGCGTTGTTGACCAGGCCGTGCAGGGCGCCGAAGTCCGCCACCACGCCGTCGAACAGGGCGGTGACCTCGTCTTCCCGGGCGACATTGGCCAGGTAGCTCTTGGCTTCGCCGCCGGCGCGCTCACAGCGGGCCACGGTGTCGCGCAGGTCGTCCTCGTTGAGGTCCACGCAGGCGATGCGCGCGCCGCGGCTCGCCAGGGCTTCGGCGATGCCCCGCCCCAGGCCCCGGCCGGCGCCGGTGACTACCACTACCTTATTGTTCAAATCCATGGGTCGCTCCTCGTCAAACGAAAAGCCAGAGTATGCCCAGGGCCAACCGGCGGGCCAATGACCAAAAACATAGCCGCGGGCTACAAGCTGCAAGCTGCAGGCAGGCCGTGTCGGCGGGTGGGCCGAGGGTGGCTGGCGCCACCCGATACAGGATGCAGGATTCAGGATACAAGGGAAGGCTCTGGAGTGGGCGGACCGGCTTGCGTATTAGCACGACGCCGGTTGCCAAGACGCAAGGGCGCGGAGTGAAGGACTTTCCGACCCGCCGATCTTCCCGCCGCGCTGTATCCTGCATCCTGAATCCTGTATCGCGGCTCATGGCACGGCCTCTCTGCCAGCACGGCCAGCCTGCCGCTTGAAGCTTGAGGCTTGCAGCTTGAAACGGGCCCCGTCGCCCCCATCTCGCGGGGCACGGTGACGAAACAGATTTCGTCACCCACCTATTGACTGCCGTGAAGCGGTAACTATGATTAGCACTCGACTCGTGAGAGTGCTAATTCCGGTTTGCGGGGCCAGGCCCCGGTGACCTTAGAGCCAACTTGGAGAATGGAGACCATGAAAATTCGTCCTTTGCATGATCGCGTGCTGGTGCGCCGCGAGGAGGAAGAGACCAAAACCGCCGGTGGCATCGTGCTGCCCGGTTCCGCCGCCGAGAAGCCGTCCCGTGGCGAAGTGATCGCCGTCGGCAACGGCAAGATCCAGGAGAACGGTGACGTTCGCGCCCTGGACGTGAAGGCCGGCGACAAAGTGATTTTCGGTCAGTACTCCGGCAACACCGTGAAAGTGGACGGTGAAGAGCTTCTGATCATGAGCGAAGCCGAGATTCTTGCCGTCATCGAAGGTTGAGAATTAACAGGGAATACAGGCTCCGGGTTCCGGTGCCGAGAATACTGCAGAGGTATTGAATAATGGCTAAAGAAGTATTGTTCCGCGACAAGGGTCGTCAAAAAATGGTCAAGGGTGTTAACACCCTGGCCGACGCGGTCAAAGTGACCCTGGGCCCGAAAGGCCGCAACGTGGTGCTGGAGAAATCCTTCGGCGCGCCGCTGATCACCAAGGACGGCGTGACCGTCGCCAAGGAAATCGAGCTGGAAGACAAGTTCGAGAACATGGGCGCGCAGATGGTCAAGGAAGTCGCTTCCAAGGCCAACGACGAAGCCGGTGACGGCACCACCACCGCCACCGTACTGGCCCAGTCCATCGTCAACGAAGGCCTGAAGGCGGTTGCCGCCGGCATGAACCCGATGGACCTCAAGCGCGGCATCGACAAGGCCACCGACGCCATCGTCGAAGAGATCAAGAAGCTGTCCACCCCGTGTGACACCACCAAGAGCATCGAGCAGGTGGGCACCATCTCCGCCAACTCCGACAAGTCCGTGGGTGAGATCATCGCCCAGGCCATGGAGAAGGTCGGCCAGGAAGGCGTGATCACCGTGGAAGAAGGCCAGTCCCTGGTCAACGAGCTGGAAGTCGTGGAAGGCATGCAGTTCGACCGCGGTTACCTGAGCCCGTACTTCATCAACAACCAGGAAAAGATGCAGGTGGAGCTGGAAGACCCCTACATCCTGCTGGTTGACAAGAAGATCTCCAACATCCGCGAGCTGCTGCCGGTTCTCGAGAACGTGGCCAAGGCAGGCAAGCCGCTGATGATCATCGCCGAGGACATCGAAGGCGAAGCGCTGGCCACCCTGGTGGTCAACAACATGCGCGGCATCATCAAGTGCGCCGCCGTGAAAGCGCCCGGCTTCGGCGACCGCCGTAAAGCCATGCTGCAGGATCTGGCGATCCTCAGCGGCGGCACCGTGATTTCCGAGGAAGTCGGCCTGAGCCTGGAAAACGTGGCCCTGGAAGACCTGGGTTCCGCCAAGAAGGTCAACATCGACAAGGAAAACACCACCGTGGTCGGCGGCAAGGGCGAGCAGGCGGACATCGACGCCCGTGTGGAGCAGATCCGCAAGGAAATCGAGAACTCCTCCTCCGACTACGACAAAGAGAAGCTCCAGGAACGCGTGGCCAAGCTGGCCGGCGGTGTGGCCGTGATCAAGATCGGCGCCGCCACCGAAATGGAGATGAAAGAGAAGAAAGCCCGCGTCGACGACGCCCTGCACGCCACCCGTGCGGCCGTTGAAGAAGGCGTGGTGCCCGGCGGCGGTGTCGCCCTGGTGCGTGCCCTGGCCAACATCGGCGCGCTCAAAGGCGACAACGAAGAGCAGAACGCCGGTATCGCTCTGATCATCCGCGCACTGGAATCTCCACTGCGTCAGATCGTCTACAACGCCGGCGGTGAGCCGTCCGTTGTGGTTCAGGAAGTACGCAACGGCAGCGGCAACTTCGGTTACAACGCCGCCACCGGTGAGTACGGTGACATGATCGAGATGGGCATCCTGGACCCGGCCAAAGTGACCCGGTCCGCCCTGCAGGCCGCCGCGTCCGTGGCCGGTCTGATGATCACCACCGAAGCCATGATCGCCGACAAGCCGGAAGAAAACGCCGGCGGTGGCGCCCCGGATATGGGCGGCATGGGCGGTATGGGTGGCATGGGCGGCATGATGTAAATCAGCCGGTCCCACGACCTCCCAAAAGCCCCGGCGGGTTCTCCCGCCGGGGCTTTTTTATGTGCGAGCGGGCCCAGCCCGCTAAAGGGCGCTCTTGTGCGAGCGGGCCTCGCCCGCGAAAGGGAGCGAAGCTCCCGGCAGGATCCCAGAGACCTTCCTAACAGCAGCACAAACAGCGTCTCTGGTATCCCGCCGGGTGGCTAAAAGCCACCCTTTCGCGGGCAGGCCCGCTCCCACAAGGCAAGACCTGGCCTCTGAGTTCACTTATCCTGCCACGATGCAAACTCGCGATCCCAAACTCCTTCCTCACGCCTTGGTGTTCATCGCCGTCGTTCTGGCATTGGGCCTGGCCCACCAGTGGGTGAACCCGTGGCTGCGCTATGACCGCGCCGCCGTGGCCGGCGGTGAAGTGTGGCGCCTGGTCACCGCGCATCTGGTGCACCTGAATCTCTGGCATGCGCTGCTCAATCTGGGCGGCCTGGCGCTGATTCTGTTCTTCTTCCGCGACCTGCTGGACCGGCGGCGGTTCTGGCTGTGGTTCGCGGTGAGCGCGCCCCTGGTGGGCGCGGTGTTCTTCGTGCTGGACCGGGACCTGGGCTGGTACGTGGGGCTGTCGGGGCTGCTGCAGGGGCTGCTGGTGCTCTGTCTGGTGATCGGCTGGCGCGGCAATCCGGTGCTGCACAGCCTGGTGCTGGCGGTGGTGGCCGGTCGCCTGGTGTGGGAGCAGCTGCCCGGCTACGACGTGGACTATCTGCGCGCCTGGATTAACGGGCGCGTGTACGTAAACGCCCATTTGTACGGCGCGCTCAGCGGCGCGCTGCTGGCCGTGGCCATGCTGCTGGTCGCTGGCCGCCGGCGCACAACCCTCGGACGGCGCTCGGACATTTGCTAAGCTGTATGGCCGGCCGCACAGGACACCACCATGAATGAAGCGCAGCGTCAGAGTTATCTCCGCGCCCTGGGTTTGACGCCCTGGGTGGCGCGCACGACGCTGCCCGGCG
>NZ_ARXR01000005.1 GCF_015356855.1 Alloalcanivorax venustensis ISO4
CCGCCGCCAGCGCCAGCCAGGCCAGCGCCGAGCGGGGCCGGGCCAGAGCGGTGACCGGCGCCGTCATGCGCGCCGCGCCGGTGGCGCCTCCGCCGCCGCGAACAGCAGGTCCATGGTGGTGTCGCCGGTGCGGAACTCCTGCTTCATGGCGTCCAGATGATCAAGCGCCTCGCCGCGCAGGTAGGGCGCCTCCAGACAGATAATCTGGTAGATGCCCTGGCGCAGCAGGGTGCGGTCCAGCGCCTCGTCGCCGGTGGCGTCCGGGTTCAGGCCGTGGGTGAAACCGGGCCACGACGCCGCCAGCACCCAGGTGTTGACCAGCAGGCCGCGCAGCTCTTCGTCGCTGGCCTCGATCAGACCGCTGTCGCGCAGGCTGCGGTAGATCACCAGGCCGCGCTCCAGGCTGTCCTGGACGAACACCTTGTAGCGCCGGCGCAGCTCCGCGTCCTGGTGGAGAAAGTGGGCCAGGTCCCGGTGCAGGAAGCGGGCCTGCCACATGGACTCCAGGATGCCCTCGAAATAGCGCATCTTGTCCTGCCAGGTGAGCGGCCCTTCCGGCACCGTCAGCAGATCGCGGATCTGCTCCTGGTAGCGTTCGAACAGCGCCGCCACGATCGCCGCCTTGTTGCGGTAGTGGTAGTAGAGGTTGCCCGGGCTGATGCCCAGACCCTCGGCGATGTGGTTGGTGGTGACGTTGCGCTCGCCGGCACGGTTGAACAGGTTCAGGGCGGTATCCAGGATGCGCGTTTTCGTGTCGGTCATAACGGGCCAAATCAAAGCGTACTGCGGGGACGATGAAACAGTCTGTTGACTCCTAGAGTAATTACTCTAAAAATCGAGGACAGTCTAATAAACAAACGCCCAGGGAGGCGCATTATGGTCGCCGAGATCAAAGAACTCCAAACCGAGCATGCGCAGATCGAGCGCATGAAGCGCATTTTCGCCGCCCAGAAAGCGGCGTACCGCCGCCAGCCCTACCCCACCGCCGAGCAGCGCCATGAGCATATTCAGCAGCTCAAGCCGATGCTGCTGGACAACATGGACGCCTGGGTGGAGGCGCTGAACGCCGACTTCGGCAACCGCTCCGCCGACGAGACCAAGCTGGCGGAGATGCTCACCAGCGTGGAAGGCATCAAGTACCACGCCAAGCATCTGCGCAAATGGATGAAACCCTCCAAGCGCAAGGTCGGCGCCGCCCAATGGCCCGGCAAGGTGTGGGTGGAATACCAGCCGCTGGGCGTGGTGGGCATTATCGTGCCCTGGAACTACCCGCTGTACCTGGCCATCGGCCCGATGCTGGCGGCGCTGGCCGCCGGCAACCGGGTGATGATCAAGATGAGCGAATCCACGCCGCGCACCGGCGAACTGCTCGAGGAACTGATCGGCAAGACCTTCGCCGAGGATCACGTGGCCGTGGTCAACGGCGAAGTGGACGTGGCGGCGGCGTTCTCCAGCCTGCCGTTCGACCACCTGCTGTTCACCGGCTCCACCACCGTGGGCAAGCACATCATGCGCGCCGCGGCGGAGAACCTGACCCCGGTGACCCTGGAGCTGGGCGGCAAGAGCCCCTGCATCATCGGCGAGGATTTCCCGATGAAGGACGCGGTGGAGCGCATCGCCTTCGGCAAGTGTCTCAACAGCGGCCAGACCTGCGTGGCGCCGGACTACATCATGGTGCCGGAAAACCGCGTGCGGGAATTCGTCGACGCCTGGAAAGCCCAGGTCACTGAACTCTACCCGACGCTACGCGACAACCCGGACTTCACCAGCATCATCAACGAGCGCCAGTACCGCCGGCTCAACAGCTACCTGGACGACGCCCGGGAAAAAGGCGCCGAGGTGATCACCATCAACCCGGCGGAGGAGAACCTGGACGGCAGCCGCAAGATTCCCCACACCCTGGTGCTCAATGTCACCGACGACATGAAGATCGCCGAGGACGAAATCTTCGGCCCGCTGATGCTGGTGGTGCCCTACAAGACCCTCGACGACGCCATTGATTACGTCAACGACCGGCCACGCCCGCTGGCGCTTTACTATTTCGACTGGAACGCCCGCAACGGCGAGCACGTGCTGCACCACACCCACTCCGGCGGTGTGTGCCTGAACGACACCATCACCCAGGTGGGCGTGGACGACATGCCGTTCGGCGGGGTGGGTCCCTCCGGCATGGGTCACTACCACGGCCCGGAAGGCTTCCTCACCTTCTCCAAGGCCAAGGGCGTGTACAAGAAGGGCAAGATGAACGCCACCAAACACATTCTGCCGCCCTACGGACGCGGGATGCATAAGTTCATCTACAAATTCATGCTCAAGTAAGCCATGTTGAAATAACCGGACCCGCCCCTGGGCGGGGCGGGTCCGCCAGCCAACAACAAGAAACAGGCCAGCCGAGGATCCCTAAAATGGACCAGGACAACATGCCAGGCTCCGGCGTCGACCGCCGTGGTTTTCTGAAACTCAGCGCCTGGGGCGGGGCGGCACTGGCCGTCGGCGCCGGCGCCAGCACACTGCTTACCGGGTGCAGCTCGGACCCGGGTCCCGCCACCGGCTTCAAACACCTTCGCGATAAGGACGTCACCCTGCTGCGGCCGCTGATGTCGCCGCTGCTCGGCGGCGGCCTGGAAGCGGTGGACGGCGCCGGACCGGACCAGGCGCTGCAGGCTTTCGACCGTCTGCTGCAGGGCGGCACCGACGGCCAGCGCGGTCAGCTGTTCCAGCTTCTGGATCTGATGCAACTGGGCGCCGCGCGCTGGTGGATCACCGGCACCTGGGCGCACTTCGAGGAGCAGAGCGACGCGCAACTGCGCGACACGCTCGCCCACTGGGCCAGCAATGACAGCGGCTTCCCCAAGCTCGCCTTCAAGGGCCTGACCCAGCCGATCATGATGGCCTGGTACGTCACTCCGGAAGCGGCGCTGACCACGGGATACCCCGGCCCGCCGGTGACCGGATCCAACGCCGCATAGCGCCTGTACCCACCCCAAAACAATAAGGAGCCGGGTCATGCAGGACCTGTCCACACTTAAGATTCAGAACATCGCCGACCCCTGGGACAACGCCAGGGAAAAATGGAACCTGATCGACGGCGCCACCGTCAGCGACGACCGCACCCTGGAGGCCGATGTGGTGATCATCGGCACCGGCGCCGGCGGCGGGGTGAGCGCGGAAATACTCAGCGCCGCCGGCCTCAAGGTGATCCTGGTGGAGGCCGGGCGCCTCACCAGCTCCCGGGATTTCAATCTCAATGAAGGCGACGCCTACCGGCAGCTGTACCAGGAGGGCGCCATGCGCGCCACCAAGGACGGCGCCATCACCATTCTGCAGGGCCGCACCGTGGGCGGCACCACGGTGGTCAACTGGACCTCCAGCTTCCGCACGCCCAAGGAAACCCTCAACCACTGGCGCGAGCGCTTCGGCGTCGACAACACCAGCCGCGCGGACCTGGACCCCTATTTCCAGCGCATGGAAAAGCAGCTCGGTATCGAGCCCTGGGCGATGCCCGCCAACGCCAACAACGACGTGATCAAACGCGGCTGCGAAAAACTCGGCTGGGACTGGTCGGTGATTCCGAGAAACGTGCGCGGCTGCTGGAATATCGGCTACTGCGGCATGGGCTGCCCCACCAACGCCAAGCAGTCGATGCTGGTGACCACGCTGCCCGCCGCCATGGAGGCCGGCGCCACCCTGATCCACAGCGCCCGCGCCGACAAGCTGGTGCACGACGGCACCCGGGTGAGCGCCGTGCAGGTGACGCCCCTGAACCACGACCGCAACCCCACCGGCGCCACCGTGACCCTGAAAGCGCCCACCATCATCGCCGCCGGCGGCGGCATCCAGACCCCGGCGCTGCTGCTGCGCTCGGAGGTGCCGGACCCGGACGGCCGGGTGGGCAAGCGCACCTTCCTGCACGTCACCAGCTTCGCCTTCGGCCGCTACGACCGGGAGATCGCCCCCTACTACGGCGCGCCCCAGTCGCTGCACTCGGACCAGTTCACCTTCACCGGCGGCGTCGACGGCCCGATCGGCTACAAGCTGGAGATGATGCCGCTGCACCCCGGCCTCACCGGGGCGCTGCTGGGCGGCTTCGGCGAGCAGGCCCGCGAGCACATCACCGCGCTGCCCAACACCGCCGCCTCCATCGCCCTGATGCGCGACGGCTTCCACGAAGAGAGCCCCGGCGGCACCGTGGAACTGCGCGACAACGGCGAGCCGGTACTCGATTACCCGGTCACCGACTATCTGCTCGACGGCGCCCGCCGCAGCCTGTACAGCCAGGTGGAAATGCAGTTCGCCGCCGGTGCCCGGGCGGTGCGGCCCGGCCACATCCGCGCGCCGTTCTATACCAGCTGGGCGCAGGCCCGCGAGGCCATGGCAGACCTCAGCTACCAGGCCCTGGACGTGCCGCTGGGCAGCGCCCATGTGATGGGCGGTTGCCCCATGGGCGACAAGGACCGCGGTCTGGTGGACGCCCAGGGGCGCTACCGCCATCTGGAGAATCTGTATGTGTTCGACGGCTCGGTGTTCCCCACCAGCCTGGGGGTGAACCCTCAGTTGAGCATCTACGGGTTGAGCGCCCGCAACGCCACCGCTCTGGCGGAGCGGCTGCGGGCCTGAATCGTAAACCGAGTTGCGTTATGCTTGGCGCCCGATCTCTGGAGAAAGCGAGCCGAGCATGACCAACCGTGTTGTTTATCCGGGCACCTTCGACCCCATCACCAACGGCCATAAGGACCTGATCGAACGGGCCGCCAGTATGTTCGACGAGGTGGTGGTGGCCATCGCGGCCAGCGAGAAGAAGGGCCCGCTGTTCTCCCTGAACGAGCGGGTCAAGCTGGTCGAAGACAGCATCGGCCATCTGGACAACGTCAAGGTGACCGGCTTTTCCAAGCTGCTGGCCCATTTCTGCCGGGACCAGGAAGCCAATATCCTGCTGCGCGGCCTGCGCGCGGTGAGCGACTTCGAATACGAATTCCAGCTCGCCAACATGAACCGCCAGCTGGCCCCGGAACTGGAAACTGTGTTCCTGACGCCGGCCGAGCATTTGTCCTTTATCTCCAGCTCCCTGGTCCGCGAGATCGCGCTGCTCGACGGCGATGTGCGCAATTTCGTGCCGCCCCATGTGGTGGAAGCGCTGGACCTGAAGAAGCAGCAGCGGGGCGGCTGACCGTTTCTCGCCCCCGATACCCCGTTCGCCAGAAGGAGGCCGCCATGCGCTGGTTTTTCCCGCTTTTGTTGCTGTTCGCCGTCACCGCCCAGGCCGCCGGACCGGGCAAGGCGGCGATCGCCAGTGCCCACCCGCTGGCCACCGACGCCGGCTTCCAGATGCTCGAGCAGGGCGGTAACGCCTACGACGCGGCGGTGGCCGTGGCGGCGGCGCTGTCGGTGGTGGAGCCCTATTCCGCCGGCATGGGCGGCGGCGGTTTCTGGCTGCTGCACCGCGAAAAGGACGACCTGCAGACCATGCTGGACGCCCGCGAGACGGCGCCGGCGGCGGCCACCGAGGACATGTACCAGGACCAGGACGGCCAGGTGGTGCGCGACCGCGCCGTCAACGGCGCCCTGGCGGCGGGCATTCCCGGCCAGGCGGCGGCCTTCGCCTACCTCGCCGAACACTACGGCGAGCTGCCCCTGAAAACCACGCTGGCGCCGGCCATTAAGCTGGCGCGCCAGGGTTTCGAGGTGGAAGACCACTACCGGGCGCTGGCCGGCTACCGCAAGGACGTGCTCAACCGCTACCCCACCGCCGCCTCGGTGTTCCTGGATGACGGCGAAATACCGGCCAACGGCACCCTGATCCGGCAGCCGGATCTGGCCCGGGTTCTGGAGGCCCTGGCCGAGCAGGGGCGAGACGGTTTTTACCAGGGCCCGGTGGCGGAAAAACTGGTACGCGGGGTGCGCGAGGCCGGCGGCATCTGGACAAAACAGGACCTGAACAACTATCGGGTCAAGGAGCGGGCGCCGGTGGTCGGCCACTACCGAGGCGCCCGCATCGTCACGGCCCCACCGCCGTCCGCCGGCGGGCTGGTGATGCTGGAAGCGTTGAACATTCTCAATGAATTCAACGGCGGCGAGATTAGTGAGGACTTACTTCCTCACCTCACCGTGGAAGCCTGGCGGCGCGCCTATCAGGACCGGGGCCGCTATATGGGCGACCCGGATTTTGTTTCCATACCTGTGGATAACCTGTTGAGTAAATCCTACGCCGAGCAGCGGGCCGCCTCCATAAAGCTGGATAAGGCCACCCCCAGCAGCGAGCTGGGCGAACCCGTGGCCACCGGCGAAGGCTTCCATACCACCCACTTTTCGGTGCTCGACGGCGCCGGCAACCGGGTGGCCGCCACGCTCAGTATCAACCTGCCGTTCGGCAGCGGCTTCATGCCCGCCGGCACCGGCGTGATCCTCAATAACGAGATGGACGATTTCTCCGCCAAGCCGGGCAGCCCCAACGCCTATGGCCTGGTGGGCAGCAAGGCCAACGCGGTGGCGCCGGGCAAGCGGCCGTTGTCCTCGATGACGCCTACCTTCGTGGAGTTCGACGACCGGGTGGCGATTCTCGGCACGCCGGGCGGCAGCCGTATCATCACCATGGTGATGCTGGGTGTGCTCGAGGCGGCCAATGACGCCCCGGTGGACGACTGGGTGAGCCGGGTACGCTTTCACCACCAGTTCCTGCCCGATCAGGTTCAGGCGGAACCCGCCTTCCTCGACATCGAAGCGGCGAAAAGCCTGCGCCTGCGCGGCCACGACGTGGTCTCCGTGGACCGCGAGTACGGCAACATGCAGGCGATTCTCTGGCGGCACGAGGACAACAGCGTCACCGCCGCCAGCGACCCGCGCGGCATCGGCGCGGCGCGGGTCGGCGCCGACGCGGACTGACCCCGGTGACGGCCGCCGCGGGGTGTGCTCCACTATGCCCATGGACACCACCTTCGCGGCCCAGACTCTGCACTGCTACCCGCCGGCGCCGGCCCTGCGCGGGCTGGTCAGCCATTACTGGCTGAGCCGCGACGGCGGCGGCGACCGCCACCGGGTGCTGCCGGACGGCTGCGTGGACCTGGTGCTGCGCCTGCGCGACGGCGATGGCGCCTGGCAGGCGTTCGGCACCAGCACCCGGCCATCGGACGTGCCGGTGGAGCCCGGCTGTGTCTATTTCGGTATCCGCTTCCAGCCCGGCCAGAGCCGCCATTTCCTGCCCCTGCCCGGGCGTTTTCTCACCGACACCGCCCAGCCTCTGGCCCGGCCCGCCGACTTGTCGGCGGAGCGCCTCGCCGAATTGATCGCCCGCCCCGACCCCGCCTTTGCCGTGGACCGGCTGCTTTCCCGGTGGCTCGCCGGGCAGCCGCCCCAACCAAGACGCCTGGACGGCGCCCTGGCGCTGCTTTCCCGTGCCGCCCCCGGCGTCAGCGTGACCGCCCTGTCGGCGCGCCTGAACCTGAGCCGCCGGCAACTGGAGCGCGACTTCCTGGAGTGGGTCGGCGTGCCGCCCAAGGTGTTCATGGGCATCCGCCGCAGCCAGCAGGCCCTGGCGTTGCTGAGCCGCCCGTCACCCGCCGCGCCGCTGGCCGACATCGCGCTGGCCGCCGGCTACACCGATCAGAGCCATATGACCCGGGAGCTGAAACGCTACCTGGGCGTCACCCCGGGGGCGCCCCGGCTGCCGATGCACGATGTCGCCTTTATTCAAGAACAGGCCGGCGCGCCGACCTAGAGTGGGGCTTCTTCTCAAGCCAAAGGAGCAACGCGATGAAACTCTGGTCCGGTGTGGTCACCGAGCACTTGCAGGCGTGCCGGGATTTCTACGTGCGCCTGTTTCAGTGCCGGGTGCTGTTCGACAGCGACTGGTTCGTTCTGCTGGAGCTGGGCGGCGGCGAGCTGGGTTTCCTGGCCCCGCAACAGGAGGCCCAGGCGGCGGCGTTTCAACGCCCGTTGCGCGACGGACGGGGCCTGTGGGTCACCATCGACGTGGACGACGCGGACGCCGAATACCGGCGGCTGCAGGCATTGGGGGTGCCGATCGAGGTGGCGATCCGCGATGAAGCCTGGGGCGACCGGCACTTCGTCATCCTCGACCCGGCCGGCATCGCCGTGGACGTGGTCCAGCACGGCTAACCATAAAACAACACAATCACCGGCGTCTGGCCTTTTGGAACCTGTGCAAGACGCCGGGGGCCGCTCAGAATCGTTCTTTTTTCAGACACGGAGCGCCCATGGGCCAGCAACGCATCGAAATCGACAAGGAATTTCCGTTCCCGGTCAGCGACCTGTTCAACCACCTCAGTGAGCACGAGAACCTGTCCGCCCTGTTCGCCCCGGCCAAGGTCCGGCGCGTCAAGGAGGGGGACGTGGAGCCCAACGGCGTGGGGTCGGTGCGCCGGCTGTCGCTGCCTCTGACGCCGGCCTTCGAAGAGACCGTCACCGAGTTCGAGCGCGACCGCCGCATCGCCTACCGCATCACCAAGGGCAGCCCGCTGCGCGATCACCACGGGGTGATGGTGTTTTCCGAGACCGCCGGCGGTTCCCGCCTGCACTACACCATTGTCTTCAAGGGCAAGCTGCCGCTGATCGCCGCCGTGATCAAGCCGGTGCTCGACCGCGCCATCCGCAAGGGCCTCAACGACCTGCGGCTTTAAGGGCCCCCGTCGCGGCGGCCGTCGTCACTGCCGGCTTCGAGGAGGGATTCCAGTTCCTCGCGGCCGCGGGCGGAGAGCTCGATCAGTTTGTCGAGCTTGTCGCGGTGGGCGAACTGCTCACGCAGCAGGCGTTCGTCCACGTCCCGGAAGGTGCGCACCAGGTCGATGGCAGTGGTTTCCGGCATGCCCAGCTGGGCCAGGGTGATCTGGGCGGCGCGCAGGCTGGAGTCCAGCGTTTCGCGGATGACGTGCTCGACGCCTTCGGCCATCAGTGAATAGGCGTGGTAGCGGTCGCGGGCGCGCACGATCAGGGTGATGTGCGGGAAGTGCTCGCGGATCAGGCGCACGGCGCGCAGCGACGCCTGCACGTCGTCGATCGCCAGCACCATGATGCGGGCGTGCTGCAGCCCGGCGGTGTGCAGCAGGTCGAGCCGGGTGACGTCGCCGAAGTAGACCTCGTTGCCGAACCGGCGCACGGTGTCGATGTGGTCCGGGTTGGAGTCCAGCGCGGTGAACGGAATGCGGCGGCTGACCAGGATCCGGCCGATGATCTGCCCGAAGCGGCCGAAGCCGGCCACGATCACCGCCGGCTGGCCGTGCGGCGCGGGCTCGTCCTCGGTGCTGCGGTGGCCGGTCTCGGGCGCCGGCCAGAGCCGCTGGACCAGTTTCAGCAGCAGCGGCGTGGCGGCCATGGAGAGGGCCACCACCAGGTTGAGCCGGGCGATCATCTCCGTCGGCAGCAGGTTGAGGGCCCCGGCCTGGGTGAACAGCACGAAGGCGAATTCGCCGCCCTGGCTGAGCAGCAGGCCGAACCGCAGGGCGTCGCGGCCGCCCACCTTCAACGCCCGGGCAATGCCGAACAGCACCAGGGTTTTGATCCCCAGCAGGGCCGCGCCCATGGCCAGGATCGACCAGGGGGACGCCGCCAGCAGGCGCAGGTCCATGGTCATGCCGATGGCGATGAAGAACAGCCCCAGCAGCATGCCCTTGAACGGTTGAATATCGGTGTCCAGCTGCTCCCGGTAGGGGGAGTTGGCGAGCAGCATGCCGGCCACGAAGGCGCCCAGACCCATGGACAGATGCAGGGTTTCCATCAGCTCGGCGGCGCCGAGGACCAGCAGCAGGGCGGTGGCGGTCATCAGCTCCCGGTTGTGCAGCCGCGCCAGCCAGCCCAGCCAGGGGTTGAGCAGGTAGCGCCCGGCCAGCCACATCAGCGCCAGCACCAGCACGCCCACCAGCAGGTTGGGCTGGGCGGCGCCGGCGTCGCCGCCGGCCAGCACCGGCAGCAGCAGCAGTAGCGGAATCACCGCCAGGTCCTGGAACAGCAGAATCGAGAAGGCGTTACGGCCCTGGGGCGTACCCAGCTGGTTGGTTTCCACCAGCATCTGTACCGCGAAGGCGGTGGACGACAGCGCCAGGGTGGCGCCGATGGCCAGGGCGGCCGGGCCGGGCTGGCCCAGGGCGAAGAAGAAACCGGTGAGCAGGGCGGCGCTGAACAGCATCTGGCTGGCGCCCAGCCCGAGCAGCCGCCGGCGCTGCGCCCAGAGCTGCTCCGGGGCCAGTTCCAGGCCGACCAGGAACAGCATCAACACCACGCCCAGCTCGGCGAAATGCAGCACCGCCTCGGCGCCGGGGATCAGCCCCAGGCCCAGCGGCCCGATGACGATGCCGGCGGCCAGATAGCCGAGAATGCTGCCCAGCCCGAGACGCTGAAACAGCGGCAGCAGCAACACCGCCGCCGCCAGCAACACCAGCGCCTGATTGAAGTAACCACCCATTGTCGATCCCCCACGGCGGGGCGGCGGGTGCCGCCCGCGGTCCTAATCCCAGTTCAGCGGCATGGGTGAAGAGCCGGGGCTCTCCGGTTGCCCGGCGGGCTGCTCCACGTCACCGGTGTCGCCCTGACGGTTGCCCGGCGCGCGCACGCGGTCACCGGGGCGCGGTTCGCCGCCGCCCTGGGTGATCCGGGCCACCGCGTAATCCGGACGTACTTCGATCACCTCCAGGCTGGCCAGGGCGTCGCTTTCCATACGAATGGTGAGCCCGGTCTGCGGGTCTTCCAGGGACTCCACCGGCCGATACACATTGAGGATGGTGTCCGCTTCCAGGCGGCCCTGGCCGTGGCTCAGGTAAACCCGGTCACCGTCGCTCTTGAGCACCTGTACCGGATACAGGCTGTCGGAGGCCGCCGCCGCCAGGGCCCGGGCGATGCGCGGGTAGACCAGATCGGCGAGCCGCTCCGGATGGTTGCGGTGGTCCAGCTTCTGCTGGCGGGCCAGCTGCCGCACGCTGGCTTCGGACTGCTGCCAGTCATAGAGGCCGGCTTCCAGCACTTCGCCGCCGGCGGCGTCGATCAACCGGTAGCGCAAACGCACATAGGGCTCGTAGCCCTGGAAGCGGACGCCGTAGAACGTGCGCTCGTCGTCGCCGATGTCGAACGCCTCGATATGACCCACCAACAGCAGGTCGGCGCCTTTGGTTTTGCCCAAGCGCAACAGCTCGCGGGGCTCGCCGGCGCCGTCGCGCAGCAGCGCCTGCTCGGCCTCGCGCAGACCCAGGTTGGCGCGGTCCAGCACGCGGAAACGGCCGGACTGGGCGAAGGCGTCGATCAGATTGGCGTGCAACTGGCGGCGCACCTCCGCCGCCGGCAGGGTGGTTTCACCCAGGGTGTATTCATCGGCGTCGCTGGTGAACGGCGCCACCACGATGGCCGGCAGATGGGAGCGGTCCGGGCCCGGCGCCTGCTGGAGCAGCAGCACCGCTTTCACGTCCGCGCGCCACAGGGCGTTGTCTTCCTGGGTGACGGCGGTCACCTCGTAGCTGTCCAGGCTGCCCAGCGTCGGCAGGCGCGGCTCCGCCACCGAGGTGCGGCTGCCGGTCCAGGTGGTGACGTCACCCTGGCGCTGGATCACCCATTCGCTGACCTGGCGGCGGAAATCCGGGTTCACCGACAGCGTCACGCCGCCGGCCTGGCGCACCGCCGCCACCAGCGCATTGGTGACCGCCTGTTCCGGGTTGTCGCCGTAGCCGCGGGCGCTTACCTCGCGGGTCTGCGCCGCCGAGGCGGTGCCGGCGGCCAGCGCCGCCATCAGCACGAGCAAACAAAAACGCTTGAACATGGTTCCTCTCCCTGGTGCCAGGGTGTTCAGAAGCCGAACAGGCTGCGTTTGCGGGTCTTGCGGATTTCCTTCTCGCCGGACCACTCAATAATGCCGCTCTGGATGTTCAGCAGTTTCAGGGTGAACTTGTAGTAGACGTCCTTGGTGCTGTCGTCGCGCTTCACGATCGAGGACAGGTTGCCGTAGAGCATGAACTCGGCGCCGATCTGGCGGCCCATCTGGGCGGCGCTGGCCTGGTCCACCATGCCGGAATCCTGCTGGTACTCCAGTTGTTCGCGCACCCGGTCGACCACGGACATATCCACGAAGCGGAACTTGCCGGAGTTGATCAGCTTGGACTGGATGGTGTCGGTGACGGACTCGGTGTCGATGTGCTCGCTGGTCTTGTTCTTGATGCGGTCTACGAACAGTACCGGGCGGCGGTCGCGGGTCATTTCCACGATCGGCGGGAACACCATCATGTCGTCCACCATCTTGGTGGCGATCATCTGCAGATCGGTGGAGCCGAAATCGGCGGTCACCGTTTCACGGGCCTGGGCGTCGCCGTAATCCACCCGGGACGCACAGCCGGAAAGCATCAGCGCCATAGCCAGGGCGAGCAGTGAAAATACGCGAACCATGTGTTTCTCCTTAAGGAACCTGAATGGCGTCCGGGGCGTTATTCGCGCACCCAGATTTCATAACGGACGGCGCTGGGGTTGGGGGCCACCGCCTGGACATTGTTCTGGCTGCGACCGGCCATCACCAGTTGCCGCCAGGGCTGGGATTCCGGAGCCACTTCAAACCCGTCCCGATCGAACCATTTGATCTTGTATTGGAAATCCAGTTCAAATTTCCAGCCGTTTTCCAACGTCGCCTGCACGTACAGCAGGTCGCCGACTTTTTTGTCCTGCAGCGCTTCCACCGAAAGGCGGTTGGCCAGGGTGCTGTTGTTGGAGTACAGGCGCGGTTCGCCGTCGTCGCCGGGGCGGGCCATATTACTGGCGGAACAGCCCGCCAGGACCACCGCCAGCACGACGGCGGCCAGAGCGGTAAACGGAGCTTTCATAACGGGCCCTCCTGAACGGGTAACACGCGGGTTATAAGGCGGCCGGGGGTGGCCACCACGTGAATCACGGTCACGCCCTGTTCCACCACGGGAACCGTCAAACTAGCACCGCCACCGGGTGTGCTCAACTGAAGGCGGTGCTCGCCGGGCGGCAACATCAGGCGGGTGGCCTGGGCGTAGGCGGGCAGGCTCAACCAGCTGCGCAGGTCGGCCTGTTCGCTGACCACATTGAAGATCTGCGTGAGGATGGCGCCCACCGGACCGAAATCGTCGTTGGCTTTCTTCTGCAGATTGTACTTGGTGGTGGCACGCAGCGTCTGCCGCACCAGCATGCCGGGCAGTTGTTCGCGCAAATGGCGCGCGGCCAGCCCGCCCACGTCGGTGAGCACTTCGGTGCGCGCCGTGGTGTCGCCGACGGCCACGGTGAGCGGCGCCGGGCGCGGCTTGTCGGCGGCGCTGTAGGTCGGGAAGGCCACCGCGAAGAGGCCGTGCGGCGTGGGGATCGGCAGGCTCAGCTCGCGGCGGGCGGGCACCAGGCCCTGCTCGTAGACCACCGCCACCAGGCCCTTGTCGCGTTCCACCCGGCCGTCCTGGGCGCGGGACAGGCGCGCCACATCCTCCTGCAGCATGGCGGAATCCGGGTGGATCTCCAGGGCTTTCTTGTAGTCCACCAGGGCGTCGTTGTATTCGCCGTGGGCCTCCCAGAACAGGGCCGAGAGATAGAAAGTCCAGGCGTTCTGGAAGCTCGCCTTGACCTCGCCGGCGGCGGCGTCCAGGCCGGCGAAGTGGCTGTCGAAATCGTCCGGTTGCACGCCCTCTTCCCGCGCCGCCTCTTCGGCGGCGGCGATCTCGTCATCGCGCCGGTTGGCGGCCACCCGCTGCTCGTTGGCGGCGGCACGCAGTTCCACGGCGGTGGCGGTGACGTCGTTCTCACGCCAGTAATTCAGGGCCTGGTAGGCGTGCGCGAAAATGCGCTCGTAGTCCGGCGCCACATAGGGGCGGGCGTTGTCGTTGACCAGCAGGGCGCCGGTATTGCTCACCAGGCTGGAGGCGCGCAGCCGGGCGGCGGCGTCCGTTTCGTCGTAGTGACCGAAGGCGCGGCGAAAGGCGCTCTCGCTGTCTTCGATGGCGCCGCTCAGCTGGTGCACCCGGCCCAGTTCCTGCAGATAGAGCACGCCGTCACGGCTGTCGACGCCTTTTCTCAGCAACGGGGCGGGCCCGTCCGCCGCCATGTCGGCGGTCCAGGCGCGCGCCTGGGACGGGTAGGGCTGGAACAGGGAGCGGGTGGCGCAGCCGCTCAATAGCACCATGGCCAGCAACAGCGCGACGCCGTTTCTGACCAGCACGTATCCTGGCGGGCTTATTCTCATAGACCGCGGCGCCATAAAAAAACCGGAGCGGGCAAGGTAGCCCGGCTCCGGCTTATTGTCGAGGCGCTAGAACAACACGCGGGTGCGGATGGTGCCGTCGATGGTGCGCAGCTTTTCCAGGGCCAGTTGGCTGTAGCCCTTGTTCACGTCGATCACCACGTAGCCGATCTCTTCATTGGTCTGCAGGTACTGACCGCAGATGTTGATGTCGTTCTCGGAGAACACGGTGTTGATCTGGGTGAGGATGCCGGGAATGTTGCGGTGGATATGCAGCAGACGGTGCATGTCCGGGTGCGACGGCAGGGCCACCTCCGGGAAGTTCACCGCGCTCAGGGTGGAGCCGTTGTCGGAGTAGCGGATCAGCTTCTCGGACACTTCGGTGCCGATGTTTTCCTGGGCCTCATGGGTGGAACCACCGATGTGCGGGGTCAGGATCACGTTGTCGAATTCGCGCAGCGGGCTGATGAACTCGTCGTCGTTGCCCTTGGGCTCTTCCGGGAACACGTCGATGGCGGCGCCGAGCAGGTGCTTGTCGCGCAGCGCGGCGGCCAGCGCCTCGATGTCCACCACCTTGCCCCGGGCGTAGTTGATCAGATAGCTCTTGGGCTTCATGGCGCGAATCTGCTCTTCGCGGATCATCCAGCGGGTGGCGGCGGTGTCCGGCACGTGCAGGCTGACCACGTCGGCCAGGCCGAGCAGGTCATTGAGGCTGCCCACCTGTTCCGCGTTGCCCATCGGCAGCTTGGAGACCACGTCGTAGAAGTACACCTTCATGCCCATGGATTCCGCCAGCACCGACACCTGGGCGCCGATGTTGCCGTAGCCGACGATGCCCAGCTTCTTGCCGCGGATCTCGTAGCTGTCCTTGGCGGATTTCAGCCAGCCGCCGCGGTGGGCCACCGCGTTCTTTTCGGGAATGCCGCGCATCAGGTTGACGGTGTGAGCGATCACCAACTCCGCCACCGAGCGGGTGTTGGAGTAGGGCGCGTTGAACACCGGAATGCCGCGCTTGAGGGCGGCCTTCAAATCCACCTGGTTGGTGCCGATACAGAAACAGCCCACGCCGATCAACTTTTCGGCGGCCTGGAAGACCTCCTCGGTGAGCTGGGTGCGCGAGCGGATGCCGACAAAATGGGCGTCCTTGATGGCGTCCTTGAGGTCGTCGCCGGTGAGCGCGGTGGGCAGAAGCTCCACGTTGCTGTAGCCGTGCGCCTTCAGATTATCCACCGAGTTCTGGTGGACGCCCTCGAGCAGGAGGATGCGGATCTTGTCCTTCTCAAGAGAAGTGTTGGCCATGGGTGGTCTCTGTAGCGGGTTAAATGGGCGCGTATGGTATCATAGCCCGCCCCGGATGAGACCCATTCCGGAGCCCCCGTGCACATGTTGAATGCTCAAGTTGACTTGAAGACCTTTGGAGTTGCCGATGACCTCCCTCGCCCACGCCGCCCTGGACCAGCTCAGCGCGCTTCTTGGCAAGCGCTGCCTCACCGATCCGGACAGCGCCCAGCGCTACGGGGTGGACTGGACCAAGGTCTGGGCGCCGGCGCCCAGCGCCGTGGTGCTGCCGGAAACCACCGAAGAAGTGCAGCAGATCGTGGAGATCGCCAATGAACACGGCCTGCACCTGGTGCCCTCCGGGGGCCGCACCGGCCTGTCCGCCGGGGCGGTGGCCGCCAACGGCGAGCTGGTGGTGGCGTTCGACCGGATGAACCGGGTGCTCGACTTCAACGAGTACGACCGGTCGGTCACGGTGCAGCCGGGGGTGGTCACCCAGCAGCTGCAGGAATTCGCCGACAGCAAGGAGCTGTTCTACCCGGTGGACTTCGCCTCCGCCGGCTCCAGCCAGATCGGCGGCAACATCAACACCAACGCCGGCGGCATCAAGGTGATCCGCTACGGCATGACCCGGGACTGGATCACCGGCCTCAAGGTGGTCACCGGCCGGGGTGAACTGCTGGACCTCAACAAGGGCCTGATCAAGAACGCCACCGGCTACGACTTCCGCCACCTGTTCATCGGCTCCGAAGGCACCCTGGGCTTCGTGGTGGAAGCCGCCGTGAAGCTGGCCCGCCGGCCCAAGGACCTCACCGCCCTGGTGCTGGGCGCGCCCGGTTTCCGCGAAGTCATGAAAGTGCTGCACGCGTTTCAGAAGGACATTGATCTGACCGCGTTTGAGTTCTTTTCCGACAAGGCCATGGCCCATGTGCTCGAGCACGGGGTGGCCAAACCCTTCGACAGCGATTGTCCGTTCTACTGCCTGCTGGAATTCGAGCAGCTTTCCGAACACACCGGCGAACGGGCCATGGAGATTTTCGAGCACTGCGTGGAGCAGGGCTGGGTGCTGGATGGGGTAATGAGCCAGTCGCTGGGTCAGCTGGAGCAGCTGTGGCAGTTGCGCGAACGTATTTCCGAATCGATCGCGCCGCACACGCCCTATAAAAACGATATTTCCGTCACCGTTTCCAAGGTGCCGGATTTCGTCGAGGACGTGGACAAGGTGGTGCAGGACGCCTACCCGGATTTCGAGATCGTCTGGTTCGGGCATATCGGTGACGGCAACATGCACCTGAATATTCTCAAGCCGGCGGACCTGCCCAAGGAAGATTTTTTCCGCCAATGCGGCGATGTGTCCAAATGGGTGTTCGAGATCGTGCAGAAGTACGACGGCTCGATTTCCGCCGAGCACGGCGTGGGCATGACCAAGAAGCCTTATCTGTCGTATTCCCGCAGTGAAGAGGAAATCGCTTATATGAAAGCGGTGAAAGCGGTTTTCGATCCCAACAACGTGATGAACCCCGGAAAATTGTTCGATGTTTGATACCCACACGCTGAAAGCGCGACCGGAATCCGCCTACGTTCATCGCTGGATCGACGGCTCGCCCATGGAAATGCCGCTGGGCAAGTGCGTCTGCGTGGGAAGAAACTACGCCGAGCACGCCCGCGAGCTGGGCAATGACGTGCCCGAGGAACCTCTGCTGTTCATGAAACCGGCCACCGCGCTGTGCAGCCTGCACGAACCGCTGGTGCTGCCCCAGGGACAGGGCCCGGTGCACCACGAGGTGGAAATGGTGGTGATGATCGGTGAGCGCCTGAGCGGCGAGACCGACCTGGAAACCATTCGCTTCGCCATCGCCGCCTACGGGGTCGGCCTGGATCTGACCCTGCGTGACCTGCAGAGCCGGCTAAAGGAAAAAGGCCATCCCTGGGAACGGGCAAAGGGTTTCGACGGCGGCGCACCGGTTTCCGGGTTTATCGACGCCCGCGGCATTTCAGTGCGGCAGAATCTGGAAGTGTCTCTGGAAGTGAACGGCGAAAGTCGCCAACACGGCCATACCGGGCAGATGCTGTTCCCGACCTTTGAACTGATCGCGCAGATCAATCAGGTGTTCACGCTGGAGCCCGGCGACCTGATTTTTACCGGCACGCCGGCCGGGGTCGGCCCGCTGGCCTCCGGTGACAAGCTCACTGCCCGGCTGGGCAATATCCTGCAGGTGTTCACCCGCGTGGCCTGACGCCGGCCCGTGAGGCGCCTGGTTTACTCAGGCGCCGATGACCAGAAGGGATTGGCCGTCGTCGGTTTGCACCAGATAGTTGGGGGCCGGCCCCGTCGCCACAGTTTTGACCAACTGACCGGAATCCAGATCCACAACGCTGATACTGCCACTGGCAGGATGCGTGGAAACGGCATAGCGACCGTTGGAAGTCACCAGCACATGGTGCACAGGCCCCGGCACTTCCAGTTTGCGGTCAATCGTCTTTGTGGCCGTGTTCACCAAATAGAGCAGCCCCGTACTCCCTGCTTCCAATTCAG
Source organism: Alloalcanivorax venustensis ISO4 (assembly GCF_015356855.1). GTDB lineage: Bacteria > Pseudomonadota > Gammaproteobacteria > Pseudomonadales > Alcanivoracaceae > Alloalcanivorax > Alloalcanivorax venustensis. The sequence goes on from NZ_ARXR01000005.1 coordinate 17,982, forward strand.
TAGACTTCCCGCCCCCATGATGAGCGGCGTGTTCATCTTCTGAAATGCCTTCGGGGCGACTAACCGGCTTCTGACGATCATGCGCCGACAAACTACCCACCACCAGATACCGGCCATCCGGGGTCAGTGCCGAACCGTGGGTATTCAGGGTGCCGCCAATGGACGACGTCACCTTGCGGTTTTCCAGATCAATAACGCCGACGGCATCCGCTGTGCCCATGGGAACAAATGCCCGGTTCGTGTCTGCGGCCACCATCAGCGAAAAACTCATAGCGACACTGGCCGTAATACCAGCAATACACTGCTTGCGCAACGAATGGTTCATAGCGTGCCCTTTTTGGTCAGAGGGTTTCAGTAAGATCTCCTCGCCCGGTAAGCAAGATCCCGAACAGGCATGGTCATTACTTGGCAGTCCATCACACCAAGCTGAAACAGGCCTGAAAACAGTTGCGAAACATGCATTCGTTTGACCAGAATCAAGGTGGAACGATTCACAATGACCATGGACGACCAATGCAAGACGTGCCCCAGGAAAACCAGCGAACAACCAAAACCCACGCCGACCAGCTCAACCGGCAGTGTTACTGCATCACCCTTGACCGAAAAGCGCTCACTGACAGCCTCCAGAAGCAGTTTTCAGACACTGGGAACGAGGCGCCGGCCACTCCCGAGATCCATCATCTCTTTTCAAACACGCCGGTTTTTGTTCCCCAGGCTGACATCGCGACGATGGAGCGGATTGTTCAGGCGATCGAATCCGCAGCCGAGCTTCCGCCCTATAAGGAAAAAGCTCTGTCCTGGGCGCCGGACATCGCCGGTTTTGATCCAGGCCCCATCGGGGCGTTCATGGGCTACGACTTTCACCTGGGCGAGAACGGGCCTCAGCTGATCGAAATCAACACCAACGCCGGCGGCGCATTTCTGAACACGGTATTGGCCCGGGCTCAACACCGATGCTGTGACCCGTCCCAGCAGACCGCTGGCACCAACCGTGCATTGGATGGGTTCGAGGACGCGGTGTTTGCCATGTTCCAGCAGGAGTGGGAACGGCAAGGTGGCGACTCGACGCCCGGTTGGCTGGCCATTGTGGACGATGCCCCAGAATCCCAGTTTATGTTCCCGGAATTCCAACTGGCCCAGCAGTTATTCCAGGCCAGAGGCATAGAGACCTTGATCCTCGACCCATCGGAGCTTGAGTATGTTGATGGTGCCCTGAGCGCCCACGGCAAGCCTATTGACATGGTGTACAACCGCCTGGTGGATTTTGCCTTGGAGGCCCCGGCTCTTGGGGCGCTGAGGCGCGCCTACCTCGACGGCGCGGCGGTCGTCACGCCCAATCCACGCGCCCATGCGCTGATGGCCGACAAACGGAACCTGATCCTGCTATCTGATGCCCAAACCCTGCGCGACTGGGGCCTGAGTGAAACCGAGGCAGGATTTCTGGATAGAGCTGTACCGAAGACCCGGCTGGTTTCAGCAAGTGATGAGGCGGAGTTGTGGAGCAACCGGCGTAAACTGTTTTTCAAACCGGTAGCGGGCCATGGCAGCAAGGGCGTCTATCGGGGCGAAAAACTAACCCGCCGCGTTTTCGAAGAGATCCTGAAGGGTGATTACATCGCGCAGAACTTCGTTCCCGCCGGAGAACGCACCCTGAGAGTGGATGGCACGGTCACCACCAGAAAGGTCGATATCCGTTTGTACACCTATGCCGGGCAACATCTGCTTGCCGCTGCCCGTGTGTACCAGGGCCAGGCCACCAACTTTCGAACGCCGGGAGGTGGCTTTGCGCCCGTCTTTGAGGTGTGAAGGTGAGCCTCAATTGGAAACATTCAAAGGGATTAAGCCGTCAGCAAAAGTGCTCGGATCTCATAGATCCTGCATTCGGCCAACCTGACGAGCCAGTCTCATCGACTCATTTTCCTCCATCGCCAAAAGAGATTCGAACAGCTCTTTTGCTTCTGGAATTTCGGCTTTTCCAATCAGCGTTTTGTAGAGATCAATAATCTGATCATGAAAGTCGAACACTTCCCGGCAGATACCATCAAAATCAAGCTTCGCGTAAGGCTCGTCGCAGGTTCGATGAGTTTTGATCGGATTATGGGACAGGTAGTCGTACACCCGAGTTTCCAGTGCCTTCTTATCCCCTTGGTGCTCAAACTCGTTCACGATCCGCTCTATTTCCGATTCATGAGCTGCCAGATAATCCAAAAGCGCACGGGCCCGTTCTTCCTCGTGCTTTGTTGCGCAATGGGACAGACAGCTCGCCAGATGTGAGTGCAGATCGCGCGTCCAGTCGATCAGTTGTCCAAAAGTCTTTATATCCATATCTTTTTTCCTTTTTTCCTTTTTTCTTCTCCATAATATGACTGACATCAAATAGGTATCCCGTCGTCAAATGAGGAGTCCTATTTGCATTTCCAGTGTTCAGTTGGGCTATGCGCTCGCCTGGCTAATTCGCTAATCCATTGCAAACCGCAGGCACTGCAGCAAATCGACGCCTCTACCGGCTTCAGATCGATTCCACAACCTCAGAGAGCATATCCCTGACCTTCCCGGCAACCTGCTTGAGCTCGTCATTATCGATGGCGCTCATGGAAGCCAATGGATCCACTGCACTTACCTCAATGCCCTCCGAAACCTCACGAAGAATAACGTTGCAAGGCAGCATGGCACCCACGCGAGGCTCCACACCGATGGCTTCCCAGGCCATGCCAGGCTTGCAGGCCCCGAGAATCCGATAGGCCAACATATCCTTGTCCAGCTTTTTCTTCATGGTGGCTTTGACATCAATTTCTGTCAGCACACCGAACCCGTGATCAGTGAGGGCCTGACGCGCTCTTCTGTCCACGTCCTCGAAATCGACATCTTTGATAACTCGATCGATCGTGTATGACATAGCTACCTCCAATGATTCAGAAGTTCATTGCTTTGACCCGAGTTTCACCACCCTCAAACGCAGCGCATTCACGATCACGCTGACCGAGGACAGCGACATGGCGGCCGCTGCAAAAATGGGCGACAGCAGTATCCCGAAAAACGGGTACAAAACCCCTGCCGCTATCGGAACACCGGCGGAGTTGTAAACGAAGGCGAAAAACAGGTTCTGACGGATATTGCGCATGGTCGCCAGAGACAAACGGCGCGCCTCGACAATGCCCATCAGGTCGCCGCGTAGCAGCGTAATGCCGGCGCTTTCGATGGCGACATCGGTCCCGGTGCCCATGGCCACACCGACATCCGCCGTTGCCAGTGCAGGCGCATCGTTTACGCCGTCACCCGCCATCACGACAACACGGCCTTCGTCTTTCAGGCGCTGGACGATCTTGCCCTTATCTTCCGGCAGGACTTCCGCTTCCACTTCGTCGATATGCAGTTTTCGGGCAACTGCTTCAGCTGAAGTGCGGTTATCGCCGGTCAGCATGACCACCCGGATGCCGTCTTTTTGCAGCGCGGAAATAGCGGCTTCGGTGGTTTCCTTGACCGGATCGGCAATCGCCAGCAACCCTGCGACGTTTCCGTCGACAGCAGCAAAAATCACGGTAGCACCATCTTTTCGGAGCTGGTCGGCGTCGCCGTCAAATCGCGTGGTGTCGACATTTTCCGACTCCATGAGAAGGCGGTTACCAAGTAGCACCCGCTTGCCGTCTATTCGACCGGTAACCCCTTTACCATTCGGAGAGTCAAAGTCTTCCGCATCCGGAAGCTTCAGGTCCATGCCCTTGGCTTTATCGAGTATGGCGTGAGCCAGTGGGTGCTCACTGCCTTTCTCCAGGCCGCCTGCATAACGCATGAGACTACTGTCATCGAACCCGTTGGCCGCGACAAGCCGGGTGACTTGCGGCTTGCCCTCTGTCAGCGTGCCGGTTTTATCCACCACCACGGTGTCCACCTTCTCCATACGCTCCAAGGCTTCCGCATCGCGAATCAGAACGCCACTTTGAGCACCGCGTCCGACACCCACCATGATGGACATGGGCGTCGCCAAGCCAAGTGCGCAAGGGCAGGCAATGATCAGAACACTGACCGCTGCAATCAGCCCGAACGCCATAGGCGGCGTGGGCCCGAAGAATGACCAGGCTATAAAGGCGATAATGGCGATCACGATCACCGCAGGCACAAAATAACCCGCCACCTTGTCGGCCAGGCCCTGAATGGGCGCGCGGCTGCGCTGGGCGCTCGCCACCATCTGCACAATCTGGGACAGCATGGTGTCACGGCCAACCTTGTCGGCCCGCATGATAAAGCTGCCCTGCTGGTTGATACTGCCGCCGATCACCTGGTCGCCGGATTTTTTGCTGACTGCCAAAGGCTCACCGGTCACCATGGATTCATCCACGTTGGAGCTGCCTTCAAGCACCTCGCCGTCCAACGGCACCTTGTCTCCCGGACGTACCCGCAAGCGGTCACCGACCTTGACCTGATCAAGCGACACATCGGATTCGCTGCCATCGTCGTCCAGTTTTCTGGCCGTCGCCGGTGCCAGATCCAGCAGGGCCTTGATGGCACCAGAGGTTTTCTCTCTGGCGCGCAATTCCAGCACCTGCCCCAGCAGCACCAGCACCACGATGACAGCAGCCGCCTCGAAGTAGACGGCGACCGACCCGTCTTCCTGCCGGAAGGCGCCTGGGAAGATCTGCGGCGCCAGGGTCGCCACCAGGCTGTAGATCAGCGCGACGCCGGTACCAATGGCAATGAGCGTAAACATGTTCAAGTTACGGCTAACCACGGATTTCCAACCCCGGACGAAGAAGGGCCAACCGCACCAGAGCACCACAGGCGTTGCCAGCACCAGTTGAATCCAGTTGGACATCTGCGGGGCTATAATGTGATCGAGTCCGGTGAGGTGCCCACCCATCTCCAGTACCAGTACAGGCAGGGCCAGCACCAGGCCGATCCAGAATCGGCGGGTCATGTCTTTGAGTTCTTCCGAAGGCCCGTCGTCCAGGCTTACCTGCTCGGGCTCTAGGGCCATGCCGCAGATTGGGCAGTCCCCTGGCCCTTGCTGCCGAATCTCGGGGTGCATGGGACAGGTATACATAGTGCCCGGCGCTACCGGCTCTTGCTGTTTCTTTTCCCAATCGAGGTACTGCTCAGGGTCCTCGTCGAATTTGGACTGGCAACGCGACGAGCAGAAGTACCAGGTTTTACCGCCATGCTGGCTGCGGTGTTCCGCGGTATGCGGATCGACTGCCATGCCGCAAACCGGATCCTTGGCGGTGTGCCCGCCAGGTTCTTTATCGGCGTGGTGATCGTGGTCATGGGCGTGATGGTGCTCAGCCATTCTGATCTCCTGTTTTATCGGCGGGCCAGTCTGCAAATGCAATGAAATACAGCAGAACCAGATTGACGATAGGGATCAGTATCAGTACACCCATCCACCCCGGATACCCCGTGCGCTGGCAAATACGCCAGGCCGGAATGACGACCACAATGGCAATCACCAGCATCCACAGTCAGTGGCCTGCCCACATGGTGTTCCCGAACATGTTATCTCCCATCATGGCAATAGCCTCTCTTCCTGATTCTGGTTAATGGTGACGATGCGCGTGACTCTCTTCCTGTTTCGCTTGCGCGGATTCCGGCGATCTTTTCAGGAAAATCTGCTCGGAGACTGCAAGCACAATCATGGTGACCACTGCCACGCCGATGACGAACGGGTCCGTATTCAGTTTTACCCAGACAAAGCCGCCCAGAGCCAAAAGATCCAACAAGATGGCTGTAGTTGGCACCCAGGTGTTGGCCTTGATGTCTTTGCGAAGATAGCGCAGTACACCCCAGTGAATGGCAATGTCCATAATCAGGTAAAACACGATACCCAGCGCGGCAATTCGTGACAGATCAAAGAAGGCGGTGAGGATCAGCCCCAGGACAACGGTATACACCAGTGTGTGTTTCTGGATGCTGCCGGGCATGCCAAAATGCCGATGTGGTACGAGCTTCATCTCCGTCAGCATCGCCAGCATGCGGGATACCGCGAAGACGCTGGCGAGAATACCGCCCGCCGTGGCCATCATGGCAATAGCGACAGTAAACCAGACACCGTAATCGCCGAGAGCGGGACGCGCAGCAGCAGCGAGGGAGTAATCCTGCGTTTCGATAATTTCAGCCAGTGACAGGTTGCTGGCGACCGCGAAGCCCACCAGCGTGTAGATCACCACGCAGGCGGCAATGGAAATCACGATGGCGCGCCCGACGTTTCGCTTTGGGTCTATTACTTCCGAACCACTGTTGGTGATGGTCGTAAAGCCTTTGAACGCCAGAATCCCCAGTGCGGTTGCGCCCAGGAAGTTGCCCAGCGCTCCGGCTTCACCGGGCTCCGAAAAATCAACCGAGACTGAGTCGGCAATCCAGATCCCGACCAGACCGAAAATCAGTATGCCGCCGATTTTCAGGATCCCGATAAAGGAAGCCACCCCCTGAATCATCCGATTGCCGAGCAGGTTGATCACGAAAGCCACGAGGATTAATGCCACCCCCAGAATGGGCACCATACGGCCGCTTTCGTCCCCTCCGAATAGTTGCATGGTGTAAGAGCCAAAGGTGCGGGCCAGGAAGCTCTGGGCGATCACCATGGAAAAGTACATCAACAGGGCGTTGAAAGCCGTTGGCAGCCGGTTTCCGTAAGCCTTGTGCAGGTACATGCCGATACCGCCGGCGGACGGGTAGGCATTGGAGATCTTGATGTAGGAATAGGCGCTGAAGCTGACAATCACCGCCGCCGCGAGAAAGGCCAGCGGGAAAAGGACACCGGTCATCTGGGCCATCTGCCCGGTAAGTGCAAAAATACCGGCGCCAATCATGACGCCGGTACCCAGCATGACTGTCCCTGGTAAAGTGAGACTGCCCTCCTGGTAGCGGGTAGTTCGATCTTCCTCCCTGTTCATTCAACCTCCTGTTATTTTTTCATGGGTGGAATCTTGGAACAGCAGAACGGCTCATGCTTGGCATTTGCCCGGACGTTGTCGTCGGTAACCCGGTACCAAGCCAATTTGCGCCGGGTCCACCATCCGGTTTTCAATTGGCCACCGTAAGCCTTGATCAGTTCCAGTAATTCATCGACGGACCAGTGGGTTCCGTCGTACGTCACCTGCAATGTGCCATTTGGCTTACGCTCGGCGAAATCAACGCAGGGGTGGCGATTAAGATCGTGGATGAGCCCATCCCACTGATCCTCTCCAAGCCCCTCGACGGCCATTTTTCGGCGCAACAAAAACTGCTCCTGATTGGTTGCTTTGTGTGCTTTGGTCATGGGGTGACACCTCTCTTCCTGATGACTTCTCCCTGTATCAAAACACTTCAATCTGAACTGCGGCTGAAAATGGACACAGACTTTCGGTGGATTTGAGTTACATCAAATCATAGACGAAAAAGGGCCGTGGGTTTCCCCATGGCCCATCAGCATCAGAATGCGATTCGAGCGCCGATCACGGCAAACCAGTCTTCTGTGCCACCGCCGTCCGCCTCGGCCAGGTCGGCGCTATCGCCATACTTACGCTCGTGCACCACACCCACGTAGGGTGAGAACGCACGGTCGATCAGGTCGTAGCTGAGCCGGAGGCCGGTTTCGGTGGAAACCAATCCCTTGCCGACGCCGATCTCTTCATCCTCACTGAACGCTACTGAGGCATCCAGCGTTGCCGCCAGAATCCAGTAGTTAGTGAACAGCAATTCGTACTCAGCGTCCAGTTCAGCTGACGTATCGCCATCCTTGCTGACATACAGATTTGCATCGATCTCAAACCATTGGGGCGCCAGCCCGGCCACACCGAGAACCGCATACGTACGGTCCGGCCCCTCGGGCGTATCGAAACGCACGCCCGCTTTGGCGTCGAAGAACTTGGAGATAGGGATCTGGCCGACCAGCTGGTTTTCCAGCGTTTCGTAGGCCTGCTCCTCTATCTCGTACTCCCCGGTTGTGAGCAGCCGGACTTTAAAGTCGTCGGTGCCATAGAAGGCATCCGCATTCCAGACGCCCAACTCCTCGTCATCGTCGCTGTAGCGGTACTCAAATTCCTCGAATTGAACGCCCCAGGTTGTGAGCGGCTGTTTTCGAGCGGTCGTGTCGGAGATCATTTCCTGAGCTGTCACCGCCGTTGAGACACCAATAGAGGCAAGGAAGCTGACTGCGACAATTGATCGAATACAGCTCATACCTCACCTCCATCTTTGGCAATCACGTCTGTTTTGGCCTGCGTCGACTCTGGCCCACCTTCAACAATGACCTTGCGGAACATACCAGCGGCCGCGTGATAGGACAGGTGACAGTGGAACGCCCACTGACCGGGCTCGTCGACCTCGGTTTCCATGTAAACCGTGGTGCCTGGCTGCACACTGACCGTGTGCTTGATCGGGTTCCATTGGTCTGCACCAACATCGAGAATGGACCACATACCGTGCAGGTGCATAGGGTGAGTCATCATGGTCTCGTTCACGAATTTGAAGCGAACTCGCTCACCGTATTTGAGACGAATTGGGTCTGCGTCTTCGTACTTGACGCCATTAATGCTCCAGGTATAACGCTCCATATTGCCGGTCAAACGAAGCTCAATTTCCCGGGTCGGTTCGCGGTCTTCATACAGTGGATCTTGGGCCTTCAGGTCAGCATAGGACAGGAACTTGCCGCCATTGGCTGCCGTGGGTACAAGGCCACTTCCCTTGGCGTAAAAGGGGTCGCTTTGGCCGCCTTTTCCCATCGCCATGGAACCATGATCCATGCCTTCCATGTTGGAATGATCCATTCCGGACATCCCTTCTGAGCTATTCATATCCATGTCGCCATGATCCATACCGGCCATGTTGCCATGGTCCATGCCGGGCATACCGCTCATGTCTGCCATAGTCAGGCGCGCCGGATCACGCAGTTGCGGAACAGCCGCTTCCATACCTTCTTCGGGGGCCAACGTTGCCCTGGCATAGCCGGAACGCCCCATGGATTCAGCGAAAATGGTGTAGGCCTGCTCATCTTTCGGGTGGACGATCACATCATAGGTTTCCGCCACACCGATCCGGAACTCGTCCACGTTAACGGGCTGAACGTTGTTGCCATCGGCCTGTACAACCGTCATGTCCAGACCGGTAATCCGTATGTCGAAGTAGGTCATGGCCGAGGAGTTGATGAACCGCAGCCGGATGCGTTCTCCGGGCTCAAAAAGGCCAGTCCAGTTCTGCTCGGGACCTTTGCCGTTGATCAGGCCCGTAAAGCCCTGCAAGTCCTCAACGTCCGCTTTCATCATCCGCATGTCACCCCAGGCCATGCGGTCCCGAATGGTGTTCATCAGACCGTTTTTGGACGCGTCCGAAAAAAACTCCCCCACGGTTTGCTGCTCACGGTTGTAGTAATCCGGTATCATTTTCAGGTTGCGCATGATGCGGTCACCGGAATGGGGGTGCTTGTCAGTCAACTGCACCACGTACTCGCGGTCATAACGAAACGGCTCACGTTTTTCCGGTTCGATCACAATGGCACCATAGGCGCCATCCGGCTCCTGAAAACCAGAGTGGCTGTGGAACCAGTAAGTGCCTGCCTGCTGGATAGGAAATTCATAAGTAAAGGTTTCACCCGGCTTGATGCCTGGGAAACTTATGCCGGGTACACCGTCCTGATCAAAAGGAAGGATCAACCCATGCCAGTGAATGGACGTCATCTCATCCAGGTTATTGGTCACGTTGATCTTGACGTTTTCGCCTTCCTTGAAGCGCATCACCGGTCCCGGGGATGCGCCGTTGTATCCGATGCCTTCCTTCACAAAATCGCCGGTATCAATTTTTACCCGGTCGACCGTAAGGTCGTATTCGCCGGCCAGAACCATGGCTGGCATCAGCAGGCTCAAAAGCCCTGTCAAAAAGCGTGGTTTCATCTGTGTTGCTCCGAACTACACGTCATTGAAGCCGGGCCGAGAAACGTGTCTCAGCCCCGCGCTCGCGGACCTCAGTTAAGCGAGTTACTCGAAATTGACCTCACCGTACATCCCGGCCTGATAGTGGCCCGGCACGTTGCAGGCAAATTCGATATTGCCTTTATCAGAGAACTTCCATACCACTTCTTTACTTTGGCCCGGTTCCAGCAACACGCTGTTCGGGTCGTCATGCTTCATGGAATGGCCATTCCCCATATCCATATTCATCATGTCGTGGTTCAGCTTGCCGCCCTGGATGACGCCATGCTCAACCATCATCATCATTTCCTCTTGATGAGCTTCGTGCATGTCGGGAGTGCCAACATTGAACTCATGGACGAGGTTTCCCTTGTTCTCCACCACGAAGCGAACGGTTTCACCCGGCTTTACACTGATTTCTTCGGGTTCGTAGTAGTTGTCGTACATCTCGACAGTTACGGTTCGGCTGGCCTCCGACGCTTTGCCAGGTTCACCGCTTGTAGCGCCGTGCCCGTGGCCACCATCATGGGTGCCAGCCGCAAACGCTGTTGCCGACATTGAAAGCGCCATACCCGCTACGAATAGTTTTGATGCATTCATCTTTTTATCCTCTGTAAAATATTGCTCGAAAAACACTGCAGGATTGAGCCCCAATCTTGAGCAATGTCCAGAATCGGTTGTTACCTTCTCTCACTAACCTGAATTCTTTCTGAAAAACTCGAACTATTTTCCGTTCAGGCTGAATTCAGGTTAATCAGTCACACTTTCGACCGCGGACCATACATAGAAGGAAAAACTCATGCGTTTACTGCTCGTCGAAGATGACCGCTTGCTTGCTGAGGGTCTGGTCAGGCAGTTGGGAAAAGCAGGTTTCAGCGTTGATACAACTCCCAGTGCCCGAGAAGCCGTCGTTCTGGGTGAGCAAGAGGATTACCGTGCTGTTGTTCTGGACCTGGGTCTACCTGATGGCAACGGGCTGGACGTATTGAGAAAGTGGCGAACGAATCACGTCAGCTGTCCGGTCTTGATTCTGACCGCGAGAGGCGATTGGCAGGATAAGGTTAACGGCTTAAAAGCCGGGGCAGACGATTACCTGGCAAAACCTTTTCAGACAGAAGAGCTAATCGCACGCCTCAACGCACTCGTGCGTCGAAGTGAAGGAAGGGTCCATGCTCAGGTTAAAGCCGGCCGCTTTGAACTGGACGAAAACCGCCAGAGTCTCAAGATGGACGACGGCGTGGAACATACACTTACCGGCACCGAATTCCGGCTGCTACGTTGTTTGATGAGCCGCCCTGGCCACGTCTTTTCCAAAGAACAACTAATGGAACAGCTTTACAACTTGAATGATAGCCCGAGCGAAAACGTCATTGAGGCGTATATTCGGAGGTTAAGGAAGCTAGTGGGCAGCGAAACCATCTCAACACGACGCGGCCAGGGGTACATTTTTAATGCGATTCCTTAAAAAGCCTGCGTCCGTAAAAGGAACCTTGCTTGCGCTGTTACTGCCCGCCGGAATTGGTCTAATGGGGGTGGCGTGGTTGGTCCATGGCTTGCTGCTCGACCGAATGTCTCGGGAATTCGTTGAAAGCCGACTGAAAGATGAAGTCGTTTTCCTTGAGCACCAGATTCGCGACGCGAATGGTGAAGTTGACACTCTCCAGACGGGCGATTATTTCCAGGATGTTTTTCATCATGCCTTTGCCATACATACACCCGAACAGACCATCATTTCACCCGATACTTGGGAGCCCTTGTTAACGCCTCTGATTGAAAACGAAGAAGACGGAACCGTTCGCGTAGAAGATGCCGAAACCACTGATACTCCCTTAGACATCCTCGCCTACCGAAAGTCTTTTCAGGTCGGTGAAACACCCATCGTCGTAATCGTTTCTGAAGATCTGGGTGCGCTGAAACGCAGCCAAGCTGCACTTCATGCCTGGACCGCCGTAGTATCAGTTCTGTTGATTATGCTCTTGGTCGCCGTGCTCTGGTTCGGAATCACGATGTCCATGCGACCGGTTGTCACACTCAAAGCCGCATTAAAAAGACTCCAGGACGGAGAGATCTCCCGAATCAACGTTCAGTCGCCAGAGGAGTTCCACCCGCTGGTTCTTCAACTAAATCAGTTGCTGGACTCCTTAGATCAGCGACTGGAGCGCTCCAGGGACGCTCTCGCAAACCTGTCTCATAGCGTCAAAACCCCCATCGCAGCCGTCCGGCAGATACTGGAAGACGACACACGTCCTCTCGACACCAATCTAAGGCGCCAGATGGTGGAGCGACTAAGCGATATCGACAGGCAATTAGAAGCTGAAATGCGTCGAAGCCGTTTTGCAGGGCCCCAGATTGGAAAAAGCGCCTACCCCATAAAACAGGCACGGGATCTTTTGTGGATGCTCGGTCGTTTATATCCGGAAAAGTCGTTTGAACTATCGAGTTCTCTGCCTGAAGACAGCCGATGGCCGATAGAAGAACATGATCTAAATGAAGTATTGGGCAACTTACTCGACAATGCTGGCAAATGGTCTTCGAGATGCGTAGAGCTCTCTGTGGAACAAGGCAGCGGCTTCAAGCGAATAGTTGTTGCTGATGATGGCCCAGGGGTTAATCACAAGGATTTAGCCAGTTTGGGCCAAAGGGGTCTGCGGCTAGATGAGCAAACACCTGGGCACGGTCTCGGCCTTGCTATCGTTCGAGATATAGTGACTCGCTATGAAGGTAAAATCAGCTTTTCGACTAAGTCCTGTAGCGGTTTACGCGTTTCTATCGAATTATTAAGATAAAATCGAATGTTCGCTTTTGTTTAGCAGCGGACCGATCGAGGCGTCCGGTGGAGGCCGTAGGCCAGCAAGGTCAGGGACTGGCGAGCCTAAGAGAGACAGAGAGAAATAGATTTCTCTCTGTCCGGTTGCTGCAATTTGTGAAATTAAGATGGGTTATGCCAACTAACACACGCCGTCAAGGGTTTCCAGATGATCAGCCCACTTTTGCAGCCACTCGCGACATTCGGGTTCATAATCGTGCAGATCATAAGTCCCTTCAATACCCTTTCTTGAATGCCCTATCACTGCCTCAGCCACTTCATTGCGACAGCCTAAACGAGACAACCCCGTGCGAACCGTACGACGCAGATCATGTGGAGACCAGTCAGGAATGCTATCCAGCCAAGCTTGGCCTGGCTTAAAGTAGGTGCCACTTCGAGCCTTGGCAGAATTTCTCAAATACCATTTTGTTTCGGTAAGCGATTTCTGCTGGATCGGCAATCCCGTCCGACTCGAAGGAAACAGATAGGTATTGGTGGTTAAACGAAGCTGACGGAGAAAAGCCACAGCTTGGCTCGGCAACTGCACATACCGCTCGGCTCCGTTCTTGGAGTCTCGCATATGCCAAACTGCTCGATCGAGATCTACATCAGACCAACGCGCCTTACAAACCTCACCCGTGCGAGCTCCTGTCCACAGAGTCAAACGAATGACGTTCTTTTGTGTTACCGAGAAACCAGAGCCTGGCAACCACGCTAACACTTCCTTCAACTCCGCATCGGACAATACGCGTTTGCCCCGAACAGACGTAAGTCGGACTCTAGCCTGCTTCAGGCTCGACTTTGCCAACAAAGCCGGGTTCGCAAAATCATCATCAAACTTGCCAAGGCCAATCGCATAGTCGTAGGCGGCACTGAGCTCACGCAGCACATTCCCAGCCTGAACGTTTGCTCCCCGGTCAAGAATGTCCTTCACCATCTCTACCACATGTTTACGCCGAACTTCTGCAGCAGATCGATCCCCCAGAGTGCGTACAGCATCACCGTACAGGGTGCGCCTAGTCTCGGCCTGCCCCTTAGGTTTCCGTGCACCAGGAACTCGTTTCTGAGCCCCAGTTCGACGATTTACAACCAGTCGATCCTCAATCACTTCAGTTAAGTACAGATCAACCAAGTCACGAACAGTAAACGCGGCCACCTCTGCCGCTTCCTTTTCCTGTTCAATTTTTGCACTTTGACGTACTTTCTCCCGCTGAATTTCGGCACGAATGCATACGCCATCTCGTCGTAAAGCCTTCATCCGAGCAAGCTCTAGGCGAGCCTCAGCCAGACTCATCGAGGGGTAATTCCCTATCTTGACTTGAGTTAGCTTGCCCGTTTCGGGGCTCCGATAGCGATAGATGAACGACCTGCCACCGGCTAGCCCCGCAAGTCACACGCAGACCGGCATTCTCTCCAGTGTCCACTTTGACTTTATCGCCAGGCCGCATCGTCTCGATGGCTCTCGCCGATAGTGGCTTGTTGCCGTGTTTGTTATTCTGCATGCTTTGATCCATTAACTGATTGGAACGATAGCCATCGATGGCATTGATGAAGCTCTGGCCATAAGTATAGCTTTTCATCATCAACAGCCTTTTTTGTTAAGGCGCCCACAACCCTACACCAAAAGCTATACCAAAACCTATACTCTTGAACTGGATTACAGCAGATTTCATCAGACTCCTTCAGATGCTACACAGACAAATTTACCAGAAAACCCCCTGTCAAAAGGCGGTTTGAAGCTATCCTACAGGCGAGCTACCAGTGAGCACAGACGATCTCAAAACTTCACACACCCACGTCTTCGTCGGTGTTGTCCTTGTCGAATTTTTCCACCGGGCTGTCTTCATCGCACTGCGGTTCGTGCATGAAGGTGTTGGTCACGTCCACCACGCCCAGATGCTGGATGGTGCGGCGGCCGATCAGCACCGGATAGATCATGTCGCTGCGGTTTTCCAGGCTGAACTGCTCTTCGTGCACGGTATCGCCGAAGCAGATTTCCATCAGCACCACCGGGCGGCGCTCTTCACCACCGGCACCGCGAATAATCACATCGCGATAGAGCGGGCGCTCAAATTTGCGCGACACTTTTTCGTCTTCGTCCTGGTCTTCCACGTTCACTTCAAAGCGCACCCACTCCTCGCCGTCTTTTTCAAAACGTTCAATGTTGCGGGCGTGCAGGGAAGAGGTGAGGGCACCGGTGTCGAGTTTGCTTTTCACTTTCACGCCCCAGGGTTCCAGCGTGGCGTTTTCGATCCAACCGAACACATGCTGAATTTCCACATTGCTCGCGTGGCTGGCCGTGAAGGTGAAAAGCAGACTCAGAGCTATCAGAATACGTCGCATGGTTATCCTCTTTAATCGTATCGGTTCTTGGATCCTGAGACCCGGGCGGATCACGGGCGTTCCCGTAACCCGAGCACCCGACGCCGCATATCCTGCGACGCCACCTGGTCGGCGGTTACCGCTTCGCCCACGTTGAGCTTCACGCGGGACCAGAAACGCTTCGGCAGCCGGGTCAACGCCGGGCCGCCCTTGTGGCTGAAGAAGCTACCCCATAGACCGGAGAGTGCCATGGGAATTACCGGAACCCGATTTTCATTTACAATTTTTTCCATCCCGGTTTTGAATTCCGCCAGCTCACCGTCCCGGGTCAGCTTGCCTTCCGGGAAGATGCACACCACCTGGCCGTCCGCCAGTTCCTCGTTGATGCGCTCGAACGCCTGCTGGTAAATCTCCGGATTACGCTCCTTGGAATCGATCGGAATCGCCTTTCCGGTCCGGAAGATATAGTTCATCAACGGCAAATCGTAGATCGGCTTGGCCATCACGAACCGCACCGGCCGGCGCACGGCGCCGCCCAGCAGCAACGCATCCACATAGCTGACGTGGTTGCACACCAGCAGGCAGGGGCCTTCGTCCGGAATGTTCTCCATGCCCTGTTCCTTGATGCGGTACAGCACATTGGTGAGCATCCACACCAGCAGGCGGATCAGGAACTCCGGCACCCGGGTGTAGATGTAGGCGGCCACCAGCACATTGGCCAGCGACAGCACCAGGAAGAACTCCGGTACGGTGAGATCGAGCACGCCGACCAGCACGATACCCGCCACCGCCGAACCCACCATGAACAGGGAATTGAGAATATTGTTGGCGGCGATGATGCGCGCCAGATGGCTGGGGTTGGAACGCTGCTGGATCAGCGCGAACAGCGGCACGATATAGAAGCCGCCGAACACCCCGATGCCAAGCAGATCCACCATCACCCGCCAGCCGGCCGGCTGTTGCAGGAAGGCGGCGATGTCCACCGACACATCCTTGGGCAGGCCGGCGTAGGAGAAGAACAGGTCGATGCCGAAGGCGCTCAACCCGATTGAACCCAGCGGCACCAGGCCCAGCTCCACGCGGTGGCCGGACATTTTCTCGCACAGGTAGGAGCCCAGCCCGATGCCCACGGAAAAGGTGCCCAGCAGCAAGGCATAGAGGCCGTCGGTGCCGAGCAGATAGTCGTCCACGTAGACCTTGAGCTGGGTGGTGTAGGCGGCGCCGAGAAACCAGAACCAGCAAATGCCGAGCACGCACATCCACACCGATTTCACCTCCCGTGCGTAGCCGACGATATGCCAGGTTTCCCGCCACAGATTCCAGTTGATCTTCATTCCCGGGTCGGCGGCCGGCGCCTTGGGAATGCCACGGGCGGCCAGATACCCCAGCGCCGCCAGGCCCACCACCACCGCGGACACGATCAGCGGGTCGGCGGCGTCCATTTTCAGCAGCACCCCGGAAATCGAGCCGAGCAGAATCGCCAGAAAGGTGCCCATTTCCACCAGGGCGTTGCCGGACACCAGTTCCCGGGACGGCAAATGCTGGGGAATGATCGAGTACTTAATGGGGCCGAAAAAGGTGGACTGCAGACCCATGCAGAACAGCACCGCCAGAAGGAAATAGACGGCGTTGAAGAAAAAGCCCACCGCCGCGAACGTCATGATGAAGATTTCCACCAGCTTGATGCGCCGCACCAGCATGGCCCGGTCGTACTTGTCGGCGAGCTGCCCGGCCAGCGCCGAGAACAGGAAGAACGGCAGGATGAACAACGCCAGGGCCACGTTGTTCAGGGTGTTCACCTCGGTGCCGGCGACCACCCCGGAGGCGATCAGCAGAATCAGCGCCTGGCGGAACACGTTGTCGTTGAAGGCGCCCAGAAACTGGGTAAAGAAAAAAGGCCCGAAGCGGCGTTTTACCAGCAGTGAAAAAACACTGGTACTCATGGCGTCTCTCCGTGTCGCGGGGCACCGCCCCGGTGAATGGGTGCCCCCGGCCGGTGGCCGATCACACGGGCGGGATTGCCGGCGACGATGGTCCAGGCGGGCACGTCGCGGGTGACCACCGCCCCCATGCCCACCACCGCGTGGTCGCCGATGGTGACGCCGTCGACCACGCCCACCCGGGCGCCCAGCCAGACATCGCGGCCGATGCGGATGCCCCGGGAACGGACCGGCTGTTCACGCACCAGCGCGGCCGCGTCCATACCGTGGTCGAAGGCGTATAAGGTACAGTAGGCGGCGACGCGGGTATGGTCACCGATCTCAATCCCGGCGGCGCCCCCCTCCAGGGTCACATGATGGTTGAGGCTGACCGACGCGCCCAGACGCAGCGGGCCGTGCAACACACAGTCCGCGGCGATGTGGCTGCCGTCGCCGACGTGGATATCCCGGCCGGGTTCCGCGAACAGCCGGGCCTGGGGCGCCACAAAACAGTGCACGCCGAAGTGCACGGTCTCCAGAACGGACCATTGCCGCTGCAGCTCGGCCTGCCAGGGCGCGGCCCAATCGCGGTGGCGGGGCTTGAGACGCGGGTACAGCCAGGGCATGTAAGCGAGCCGCAGTTTGTGCTGCTCACGGTAAAAATCGCTCATTACGGGCTCGTTCTTCTAGCGGCGCGGTCCAGCGGGCATGCTACACCAATTCATCGAAAGGGAAGGAAAGCTATGAAACGGGTTCTACTCGCCGGCGCGGCGCTGTTCACACTCACCGCCTGCCAGAACATGGACGCCCTGGCGCCGTGGATCGAGCAGGGCAACCAGGCCGCCAAAGCCGCCGGCTACGACACCGACAGCCGCCTGGCCGGGGCGATCAAGGAGACGCTGTCGATCAGCTCGGACCGGGCCACCAGCAAACTGTCCAGCAGCGGCGCCTTCGACCTGCCCCTGCCCGCCAGGGTGGAATCGGTGGCCGGCAATCTCGAGCGTATCGGCCTGGGGCGCTACGTGGACCAGGTCCGCGACGCCATGAACCGGGGCGCCGAAAACGCCGCCGCGGAAGCCGCGCCGGTGTTCAAGAACGCGATCCAGGGGATGACGGTGACCGACGCCCTGGGCATCGTGCGCGGCGGCGACACCGCCGCCACCGATTACTTTCGCGGCCGCACCGAAGCCAGCCTCACCGAGCGGTACCGGCCGATCATCGAAAGCAGCCTTCGGGAAACCGGCTTCTACGACCAGTACCGGACGTTGCTGAACGCCTATAACCGCCTGCCGATGGCCGACAAACCGGACCTGAATCTGGAAAACTACGTGATCGACACCAGCCTGGAGCGGCTGTACACGGAGATCGGCACCCAGGAAGCCCTGATCCGGCAGGATCCGGTGAGCCGGGGCAGCGCGCTGATCGGCGCGGTGTTCGGCGGCCAGGACTAAGGCGCCTCTGAACCGCTACGCCGCCGCCGGCACCGCCTGGTTGGCGAAATGCGCCAGCACCGCACCGGCCTGGGGGCACTCGCGGACGCTGGGCAGCAGGTCGTCCACCTGTTGGTCGCTGAGCTGCTGCCCGCGCATCGCCTGCAGATAGGCCCGCGTCACATCGGCGCTGAATTCCGGATGGAACTGGCAGCCCCAGGCGCCGTGACCGTAGCGGAACGCCTGGCAGCTCCCGTGCCCGTTGCTGGCCAGCACCTCGACGCCGGCGGGCGCGGTGAGCACCGATTGGCGGTGCATCATCTGCGCCCAGGGCTGATCGCAGAACGCCGCCAGCAAGGGGTCGCCGCGGGCCGCGCTGGTGGTGCGCAACGCCACGGTCCCCACTTCCATGCCCTGGGGGTGATCACCCACTTCGCCGCCCAGGGTGTGGGCGAGAAGCTGGTGCCCGAAGCAGATGCCCAGCAGCGGCGGTGCCTCGGCCAGTTGCAGGGTGGCTTCCAGCCAGTGCATCAGGTGTCGCATCCAGCCGGCTTCGTCCGTGACCATGTGATGGGAACCGGTGATCACCACGCCGCTGAAGCCCGCCGCGCCCGGCAGGGGCTGGCCGTCACGGGCGTCCACCACGGTCACCGGTGCCTGGTCACCGAGACCCTGCCGGATCCAGTCGGGGAAATCGCCGTAATGCCGTTGCAGGGCGGGGTAGGTGCTACCGGTTTGCAGAATCAATAGTGGTTTCATGGGGCCTCCGTTCCTCCGCTGCCCTCTATGACAAAGCAAGTGCCGTACCAGCTTCGGGCGCCGTTTGTAAAAGTGGGTTGAGGCTGTGACCGGGGTCAAGCCAGCTGGCGGTGCCGGGGGCAGCTGACCAGATGATCGTTGACCAGGCCGGCGGCCTGCATGAAGGCGTACATGATGGTCGGGCCGACGAAACGGAAGCCCTGTTTCTTGAGCGCCTTGCTGAGCGCCTCGGCTTCGGGGGTCACCGCCGGCACCTCGGAGAGGGAGCGGAAGCGGTTGATGCGCGGCTCGCCGTCGACGAAATCCCAGACGAAACTGTCCAGGCTGGTGCCGGCGTCGCGCAGGTCGAGATAGGCGCGGGCGTTGCCCACCGCGGCGCCCATTTTCAGGCGGTTGCGGATCAGGCCGCTGTCCTGGAGCAGGGCGGCGATTTTGGCGTCGTCGTAGCGGGCGATTTTCTCCGGGTCGAAGCCGTCCATCGCCTTGCGGTAGTTTTCCCGCTTTCGCAACACGGTGATCCAGCTCAGACCCGCCTGGGCGCCCTCGAGAATCAGGAACTCAAACAGACGGCGGTCGTCGTGCTCGGGCACGCCCCACTCTTGGTCGTGGTAGGCCACGTAGAGCGGATCCGTGCCGCACCAGGGACAACGCTCCATGGTCAAACCCCCGTGTTTCCAGGCGTATCGGTGGGTAGCACGGTATCACCGGCCCCTGGGGGACGCTATACTTGCCCCTTTATTTTCACAGAGCTTGGAAGAACGGGAACCACCATGGCGGATCAACCGCAAGCGGATACAAGCACCTTCCAGGGCCTGATTCTGGCCCTGCAACAGTACTGGGCGGAGCAGGGCTGCGTGATCGTCCAGCCCCTGGATATGGAAGTGGGGGCCGGCACCTTCCACCCCAGCACCTTCCTGCGCGCGATCGGCCCGGAAAACTGGAACAGCGCCTACGTGCAGCCGTCCCGGCGGCCCACCGACGGCCGCTACGGCGAGAACCCCAACCGGCTGCAGCATTACTACCAGTTCCAGGTGGTGCTCAAGCCGTCGCCGGACAACATCCAGGAGCTGTATCTGGATTCCCTGCGCCGCCTCGGTTTCGATCCGCTCACCCATGACATCCGCTTCGTGGAAGACAACTGGGAATCGCCCACCCTGGGCGCCTGGGGCCTGGGCTGGGAAATCTGGCTGGACGGCATGGAGGTGACCCAGTTCACCTACTTCCAGCAGGTCGGCGGCATCGACTGCTACCCGGTCACCGGCGAGATCACCTACGGCCTGGAACGGCTCGCCATGTACCTGCAGAACGTGGACTCGGTGTACGACCTGGTGTGGTCCGACGGCCCCTTCGGCAAGGTCACCTACGGCGACGTCTTCCTGCAGAACGAGGTGGAGATGTCCACCTTCAACTTCGAACACGCCAACGTGGAAGCGCTGTTCAACCAGTTCGACCTGTTCGAGGCGGAATCCGGCAAGCTGATCGAGGCCGGGCTGCCGCTGCCCGCCTACGAGTACGTGCTCAAGGCCTCCCACACTTTCAATCTGCTGGACGCCCGCAAGGCGATTTCGGTCACCGAGCGGCAGCGCTTCATTCTGCGCGTGCGCACCCTGGCCCGGGCCGTGGCCCAGGCCTATTTCGACGCCCGCCGCGCGCTGGGCTTTCCGATGGCCGCCGACGACATCCGCCAGGAAGTGGAGGCGCAGCTGCAGCAACAGGACGATAAAGCCGCCAAGAAACAGAAAGGGGGCAAGTAATCATGGCGAACGATATGGCCAAGCGGGATTTGTTGATTGAACTGGGTACCGAAGAGCTGCCCCCCAAGGCTCTGCCGGATCTGAGCGCCGCCCTCACCGAGGAACTGGTGCGCCAGCTGGACGACGCCGGCCTGGCGCACGGGGCGGTGGAAAGCTTCGCCGCGCCGCGCCGTCTGGCGGTGCTGGTGCGCGATCTGGCCGACAAGCAGGCGGATCGCCAGGTGGAACGCCTGGGCCCGGCCCTGCAGGCCGCCTACGACGCCGACGGCAAACCCACCAAGGCCGCCGAAGGCTTCGCCGCCTCCGTGGGCCTGAGCGTGGACCAGTTGGACCGCCGCGACACCGACAAGGGCGAGCGGCTGTTCGCCCAGCTCACCGAAGCCGGCCGACCCACCGTGGAGCTGGTGCCGGACTTTCTCGCCCAGGCGGTCAACAAGCTGCCGATTCCCAAACGCATGCGCTGGGGGCGCCGCAAGGTGCAGTTCGTGCGCCCGGTGCACTGGCTGGTGGCGCTGTACGGTAGCGACGTGATTGATTTCGAGCTGCTCGATCAGCGCGCCGGACGCACCTCCCGGGGCCACCGCTTCCACGCGCCGGACGCCATCGAGTTGAGCGAAGCGGGCGACTACGCCACCCGCCTGGAGCAGGACGGCAAGGTGATCGCCGACTTCCCGCGCCGTCGGGAAATGATTCGCCAGCAGGCCGAGCAGGCCGGCCGCGACGCCGGTGGCCGGGCCCATCTGGATGAGGATCTGCTCGACGAGGTCACCGCCCTGGTGGAGTGGCCGGTGGCCCTGGCCGGCCGGTTCGACGACGACTTCCTGCGCGTGCCCCAGGAAGCCTTGATCACCGCCATGGAAGAGCACCAGAAGTATTTCCCGGTGCTCGACGCCAACGGCAAGCTGACCCCGCATTTCATCACCATCAGTAATATCGAATCCCGCGATCCGCAGAAGGTGATCGCCGGCAACGAGAAGGTGATCCGCCCGCGCCTGGCCGACGCCGCCTTCTTCTACGACAACGACTGCCGCAAACCCCTGGAACAGCATGCCCAGGGCCTCGCCCAGGTGGTGTTCCAGCAGAAGCTGGGCACCCTGGCGGACAAGTGCGACCGCATCGGCTGGCTGGCCGGCGAGATCGCCGACCGCATCGGCGGTGACGCCAACCTGGCGCGGCGCGCCGGCGCGCTCAGCAAGGCGGATCTGAACAGCGAGATGGTGTACGAGTTTGACACCATGCAGGGCGTGATGGGCTATTACCTGGCCCGCAACGAGGGCCTGCCCGAAGAGCTGGCCCAGGCGCTGCACGAGCAGTATTTGCCGCGCTTCGCCGGCGACGGACTGCCGCGTACCAAAACCGGCCAGGCGGTGTCCCTGGCGGACAAGATCGACACCCTGGTGGGCATCTTCGGCATCGGCCAGAAGCCCTCCGGCACCAAGGACCCCTACGCACTGCGCCGCGCCACCCTGGGCATCCTGCGCATCATCATCGACAACCAGCTGCCGCTGGACCTGCGCGACCTGCTCGACCAGGCGGCGGTGGCCCTCGGCCAGCGTATCGACGCCGACCTGGTGGACGAGGCCTTCGACTTCGTCAAAGGCCGCTACCGCGCCATGTACCAGGAGCAGGGCTTCGCCACGCCGGTGATCCTGTCGGTGCTGGCCCTCGACGAAGCCTGCCGCCGGCCGCTGGATTTCGACCGCCGGGTGCGGGCGGTGGCGGCGTTCCAGAACCGCGACGAAGCCCAGGCCCTGGCGGCCGCCAACAAGCGCGTCTCCAACATCCTCGCCAAGCTCGACAAGGCGCCGCCGGAAGAGATCGACGGTGCCCTGCTGGAGGAAGAGGCGGAGCAGACCCTCACCGACATGGTGGTGGACGCCTACGCCCGCTCCGAGCCGTTGCTGGAAGAGGGCAACTACGAAGCGGTGCTGGCACTGCTCGCCGAACTGCGCGAGCCGGTGGACGCCTTCTTCGACCAGGTGATGGTGATGGCCGAGGACCCGGCGGTGCGCGACAACCGCCTGGCGCTGCTCACCTTCCTGCGTGACCTGTTCCTCGACGTGGCCGACATCAGTCTGCTGCAGGAATAGGAGCGTTCTACCCATTTAGCGGCTTCGTAGCGCGGTTCGCTCTCGGTGCCGGTGTCCAGGACCCGCCGTGAATCCATCCCTGGAGGCTTGTGTTCGGCTCCCTGCCTCACACAGTCCTGGACACCGGCACCGAGATCGAACCTCCATTGGGAGCACACCGCAATGGGCGTCTACGAAGCAAGATTTGTGGGGCTTGGCCCTTGAGAAGTTCTCACCTCGGCGCCACTGCATAGGGTAATTCCGCTTAACTCGAAGGAGTCCCCATGCGCATTGACCTCTCAGGCAAGAAAGCGATCGTTTCCGGCTCCACCGCCGGTATTGGTTTCGGTATCGCCCGGGGCCTGGCCCTGGCCGGCGCGGACGTGGTGATCACCGGCCGCACCCAGGAACGGGTGGACCAGGCGATCGACGCTCTCAAGCAGGACACCAAGAGCGACGGCATCGCCGGCATCGCCGCCGATCTGGGGCGAGCCGACGGCTGCCAGGCACTGATCGACGCCCATCCGGACGCGGATATCCTGGTCAATAACGTGGGCATCTTCGAGCCAAAGGCCTTCTTCGATATCGACGACGACGACTGGGAGCGGTTCTTCCAGATCAACGTGATGAGCGCGGTGCGGCTGTCCCGCCACTATGCCCGGGGCATGCGCGACCGGGGTTGGGGCCGCATTCAGTTCCTGTCCAGCGAATCGGCGCTGAATATTCCCACCGAAATGGTCCACTACGGCATGACCAAAACCGCCGTGCAGTCCATTTCCCGGGGCCTGGCCAAGGTGCTGGCCGGTACCGGTGTCACGGTGAACGCCATCCTGCCCGGGCCGACCCGCTCCGAGGGCGTGCGCAAGATGCTGAAGAGCATGGCGGAGCAGCGCGGCCTGTCCGAGCAGGAGATGGAGAAGCAGTTTATCCAGGAAGCGCGCCCCAGCTCGATCATCCAGCGCGTGGCCGAAGTGGAAGAGGTGGCCAATATGTCGGTGTACGCGGCCTCGCCCCAGGCGTCCGCCACCACCGGGGCGGCCTTGCGGGTGGAAGGCGGAATCGTCGATACCATGGCCTGATACGGTGCCCGGGCCTGATATACTGCCGCCCATGAACGCATCCAAACTGGTTATTCTCGACCGCGACGGGGTGATTAACGAAGACTCCGACGCCTACATCAAAACCCCCGAGGAGTGGCGCCCGCTGCCCGGCAGCGCGGCCGCCATCGCCCGGCTTAATCACGCCGGTTACCGCGTGGTGGTGGCCACCAACCAGTCCGGGCTGGCACGGGGCTATTTCGATCAGGCCGGCCTGGACGCCATTCACCGCACCATGGCGGCCCACCTGGAGGGCGCCGGGGCCCGGCTTTCCGGCGTGTTTTTCTGTCCCCACGGCCCGGACGACGGCTGCGCCTGCCGCAAACCGTTGCCGGGACTGATCGACCAAATTGTTGCCGAGTATGGCGATGTCACCGGTGTCCCCATGGTTGGTGATAGTCTGAGGGACCTGGAAGCCGGCGTCGCGCGCGGCTGCCGCCCGGTGCTGGTGCTGACCGGCAAGGGCCGGCGCACCCTCGACAAAGGCTTGCCGGAAACCCTGGGCCCGGTGGATGTTTACGATTCCCTGGCCGGGTTCGTCGATCAGTTTCTCAAGGACCCTTCATGAAAGAACCCGCCGGTGGCCCGCCCAGTTGGGGCATCCGCATTCGCAGTGTGCTGTTTTTCGTTATCTACAACGCGGTGGGCATTGTCCATGGTCTCAACTGCCTGCTGATTGGCTGGTTTCTCCCCCGCGATCAACGTTACCGTTTTGTGAATATCTGGACCCGCTTCGCCATGTGGCTGCTCGGCCGTCTCAACGGCGTGCGTATCCGGGTGGAGGGCCGCGAGCATTTGCAGGACGGGCCGATGGTGATAATCGCCAACCACCAGAGCAGTTGGGAAACCTTTTATCTGCAATTATTGATCTCGCCCCAGGCCACGGTGCTGAAACGGGAACTGCTGTGGCTGCCGTTTTTCGGCTGGGGCCTGGCGCTGCTTAATCCGATTCGCATTGATCGCGGCAAGGGCAGGGCGGCACTGAAAGCGGTTTTGGAGCAGGGCGCCGAGCGTCTTAAGGACGGCATTCCGGTGGTGATTTATCCGGAAGGCTCCCGACAGAAACCCGGTACTTTGGGCCATTTTAATCACGGCGGTTCGTTACTCGCCTGCCGTAACAAGGTGCCGGTGGTGGCGATCAGTCATAACAGCGGCGATTGCTGGCCGGCCCGTTCCTGGCTGCGCTTGCCCGGTGAAATTATTTTGCGTATCAGCCCGCCCATTAATACCGAGGATAAAGACGCAAAAACCGTTACCCGGCTGGCGGAACAATGGATTTTTGAACATTATCCCGGTGAACCGGCCAAAACCCCGAAAGCGTAATTGCGTTTTTTTCTAATAATAACTACAGTTTCCCGCACAAGGCCGACCCTATCTATTAAGGACCACCGAAAATGACTATCAATCTTGACGATCTTTCTGTCGCGGAACTGGAAAAACTGATCAAGCAGGCTGAGAAAAAGCTCGAGAAGAAACGTCTCGACGCGGTGAAAAGCGCCCAGGCGGAAATTTCCAAGATCGCCAAGGATCTCGGCGTTTCCGTGGATGACCTGCTGCAGGAAAAAGCCAGCCGGCAGAAGAAGGCGGCTCGCAAAACCACCGCCCGCAAGAAGAAAGCAGGCGTTCGCAAGCCCGCCAAGGTGAAATACCGCAACCCGAACGACAGCTCGCAAACCTGGACCGGCCGTGGCAAGCGCCCGGTGTGGCTGCGCGAAGCCCTGGAAAACGGCGCCAAGCTGGAAGATTTCGCGGTTTAACCCCGCCGGTTTGAGAGCCAGGCAACCGGGCGCCCGCCCGGTTGCTCCCTTCTGTTTTTTCTAGATATCCAGATTGGACACCTGCAGCGCATTGGACTCAATGAACTTGCGGCGCGGGTCCACGTCGTCGCCCATCAGGGTGGTGAAGATCTGATCCGCGGCAATCGCGTCCTCCACCGTTACCTGCAGCATCCGACGGGACTCCGGATCCATGGTGGTTTCCCACAGCTGGTCGGCGTTCATCTCCCCCAGACCCTTATAGCGCTGCACACTGGTGCCGCGGCGGGCCTGTTGCATCAACCAGGCCAGGGCCTCGGCGAAGTGGCGGATCGGTTTGCGGGTTTCACCGCGCTCCACGGCCGCGTCACTGGCCAGCAGCCCCTCGAGCGTCTCGCCCAGGTGCTTGATGCGCCCGTAATCCGGCGATTGCAGGAAGTCCAGTGACACCCGGTACTCCCGGGGCACCCCGTGGGCGATCACCTTCACATGGGGCAAATAGAGGCCTCTCTCGGTGTCCAGCTCCGGGCTCACCGTGAACGTCTGGCTACCGTCGGTGAGGGCGTCCACGCGGGCGCCCAGATCGGCGCACCACTGCTTCATGAAGGCTTCGTCGGTGAGCTTGCTCTCGTCCACGGACGGCATGTAGATCATCTGCTCGAGCACCAGCGCCGGGAACACCCGGGACTGACGGTCGACGATGCGCATCACCTGGCGGTATTCGCCGATCAGGTTGCCCAGGGGCTCACCGCTCACCGGCGGGGCGTCGTTGCCCGGGTAGAGGGCGGCCTTCTCCAGCGCCAGGTTGGTGAGGTAGTCCTCCAGAGCCGGGTCATCCTTGATGTAGGTTTCCTGCTTGCCCTTCTTGACCTTGTAGAGCGGCGGCTGGGCGATATACACATGGCCGCGGGCGATCAGCTCCGGCATCTGCCGGAAAAAGAAGGTGAGCAGCAGGGTGCGGATGTGGGAGCCGTCCACGTCCGCGTCGGTCATGATGATGATGCGGTGGTAGCGCAGTTTTTCCACGTTGTATTCATCACGGCCGATCCCGCAGCCCAGTGCGGTAATCAAAGTGCCTACCTCTTGCGAGGAAAGCATCTTGTCGAAGCGGGCTTTCTCCACGTTGAGAATCTTACCCTTCAACGGCAGGATCGCCTGGTACTTCCGGTCGCGGCCCTGCTTGGCGGAGCCGCCCGCGGAATCACCCTCCACGATGTAGAGCTCGGAGAGCGCCGGGTCTTTTTCCTGGCAGTCCGCCAGCTTGCCGGGCAGGCCGGCGATATCCAGGGCGCCCTTGCGGCGGGTCATGTCGCGGGCCTTGCGGGCGGCGTCCCGGGCCCGGGCCGCGTCGATGATTTTCTGCACGATCTGCTTGGCTTCCTGGGGATGCTCCAGCAGGTAATCCTGAAATTTCTCGGACATGGTCTGCTCAACGGCGGTCTTCACCTCGGAGGAGACCAGCTTGTCCTTGGTCTGGCTGGAGAACTTGGGATCCGGCACCTTCACCGAAATCACCGCCGTCAGGCCTTCGCGGGCGTCGTCGCCGGTGGGGTTGGCTTTTTCCCGCTTGAGGAAGCCTTCCCGGTCCATGTAGTTATTCAGCGAACGGGTCAGCGCGGCACGGAAGCCCGCCAGGTGGGCACCGCCGTCGCGCTGGGGAATGTTGTTGGTGAAGCAGAAAATATTCTCCTGGTAGGAGTCATTCCACTGCATGGCCACTTCCACGGCGATGCCGTCTTCCCGGTCGAACTGGAAGTGGAATACCTCATTGAGCGCGGTCTTGCTCCGGTTGAGGTAGGTGACGAAGGCACTGAGACCGCCTTCGTACTCAAAGATGTCCTCGTCGCCGGTGCGCTCGTCCTTCAGGTGGATACGCACGCCGGAGTTCAGGAAGCTCAGCTCGCGCAGTCGCTTCGCCAGGATGTCGTAGTGGAATTCGATATTGGTAAAGGTCTCGGACGACGGCCGGAAGTGAATCGCGGTGCCGGTGCTGTCCGTGGTGCCCACCGTATCCAGCGGCTTTTCCGGCACGCCGTGGCGGTAACTCTGCTCATACACGTTGCCGTGGCGACGGATGGTCAGCTTCAGGGATTCGGACAGGGCGTTGACCACGGAAACGCCCACGCCGTGCAGCCCCCCGGAGACCTTGTAGGAGTTGTCGTCGAACTTACCGCCGGCGTGCAGCACCGTCATGATCACCTGAGCGGCGCTGACACCCTCTTCGGTGTGCATGTCCACGGGGATGCCGCGGCCGTTGTCCGATACGGAGATGGATTCATCCGGATGGATGACCACCCGGATCTCGGAACAGTGCCCGGCCAGGGATTCGTCGATGGAGTTATCGACCACCTCGAAAACCATGTGATGCAAACCGGTGCCGTCATCCGTATCACCGATGTACATGCCGGGACGTTTGCGAACGGCGTCCAGACCCTTCAGCACCTTAATGCTGGATGAATCGTAGTTTTGTTCCGCCATGTCTTTACCTTATGGATCGTCCGATATCCGCTGAACACGGCCATGTTCCACGTGGAACATTCGGGCCGCAGCGCCCTTATGCTCATCAATAGCGGGGTCCAGGTGCTCCCTGTCCACCGCCGTTATCAATGTTTGGTGTGATCCCGCCGCCAGAAACCCCAGCAACGTGGCCCGGTGGGTCTGATCCAGTTCAGAACCCAGATCATCCACCAGCAGCGTGCAGACCTTCCCGGCCTCCTGGATCAGGGGAAGCTGGGCCAGCACCAGGCCGTAGGCCATGATCTTGGCCTGGCCTCGGGACACCCGGTCCCGGGCAAGGCTGCCACCCGCCGTGATCTTGAGCTCGGCACGGTGAAAGCCGGTGTGGGTAAACCCGCGACGCAAATCTTCATCGCGGGAGCGGGCCAGGGCGTCCAGATAGGATTCGCCCTCCCGGCGCCCGGTCTGCAAAACCAGCCCGCCTTTGATCTCCGGAGCGAGCAACGCCATCGCTTCCAGCCAGCGGCTTTTCAGCCGCTGCAGATACCCATCACGTAACCGTTCAATACTATCAGAACTGGCCGCCAGTTTCTGGTCCCAATAGCCCAACTCCCGGGGGGTTACCCGGCCGCTGCGCAGCAGGGCATTGCGCTGCTTCAGGGCGGCGCTGGCTTCCTTCCACACCGGCAGGAAGGAATGTTCCACGTGGAACATTCCCCAGTCCAGAAACCGCCGGCGCAGAGCGGAGGGCCCGAAGATCAACTCCACCGACTGGGGGTGCAACGCCAGCACAGGAAGCAGGGCGGCCACATCGCTCAGGGCACCTGGCGTGGCGCCATTGAGCTTCAGCGACTGGATGCCGCCGGGGGCGCGGCGAATGCCGAGCCGGTGATGGTTTTCACCAATCTCCACGCGGGCGAACAGGGTGGCGGCGTCGGCGCCGTCGCGGACCAGCCGGGACAACCGGCCGCCGCGAAAGGAGCGACCGCCACTGCCGATAAAGTAGATGGCTTCCAGCAGACTGGTTTTGCCGCTGCCGTTGGCGCCGACAATCAGATTCAGTCCCGGCGCCGGCGAAAGCTCCGCCTGCTGATAGTTACGGAAATCCGTGAGTCGCAGATCAGCTAGCATGAAAGGGCAAGAAGGCGGGGAAGAGTGGGCGCCCGCTGAAAGCAGGCGCCGGTGCTTGGCAGGGGGCGCGCCCTAGAGGCGCATCGGCATAACCACATAAATGGCCGCCTCGTGCTCCGGATCGGTGATCAGAGCACTGCTGTTGCTGTCGCCCAGTTCCAGGCGGGCCTGGGTGCCGTCCATGGTGTTGAGGACGTCGAGCAGGTAGCTGACATTGAAGCCGATTTCCAGGGGGCCACCCTGGTAGTCCACGGACACTTCCTCTTCCGCTTCTTCCTGCTCCGGGTTGTTGGCGACGATACGCAGGCTGCCTTCGGAAAGCTGCACCCGCACACCGCGATACTTCTCGTTGGAAAGAATCGCCACCCGGCTCAGCGCCTGGCGCAGCGTTTCCCGATCGGCCATCACCACCCGGCTGCCGTCCTTGGGAATAACCCGTTCGTACTCCGGGAACTTGCCGTCCACCAGTTTGGAGGTAAAGGTAATCGATCCGGCTACAATGCGAATGTGGTTACGACCCAGGGTGAGGCGTGCGTTCTCCGCGGCGTCGGACAGGATCCGCGCCAGCTCCATGACACCCTTCCGGGGCAGGATCACGCCGGCTTCCTCGCTCTGGCCTTCCAGGGCCGCGTCGCACAGCGCCAGGCGGTGGCCGTCGGT
This sequence comes from Alloalcanivorax venustensis ISO4, assembly GCF_015356855.1. Taxonomy (GTDB): domain Bacteria; phylum Pseudomonadota; class Gammaproteobacteria; order Pseudomonadales; family Alcanivoracaceae; genus Alloalcanivorax; species Alloalcanivorax venustensis. The sequence continues at coordinate 48,015 of NZ_ARXR01000005.1, forward strand.
GGACACCGCCCGCAGCATGCCGGAGCGCAACTCGAACAGCATGCCGTTAAGGTAGTAGCGGACGTCCTGCTGGGCCATGGAGAAAGCGGTATGGTCGATCAACTGACGCAGGGTATGGGGCGCGATCTCCAGCACCGAACCGCTGTTGTCCTCTTCCTGATTGGGAAACTCGGACGCGGGCAGAGTGGCCAGGGAGAAACGGCTGCGGCCGGAGCGCACCAGCATTCTCTCGCCGTCCACCTCGAAGCGGATGTCCGCTTCCGCCGGCAGGCTCTTGGCGATGTCCACCAGCTTGCGGGCCGGCACCGTGGTTTCACCGGCCTGGTGTTCGCCTTCCAGCGGCAACCGCGCCACCAGCTCCAGTTCCAGGTCGGTGCCGGTCAAGGAAAGTTGGCCGTCCCCCACTTCCATGAGCACATTGGACAAAACCGGCAGCGTTTGGCGTTTTTCGACCACCGCGGCAACTTGCTGTAGCGGTTTGAGCAGTTGTTCACGGTTGATGGAGAATTTCATGTCGCTTTCCCGTTTCAGTTGATCCGTCAGGACGTCAGGGTCCTCAGGAGGTTTTGATAATCTTCTTCTATTTCCGGATTGGATTCGCGCAGCTCCAGCACCTTCCGGCAGGCATGCAATACCGTGGTGTGGTCCCGGCCGCCGAAGCTTTCCCCGATCTCGGGCAGGCTATGGCTGGTCAGCTCCTTGGACAACGCCATCGCCACCTGGCGCGGCCTGGCCACCGAGCGGGTCCGCCGCGGTGAGTGCAGGTCCGGCACCTTGATCTTGTAGTACTCCGCCACCGTGCGCTGGATATTGTCGATGCTGATCTGACGGGCCTGCAGGGCGATCAGATCCTTGAGCGCTTCCTTGATCAGGCCGATATCGATCTGCGCCCCGGTGAAACGCACATGGGCGATCACGCGGCGCAGCGCGCCTTCCAGCTCGCGCACGTTGGAGCGAATGCGCTGGGCTATAAAGAACGCCGCGTCATTGGGCAGCTCGACGCGCGCCTCCTCCGCCTTCTTTTTCAGGATCGCGACCCGCGTCTCCAGCTCCGGCGGCTCCAGCGGTTGCGACAGCCCCCACCCGAACCGGCTTTTCAGCCGTTCCTCAAGGCCGTCCACTTCCTTAGGGAATTTATCGCATGTCAGGATGATTTGCTGCCCGTTTTCCAACAACGCATTAAAGGTGTGGAAAAACTCCTCCTGGGACTGCTCCTTACCTGCAAAAAACTGAATATCATCAATCAGCAGGGCGTCCACCGAACGGTAGAAGCGCTTGAACTCGTTGATGGTCTTATTCCGCAACGCCGAGATCATGTCCGCCACGAACCGCTCACTGTGCAGATAGACCACCTTGGCGTTGGGGTTGCGGCGCATCAGCTCGTTGCCCACCGCATGCATCAGGTGGGTCTTACCGAGCCCCACACCGCCATACAGCAGCAGCGGATTATAGCCGTGGCTGGCCGGGTTCTCCGCCACCTGCTGAGCCGCCGCGCAGGCCATGCGGTTGGACTTGCCTTCCACGAAAGTCAGAAAGGTGAAGCCCGAATTCAGATTGCTGCGGTGTTTGGCGGCACCGCCCAGCTCCGGCGACACCGCCTTGGCGCGGGGCTCGATCACCGGCGCCGCGCGGCTGTCGGCGGGGCGGCCACGGGCGGCACCGGCCTCCGGTTGCCGGGGTGCCGGGGCGGCCCGGGAGCTGCCCACTTCCAACCGTAACTGGGGCAGGGGGCCGCTCTTCAGCTCGCCCAGCACCTCGCTGATACGTTCCACGTATTTGTCGCGAACCCAGTCGACCACGAAGCGATTAGGCGCGAAAAGCGTCAATTCTCCGCCATCCTCGGAAGCCGTCACCTGTAACGGCCGGATCCACATGTTGAATTGCTGGGACGGCAGTTCGTCTTCCAGCCGAGTCAAACAGCGATTCCAAAGCTCCTCGGACACATCCCCGCCTTTACCGTCGATGGTGAATAAGACGTTGCATTCTATACCCCCGTCCGGCCAATTATCCACAGCTCCCGGGACCTTTTTCTTTTCACTTTTCCTGTGGATAACTACGGCGGTAACCCTGTGCGTACCCGGGCTCACAACTCTGGGGATAACCAGGTGGATCAATTCCGTCCCCAATTGACCACCGACTGTCCCCCGTTCGTCCCCGTGACTTACACACAGTTATACGTCAGTTGCCAACAGGCTAAACCATTGCTTTATATGGCTTTTTTCCGCTTATCCACAGAATCGGCCTTCCCTTACTATTACCACTGCTACTAAAAACATATAAATATTTAATTCTTTTAGTAACACCCCGACCCGCTCCGGAAAGGCCGGTTGACAGCCAGCCCCCGCACGACTATTATCCGCGACCTCTTAAGCCCATGACTTCCTATTTGGGGATGACGCCATGAAACGGACATTCCAGCCGAGCAACATCAAGCGTAAGCGTAACCACGGTTTCCGTGCCCGCATGGCCACCAAAAATGGCCGCAAAATCGTCGCGGCACGTCGCGCCAAAGGTCGTAAACGGCTGACAGCCTGAGTCAGCCTCCGGCGCTGACCGCTGTCTTCCGTTTTCGCCATGGTGCCAGTGTCAGCGCCCGATACCCCGTCCTTCCGCTTCACCCGAGAACAGCGCCTGCTTGACGGCGCCCAGTTCCAGGCCGTGTTCAACGCCGCGGACTGGCGGGTCTCCGACCGTTATTTTCTCATTCTTGCCCGCCGTAACGACCTGCCCCAGGCACGACTGGGTCTGGTGATCGGCCGTCGTAAAGCACGCCACGCCGTGGACCGCGCCGCGATCAAGCGCCGTGCCCGCGAACAGTTCCGTTTGCGCCAGCATGAGCTGGCCGGCCTGGATCTGATCGTGCTCCTGCGGGGCCCTTGTCCCAAGGAAGGGGGGCGTTCGTTGACACCGGCCCTGTCCGAGCTGCTGGACAAGCTGCTTGCCAAGCGTGGGCAAGACTGAGAAACTGCCGTCCGCTTTTTCTCGCCAGAACCCAATCGAATTATGGATATCCCTCGCGCGTTAGTGATCACTGGTATTGCCGTTGTTTCCTACCTGATGATCCAGGCGTGGCAACGGGACTATATGTCCCCGCAGACCACGCCGGTGGCCCAGGAACAAACCCTGGCCGACGACACCGCCCCCGCCAATGACAGCGACCCGCTGCCGCAGCCGGACAGCGCCGAGGGCACCGTGCCGGAACCCGCCGGCGAGCAGCAGGCCGAGGCGCTGGCCCCGGACTCCCAGAGCGGTGATTCCGAGCAGCGCATTGAAGTGAATACCGATGTGCTGGCCCTGGAGATCGACCCCCTGGGCGGCGACATCGTTCGCGTGGCCCTGCCGGAATACCCGCGCCACGCGGACACCCCGGATCAGCCGTTCGTTCTGCTGCAGAACGACGCCGGCCGGACCTATGTGGCGCAAAGCGGGCTGGTCGGCAAGAACGGCACCGACACCGCCGAAGGCCGCCCCACCTGGCAGGCCGGGCAGGACCGCTACCGCCTGCAGGACGGCGAGAAAGAACTCAACGTGGATCTCACCCTGAGCCAAAGCGGCGGGGTGGAGATCATCAAACGCTATACCTTTGAGCGCGGCAGCTACCTGGTCCGGGTCAGCCATATTGTCCGCAACAACAGCGGCGAGGCCTGGCAGGGCGCGCTCTACGGCCAGATCAAACGGGACGGCAGCGAAGACCCGGGCAAAAGCACCCAGGGCTTCATTCCCATGCCCACCTACCTGGGCGCGGCGTACTGGAGCCAGGACAAGCCCTACAACAAGTTGCCGTTCGACGACATGCAGGACGAGCCGCTGCGGCTCACCCAGGAGGGCGGCTGGATCGCCATGCTCCAGCACTATTTCGTGTCCGCCTGGATTCCCGATGCCCAGGGGCGCTACACCTACTCCACCCTGTACCGCGAGAACCGCAACGAATACCTGCTGCGCTTCGTGTCCGCCTCGGCGGAAGTTCAGCCCGGCGAGGAAAAGGTGTTCTACGCGGAGTTCTACACCGGTCCCAAGATCCAGGATCGCCTGGAAGCGATCAGCCCCGGCTTTAACATGACCGTGGACTACGGCTGGCTGTGGTTCCTGGCCCAGCCGATCTTCCACCTGTTGGTGTTCCTGCAGAGCGGCGAGCTGGATATCTTCGGCCTGCAGATGGATCTCGGCTTCGGGGTCGGCAACTGGGGCGTGGCGATCATCCTGCTGACGCTGGTGATCAAGTCCCTGTTCTTCAAGCTCAGCGCCACCAGCTACCGGTCCATGGCCAAGATGCGCAAAGTGGCCCCCGAGATGCAGCGCATCAAGGAAGAGAACAAGGGCGACCGGCAGAAGCAGCAGCAGGAAACTATGAAGCTGTTCCAGCGGGAGAAGATCAACCCCCTGGGCGGCTGTCTGCCGATTCTGGTGCAGATGCCGGTGTTCATCTCGCTCTACTATGTGCTGCTGGAATCGGTGGAACTGCGCCAGGCGCCGTTCTTCCTGTGGATCAACGACCTGTCGGTGATGGACCCGTACTTTGTCCTGCCGATTCTGATGGGCGCGTCCATGTTCCTGCAGACCCGCCTCAACCCGACACCGGCGGATCCCACCCAGGCCCAGGTGATGAAATGGATGCCGGTGATCTTCTCGGTGTTCATGCTGTGGTTCCCGGCGGGTCTGGTGCTGTACTGGCTGACCAACAACCTGTTGTCGATCGCCCAGCAGTATCTGATCACCCGCAAGATCGAACGCGGCGGGTGATCACCCACCGCGGCGAAGAAACCCAAGCCGGCCCGGCAAGGCCGGCTTTTTCTTTTCACTGCCCCTGTCTGGCGTCCCGCCGCCAGGGCTCCCTATAATCCCGCCATGTCCGCAGCCAGCTCCGACACCATCGTCGCTATCGCCACCGCCCCGGGCCGGGGAGGCGTGGGCGTGCTGCGTCTGTCCGGTGATCGCGCGCTCGACATTGCCAGATTGCTCATTGGTGAGCGCTCACTTTCGCCCAGAAAGGCGCATTTCAGCACCTTCAAGGATCCGGAAGGCCAGGTGATCGACGAGGGGCTGGTGCTCTGGTTCCCGGCACCCGGCTCGTTCACCGGCGAGGAAGTGGTGGAACTGCAGGGCCACGGCGGCCCGGTGATCCTGGATATGCTGGTGGCCGCCTGCGTGCACCACGGTGCCCGCCAGGCCCGCGCCGGGGAGTTCTCCCAGCGGGCCTTCCTCAACGACAAGATGGACCTCACCCAGGCGGAGGCGATCGCCGATCTGATCGACGCCGGCACCCGGGAATCCGCCCGCGCCGCCCTGAACTCCCTGCAGGGCGCGTTCTCCCGGGAAGTGAACACCCTGGTCGAGCAGCTCATTCAGTTGCGCATCTATGTGGAAGCGGCCATCGACTTCCCCGAGGAGGAGATCGATTTCCTCTCCGAAGGCGGGGTGGCCGACGACCTGCGCGGGCTGATCCGTCAGGCGGAGGAGGTGCTGGCCAGCGCCCGCCAGGGGCGCCTGGTCCGGGAGGGCCTGACCCTGGTGATCGCCGGCCGGCCCAACGCGGGGAAATCCTCGCTGATGAACGCCCTGGCCGGCTTCGACGCCGCCATCGTCACCGAGGTGGCCGGCACCACCCGGGACGTGCTGCGCGAAGCGATCCAGCTGGACGGCATGCCGCTCAATCTGATCGACACCGCCGGCCTGCGGGAAAGCGGCGACCAGATCGAGCAGGAGGGCATCCGCCGGGCGTTCGCCGAAATCAAGAAGGCGGACCGCTTGCTGGTGGTGGTGGACGCCCAGGAAACCCCGGACAACCTGGATGATCTGGCCACGCTGCTGCCGCAGAGCCAGCAGCAGCTGGACGATCTGGATCTGCCGGTGACCCTGGTGCTCAACAAGGCCGACCTGAGCGGCGACCCGCCGGGCCCCCACCCGGAGCGGCCGGATACCTTCATTCTGTCCGCCGCCAGCGGCGACGGCATGGACGCGCTGCGCCGGCATCTCAAAGCCGCCGCCGGCTACCAAGGCGAGGCGCAAAGCCGTTTCTCCGCCCGCCGCCGTCATATCACCGCTCTCCAGGACGCCCTCGCCGCCCTGGCCAAGGGCGCCGACCAGCTGCACCGGCACGCCGCCGGCGAGCTGCTCGCCGAGGACCTGCGGGCGGCCCAGCAGGCGCTGGAAGAGATCACCGGCGCCTTCACCGCCGACGACCTGCTGGGACGTATTTTTTCCTCCTTCTGCATCGGTAAATGAACCCGGACGGTATTTTAGGTATCTTGCGTACTGGCTAAATGCCAGCACCGGCCCGGTTCCGGTCGGGGGATCAGGCAGGATGCGCATGCTCGTGGGGGGCGAATGACGCAATGGGGACAAACGAAACGCTTGAAGTGCAGGGCGCCCAGGGGCAACGCCGGGCGCTGCTCAAAGCACTGCTGATCATCACCGGTGTGTCCGGTGCTCTATTCTTCGTGATTAACACGCAACGGGGGCTGCACCTGCTGGCCACCATCGAGCTGGTCACCGGCGCGGCGTCGATGATGCTGTATGTGGTGGTCAGCCGTACCCGCAATCTGCGGGTCTGGACGCTGGTTTATCTGATTCCCTTTCTGACCATCATGATGGTGGCGATGTACCTGCCCGGCACCTCACCGACGGTGTTCCTGTGGGTCTACATTATTCCGGTGATCTCCCATCTGTTGTTGGGGCTGCGGCTGGGTTTCGCGGTGGCGGTGTTCTTCATGCTCACCGCCTTCGCCATTTTCGTGATCAAGCATCCGCGTTTGCTGTACGAATTTCACTTCGCCAGCCTCGCCAATATTCTGATTTCCTGCGCGGTGGCGCTGGCCTTCGCCTACGTCTACGAGCGGGGCAGCGAAAAGGCCCGCGCCGGCCTGATGGTGATCGCTTCCACCGATCCGCTCACGCGGCTGGCCAATCTGTACCGCTTCCGTGAATCCTTCCAGCAGGAGCGGCACCGGGCGCAGCGCTACGACGCCGACCTGACCCTGCTGGTACTGGATCTGGATTACTTCAAGAAGGTCAACGACACCCACGGCCACGCGGTCGGTGACCAGGTGCTGATTCACGTGGCCAATATCCTGCGCCGGCGGCTGCGCGCTTCCGACCTGGTGTGCCGGGTCGGCGGCGAGGAATTCACCGTGTTACTGCCGGACACCGGGCTCGAGGAAGCGATCAAGGTGGCGGACAGCCTGCGCCGCTTGATCCGCGACACCCCCTACCGGGATCAGGCGGTGACGGTCTCGCTGTCCTGCAGCATCGGCGTGGCCCTGTGGGGCCGCGACGGCGACACCCTGGAACAGCTTATGGAGACCGGCGACAAACGTCTCTACCAGGCCAAGCAGGCCGGGCGGGATCGTGTGGAAAGCGGCCCGGTGGCGGGCTGAAGCCGCGGCGAAGGTGGACCCGTCGCACCCGGTTGCCGATACTGAGTGCCGACCAAGACCCGTCGCCGGCCGACACCGGGCCGCAAGGAGAAGTCATGAGCGATACCCGTTTGGAGAAGGATTCCCTGGGAGAGATCGAGGTTCCCGCCGAAGCACTCTGGGGCGCCCAGACGCAGAGGGCGGTGGACAACTTTCCGATCAGCGGCCGGCACCTGCCGGACCGCTTTATCCAGGCGGTGGTGCGTGTGAAGCGCTGCGCCGCCAACGTCAACGCCGACCTGGAGTTGCTTGACGACCAGCGCCGCCGGGCCATCGTCGCCGCCTGCGACGAACTGCTGGGCGGCGCCCACACCGACCAGTTTCCGGTGGACGTGTTTCAAACCGGTTCCGGCACCAGCACCAATATGAACGTCAACGAGGTGATCGCCCGGCTGTGCGGCGACGCCGGCGTGCACCCCAACGACCACGTCAACCTGGGGCAGAGCAGCAACGACACCATTCCCACCGCCATGCACCTGTCCTCGGTGATGGCGGTCAGCGAACAGCTGCTGCCCGACCTGGAACACCTGATCGCCACCCTGGGCCTGCGCGCCCGGGAGGGGAAAGACCTGGTGAAAACCGGCCGCACCCATCTGATGGACGCCATGCCGGTGACCGTGGAGCAGGAACTGCGCACCTGGGTGCTGCAGCTGCAGGCCGCCAGCGAGCGTCTGGCGCGCGCCCGCAACGAGCTGCACGCGCTGCCCCAGGGCGGCACCGCGGTGGGCACCGGCATTAATGCTCACGCGGAATTCGGCGACCGCTTCGCCGCCGCCCTGGCGGACGACACCGGTGAACCCTTCACCGCCTTGCCGTATCCTTCGGTGGCGCAAAGCGCGGTGGACGCGCCCTTGCACCTGTCCGCCGCCCTGCGCGGCCTGGCGGTGGTGCTGATGAAAATCAGCAACGACCTGCGCTGGATGAATTCCGGGCCGATTCACGGGTTGTCGGAGCTGCAGCTGCCGGCCACCCAGCCCGGGTCGTCGATCATGCCCGGCAAGGTAAACCCGGTAATCTGCGAGTCCGCCACCATGGTGGCGGCCCAGGTCATGGGGCTGGACCAGGCCAACACCGTGGCGGCCCAGAGCGGCAACTTCCAGCTCAACGTGATGCTGCCGCTGGTGGCCACCAATCTGCTGGATATGACCCGCTGGCTGGCCAACAGCTGCCGTAATCTGGCCGACCAGGCCATCGAAGGGCTGACCTGGAACCAGGAGCACCTGGCGGAAGGCGTGGGCCGCAACCCGATTCTGGTCACCGCCCTGAATCCGGTGATCGGCTACGAAAAGGCCGCCGCCATCGCCAAGGAAGCGTTTTCCACCGGTCAGCCGGTGATTGAGGTGGCGCTTGCGCACACCGATCTGGATCGCCAGCGTCTGGAAGCGCTGCTGGATCCCCTTAAACTGACCGGCCCGGGCTGAACCCGGGACCGTGACCCTGTTTCACTTTTTAATTTTTGTTTGGTGATGGAGAGAGCAATGAGTAACGACCTGACCATTCAGCGCACCGCCGAAGCGGTGGAATCGCCGCTGGTGATCAACAGCATTCTGGAATCCGGCGTGCGTAACGCTCCCGAGCAGGAGATTGTCTACGCGGACCAGCGTCGCATGAGCTACCGGGATCTGGAAGAGCGGGTCAACCGGCTCGCCGGCGCGCTGGCGGAGTGCGGGGTCAAGCCCGGCGACACCGTGGCGGTGATGGACTGGGACACCCACCGTTACCTGGAAGCGTTCTTCGCCATCCCGATGATGGGCGCGGTGCTGCACACGGTGAACGTGCGCCTGAGCCCGGAACAGATTCTCTACACCCTGAACCACGCCGAGGACGACGTGATTCTGGTGAACCGGGAGTTTCTGCCGGTTCTCGAGGAGCTGAAAGACCGCATCGAAACCGTCAAACGCTACGTGCTGCTGGACGACGAAGGCGGCAACCTGGATTCCCAACTGGACATCGCCGGCGAGTACGAAGCCCTGCTGCAACAGGCCCCGGCTGAATTCGATTTCCCGGAGCTGGACGAAAACACCCGCGCCACCACCTTCTACACCACCGGCACCACCGGCCTGCCCAAGGGCGTGTACTTCTCCCACCGGCAGCTGGTGCTGCACACCTTCGCCGGCCGCGCCGCGCTGTCCGGTTCCGGGCATGGACGCTTCAACCAGGACGACGTCTACATGCCGATCACGCCCATGTTCCACGTGCACGCCTGGGGCGTGCCCTATGTGGCGACGCTGCTGGGCGTCAAGCAGGTGTACCCGGGCCGCTACCTGCCGGAGACCCTGCTCAAGCTGCTGGTCACCGAGAAAGTCACCTTCTCCCACTGCGTGCCCACCATCATCCAGATGCTGCTGCAGGCCGAGGCCGCCAAGAACGTGGACCTGAAAGGCTGGAAGGTGATCATCGGCGGCTCGGCGCTGCCCAAGTCCCTGGCCAAGGGCGCGCTGGAGCGCGGCATCGACATCTACACCGGTTACGGCATGAGCGAAACCTGCCCGCTGATTTCCCTGGCGTTGCTGCCCCCGGAGCTGGAAGACGCGGACCTGGAAACCCAGGTGGACTACCGCACCCGCACCGGCCGCCCGGTGCCCATGGCGCAGATGCGGATCGTCGACGACAACATGAACGAAGTACCCCGCGACGGTAAAACCCAGGGCGAGCTGGTGCTGCGCGCGCCCTGGCTGACCCAGGGTTACCTGAAGGACGAGGACAACTCCAAGAAGCTGTGGCACGGCGGCTGGATGCACACCGGGGACATCGGCGTGATCGACGCCGACGGCTGGCTCAAGATCACCGACCGTATCAAGGACGTGATCAAGACCGGCGGCGAGTGGATCTCTTCCCTGGATCTGGAAGGGCTGATTCTGCAGCACGACGGCGTGGCCGAATGCGCGGTGGTCGGCGTGGAGGACCAGAAATGGGGCGAGCGCCCGGTGGCCCTGGTGGTCAAGGGCGGTGAAGTGGACGAAGACGCGATCAAGGAACTGGTCAGCCAGTACGCCGACAAGGGCGTGATCAGCCGCTACGGCATCCCCGACCGGGTGGTGTTCGTGGACGAGCTGCCCCGCACCTCGGTGGGCAAACTGGACAAGAAGAAGATGCGCGCCGAAATGGTGTGACACCCCCTGCCCGGGCCGGCGTCCGCCGGCCCGTTTTTCCTTCCCGTTGATCCGAATTTTCACCCTGCCAGAAGCGGAAACCGTGTAGGCTGCGGGAACCACGCTCACCGGACCGGGTCTGTTACCTGGCAGGCCCGGGGCGTTCGCGCGTGGGCCCGGCCAGGGACGGGCCGATATCCTAATGATAAACCGAGCGCACCTTAAGCCGGGCCGGCCTCAACAGGCACCGGGGTGCCTGTGAGCCTGGAGTAGAATAATGTTGCGAGTGATCGCGGGCCTGGCGGTGATCGCCGTGATGGCCGCCGTGGGTTGGTGGTGGCTGAGTGATGGGGAAAGCGCCGCCGCGCCGCAGCGTCCTCCCACGACGGTGAACGTGGTCCCCGCCATCAGCCGGCCGCTGAGCGATAACCTGGAAGTGGTCGGCACCGCCCGCGCCACCCGTGCCATTGTTCTGGTCACCCAGGTGGACGGCCGCGTCGACAAGATCCATTTCCAGGAGAGCCAGGACGTGGAGGCCGGCGACCTGCTGGTGACCCTGGATGCCCGCGCCGCCCGCGCCGAGACCGACCGCACCCGCGCCGACTACCAGCGCGCGCTCTCCGATTACCAGCGTGCATCAAGGCTGGTCGGCGGCAGCGCCATTTCCGAAGCGGAAGTCGCCAACCTGAAAACCACCATGGAGTCCGCCCGGGCCATCATGGAAGCCAGCCGCGTGGCGCTCGAGGACCACTCACTGCGCGCGCCGTTCGACGGCGTGGTGGGGCTGCGCCAGGTGGACGAAGGGGCCTTTTTGCAAGTGGGGGCGCCGGTCACCACCCTGGACAGCGTGCGCAACCTGGAGGTGAACTTTCAGGTGCCGGAACGTTACCTGTCCCGGATCCGCCCCGATCTGACCGTGGAAGTCACCAGCGACGCCTACCCGGACAAGGTATTTCGCGGCAAGATCGCCCTGCTCGACAGCCGGGTGGAGGCCGCCAGCCGCAGCCTCACGGTGAAGGCCCTGCTGGATAACGCCGACTCCCTGTTGCGTCCGGGCCAGTTCCTGCAGGTGTCGGTGTTGCTGGCGGAGCATCCGGCGCTGCTGGTGCCCGAACAGGCGGTGATCTCCCAGGGCGCGCAGAGCTACGTGTTCACCGTGAGCAACGACGACGTCGCCGAGCGGCTGCCGGTGAGTCTGGGCGGGCGTCGGGACGGCTGGGTGGAAATCACCGCCGGCCTGGACCAGGGGCAACCGGTGATCGTCAACGGCCACAGCCGCCTCGGCAGCGGCGCCCCGGTCAAGGTGGTCGAGGATGAGGGGGCTCTGATGCCCTCCCAGCGCGCGCTCCTGGAGGAGCCGGCCTGATGGTACTCAGCGATGTGTCGGTCAAACGGCCGGTCTTCGCCACCGTGGTCAGCCTGTTGATCGTGGTTTTCGGCATCAGCGCGCTGATGAAGCTGCCGATCCGCGAATATCCCGATATCGACCCGCCCCAGGTGTCCGTGGAAGTCACCTACGAAGGCGCCGCCCCGGAGGTGCTGGATACCCAGATCATCCAGGTGGTGGAAGGGGCCATCGCCGGCGTCGAGGGCGTCAGCCGTATAGAGTCCCGCTCGCGGCTGGGCTCGGCGCGCACCTCGGTGGAGTTCGATCTGGACCGGGACCTGGATATCGCCGCCAACGACGTGCGCGACGCCGTTTCCCGCATCATCAATCAGCTCCCTGAAGAAGCCGAAGCGCCGGTGATCGCGAAGAGCGACTCCGACGCCCGGCCGATCATCTGGGTGACGCTCAGCAGCGATACCCTGGCCACCCAGGAACTCACCGACTTCGCCGAACGCAGCCTGGTGGACCGCTTCGCGGTGCTCGACGGCGTGTCCGAGGTGAACATCGGCGGCGAGCGCCGCTACGCCATGCGGGTCTGGCTGGACCGCCAGCGCATGGCCGCCAACGGCATCGCGGTCAACGACATCGCCACGGCGCTGCGCGCCAATAACGTGGAGCTGCCCGCCGGACGCCTGGAGTCCGACAGCCGCAGCTTCACGGTACGCGCCGACAACCGGCTCGCCACCGTGGAGGAATTCCGCGATCTGGTGCTGCGTCAGCAGGGCAGCTACCAGTTGCGGGTGGGCGACGTGGCGCGGGTGGAGCTGGGGGTCGAGAACGACGACACCGAGCTGCGCGCCAACGGCGAGACCGCCGTGGGCCTGGGCATTATCCGCCAATCCAAGGCCAACACCGTGTCGGTCTCGGACAACGTGCGCGCCGAGATCGAGCGGATCCGCGAGAACCTGCCCGCCGACATCGCGCTGGACGTCAATTACGACGAATCCCTGTTTATCCGCGCCTCCATCCGGGAAGTGCTGATCACCCTGGGCCTGTCCATGACCCTGGTGATCCTGGTGATCTTCGCGTTCCTGGGCAACCTGCGCGCCACCCTGATCCCGGCCGTCACTATTCCGGTGTCGGTGATCGGCGCCTTCATGGGCCTGGGGGCGTTGGACTTCTCCATCAACGTGCTCACCCTGCTGGCGCTGATCCTCGCCATCGGCCTGGTGGTCGACGACGCCATCGTCATGCTGGAGAACATTCAACGCCGTATCGACGAAGGCGAATCCCGACTGGTGGCCGCCTACCTGGGGGCACGCCAGGTGGCGTTCGCGGTGGTAGCCACCACCCTCACCCTGGTGGCGGTGTTCGTGCCGATTTCGTTCATGGGCGGCGACGTGGGGCGGCTGTTCGGCGAGTTCGGCTTCACCCTGGCGGCGGCGGTGGTGATTTCCAGCGTGGTGGCGCTCAGCCTGGCGCCGATGCTGTGCTCGCGCTGGCTGCACCGCCACCGCAAGGAAGATGAAAACAAACACCTGCTCGAGCGGGGTCTGGCCCGTCTTAACGGTGGCTACGCCAGGGGCCTGAAGCGTTGCCTGGCCAACCCCTGGCCGGTGCTGGGCGTGGCGGCGCTGATCTGTGTGCTGGCCGGCCTGGCGTACACCGGTGTGCCCCGGGAGCTGGCGCCCACCGAGGACCGGGGCGTGTTCATCGTGCCGGCCACCGCGCCCCAGGGCGCCACCGCGGACTACACCACCCACCACATCAAGGAGGTGGAAGCCCTGATGCAGCCGTTGGTGGACAACGGCGAGGCCGAGCGGGTGCTGTCCATCGTCGGCTTCCGGGGGCAGCCGGAAAACGCCTTTATGATCACCCGGCTCAAACCCTGGGGCGAGCGCCAGCGCAGCCAGCAGGAGATCGTCCAGCAACTGCGCGGCGAGCTGGGCCAGGTGGCGGGCCTGCGCGCGTTCGCGGTGAACCCGCCGGGCCTGGGGCAGAGCGCCTTCAACCAGCAGCTTGAAGTGGTGATCGGCGGGCCGGACTACGAATCGGTGCAGCGCTGGAGCGAATCGGTGATGGCCTCCATGGAGGACAACCCCAACCTGCTCAGCGTGGATACCAACTACGAGGAAACCCAGCCGCAACTGAACGTGGAACTGAACCGGGAGCGGGCGGCGGACTTCGGCCTGTCCGCCGAGGACGTGGGCCAGACCCTGCAGGCCATGTTCGCCACCCTGCAGGCCTCCACCTATGTGGATCGGGGCCGCGAGTACGATGTGCTGCTGGAAGCTAACGAAAGCGAAGCGCGGGTGCCCGACGACGTTAATCCGATTTACGTGCGCACCGACGCCGGCGAGCTGGTGCCGCTGTCCAGCGTGGTGGATCTGAAAACCGTGGGCGCCTCGCCGGAACTGCGCCGGGTGGACCGGCTGCCGGCGATCACCCTGTCCGCCAACATGGCCGAAGGCTACGACCTGGGCCGCGCCATCGACTTCGTGGAGCAGACCGTCAACGACACTCTGCCGCTGGAAGCGCGCCTCAGCTACAAGGGCATGGCGGAGGAATTCACCGAGGCGTCGTCGGCGATCTTCATCACCTTCGGGCTGGCCCTGCTGATCGTCTTCCTGGTGCTGGCGGCGCAATTCGAAAGCTGGATCCACCCGCTGATCATCATGCTCACGGTGCCGCTGGCCATCGCCGGCGCGATTCTGGCGCTGCGGGTCACCGGCAACAGCCTGAACATCTACAGCCAGATCGGTATGATCATGCTGCTCGGCCTGATGGCGAAGAACGGCATTCTGATCGTCGAGTTCGCCAACCAGCTTCGGGATCAGGGTTACAGCGTGGCCGAGGCGGCCTACCAGGGCGCCATCATCCGCTTCCGGCCGGTGTTGATGACCGGGGTGTCGACCATCTTCGGCGCCGTGCCTTTGGTGCTGGCCACCGGCGCCGGCGCGGAAAGCCGCATCACCATCGGCGTGGTGATTCTCGGTGGTCTGTTGTTCGCCACCGTGCTCACCCTGTTTATTATTCCGGTGCTGTACGCCTGGCTGGCGCCCTACGCCAAATCCGCCGACGCCGTGAAACATCAATTGGAACAGGAGCTGCCCGGTGCACCGCGACAGTCCCCCGCCTCTTGAATACGAACTGGTGCGCAGCCGGCGGCGCTCTCTGGAAGTGCGGGTGCGCGTGGACGGCAGTGTGCAGGTGCGCGCTCCACTAAAACTGGCTGCCTACCGGGTGGAAGCCTTCGTGGACTCACGCCGGGACTGGATCCGTGATCAGCAGCAACGCATGGCGGCCCGGCCCCGGGTGCGCTGGCGCGACGGCGACCCCTGCCAGTACCTGGGTGAGCCGCTCACCCTGCGCGTCGCCGCCGCCGCCAGGGCGCGGGTGGCACGCCACGGCGACGAACTCCACGTGGGCGTGCCCGACCCCCACGACGAAGCCGCCGTCAGCCACGCCGTGCACGAGTGGTGGCGCGGGCTGGCGCGGACCCGCTTCCAGGAGAGCATCGAACGGCAGTTTCCCTGGTTCGCGGAACGGGGCCACCGGCTGCCGGTGCTGCGGGTGAAAAAGATGCGCAGCCGCTGGGGCTCGTTGTCCCGGCGCGGCTACATCAACCTGAGCCTGGCACTGATGCAGTACCCGCCGGCGGTGATCGACTATGTGGTGATGCACGAGCTTTGCCATCTGGAATACATGCACCACGGCCCCGCCTTCCACGCCTTGATGGACCGCCGGATGCCGGACTGGCCGGCCCGCAAGCGGCGCCTGGACGGCTGAGGTTTTACCCTTGTGGGCTATCTGTTCGGCATGTACCGCAAACTTTCTCGTTCCTTCGGCGGCGCGTTTACCGGCAAAAGCCTGGATTTCGGCGGCAGTGTCCTGCGGCCGGAAGCCACCGGCTACGGTTTGATCTACTTCCTGCAGAGCATGCTGACGCACCAGAACGAAAGCCTGAGCGACAAGACCGTGGCGGTGTCCGGCGCCGGCAACGTGGCCCGGCACGCCGCCGCCAAGGCGCTCGAGGAAGGCGCCACCGTGGTCACCCTGTCCGATTCCCGTGGCACCGTGCACGCCGGTAAGGGCCTGGATGAAAAACATCTCGAGGCGGTCGCCCGCATCAAGGCGGACGGCGGCGGCCTGGACCGGCTCGCCGACGACTTTGACGACGTCGATCATTATCAGGGTGAGCGCCCCTGGCGGTTCGACTGTGAGGTGGCGCTGCCCTGCGCCACCGAGAACGAACTGGATGAAGACGACGCCCGGCGACTGCTGGACAACGGCTGCCGGTGGCTGGCGGAAGGTGCCAATATGCCGTGCACCGCGGCGGCGGTGGCGGTGTTCCAGGACAGCGAGGTGTTCTACGCGCCGGGTAAGGCGGCCAACGCGGGCGGCGTGGCGGTGAGCGGCCTGGAAATGAGCCAGAACAGCCGCCGGGAATCCTGGTCCGCCGGCGAGGTGGACCGGCGGTTGCGCGACATCATGGAGCGCATCCACCGCCAATGTCTGGAACATGGCGGCGATGACACCCGTCCGGACTATCTCACCGGCGCCAGTGTCGCCGGCTTCCAGCGCGTGGCGCGGGCGATGCTGGGACAGGGCATTATCTAGCCCGGCGTCAGGCCGGGCGCACGGTGAGCTTGTGCTGGGCCAGGCGCGGCGGGTCCGGGAAGTCGATCAGCGCCTCGGCGCCGATATCGCGCAGGAACGTATCCGCCCGGCGGCGGCTGTCCGCGTCCAGGCCGTTCAGGTGGTCGCGCACCCGCTGGATCATCCACAGGCTGTAGGGGCGGATGATACGGCTGCCTTCGCGGCCCTCCAGGGTAAAGGCGTGACTGCCCAGCGCCCGGGGCAGGGTCTCGCCGGGGTGTTCCGCCATCCAGGCGCGCACGTGATGGGCCACGTCCACCATCGCCGGCAACATTTCCCTGGCCAGGCGCTTGAGCACCGGCAGCAGGGTTTCCGGGATGCGGTCGTTGTCGTCCAGCGGGGCGCGCAGGCCGCCGGGCTCGAAATGCAATTGCTCCACCCAGCGTGCCACGTTCGGCGCCCGTTCGCGCATCAGTTTGCCGGCCGTGGGGTCGCGGTACAGGTGGGCGTAGAGCGGCCCGATCAGGCCGAAATCCGCGATCGTCGCCTGGCTGCCCAGCAGGGCCGGGTGCTCGGCGAAATGGGCGTCCAGCTCGGCGAGCAGGTTCTCGTAGGCGGTCTCCACCGCGGGCACCATGTCCTCGGTGGCGCCCAGCAGGGTGGCCGCCTTGGAGAACGGCACCGCCAGTTTCTGGCCGATGGCCAGCTGGTTTTCCGCGGACTCGTCGGGGGCGTTCATGGCGCCGAATTCCGCCATCGCCCAGTCGCGGTCGTAGAACCACCGGTAATGCATGGCCGGAATCACCAGCCACTCGTCCCCGTAGGCTTCCAGCATCAGCGCCACCAGCTTGCGCAACGGCGTGGCCGGGTGCAGCGTCGGGCCGTCGTCGGTTCGCGCCGGTTCCAGGGTTTCGATGATCACCGTGCTGTCCTGGAGGATGCGACCGTTCCCATCGCGCAGCACCGGGATCACCGGCGCGCCCACCGCCGGCACGATCACCTGGCGGTAGACGTCGGCGGTGGAGAGTACCTCCTCGAACGGTATCGCGGCCCAGCGCAGGTAGGCGCGGACTTTTCCGGTGAAGTAACTGACTTCGGCCCCGTACAGCGTGGTGGTCATGGTCTGGTTCCTGGTTCCGTTTTTGGCGGGCAAGAAAAAACCCCGCATGAAGCGGGGTTCTTCCCGGACGTTGAGGTCGTCTTATTCGCCGACGACGTTCGCGGCCTGCGGTCCCTTGGGACCTTGCTGAATGTCGAAAGTGACTTTCTGACCTTCCGCCAGAGTGCGGAAGCCCGAGCCGTTGATCGCGCTGAAATGCACGAACACATCCGCGCCACCGTCATCCTGGGAAATAAAGCCGAAACCCTTGGATTCGTTGAACCATTTCACGGTACCAGTAGCCATTGAATCAATACCTCGAAAAAACTGAACATAGGGTGTTGCTTGCAAACCAGGAGGGGGTGTTCGGAGACTTCTTGGGCTTCACGCGAAGGAAGGCAACTACCAAAACCAACCACTGCCAAATCTGCAGCAATTTGACTTTACTACCCTTTTTTGCGCCGTTCCAAGCCTTTTTTTGTTAAACGCGGCCGGCGTCGCGCCGGGCTTATTTGAACCCGGCGGCGATCTCCAGTTCGCGTATCGATTGCTCCAGATAATCCAGCAGACGCTGCATGGACGGCAGTGTCCGGCGGCAGGCAATCAGCCCGAATTCGATCTGACCCCGGTAACTGGTCAGCGTCATGTTCAAGGCGATGCGGTCCAGCACGATGGACACCGGGTACATGCCCTCCAGCCGCGCACCGTTCCAGTACAGCGGCTCGCGCGGCCCCGGCACGTTGGAAATAATCACGTTGAAGGCACGCCATTTCGGCGCCAGGCCGGTGAGCAGATTCAAGCCGGTGGGCGCCATGCTGAGCGCGGTGAAATTAAGAATTTCTTCCGGGCTCATTTGCGAGAAACGCTTCTTCGCCTCGCGCACCGACGCCTGCACCACACGCAGACGGTTGGCCGGGTCGCAGATGTGCGTGCCCAGGTTGGCGAGGATCATCGCGATCTGGTTGCCGCCGGCGCTGTCGTCCTTGCGCAGGGACATCGGCACCATGGCGATCAGCGGGCGGTCGGGCAGGGCGTTCTGGCTGATCAGGTATTCCCGCAGCGCGTGCCCGCACATGCTCAGCACCACATCGTTGAGGGTGCAGTTAAAGGCGCCGGACAAACGCTTGAGGCGATCCAGCGAATAACTCTGCGCCGCGAACCGCCGGGACCCGGTGATGCACTGGTTCAGAATGGTGTCCGGGGCCTGGAAGATGGAAACGAAATTGGGGTCGTCCTTGGCCTTCTGGGTAACGCTGTAGATCTCCCGGGCGAGCGCCGGCACCGTGGCGATCTGGCGGCTGGCGCCAGTGGTCAGACGGGCCAGGCTGCTGACCGCGTCCACCGGGTTGCTGGGCAGGCCCCGGCCGCGCTTCTTCGGCTTGTAGGCCCACACCGGCGGCAGATCCCGCTCTTCCGGGTCCGGCGACAGCGCGCGCATGCCCATGCGCATGGCGGAGATACCGTCCACCACCGAGTGGTGCACCTTGGTATACAGCGCGAACTGACGGCCGCGGATGCCCTCGATCAGATGGGCTTCCCATAGTGGCCGCTCCCGGTCCAGCAGGTTGGAGTGCTCCGCGGACACCAGCGACAGCAGCTCACGGATGCGACCGGGTTTGGGCAGCGCTTCATGGCGGAAATGGTGATCCATGTCGAACTGCTGGTCTTCCATCCACTGGTACTGGCCGAAGCGGCGGGTCAGGCGCTGGTTGAAGGGCGGTTCCGGCGAGGAATACTCGCGGATCGAGCGCGCCAGCTCGCTGACGTACTTGGGGCCGGCGCCCTCCGGAAATGAAAACAACTGCAGTCCCGCCACATGCATCGGCTGCTGGCGTTTCTCCAAATACAGAAACAGTTGATCCACGGGACTCAACGTTTTCATGCCATCCCCTTTTTATTATGGAAAGTGGTGATTGCTTTCATATTAGCAGAGCCTTTCCGGCCTGACTGTGCCTTCCTTGTAAGAGTTCCAAGGTACCTTGGAGGTTCGGGTAATGCTCGTAAAATCATGGGTTGCAAGATATCTGCCATGGTCTCGCCACCCGCCGGTCATACCCGTTCCCCAGTCTGAGACCGACATCCAAAGGCGGAGCCAGACATGAAGGCGTTATCCTGGGTAATCGCCGGCACCTTGGTGGCCGGTGGCGTTCACGCGGACGTTCTGATCAGTGAGTATGTGGAAGGCAGCGGCTTTAACAAGGCCCTGGAGCTGTATAACGGCGGCGCCGACACCGTCAGCCTGGACGGCTACCGCCTGGAACGCTACTCCAACGGCGGCACCGACGCCTCCGGCGTGCTCGAGCTGGACGGCGAGAGCCTGGCGGCCGGGGCGGTATTGGTGATCGTCAGCAGCCAGGCCGGCGCGCCGCTGAACGGGCTTGGCGATATCAGCAGCGGCGTGATCAGCCACAACGGCGATGACGCCTATGTGCTGCGCGACGCCGACGGCGTGGTCGACAGCTTCGGCCGTGTCGGCGAGGACCCGGGCAGCGCCTGGGGCAGCGGCGACACCACCACCGTCAACCAGACCCTGCGCCGGCTGGAAACCGTCACCACCGGCGATACCGTGATCGATGACGCCTTCGACCCCGCCGACCAGTGGCGGGCCTTTCCCGAGGATACCCTGGACGGCCTGGGCGTGTATGGCGAAGGGGCCGGTGACGGTGGCGACGACGGCGGCGATCCGCCCCCGGCGCTGGGCGCCTGCGGCGACGCCGACACACCGCTGTCGGTGGTGCAGGGCAGTGGCGCCAGCACCCCCCTGGACGGCGAAACCGTGGTGGTGGAATCCGTGGTCAGCGCCGTCTACCCGGACCTGGACGGCTTCTTCCTGATGGAACCGGTCGCCGACCGGGACGACAACCCGGCCACCTCGGAAGGCCTGTTCGTGTACGCCCCCGACGCGGCGGTGAACCCCGGTGAGCGGGTCCGGCTGGCGGGCACCGCCGGCGAATACTTCGAGCAGACCCAGGTGAGTCTGCAGGGGGAGCCGCTGGTCTGCGCGGTGGAGCAAACCCTGGAGCCGGTCGCCTTCACGCTGCCGTTCGCCGATTGGAGCGCCCCGGAAGCCCTGGAAGGCATGCTGGTGAATGTCAGCCAGACGCTCACCGTCACCGAGGTCTATGATCTGGCGCGTTTCGGCAGCGTGGTGCTCGCCGAAGAGCGCCAGTGGATCCCCACCCAGGTGGCGGAACCGGGCGCCCCGGCGAAGGCGGTGGCGGACCGCAACGCCCTGGGCAGTATCGTTCTTGATGACGGCCTCAACATCCAGAACCCGGAGCCGGTGCGCTATCCCGAGGGCGGTCTTGCCGCCACCAATACCTTGAGGGTGGGTGACCGGGTCGACCCGGACTTCCACGCCGTTGTCAGCTACAGCTTTGAAGAGTGGCGGCTGCAGCCGGTGGACGAAATCACCTTCCGCGCCGCCAACCCGCGCCCGGCGGCGCCGCCCCGGGCGCCGGGCAGCAACCTGCGGGTGGCCGCCTTCAACGTGCTTAACTTCTTTAACGGCGACGGCCAGGGCGGCGGCTTCCCCACCGCCCGCGGCGCCGACAACGCCGAGGAGCTGGCGCGCCAGAAAGCCAAGCTGGTGGCGGCGCTCACCGCCCTGGACGCGGACATCATCGGTCTGATGGAAATCGAGAACGACGGCTACGGACCGGATTCGGCGATCGCCGAACTGGCCGAGGCCCTGGGGCCGGCGTGGCGCTTCGTGGCCCACGGCGAGGCCGGGCTGGGCAGCGACGCCATCGCCGTGGGGCTGCTCTACCGCGATGATGTGGTGGCCGAGGCCGGCGAGGCGGCGACCCTGGACACCGGTGCCTTCGGCAACGAGACCAACCGCCAGCCGCTGGCGCAGAGCTTCCGCCTGCTCAACAACGACCAAGTGCTGACGCTGGTGGTGAACCACTTCAAGTCCAAGGGCAGTTGTCCGGACGACGGCGTCAACGCGGCCCAGGACGATGGCCAGAGCTGCTGGAACGCGGAGCGCACCCAGGCCGCCGAGGACCAGCTCGCCTGGCTGGCCGGGCAGCCCACCGGGGTGGCGGACGAGGATGTTCTGGTGCTCGGCGACCTGAACGCCTATGCCCTGGAAGACCCGGTGCGGGCCTTCCAGGACCAGGGCTTCGTGGATCTGCTCACCCGCTTCCAGGGCGACCAGGCCTACAGCTACATCTTCGACGGCGAAACCGGACATCTGGATCACGCCCTGGCCAGCCCGTCCCTGGATGCCCGGGTGGTCGACGCCGGCGCCTGGCACATCAACGCGGACGAACCCCGGGCGCTGGATTACAACCAGGACTTCAAAAGCGATCAGCAGATCGACGACTTCTTCGCCGCCGATGCCTACCGGTCGTCCGACCACGACCCGCTGCACGTCGACCTGAACCTCACCGCCGACGACGGCGAGGCGGCCCCACCGGCCGACGACGACAGCGGCGGGGGCGGCGGCCTGGGCTGGCTGTGGCTGGCCCTGGTGTTGGCCGCCGGGCGCCGCCGCCGCGCCTGATCCGGCGTCGAGACCCTTCCCGCTTTCCGTTATCATCGGCGATTCAACGGAACGGGAAGGGCCCTAATGCCAAAAAAATACGCCGACCGTCGTCGCCGCGCCTTTGTGATCGCCTTGCAGGAATCCGACGCCCACTGGGGCGCCCTGTTCGGTGATGAGGTGTTCTACGATCTGAACTATTCCGATCTTTTCACCCGCATGTGGCTGGCCCGGGACCGGGCGTTCACCAAAACCGAGCTCTACCGTTTCATGCCCAAGGTCAGCCACCGCACCGCGGTGAAGTACGTGCAGACCGCCATCGAGAAGGGCCTGCTGGACGAGACCGTGGACGACCAGGACCGCCGCCGGCGGCGCATCACCATGTCGCCGCAGCTGCTGAAAGTGATCGAGGATTTCCTCGACGCCTCCCTGCAGACCTTCGAGAAGCGCCGGGTCTTTTCTTGACGACGCCTTGCGGGCGCCGGCCGCAGACTGCCGGAATGACGACTGCGACCCCCCAACGGTTCGCCGCCGTGCTGTTCGATCTGGACGGCACCCTGGCGGACACCCGGCTTGATTTCACCGCCATCCGCGCCGAGGTCGGCGTGCCCGAGGGCATCGGCGTGCTCGAGTACCTGGACCGGCTGGAGGACGCCGCCCGCGCCGAGCAGGGCCGCCAACGCCTGCACGAGTTCGAGATGCGCGGCGCCGACGCCGCCGAATGGATCGACGGCGCCGAGTCCCTGCTGCAACGGTTGGCGCGGGCGCGGGTGCCCACCGGCATCCTCACCCGCAACAGCCGGGCCGCGGTGGCCCGCACCGGCGAGATTCTGGATCTGGCGGTGGACTGCATTCTCACGCGGGAGGATTGTGCCCCGAAACCGGATCCGGAGGGGCTGTTGATGCTCAGCCGGCGATTGAGCGTGCCGCCCGAGGCGTGCGTGTACGTGGGGGATTTCGTCTACGACCTGCAGGCCGCGCGCAACGCGGGCATGGCCGCGTGTCTATTGCGCAACCCCGGCAACCAGCGGTTCGTCGATCAGGCCGATCTGGTGATCGACCGTCTCGACGAACTGCTGCCGCTGGCCGGGCTGGATCACTCGTAGTCGAACGAGAAGTGCTCCGGCGCCAGCTGCATGGTGCTCTTGGTGGGTTTCAGTGCCGCTTCCGCGTGGCCCTTGGCGGTGGGCAGCATGCGCTCGAAGAAGAACTCCGCGGTGGCCAGCTTGGCCTGGTAGAACTCCTTCGGCTCGGCGCCGCCGTGCTCCAGCTTGTCCGCCGCCACTTTCGCCTGCAGCGCCCAGAAGTACGCCATCATCGCGTAGCCTGAGTACATCAGGAAATCGTGGCTGGCGGTGCCGACCATCTCCCGGTCCTTGGCGGCGTTGAGCATGATGCGGGTGGTCAGGTAGTTCCACTCGGCGGCGATCTTCAGCAGCTTCCAGGCGTAGGGACGCAGCTGGCCGTCGCGCAGGTTCTTGGTGCCGAAATCCACCAGCTTCTTGGAGAAATCGCGGACGCACTTGCCGCGGCTGGAGAGCAGCACCTTGCGGCCCAGCAGGTCGAGGGCCTGAATGCCGGTGGTGCCCTCATAGAGCGTGGCGATGCGCGCGTCGCGCACGATCTGCTCCATGCCGTGTTCCTTGATGTAGCCGTGGCCGCCGAAAATCTGCATGGCGTCGTTGGCCACTTCCAGGCCCTTCTCGGTGAGGAAGCCCTTCAGGATCGGCGTCAGGAAGCCCAGCTCGCTGTCCCAGCGATCGTATTTTTCCTGATCGTCTTCCAGCATCCCGGAGATCATGTTGTCCGCGTACTGGGCGGCGAAGTAGATCATCGCCCGGCCGCCCTCGGCGATCGCTTTCTGCTTGAGCAGCATGCGGCGCACGTCACCGTGGTGGATCAGGGCGTCGGCCACCGCGTCCGGGTCTTTCTTGCCGGACAGGGCGCGCATGGAACGGCGTTCCTTGGCGTAGGGCAGTGAACCCTGGTAGGCCAGCTCGGCGTGGGCGATGCCCTGGCAGGCGGTGCCGATGCGCGCCGAGTTCATGAAGGTGAACATGCACTCCAGGCCCTTGTTCTCTTCGCCGATCATAAAGCCGGTGGCCTCGTCGAAGTTCATCACGCAGGTGGCGGACGCCTTGATGCCCATCTTCTTTTCCAGGGAACCGCACACCACGCCGTTGCTCTCGCCGATCTTGCCGGGCAGGTACTTGGGCACGATGAACAGGGAAATGCCCTTGGTGCCCTTGGGCGCATCCGGCAGACGGGCCAGCACGATGTGAACGATGTTCTCGGTGAGATCGTGGTCGCCGGAGGAAATGAAGATCTTGGTGCCGGTGATCTTGTAGGAGCCGTCCGCCTGGGGCTCCGCCTTGGTCTTCACCTGACCCAGGTCGGTGCCGCACTGCGGCTCGGTCAGGCACATGGTGCCCGCCCAGGTGCCTTCGGTGAGGGGCGTCAGATAGGTGGCTTTCTGATCCTCGTCACCGTGCAGCTGAATGGTGTTCATGGCGCCCAGCGACAGGCCCGGGTACATGGCGAAGGGCCAGTTGGCGGTGCCCATCATTTCCTGCTTGAACAGGCCCAGCGACATGGGCAGGCCCTGGCCGCCGTACTCCGCCGGGTGGGACAAGCCCTGCCAGCCGCCGGCCACGTACTCCTGGTAGGCTTCTTTATAGCCCTTGGGCGTGGTGACCTGGCCGTCTTCCAGCTTGCAGCTCTCGTGATCGCCACTGTGGTAGAGAGGACCGATGGTGTTCTCGCACAACTTGGCCAGCTCGCCAAGGATCGCTTCCACCATGTCCGGCGTGGCTTCCTCGCCGTTGGGCAGCGTCTTGTAGTGGCTCTCGAAGTCGAACACTTCATTGATCAGAAAGCGCATATCGCGCAGGGGGGCCTTGTAGGTCGGCATAACACACCCTCGTCAGCAATTCCGGACGCGAACCGGAGGGTTCGCTTCACAACAGCCCGGCATTCTTAGCGAACAAGCGTTGACTGACATTGACGGAGCAGCGGTGTGTCGCGGCTACAGGGTGAATCGGCGCTTTGTAAGCGCCTTGAGAACGGCTATACACAGAGTTGAACGGCCGGCGGCGGGCTCAGCCCTTGTCCTTGCCCTTCCAGCTGTACATGGAGGTGGAAACGCCGGTGCGCCGGGCCACCTGATCCCAGAGCTTGCGCGGCAGCACCCCCTTGAGCAGCTCCACGGAGCGGGCCATGGGCGGCTCGATCACGAACGCTTCCCCCTTGGCCACCCCGTTGAGAATGCTGTCGGCCACCCGGTTGGGCGTCAGCATGGGCGAGAACAGCGGCGTTTTAACGCCCTTGAACATGCCCGTGGCGATGTAGCTGGGACACACGGTGGTCACCTTCACCTGTTTCAGGCCGCGCTCCAGCATCTCCAGGCGCAGGGATTCGGAAAAGCCCACCACCGCCCATTTGCTGGCCGCGTAGGTGCTGCCGTAGGGCAGGCCGATAAACGCCGAGGCGCTGGCGATATTGACCAGATGGGCACGCGGCGCGGCGATCAGATCGTCCATGAAGGCGTGGGTGCAGGCCATCAGCCCTTCGCTGTTGACCTTGAAGGTGTCCAGGTGGCGCTGCAGGTCGACCTGTTCGAATTCGCCGCCGAACACCACCCCGGCGTTGTTGATCAGCATGCTGATCGGGCCGCGCTCTTCGTGCAGCTTGTCGCGGAAACGGGCGATGGTGGCGATCTTGCTCACGTCCAGGGTGTAGGCGTGGGCGTTGCCGCCGGCGTTACGGATGCACTCCACCACCTCGCGGGCGGCGGCGATGCGCCGCGCGGTGACGATCACTTCGGCGCCCCGGGCGGCCAGCTTCTCCGCCATCAGGCGGCCGATGCCGGCGCCGGCGCCGGTGATCACAACACGGTGGTTATCGAATCGGGTCATGGGCGCTCCAGTGAAGGTTGCGAAGATTATTTGGGCAGTTTGATGCCGATCAGCAGCACGCGGCCCTGCTCCACGGTGCGGGCGCGCAGCTTGAGGCCGCCCAACCGTACCGTGTCGCCCACCACGGCCTGCTGGCCGAACTGCCGCTCGAACACCGCCTCCACGGTCAGGCCGTGCAGCAGAGGGTCGATCTGCTCGATGCCGTACACCGCCACCAGCTGCTCCACCGGCACGCCGCCGCGCACGAAGAAATCGCCGTAGAAGCGCTTCTCGTCCTTGGAGAGACGGTGGCACAGATCCGATAAATAGTCGCGCTCGCCCACCGGCGCCAGCCAGGTGACCAGATCACCGGCCTCGATCACCGGGTCCTCGGCCAGGTTGCGGAACTCCTTATTGCGGATAATCAGCAGCGGCGTGATGCGCGGCGTGGTGATCGCCCCCAGCCGCTGGCCTTCCGCCTTGGCGGAGGCGTCCACCTCGAACTGCATGACATAGCGGTCGCCGGTGGCCGCCAGCGGCACCATCTGTTTGGGCGGTGTGGTGGCCGGCACCGATACCTTCAACCAGCGCGCCATGTAGCGCAGGCTGGCGCCCTGGGCGAGCAACGAAATCAGCACCACCACCAGGGTGATGTCGAACAGCAGCCGGGTCTGGCCGACGCCGGCCAGCAACGGGAACACCGCCAGCACAATGGGCACGGCGCCGCGCAGACCGGTCCAGGAAATAAACAGCTTCTCGCGCCACTTGAAACGGAACGGCAGCAGGCTGACCCACACCGACAGCGGGCGCGCCACCACCATCAGGAACAGCGCCACCAGCAGGGCATTGATCAGGCCGTCGCCGATCAGCTCCGAGGGCGTCACCAGCAGCCCCAGCATCAGGAACATGCCGGACTGGGCCAGCCAGGCCAGGGAATCCATCGAGCGCAGCACGTTGTCGCCGGTGCCGCCGCGCCGGTTGCCCGCCACCAGGCCGGCCAGGTACACCGCTAGGAAACCGCTGCCGCCGGCCAGGTTGGTGGTGGCGAACACCATGGCGCCGCCGCTGCACAGCAGCAGGGCATGCAGGCCTTCGTTGCTGCGCGCGCGCAGCAGAATCTCGCTGAGCAGCGCGCCCAGACCCAGGCCCAGCAGCATGCCCAGGCCGAACTGCTGGATCAGGGTAATCAGCATTTCCCAGCCGAAGCTGACCTCCGGGTTCATCATCACCCCCACCAGCATCAGGGTGATAAAGATCGCCATGGGGTCGTTGAGGCCGGATTCGATCTCCAGGGTGCTGGCCACCCGCTCGTTGATGGTCACGCCGGCGCCCTTGACCACATTGAAGACCGCGGCGGCGTCGGTGGAGCCGATGATGCCGCCCAGCAGCAGGCCCAGGCGCCAGTCCACGTCCATCAACCAGGTGGCGAAGGCGCCCACCAGCGAGGCGGACAGCATTACGCCCACGGTGGCCAGGCTGAGCGCCGGCTTCAACGCCAGGCGGAAGGTGGTCAGCCGGGTGCGCAGGCCGCCGTCGAGCAGAATAATCGCCAGGGCGATGTTGCTGACCACATAGGCCAGCGAGAAATCATCGAACTGAATGCCGCCGATACCGTCTTCGCCGGCCACCATGCCCACCACCAGGAACACCAGCAGGGAGGGCACGCCGATGCGCGCACTCAGGGTGCCCAGCAGCAGCCCCACGAACATCAGGCCGGTGCCGATCAGCAGGAAAACGTTCAGTGATTCCAAATGCGCTCCGGGAATATCAGGGGTAAAACGAACAGAGCATCAAGTATATAGAAAGGCCGGTGTCGACTCACTGCCGGACCGGCGCCGCCGACGCGCTTTTTACCCGCCCTTTATTTTGTTTGGGTTCGGACTATACTAGCGCGCCCGATCTGATCATATTTTAAGCGGCGGGCCTTCCGGGGCGTGTCGCGAGCGAGCTTGACTATGGATTACCCCCAGCGATTCGGCGTTTTGGTGATTGGTGGCGGCCACGCCGGCACCGAAGCGGCTCTGGCGTCCGCCCGCATGGGCGTGGACACCGTGCTGCTGACGCACAATATCGAGACTCTGGGCCAGATGAGCTGCAACCCGGCCATCGGCGGCATCGGCAAGAGCCACCTGGTGCGGGAAATCGACGCCCTGGGCGGGGCCATGGCCCGCGCCACCGATAAGGGCGGTATCCAGTTCCGCGTGCTCAACGCCCGCAAGGGCCCGGCGGTGCGCGCCACCCGTGCCCAGGCCGACCGGGTGCGCTACAAGGCGGCGATCCGCGCCACCCTGGAGAGCCAGCCCCACCTGACCCTGTTCCAGCAAAGCGTGGACGACCTGATCGTCGAGAACGGCCGCTGCGTGGGGGCGGTGACCAACATGGGCCTGCGCTTCCACGCCGACGCCGTGGTGCTGACCGCCGGGACCTTCCTGGGCGGTGTCATCCATGTGGGCCTGGACCACCACCAGGGCGGCCGCGCCGGCGACCAGCCCTCCAACGCCCTGGCGCGCCGGCTGCGCGAGCTGCCGTTCCGCGTCGACCGTCTGAAGACCGGCACGCCGCCGCGCATCGACGGCAAGACCGTGGACTTCTCGGTGATGGAAGAGCAGTGGGGCGACCAGCCGCTGCCGGTGATGAGCTATCTGGGCAAGGTGGAAGAGCACCCGCGCCAGACCTGCTGCTTTATTACCCACACCAACGAGCGCACCCACGACATCATCCGCTCCGGGTTCGACCGCAGCCCCATGTTCACCGGCGTGATCGAAGGCACCGGGCCGCGGTACTGCCCGTCCATCGAGGACAAGGTGAGTCGTTACCCGGACAAGAACAGCCACCAGATCTTCGTCGAACCGGAAGGCCTGGATACCTTCGAGCTGTACCCCAACGGCATTTCCACCAGCCTGCCGTTCGATATCCAGCTGGAGGCGGTGCGTTCCATCCGTGGTTTCGAGAACGCCAGCATCACGCGGCCCGGCTACGCCATCGAGTACGACTACTTCAATCCCCAGGACCTCAAGCACAGCCTGGAGACCAAGCACATGCCCGGGCTGTTCTTCGCCGGCCAGATCAACGGCACCACCGGCTACGAGGAAGCCGGCGCCCAGGGGTTGCTGGCGGGCCTGAACGCGGCCCTGCTGAGCCAGGAAAAAGAGGCCTGGACGCCGCGCCGCGACGAAGCCTACGTGGGCGTGCTGGTGGACGACCTGATCACCATGGGCACCCAGGAGCCCTACCGCATGTTCACCAGCCGCGCCGAATACCGGCTGCTGCTGCGCGAGGACAACGCCGACCTGCGCCTCACCGAGAAAGGCCGCGAGCTGGGCCTGGTGGATGATGAGCGCTGGGCGGCCTTCGAGGCCAAGCGCGAAGGCATGGAGCGCGAGCAGGCGCGGCTCAAGGCCACCTTCGTGCGCCCCGGCACCGCGGAAGCGGAGCGCGTCAACGCGCTGCTCGACAAGCCGCTGCCCCACGAGTACACCCTGATGGATCTGCTCAAGCGTCCGGAGCTGAGCTACCGGCCGCTGGCCGAGGCGGCGGGCCTGGCGCCGGCCGCGCCGGCGGTGATCGAGCAGGTGGAGATCGTCGCCAAGTACGCCGGCTACATCGACCGCCAGGAAGCGGAAATCGCCAAGCTGCGCGCCGCCGAGGACCAGGCCCTGCCGCTGGACTTCGACTACCGGGCGGTGCAGGGGCTGTCCAACGAGGTGAAGCAGAAACTCGAGGACGTGCGCCCGGAGACCATCGGCCAGGCCGGCCGCATTCCCGGGGTCACCCCGGCGGCGATCTCGCTGCTGCTGATCTTCCTTAAGAAGCATCGTCACCAGGCGGCCCGGCAGGCATGACCGACCGGGACCGCCTGGCCGGCGGGCTCCAGGCACTGGGTGTGTCGCTGAACGACGCCCAGCAGCAGGCGCTGCTCGATTACCGCGACCTGCTGGTGAAATGGAACCGCGCCTATAACCTCACCGCGGTGCGCGACCCGGGCGAGATGATCCAGCGCCATCTGCTGGATTCGCTGTCGGTGCTGGCGCATCTGGACGACCGCGATACCCTGGACGTGGGCACCGGCGCCGGCCTGCCCGGTATTCCGCTGGCCATCGCCCGGCCGGATCTGCGTTTCGTGCTGCTCGACAGCAACGGCAAGAAAACCCGCTTCGTGCGCCACGCCCGCCGGGAATTGGGGCTTTCCAACGTGGAGGTTGTGAACACCCGCGTGGAACAGTACCGTAATGCTCCATCGCAGATCATCAGCCGGGCGTTCGCCGCCCTGCCGGACATGCTGCAGGCCCTGGCCCCCCTGATCACCGACGGCAGCCGCGTTCTCGCCATGAAAGCGGCCGCCGCCGACCAGGAACTGGCCGGCCTGCCCGCCGGCTGGCGGGCCCGGGTGGCGCCTCTGTCGGTCCCCGGACTGGCGGAGGCCCGCGTGCTGGTGATCGCCAGCCGGGCCGGATCGCACGTGCCGGAATAAGGAGACCGCAGTGACCACCGTTTTTGCCATTGCCAACCAGAAAGGTGGAGTGGGCAAGACCACCAGCAGCGTCAATCTGGCCGCTTCCCTGGCGGCGACGCGCAAGAAGGTGTTGCTGGTGGACATTGATCCGCAGGGGAACGCCACCAGCGGCGCCGGTGTGGACAAGTACGAGCCGGAATACACCATCCACGACGTGCTGATGGGCGAAGTGAACGTGGAAGACGCGGTGGTCGACACCCCCAAGGATTCCGGCTTCGACCTGATCGCCGCCAACGGCGACCTGACCGCCGCCGAAGTGCAGCTGCTGGACATGAAGATGCGGGAATTCCGCCTGCGCAACGCGCTGGCGCGGATTCGCGGCAACTACGATTACATCATCGTCGACTGCCCGCCGTCGCTGAACATGCTCACCGTCAACGCGCTCACCGCGGCGGACTCGGTGATCGTGCCGATTCAGTGCGAGTACTACGCGCTGGAGGGTCTCACCTCGCTGATGAACACCATCGAGAAGATCCGCACCGTGCTCAACCCCAAGCTGCATATCGGCGGCCTGCTGCGCACCATGTACGACCCGCGCAACAGTCTGTCCAACGACGTTTCCAACCAGCTGATCAGCCACTTCGGCGACAAGGTGTACCGCACCATTATTCCCCGCAACGTGCGCTTGGCGGAAGCGCCCAGCCACGGCGCGCCGGTGATCACCTACGACCCCAAGTCCCGGGGCGCGGTCAGCTACCTGGCGCTGGCGGGCGAAATCCTGCGGCGCGAACAGGCCATGCAAAATGCCAAGGCCTCCTCCCAAACCCCGCAACCCCCGGCGTGAGGTAGCACACTATGGCGGCAAAGCGTAAACGCGGTCTCGACCGGGGCCTGGACGCCCTGATCAGTTCCAACGCGGCCCATCGGCAGCATATCGAGGAAGTGAGCCTGGAGGACGAGGACGACCCGTCGCAGCAGGCCCAGCGCCCGCCCCGCGACGGCGACCTGCGCCACCTGCCGGTGGAACTGATGCAGCGCGGCCGCTACCAGCCGCGCAAGGACATGTCCGCCGATGCGCTCGAGGAGCTGGCGGAGTCGATCCGCGCGCAGGGCGTGATGCAACCCATCGTGGTGCGCCCGCTGGGCGACAACCGCTACGAAATCATCGCCGGCGAGCGCCGCTGGCGGGCCGCGCAGATGGCGGAGCTGGACGCGATTCCGGCGGTGATCCGGGAGGTGCCGGACGAAGCCGCCATCGCCATGTCGCTGATCGAGAACATTCAGCGCGAAAACCTCAACCCCATGGAAGAGGCGCTGGCGCTGTCCCGGCTCAAGGAAGAATTCGGCCTCACCCACCAGCAGGTCGCCGACGCGGTGGGCAAGTCCCGCGCCATGGTCACCAACCTGCTGCGGCTGATGAGCCTGGAAGCGGACGTCAAAAAGCTGCTCGAACACGGCGACCTGGAAATGGGCCACGCCCGTGCCCTGTTGTCGCTGACCGGCGCCAAGCAGGTTGAGGCCGCGCGCACCGTGGTCGCCAAGGGGTTGTCGGTGCGCCAGACCGAAACCCTGGTGCGCGAATTCGAAAAGGAAAAGCCCGTCAAGCCGGCGCCGGCCAAGGAAGATCCCAATGTGCGGCACCTGATCAACGACCTGTCCGACCGCCTCGGTGCCCCGGTGCAGATTCAGCAGGGCAACGCCGGCAAGGGCAAGCTGGTAATCAGCTACAACAACCTGGATGAGCTGGACGGCATTCTGGCGCACATCAAATAGGCGGCGCCTCTTGGCCCATCTACATCAAATAACTTGACTGAAATCCGTTCGAGGCGTTAGCTTCCCACACACGCTGATACAAATTGCTCCGTTTTGTAGGGCGTCAACAGACTTTTTCTCCTTTCGCCCGGCACTTTCAAGGCAAACAATTGCCCGTGCCGGTTGATACCGCTATGCCTTCCTCATATACTTCCCGCGCCAAAGATCAGGGGGTACCCGCGACCTTCACCTGATAACACCCAGGCGTAGCCAGCGACGAAACCCGGGAGCAAGGTGGCCAATTTAGACGAATCAGCCCGCAGGACCTTGTTCTGGGGCTTGATGCGCGCCCAGACCACCAGCGTGGTCATCATCGCCGCGCTGGCCGCCGTGATCGCCGGAAGCACTATCGGTCTGGCGGCGCTCTGGGGCGGGACCATCAGCCTGATCGCCTATGCTTGGGGTGGCTTCCAAGTGTGGCTGCACCCGGGAAACCGTGCGGCCAAGCGCATGGCCGGCGCCGCGGTAAGAGCGGAGCTCGGCAAAATCGCCATCATGCTGGTGCTGTTCTGGCTGACGTTCGCCGAAGTACCGCAAATGCGCGAATCAATGACAGCAATGGTTTTGTTCCTCGCCTTCATGTCGGCGCAAATCGCCGGCTGGGTTCAGGTCGCGCGCCTGGATGCCCGCCTTGGAACGGAACATTACGGGCAAGAAGACTAGACTGTAGGTAACGATATGGCAGCGAGCTCCGCCAGCGAATATATCAAGCACCATCTAGGGAATCTCACCTATGGCCGTTTGCCCGAGGGCTACGAGCGTTTAGACCACCACGGGGATGTGGTTGAGACGCTGGAGACCAGCACCTGGACGTTCGCGCACAACGGTCAGGAAGCCGTCGACATGGGCTTCATGGCGTTCCATGTGGACTCCCTGGCGTGGGCCGGCGGTCTCGGCATCATCATGTGTCTGATGTTCTGGCTGGTGGCGCGCAAGGCCACCGCCGGCGTGCCCTCCGGTTTCATGAATTTCATGGAATCCATCATCGAATTCGTCGACAACCAGGTGCGTGACACCTTCCACGGCAAAAGCAAGCTGATTGCGCCGCTGTCTCTGGTGATCTTCTGTTGGGTGTTCCTGATGAACCTGATGGATCTGATCCCCGTCGACCTGTTCCCCAAGCTTTTCGAGTGGACCATGGTCACCTTCTTCGGCTGGGACGCGCACCAGGCCTACTTCAAGATCGTGCCCACCACCGACCCCAACATCACCCTGGCCATGTCCTTCTCGGTGATGCTGCTGATCATCGGCTTCACGGTCAAAGCCAAGGGCTTTGGCGGCTTTGTCGGTGAGCTGGCGTTCAAGCCTTTCGAGACGGATAACATCGTTCTCAAATTCCTTCTTCTGCCGGTCAACCTGGTCCTGGAAACCATCAGCCTGCTGTCCAAGCCGGTGTCTCTGGGTCTGCGGCTTTTCGGCAACATGTACGCCGGTGAATTCGTATTCATCCTGGTGGCGGCCATGATGGGGACCTGGCAGTTTATCGGCGCGTGGCCGTGGGCGGTTTTCCACATCCTGGTCATCACCCTCCAGGCGTTCATCTTCATGGTCCTGACCATCGTCTACCTGAGTATGGCGGTGGAAGAGCACTAAGTTTCATTTTCCAAACCAACTGAGCACTTACGGGAGTGTAACAATGGAAGGCATTCAATTTCTTGCTGCTGCAATCGTTGCTGGCCTGGCGGCCATCGGCGCCGGTCTCGGCTTCGGCATGATGGGTGGTCGTTTTCTGGAATCCGTCGCACGGCAGCCGGAACTGGCACCGATGCTGCAAACCCGCATGTTCATCATCGCGGGCCTGCTGGACGCCGTGCCGATTATCTGTATCGCTATCGCGTTCCTGCTGATTTTCCAGTAAATCGCGCTTTTCGAAATAAGCCCCGATTTTGGGAAATCTATGCAACGCGGATTGAGGTGTTGGCATGAATATTAATGCGACACTAATTGGCCAGGCCATCTGGTTCGCCCTGTTCGTGATCTTCTGCATGAAGTTCGTCTGGCCGCCTATTTCCAAGGCGCTGGAAGAACGGAAGCAGAAAATCGCAGAGGGCCTGAGCGCCGCGGATCGGGCTGAGCGCGATCTGGTGCTGGCGCAGGAAAAAGCCTCCTCGAACCTTAAGGAAGCCAAAGAAAAGGCGTCCGAGATTATCGAGCAGGCCAACAAACGGGCGAATCAGATCGTCGAGGAAGCCAAAGACCAGGCACGCACCGAAGGTGAGCGTCTGATCGAGAAGGCCCAGTCCGAGATCGATCAGGAGATCAACCGCGCCCGTGAAGAGCTGCGCAAAGAGGTGTCCGCTCTGGCATTGAGTGGCGCCGAGCAAGTGCTGGGCCGCGAAGTGAACCGCGACGCACACAAGCAGCTGCTGGACGACTTGGCGGCTCAACTCTGAGTGATACGGATGGCACCCCATGGCTGAATTGACCACCATCGCACGCCCATACGCCAAGGCCGCGTTCATGTTCGCCAAGGAACAGAACGCGCTGGCGGAATGGGAGCAGATGCTGGGCCTGGCGGCGGCAGTGGCGCAGGAAGCCACCATGCGTGCCTACCTGGACCAGCCGGAGCTGGACAGCGAGACACAGGCGAAAGCGATAGGCGACGTTTGTGGCGATGAGCTCAATGAGAGCGCTCGCAATTTTATCGCCCAGCTCGCGGACAACAAGCGTCTGGCCCTGTTGCCGACCATCGCAATGTTGTTCCACGAACTGGCGGCGGAAGATCAACGCACCATTGATGTGGAGTTGATCGCGCCGTTCGAACTGGAAGACGCCGAGACCGACAAACTGGTGACAGCGCTGAAGACGCGTCTGGGCCGGAATGTGCAGGTGTCCACCTCCGTTGACGAGTCACTCATTGGTGGCGTGCTGGTGAGAGCCGGCGATACCGTAATTGATGGCAGTGTGCGCGGCCGGCTTAACCGCCTGGCAGAGCAACTGAACTCTTGAGTTTGAGGGATTAGAGATGCAGCAACTCAACCCGTCCGAAATCAGCGAGATTATCAAGTCGCGCATCGCGAAACTTGATACCTCCACCGAGGCACGGAACGAAGGTACGGTGGTATCCGTATTTGACGGCATCGTGCGCATTCATGGTCTGGCCGACGTGATGTTCGGCGAAATGATCGAGTTTGAGGGCGGCATCTTCGGCATGGCCCTCAACCTGGAGCAGGACTCCGTGGGCGCCGTGGTGCTGGGTGATTACCTGGGTCTGGCGGAGGGCCAGAAGGTCCGCTGCACCGGCCGCATTCTGGAAGTGCCGGTGGGCCCGGAACTGCTCGGCCGCGTGGTCGACGCCCTGGGTAACCCGGTGGACGGCAAAGGTCCGGTGGACGCCGCCGAAACCGACGCCGTCGAGAAAGTGGCGCCCGGCGTGATCTGGCGTAAAGAGGTGAACGAGCCGGTACAGACCGGTTTCAAATCCATCGACGCCATGACCCCGATCGGCCGTGGCCAGCGTGAGCTGATCATCGGCGACCGCCAGATCGGTAAGACCGCCGTGGCGGTGGACACCATCATTAACCAGAAAGACTCCGGCATTAAGTGTGTCTACGTGGCCATCGGTCAGAAGCAGTCCACCATCGCCAACGTGGTGAGCAAGCTGGAAGAGCACGGCGCCATGGAAAACACCGTGATCGTGGCGGCCTCCGCTTCCGATCCGGCTTCCATGCAGTTCCTGGCCCCGTTCGCCGGCTGCGCCATGGGCGAGTACTTCCGTGACCGCGGCGAAGACGCCCTGATCGTTTATGACGATCTCACCAAGCAAGCCTGGGCCTACCGTCAGATTTCCCTGCTGCTGCGCCGCCCGCCGGGCCGTGAAGCCTACCCGGGTGACGTGTTCTACCTGCACTCCCGTCTGCTGGAACGCGCCGCCAAGGTAAACGAGGAATTCGTCGAGAAGTTCACCGACGGTAAAGTGAAAGGCAAGACCGGTTCCCTGACCGCGCTGCCGATCATTGAGACCCAGGGCGGTGACGTGTCCGCGTTCGTACCCACCAACGTGATCTCCATTACCGATGGTCAGATCTTCCTGGAAACCAGCCTGTTCAACGCCGGCATCCGCCCGGCCATGAACGCCGGCATCTCGGTTTCCCGTGTGGGCGGTTCCGCGCAGACCAAGATCGTCAAGAAGCTCGGCGGTGGTATCCGTCTGGCACTGGCCCAGTACCGGGAACTGGCGG
This sequence comes from Alloalcanivorax venustensis ISO4, assembly GCF_015356855.1. GTDB lineage: Bacteria > Pseudomonadota > Gammaproteobacteria > Pseudomonadales > Alcanivoracaceae > Alloalcanivorax > Alloalcanivorax venustensis. The sequence continues at coordinate 84,372 of NZ_ARXR01000005.1, forward strand.
CGTTCGCTCAGTTCGCTTCCGACCTGGACGAGGCCACCCGTGAGCAGCTCGAGCACGGCCAGGCCGTCACCGAGCTGATGAAGCAGAAGCAATACAGCCCGATGTCCGTTGCCGAAATGGGCGTGGTGCTGTACGCGGCGAACAACGGCTACCTGAAAGGCATCGAGATCAGCAAGATCGGCGCCTTCGAAGCCGCGCTGCTGGATTATATGAACAGCGAACAGAAAGCGTTGATGGACAAGATCAACGAAAAGGGTGACTACAACGATGAGATCGAGGCCGGTATCAAAGACGCCATCGATCAATTCAAGTCCACCCAAACCTGGTAATTCGCTAAGAAAGGATTAGTCCTATGGCTAGCGGTAAAGAGATCAAAGGCAAGATCTCTAGTGTCCAGAGCACGAAGAAGATCACTCGTGCGATGGAGATGGTGGCAGCCAGCAAAATGCGCAAAGCGCAGGACCGTATGGCTGCCAGCAAGCCCTACGCGAGCCGTATGCGTCAGGTGGTTGCCCATCTTGCCAACGCTGATCTGGAGTACCGGCACATTTACCTGCACGAGCGGGAAGTGAAGAACGTCGGTTACATCGTGGTGACCTCCGACCGGGGCCTGAGTGGCGGCTTGAACGCCAACCTGCTGAAGAAGGTCGTGAAAAGCGCCCGTCAGTGGGAGCAGGAAGGCGCCAAGGCGCAGTACTGCGTGGTGGGCAGCAAGGGCATCGCCTTCTTCAAGAGCGTCGGCGGTGACGTTCAGGCCACCGTCAACGGTCTGGGCGACACCCCGCACCTGAGCGATCTGATCGGCTCCATCAAGGTGATGCTCGACGCCTTTGAAAATGGTGAGATCGACCGTCTGTACCTGGTGTACAACGAGTTCGTGAACACCATGACGCAGTCACCCAAAAGCATTCAGTTGCTGCCGCTTGAAGCCTCGCAAGACGAAGAGTTTCAGCGTCATTGGGACTATATCTACGAGCCTGAGCCCAAGGAAATCCTGGATGAACTGCTGGTCCGGTTCATTGAATCCCAGGTGTACCAGGGCGTGGTCGAGAACAATGCCTGTGAACAGGCAGCGCGCATGGTCGCCATGAAGGCGGCCAGTGATAACGCCGGCGAGATCATTAATGACCTCCAGCTGGTGTACAACAAGGCGCGCCAGGCGGCCATTACCCAGGAAATTTCTGAAATCGTTGGTGGTGCCGCCGCGGTCTAGTGTCTGTTTCAGACAGCACGCGGCGAAAACGCAAGTTAAGAGGATGCAAGCATGAGTAGCGGTCGTATTGTTCAGATCATCGGTGCTGTGATCGACGTCGAATTCCCGCGCGAAAACGTGCCAAAGGTGTATGACGCTCTCACCGTGGACGGTACCGAAACCACGCTGGAAGTTCAGCAGCAGTTGGGTGACGGCGTGGTGCGCACCATCGCGATGGGCTCCACTGAAGGTCTGAAGCGTGGCCTGGGTGTCACCGACACCGGCGAACCGATTCAGGTGCCGGTGGGCACCAAGACCCTGGGCCGGATCATGGACGTGCTCGGTCGCCCGATCGACGAAGCGGGTCCGATCGGTGAAGAAGAGCGCATGTCCATTCACCGTGAGGCACCCTCTTACGCGGATCAGGCAGCCACCAACGAACTGCTTGAAACCGGCATCAAGGTGATCGACCTGGTCTGCCCGTTCGCCAAGGGCGGTAAGGTTGGCCTGTTCGGCGGCGCCGGCGTGGGTAAAACCGTGAACATGATGGAGCTGATCCGGAACATCGCGATCGAGCACTCCGGTTTCTCCGTGTTCGCCGGTGTGGGTGAGCGTACTCGTGAGGGTAACGACTTCTACCACGAGATGAAGGACTCCAACGTTCTCGACAAGGTGTCGCTGGTCTACGGCCAGATGAACGAGCCGCCGGGCAACCGTCTGCGCGTGGCGCTGACCGGTCTGACCATGGCCGAGAAGTTCCGTGACGAAGGCCGTGACGTTCTGTTCTTCGTGGATAACATCTACCGTTACACCCTGGCGGGTACCGAGGTATCGGCACTGCTGGGCCGGATGCCCTCCGCGGTGGGTTACCAGCCGACCCTGGCGGAAGAGATGGGCGTTCTGCAGGAACGGATCACCTCCACCAAGACCGGTTCCATTACCTCCGTGCAGGCGGTATACGTGCCCGCGGATGACTTGACCGACCCGTCCCCGGCGACCACCTTCGCCCACCTGGACGCCACCGTGGTACTGAGCCGTGACATCGCCTCCAAGGGTATCTACCCGGCGATCGACCCGCTCGACTCCACCTCCCGCCAGCTGGATCCGCTGGTGATCGGCCAGGAGCACTACGAGGCGGCCCGTGGCGTGCAGACCGTTCTGCAGGGCTACAAGGAACTCAAGGACATCATCGCGATTCTGGGTATGGACGAGCTGTCCGAAGAGGATAAGCTGACCGTATCCCGCGCGCGTAAGATCGAACGCTTCCTGTCACAGCCGTTCTTCGTGGCGGAAGTATTCACCGGCGCACCGGGCAAATACGTCTCCCTGAAGGACACCATCCGTTCCTTCCAGGGTATCCTGAACGGTGATTATGACCACATCCCCGAGCAGGACTTCTACATGAAGGGCTCCATCGACGAGGTTGTAGAGGCCTACAACAAACGCGGTGACAAGTAACCGCCCGGGGAGGAACACAGATGGCGATGACCGTGCATTGCGATATCGTTAGTGCCGAAAAGCAGCTGTTCTCCGGACTGGTCGAGCTGGTAGTGGCCGCCGGTGTGGAAGGGGACCTGGGTGTCATGCCCGGTCACGCGCCCTTGCTCACCCGGCTCAAGCCCGGCCCGGTTCGCGTGAAGAAGCAGAACGGGGACGAAGAAGTGTTCTACGTCTCCGGCGGCTTCCTGGAAGTCCAGCCGAAACTGGTCACCGTGCTGGCGGACACCGCCGAGCGCGCCCAGGATATGGACGGCGCCCAGGCGGAAGAAGCCAAGCAGCGTGCCAAGGAAGCCCTGGAAGGCAAGAACGCCGACATGGACTACTCGCGCGCCGCCATCACCCTGGCCGAAGCGTCCGCGCGCTTGCGTACCATCGAGCAAATCAAGAAGATGGCCAAGCGGTAACGCCCGGCTTTCGGTACAAGCTGAATTAAAAAAGGGTGGCTCTGAGCTGCCCTTTTTTGTGATCGCCGTCCATGGCGATCACCCTTCGGGCCGTCGCTGGCGCGACGTCAAAAATCGCTCCCGGCGATTTTTTATATGGCGACGAACGATGTAACGATCATCACAGGACTCAAGGAAGCGGAGCATGAATCTGGCGGTAGTGATTCTCGCGGCGGGCAAGGGAACCCGCATGAAATCGGATCTCCCCAAGGTACTCCACCCGATTGCCGGGCGTCCCATGGTGCAGCACGTGGTGGACGCCGCCGGCGCCCTCGACCCGGACAACACCGTGCTGATTTACGGACACGGCGGCGACGCCGTCCGCCAGGCGGTGACCGGGTCGCGGCTGCAATGGGCGGAGCAGGCCGAACAGCTCGGCACCGGCCACGCCGTGGCGCAGGCCCTGCCGCACCTGGAAGAAGACGTGGTGCTGGTGCTGTACGGCGACGTGCCTCTGATCCAGCCGCAGACCCTGCGTGACTTCGTCGCCCGCGTGGACGACCAGAGCCTGGCGCTGATGACCCTGACTCTGGATGACCCCTCCGGCTACGGCCGTGTGATTCGCGACGGCGACGGCAAGGTACGGCGGGTGGTGGAGCAGAAAGACGCCAGCGACGACGAAAAAGCGGTCCGCGAAATCAATACCGGCATTCTCGCCTGCACCCGCCGCTTCCTGAACGACAGCCTGCCGCGACTCTCCAACAGCAACGCCCAGGGCGAATACTACCTCACCGACCTGATCGCCATGGCCGTGGACGCGGGCATGGAGGTGGTCACCGAGCAGCCCGGCCACGCCTGGGAAGTGGACGGCGTCAACGACCGGGTGCAGCTGGCGCGCCTGGAACGGGTCTATCAGCGGGTCCGCGCGGAATCGCTGATGCGCGCCGGCGTCACCCTGCTCGATCCCGCCCGCCTGGATATCCGTGGAAATCTGCAGTGCGGCCAGGACGTCACCCTCGACATCAACACCGTGCTGGTGGGCGACGTGGTGATCGGCGACCGCGTCACCGTGGGCCCGAACTGTTTGATCCGCAACGCCCGCATCGGCAGCGGCACCCACATCGAGGCGAACTCGGTGGTGGACGGCGCGGTGGTCGGTGAAGAGTGTCAGGTGGGCCCGTTCGCCCGTCTGCGTCCAGGCACCGAGCTCGCCGCCCGGGCCAAGGTCGGCAACTTCGTGGAGACCAAGAAAGCCTATGTGGGCGAGGGCTCGAAAGTGAACCACCTCACCTACATTGGCGACAGCCGTATCGGCAAGGGCGTCAACGTGGGCGCCGGCACCATTACCTGCAACTACGATGGCGTGAACAAGTTCCAGACGGTGATGAAGGACGGTGCCTTTATCGGTTCCAATTCGTCGCTGGTGGCGCCGGTCACCATCGGCGAGAATGCCACCGTGGGCGCCGGCAGCGTGGTGACCAAGGACGTGCCCGACCAGGGCCTGGCGGTGGCCCGTGGCCAGCAGCGCAACATTCAGAACTGGTCGCGGCCGGAAAAGAAATAGGCACGGAACGGACAAAAAGGAAAAGCACATGTGTGGAATCGTCGGCGCCATTGCCCATCGTAATGTCAGCAACATCCTGATCACCGGCCTGAAGCGCCTGGAATATCGGGGCTACGACAGCGCGGGCGTGGCCCTGCTCAACGACCAGGGCCTGCTCCGCGTGCGCCGCCAGGGCAAGGTGGCGGCGCTGGAAGCGGCGGTGCGCGAGCAGAACAGCGCCGGCTTCCTGGGTATCGCACACACGCGCTGGGCCACCCATGGCCGTCCGTCCGAGGACAACGCCCACCCGCATATGTCCGGTAACGGGCTGGCGGTGGTGCATAACGGCATCATCGAGAACTTCCAGGAACTCAAGGACGAACTGGAAGCCGACGGTTACGCCTTCACCTCGCAGACCGACACCGAGGTGATCGCCCACCTGATCCACCGCGCCCTCAAGGACACCGGCAATCTGGTGGCCGCGGTACGCGCCAGCGTCGCGCGTCTGCACGGCGCCTATGCGTTGGGCGTGATCGACCAGAATGAACCCGACCGGCTGGTGGCGGTGCGCTCCGGTTCGCCGCTGGTGGTGGGCCTGGGCATCGACGAAAACTACGTGGCCTCCGATCAGCTGGCCCTGTTGCCGGTGACCAACCGCTTCATCTTTCTTGAAGAGGGCGATCTGGTGGACGTCACCGTGGACGCCGTCACCATCACCGACGCCGACGGTGAGCCGGCGGAGCGTACCGTCCACGAACTGGACGGCACCCACGAGGACGCCGACAAAGGGCCGTACCGGCACTACATGCAGAAGGAAATCTTCGAGCAGCCCGCCGCCATCCAGCGCACCCTGGAAGGACGTATCGATTCGCCCGACGCGGTGAGCGCCGCCTTCGGCGACAGCGCCGCTGCCATCTTCGACCGGGTACGCACGGTGCAAATTGTCGCCTGCGGCACCAGCTACCACGCCGGCATGGTGGCCCGTTACTGGCTGGAAGCCATGGCGGGCATTCCCTGCCAGGTGGAAGTGGCCAGTGAATTCCGCTACCGCCGGCACGTGGTGCCGGAAGGCACCCTGTTCGTCACCATTTCACAGAGTGGTGAAACCGCCGATACCCTGGCCGCGCTGCGCGACACCGGCGGCAAGGATTACGTCGGTCGCCTGGCGATCTGCAACGTGGACGGTTCCTCGCTGGTGCGCGAGTCCGAGCTGGTGTTTCTCACCAAGGCCGGGCCGGAAATCGGCGTGGCGTCCACCAAGGCGTTCACCACCCAGCTCACCGGGCTGATGATGCTGGTGCTGGCCCTGGGCCGCCGTAAGGGCCTGGGCGACGATCAGATCGAAACGATCCTGTCCGAACTGCGCCAGCTGCCCAATCTCCTGGAGCAGGCGGCGGCCCTGGACAAGCCCATCGAAACCCTGTCCCGCGCCTTCGTGGAAAAGCACCACACCCTGTTCCTGGGCCGCGGCGTGCACTTCCCGGTGGCCATGGAAGGGGCGCTCAAGCTCAAGGAAATCTCCTATATCCACGCCGAGGCCTACCCGGCCGGGGAGCTCAAACACGGCCCGCTGGCCCTGGTGGATAAGGAAATGCCGGTGGTGGCGGTGGCGCCCAACGACCAGCTGCTGGAAAAGCTGAAGTCGAACCTGCAGGAAGTGCGCGCCCGGGGCGGCGAACTCTATGTGTTCGCCGACAAGAACGCCCACGTTAAAGAGGGCGAGGGCATCCATGTGCTGAACATGCCCGCGGTGCCGGAAAGCATCGCGCCGATCGTCTACACTGTGCCGCTGCAACTGCTCAGCTACCATGTGGCGGTGCTGCGCGGCACCGATGTGGATCAGCCGCGCAACCTCGCCAAATCGGTCACCGTGGAGTAACCGGCCCTAGTCTTCGAACAGGGACAGATACTCCCCGTAGCCGAGCTCTTCCATCTTCTCGCGGGGGATGAACTCCATGGCGGCGGAGTTCATGCACCAGCGCTGGCCGGTGGGCGCCGGCCCGTCGTCGAACACATGGCCCAGGTGCGAATCCGCGTAGCGGCTGCGCACCTCGGTGCGGGTGGCCCACCACAGACTGTTGTCTTCGCGGGTGGTCACGAAGCGGTCGTCGATGGGCCGGGTGAAGCTCGGCCAGCCGGTGCCGGAATCGTACTTGTCCGTGGAGGAGAACAACGGCTCGCCGCTGATCACGTCCACATAGATGCCTTCTTTCTTCAGGTCGTGATACGGGTTCTTGAACGCCCGCTCGGTGGCGTCGTCACGCGTCACCTGAAAGGCGATCTCCGGCAGCGCCTTCTTGAGCACCTCATCGGAGGGGCGCTTGAACTTCTCCGGGCCTTCCCAGGGCGCACCCAGATCCAGCTCTTCCTGTTCCTCTTCTTCCTCCACCGAGGCGTTAAGCCAGGGGCGTGCGTCCGGGTCTTCCCAGTGTTTCTCCAGAAACTGATCACGGCCTGAGTTGTAGCGATAGAACTTATAGCGCAGGGCACTCTTCTTGTAATAGTCCTGGTGGTAGTCCTCGGCTTCGTAAAACGCTTTCAACGGCACGATCTCGGTGACCACGTCCTTATCGAAACGGCCGCTCTCATTGAGGGCCTTTTTGGACGCTTCCGCCAGCGCACGCTCCTCGTCGTTCTGGTAGAAGATCGCGCTGCGGTACTGCGAGCCCTGGTCAATAAACTGGCCGTCCGGGTCGGTCGGGTCGATGTGCTTCCAGAACCAGGCGAGCAGGTTCTCGTAGCTCACCACCTCCGGGTCGTAGAGCACTTTCACGACCTCGGTGTGGCCGGTTTGCCCACCGGCCACCTGCTGGTAGGTGGGGTCCACCTCTTCGCCGCCGGCGTAGCCGCTGATCGCTTCGGACACCCCGTCCAGCTTTTCGAAATCCGCTTCGGTACACCAGAAGCAGCCGCCGGCGAACACGGCGCTGGCCTGGGCGGCCACGGCCGGCCCGGCCACCAACACCATTAGGAAAACCAATACGCGCATCATAGTTGCCTCCTTTAGCGAACCTTGGATGCATCCGGAGAGAGAATGTTACATCAGCCTCCCGGTCGGCACGGCCCGCCACTCCCGTGATTGTGCGCCGCCCACCGTGTGGATGGCGACAACGCCGCTAACCGTTTCGCCGCGGCGCGCATCCGGGCTACCATACTTCCAGCCGGGACCGGTCCGGTCATAAAGGGAGCGATGACGATGAGCATGATCAAGGAATTCCGTGAATTCGCCGTGCGCGGCAATGTGGTCGATATGGCCGTGGGGATCATTATCGGCGGCGCCTTCGGCACCATCGCCAAGAGCCTGGTGTCCGACGTGATCATGCCGCCGGTGGGGCTGCTCCTGGCGGACGTGGATTTCGTCGATTTGTTCCTGGTGCTCAAGGGCGACGGGCCCTTCGCCACCCTGGCCGACGCCCAGGCGGCGGGCGCGGTGACGCTCAACTACGGCGTATTTATCAACAACGTGATCAGCTTCCTGATCGTCGCCTGGGCGGTGTTCTTCCTGGTGCGCGGGCTCAACCGGGTCAAGCGCAAGGAAGAACAGGCCGCCCCGGTGGAGCCGCCGCCCACCCCCGAGGTGCCGGAAGACATTCTGCTGCTGCGCGAAATCCGCGATAACCTCAAGCGTTGATGAGTGAGCAAGCCCAGGGGCACGGGCACGGTGCCCCCCGCCAGAATGTCGAGAACTCTCACTTTTGTCTGGTCGCGGACAGCGAGGAAGCCTTCGTGCTGCGCGCCGCCACCGCGCGGCTGGCCCAGCGCACCCTGGACCTGCAGTACTACGTCTGGGAGGACGACCGGATCGGCAAGCTGCTGGTCTACCGGGCCCTGGAAGCGGCCCGCCGGGGCGTCAAGGTGCGGCTGCTGCTCGACCACGCCAACCAGCTCGGCCGGGATGTGAAATGGGCGGCGCTGAACGCGCACCCGAACGTGGAAATCCGGCTGTTCAACCCGTTCCGGGGCCGCTACAAGCACTTTATTCAGTGGCTCTATCACGCCCCCAGGCTGAACCACCGGATGCACAACAAGGCCTGGATCGTGGACGGCGAGCGGGCCATCGTCGGCGGCCGCAACCTGTCCGAGCACTACTTCGGTGTCCACCCGGAGGCCAACTTCCGCGACCTGGACATCTACGCCCGGGGGCCGATCGTGGCGGAAACCCGCGCCGCCTTCGACGCCTACTGGGACAGCGACGTCTGCGTGCGCCTGCGCTCCCTGCGCCGCCGCTCGCGGGTCCACGCCGACCGGTTGTGGCAGCGGCTGGTGGCGTGGCGTAAAAGCCTGGACGGTTTTCCCTACCGTTACGAACAGGATGTCGCCCATTTCGAAGACGTTCTCGGCGCCGCCGACCGACGACAGATTCAGGCGCCGGCCGCGCTGCTGTTCGATCCGCCGGACAAGGCCAAGGGCGCCACCCAGCGCCTGATGGGCGACCAGCTCGGCCGGCTGCTCGGGCAGCGCTCCCTGAACGAGATCCTGATCGAGGCCAGCTACTTTATCCCCGGGGACGAATTCACCGCCGCCCTGGCCGACATGCACCGCAACGGCTGCCGGGTGGCGCTGCTCACCAACAGCCTGGCCACCAACGACGTGATCGCCGCCCACGCCGCCTACGCCCGCTACCGCCCGGCGCTGCTGCGCGGCGGCGTCGAGGTCCACGAGCTGCAGGCCAACGCCCGCGCCCGCCGCCACCACGCCCGGCTGTTGCGCGGCCGGGGCCGCTCCAAGTCCAGCCTGCACACCAAAGCCATGGTGCTCGACCGCAAGGAGCTGTTCGTGGGCTCGTTCAACCTGGACCCGCGCTCGGTGAACGTGAACACGGAGATGGGCTACTACGTGGACAGCGAAGCGCTGGCCGGCGAGGTGGCGGCGTTCGTGGAGGAAGGGATGGCGCCCCAGAACAGCTACCGGGTCACGAGTGACGACCAGGGGCTGCTATGGGGCGCCGGCGACGAGCGGGGCCCGGTTCAGTACCGAAGCGAACCCCGGGTCAGTCCGTTGCGGCGGCTGGCGTCGCAACTGTGCGCGCTGCTGCCGATCGAGAACCTGCTGTAGCGCGGGTGAGCGCGGGCGCGCTCAGTCCCGCTTGCTCTGCTCCAAATCCTTCCAGTACGGGTCGCGCAGCTCGCGCTTGAGGATCTTGCCGATGGTACTGCGCGGCAGCTCGTCGCGGCGCTCCAGGCCGGACAAACGCTGCCCCTTGCCCAGTTGCTGGTTGGCCCGCTCGCGGATCGCCTCCAGGTCGCCCTCGGCGCCCTCGCGCAGCACCACCAGGCCCAGGGGCGTTTCCCCCCACTGCTCGCTGGGCACCGCGATCACCGCCGCGTCCACCACGTCATCGTCCTTGAGCAGCACCTTCTCCAGGTCCTCCGCGTAGACGTTGAAGCCGCCGGAAATGATCATGTCCTTGCGGCGGTCGAGCACCGACAGGAAGCCGTCCTCGTCCAGGCGTCCCATGTCGCCGGTGCGGTAGAACACCTCGCCCTCGGGGCTGGTCCACAGCAGCTCGCTGGTCTTGTCTTCACGCTTGTAGTAGCCGCGCATCATGGCGCCGCTGCGGCCCACGATCTCGCCGATCTCGCCGGCGGGCAGCTCTTTCAGGTCCTCGCCGATAATGCGCAGCTCGCAGCCCGGGCTGGCCTTGCCCACGGTGGCCCATTTGGTGGGGTTCTCGGCGCAGTTCAGGGTGGTGGTCACGCCGCCCTCGGTGAGGCCGTAGAACTCCAGAATGTTGCCCGGCCAGCGCGCCATGGCGTCGGCGATCACGTGGGCGCGCAGCGGCGCGCTGGTGGAGAACTTCACCTTGAAGCTGCTCAGGTCGAAGCGGTCGAAATCCGGTTCGGCGAGAATGCGCTGGTACTGCACCGGCACCAGCATGGCGTGGGTGACGCGGTGCTGCTCGGCCAGCTCCAGGAACCGGTGGGCGTCGAACTTGGCCATGCTGACGATGGTACCGCCACCAAACAGGGTGGGCAGCACCGACACCAGGGTGGTGTTGGAGTACAACGGCGTGGACACCAGGTTCACCGCCGTGTCGTCGTAGCCCAGGGCCGCCACGCGCTCCAGCTGACGGGCGCGCAGGCGGTGATCGTGGAGAATGCCCTTGGGCACCCCGGTGGTGCCGGAGCTGTAGATGATGTTGAACGGGTCGTCCAGCGACGGCGTGTGGTCCGGCGCGTCCGTGGCCGGGTCGCCCAGCCAGTCCTCGAAGGCCAGCCAGCCGTCGGCCTGGAAATCCAGGCTGATACGGGTGCTCTCATCGATATTGTCGAGCCCGTCGAGCAGCGGCTCGATCAGGTCGCGGTGCTTGGCGGACACGAACAGAAAACGCGCGTCGCAGTCGTTGACCATCAGCGCCAGGGTCTCGCCGGCGGCCATGCCGGACAGCGGCACCATGCAGCCGCCGGCGGTGAGGGTGCCCATGAACAGGGTCAGGTAGCGGGCGCTGTTCTCGGACAGGCCGGCCACGGTCTCGCCGCGCTGCAGACCGGCGGCGCGCAGGCGGTTGGCGACCCGGTTCACGTTATCCACGAACTGACGCCAGGTGAGCATGCCGGTTTCGTCGTACACCGCCGGTTTGTCCGGCTGGGCCGCCGCCAGCTGCTGCAGGCGTTCGGGCACGGATACAAAGGCCTCCGCGTCCATTTCTGGTGCGTAGACGGGCATCGCTTCACTTACCGCGGTCATGGGTCTCTCCCGATTAGCTGGAATTCCGTTAAAGTGGAATTTTGTTTTAAATTTGGCCAGGAAGCATACTCTCCGGTATGCCCGGGCTCAATACTGACCGGTCACGCTCCGCCGGCGTCCGCTCGACCAAAGGCTAATAACACCGTTTTCAGGGGGCGTGCTAGTTGTCTCGTAAGAGGCCTGCGGGTCCGCTGTCACCGCGGCCACAAGCACATAACAACAATTCTGGGGAACCGCCATGGGACTCAAAAAAAGCTTGGGTATCGTTGCCGCCTGCTTGCTGGCGAGCGCCGCGCACGCGGCCACGCCGGTGAAGCTGGGCCTTAACTACCCGCACACCGGTGAATACAGTGAAGAGGGGCTGATGCAAAAGCGCGGCGCCCTGATGGCCACTGATGAAATCAACGCCGCCGGCGGCGTGCGCGGCCGGCCGCTGGAACTGATCGAGCGCGATTCCGCCTCCCAGGCGGAGCGCTCCCGGCGCAACGTGGACGAGCTCGCCGCCGAAGGCGCGGCCATGCTGTTCGGCGGCTCGTCCAGCGGCGTCGCCATCGCCGCCAGCAAGCAGGCGCGCAAGCACGACCTGCTCTACTTCGGCACGCTCACCTATTCCAACGATACCACCGGCAAGGACGGCCACCTGGGCATGTTCCGCGAGTGCTACAACGCCTGGATGGCGGCGCGGGTGCTGGGCGACTACCTCAAGCGCGAGTACCAGGACAAGAAGTACTTCTACGTCACCGCCGACTACACCTGGGGCCACACCACCGAAGCCTCCATGCGCGAATTCACCGACACCAAGGACGGCGAGCGCCACGGCTCGGTGCTGGTGCCGTTCCCCGGCGGCCGCTACCACGAAATCGAAGAAGCCATGCAGGCGGCGGCGGACAGCGACGCGGACGTCCTGGTGATGGTGTTGTTCGGCGAGCAGATGGTGCGCGGCATGACCATCGCCCAGCAGAAAAAGCTGCCCGAACGGATGCAGATCGTGGTGCCCAATCTCACCCTCAGCATGGTCGAGCAGACCGGGCCCTTCATCATGGCCGGCGTGATCGGCGCCGCGCCCTGGACCTGGAACGTACCCTACGAATACGGCTTTGAGCGCGGCCAGCAATTCGTGGAAGAATTCTCCCAGCGCTACCGTACCCGTCCCTCCACTTCGGCGGCATCGGCCTACAGCATCGTCTACCAGTGGAAAGAGGCGGTGGAACGGGCCGGCAGCTTCGCCTCCGACAACGTGCGGCGTGCCCTGGAGGGCCACAGCTACACGCTGCTCAAGGACCAACAGCAGTGGCGTGCCTTTGATCACCAGAACGTGCAAAGTGTCTACGCCGTGCGCATCAAGGCCCGTGACCAGGTCATGAAAGACGAGTACCGGCAGAATTTCTTTGAGATCATCAGCCGCATGTCCGGCGAGGACGCCGCCATCACGCGCAGCCAGTGGCTCGCGGAACGGCGCCGCGCGGGCATGCCCGAACAACTTGAATAGGAGTTTTCATGAGCGAGCGCTTCCGCTTCCGTTTCCGGGTCCGCTACAACGAATGCGATGCCCAACTGGTGGTGTTCAATGCCCGCTACGCGGACTACGTGGACCTGGCGATGACCGAGTTCATGCGCTCCCTGGGGCGGGACTACAAGGCGTTGCTGGCCCGGGGGCTGGACAACCAGGTGGTGAAAATGACCCTGGAATGGCAGGCGCCGGCGCGCTTCGACGACGTCATCGACGTGCACGTGCGCACGCTCAAGGTAGGCAACAGCTCGTTCACGCTGGAACACGAACTGGTGAAGGCGGAAGACGGCACCACACTGTGCCGGGCGGAAGTGGTCTATGTGCTGATGACCACCGAACCGTTCCAGAAAACCACGGTGCCCGATGATCTGCGGGCGGCCCTGCTGGAGGGCGCGCCCGGCAAGATCAGCGACCAGAGTGGCGGGGCTCCGGCAGCGACTTAGTCGCTGACCTTGAGAACCACCTTGCCCTTGGCGCGGCGCGAGCTCAGCGCCGCCAGGGCGTCTTCGTACTGCTCGAAGGGGAACACCTCGCTGACGCGCGGGTTGATCTTGCCTTCGGCGAACAGCTGCATCAGTTCCTTCACGTTCTGGATGTGCGCTTTCGGCTCCTTGGCGGTGAAGGCGCCCCAGAACACGCCCACCACGCTGCAGCCCTTGAGCAGGGTCAGGTTGGCGGGGATCTTGGGAATCTCGCCGGCGGCGAAGCCGACGATCAGGAAGCGGCCGTTCCAGGCCATGTTGCGCAACGCCGGCTCGGTGAAGCGGTCGCCCACCGGGTCGTAGATCACGTCGATGCCCTGCGGGTAGCGGCTCTTGAGCGCTTCCTTGAGGTCTTCGTCGGTGTAGTTGATCAGGTCGTCGGCGCCGGCTTCCTTGGCCACCTGCAGCTTGTCGTCGCTGCTGGCGGCGGCGATCACCTTGGCGCCCATGGCCTTGCCCAGCTCCACCGCGGCCAGGCCCACGCCGCCGCTGGCGCCCAGCACCAGCAGGGTCTCGCCGGGCTGAATGTTGGCGCGCTGCTTGAGGGCGTGATAGCTGGTGCCGTAGACCATGCTGAAGGCGGCGGCGGTTTCGTCCTTCATGCCGTCGGGCACCGGGATCACGCGGCTTTCGCCGATCACCATCTCCTCGGCGAAGGAGCCGTAGCCGGTCAGGCCCATCACCCGCATGCCGGGCTTCAGGTTTTTCACGTCCGGACCCACCTCGATGATCTCGCCGGCCATTTCGCCGCCCGGTGAGAACGGCAGCTCCGGTTTGATCTGGTACTTGCCTTCAATAATCAGGGTGTCGGGAAAGTTCAGGCCGGCCGCCTTCACTTTCACTTTGACCCCGTCACCGCTCACCTGGGGTGACGGTACGTCCTCGATCACCAGCTTGTCCGCCGGCCCCAGTTCCTTGCAGAGAATGGCGCGCATGCTTATCTCCCGAATAGTGCCTGTTATAAAAATAGCTCAGTGAAACGGACACGCTAACGCCGGCCCGTCAATTAAACAAATGCATAAGAATCATCGAACGGCATAAGCGGTGTGCATCATGGCCGGCGAGTGTCAGCACTCACTTACTTCGAAGTGCCCGGATCCCGGCAGCTCCTCCACCAGTTGAGCGCCGCAGAGTTTCGAGGGCGTATAGCAGCCGGGGGCGGGTGCCTGTTCCTCGATAAAGCGCCGCACCGCCAGGGCGCCGTCCACGGTCAGCGCGTAGCCGTTGGCGGTGCGCAGCCGGATCACCCGCTGTTCGCCGGCGCCGTTACGCGCCTCGCCCCAGACGTGGGTGGTCAGGCGGGCGCGGGTTTGCTCGTCCGGCCCTTTCACGCGACGGTCCACCAGCGACTTCAAATAGCCCTGAATCACCGGCAGCGACATCAGCGGTCGGGTCACGTTGCCGGCCTTGGCGGCCCAGATCAGCCAGCGCGGCGCCGGCACGAACACCTGAATGTTTTCAATCCCGGTGCTCTGCCAGGCGGTGGTCACGTCGCCCCAGGGGATGGTCATGGCCCACTGCGGGCCGGCGCCGAAATCAATGCGCCGTACCTTCCAGCCCAGCGGCACCTCGGCGAGTTGCCCCTTGATACGGGCGCGGCCGCCGTCGGCGAGGCCTTCCACCAGGGTTTTGGCGGTGCCGGGGGACAGGCCCGAGCGAGTGGAGAAGCCCAGCGACAGCTCGCGGGCATCGGGCAGGGCTTCCTTGAGGCGGGCGGCCACGCAATCGGTGGGAATCACATCGAAACCGACCCCCGGGCAGGCGATGATGCCGGCCTGCTCGACGCGCGCCGCCTGGGCGAACACATGCTCGAACACCGCCACTTCGCCGGTGATATCCAGATAGTGGGTGCGCGCCTTGAGACAACCTTCCAGCATCGCCCGGCTGGTGCGCGAAAACGGGCCGGCGCAGTGCAGCACCAGATCCACGTCGGCCAGCTCGTCCGCCAGGGTGTCCGGGTCGTCCAGGGAAAACACCCGGTACTCCAGCCCCTCCTGCTCGGCGAGCGGCGCCACCTTGGCCTCCCGGCGGCCGGCCAGGATCGGCTTCAGTCCCTGGCCACGGGCATTGCGGGCGATCAGCTCGCCGGTGTAGCCATTGGCACCGTAGATCATCCAACGCATAGCCATCGCTCCACGGGTTATTAATGGTGAAAGAGTACTCTCCCGCCACGAGACATAACACCGTCCCAACCTTTCTACGAAGCGGTCTTTGTAGGAGCGGGCCTAGCCCGCGAAAGGCCGGCGAAGCCGGCCGGTAGGATCCCAGAGACTTTTCTAACGCGTACCAACAGCGTCTCTGGAATCCTGCCGGGAGCTTCGCTCCCTTTCGCGGGCAAGGCCCGCTCCCACCATCCTTTGTTTCTCGGGGCTTAGCGGTGGTTGGTGAACTCCACTACCTGCTGGAAGGTGGGGCGGTTCTGCCAGTGGATCGCCGGCACCGAGGAGAGCCCGATGGCGCGGTGCTGGATGGCGTCCAGGCTTTCGTCCACGTCCCAGTTGTCCCTGTTCGCCAGGCCGCCGAGATCGTCCAGGGCCAGCGTCAGGCTTTCCGCCAGGGCGGCGCGGCAGACCTCGGCGCGGTCGCTGTCCGCGCAGCGCAGCCGCTGGTAGGGCCGTGCGCTGTCGCCCAGGGCCTGTTCCAGCACCCGCTCCAGGTAGCCGTAGTAGCCGTTCTGGTAGGCCGAGCCGCCGGCGCCGGGCGCATTGTCGCGGCCCACCAGCGACACATTGCCGGCCGTCGTGTCTTCCAGAGCGGTGACCTGCGGCAGCAGCGTCTCGATCATGCGGGTGTACCAGGCGTCCATCAGCGCCACTTCCGCCTGGGCGTCGTATTCGCCGTCGCCGTCCCGGTCGCGCCGGTAGGCGCCGCCGTCCACCCAGGCCTGCATCATCTCCACCACCGAGGCCTCGTCGCCGGTGACCGGCGTGCTTTGCAGCAGCGCCAGGGCCTTGGGCAGCACCTCCTGGCCGCGCAGATCGACCACCGCCGCGTCGCCCATGGCCTCGACCATGTTGGCGCGGGTCACGTTGCCCTGTTGCACCAGATCCCGCAGGCGCACGTCTAGCATGTCGTTGCGGTGGGCGGAGCTGTAGGTGGCGTTGGCGTCGGCGGCCCACCAGTCGCGGGCCGGGCGGTTGTTCCAGCTGGCCAGGTAGCCGCGCTCCGGGTTGGCGTCGTTGGGGTGCGCCTCCAGGTCGATGAAGCCCTGCCAGTCGAACTGGCCGTTGCCCCAGCTGGGCAGCTCCGGGTGTACCCCGGCGGCACGGCGCGGATAGAGGCCGGAATGGAAAAAGGCGATGTCGCGGTCGTCGATGTAGAACCAGTTGAAACTGCCGGTGGTGTTGTTGAACACCTCCTGGAAGCTGCGCACGTCGTGGACGTCGTTGCGGGTCGCCTGCAGGAACGGCAGCGCGGTATCCAGCTCGGCGAAATAGGTGCTGCGCTGGCGGGTCAGCGCCACCGGCTGGCCGCCCACGGCGGCGAAGCCGATCACCGGGCCGTACTCGGCGGTGCGGATCACGCGGCGCTGCACCGCCACGTTCTGGCCGATGGTGGCCGGGTCGTCGGTGGGCACCGCCAGGTTCCAGCGCGCCGCCCAGGTCTCGTCGATCACATCGAAGGGCCGGCACTGGCCGCCCACCTGGTAGCCGCCTTCGCCGTGGGCCGGCGCCTCGGCGGGCTGGCACAGGCGCACCACGCGCACGTCGGTGAGGTCCGAGCTGCCGGAGGTGGCGCTCCAGGCGAAATCCGGGCCGCGCCCGATCACCACATAGGGCAGGCCGGTGAAGGTCATGCCGCGGCTGTTGATGTCGCCGCCGTGCACCGACATTTCCAGCAGCAACTGGGGCACGAAGTAGCTGGTTTGCGGGCCGAATACCGCCAGCGGCCGGCCGCTGGCGCTGTGTTCGCCGTTGAGCAGCAGGGCGTTGGAGATGGCGTTGGGGAAGCCGTCGCGCAGGCCCGCCACGCCTTTGGCCAGCTGGCCCACCCGCTCGCGCACCGCGAGCCGCTGGGCGTCGCTCAGCGTGCCGGGCAGGGCGGTGGGCTCGGGGGTGTCGCGCCACAGTTCATCGAACTCGATGGTGACCCGCGCCCAGCGGGCCGCCAGGGTCGGTTCGCCGTCCGGCAGGTCGGACGACGCCAGTGACAGCAGGCCGCCGAGCAACTCACCGACCGCGTCCAGCAAGCCGCCCACGGCGCCGGTGCCCGGCAGGGCCGGCACATTACCCACCGCCGTGGGGCAGGTGGGCTGGCCCGGGCGGCCGCAGGGCTCGGTGGTCAGCGGCTGGTAGCTCTGGAAGGAGCCGGCGTCGAACAGCACCGCGCCCGGGAAGCGGCCGGCCAGTTCGCCGGACAGCGGACACAGCGTCTCGTCGATCTCCGGCGGCGACTGGGTGGCGAAGCGCCGCTCGGTGGTCACCGAGGATTCACCTTCGGTGGCGTGGCGCAGGTCGCGCCACAGTTCACAGGCGGCCTGGTCGGAGCCGGTCTGCTCGCGCAGCGCCTGAAGCAGCAGCACGTTGTCGTGCTCGCCGCCGCCGCCGCCGGCGAAGATGCCCTGGATCAGGGTGGCGATGGCCACCACGTCCTCGATCACGAAGGGCTCCAGTTGCACGCCCAGGCCCACGTATTCGATGGGTGCCTTGAGCAGGCCGCTTTGCACGTCTTCCACGTACTTGTTGAGGCCGGCCACATAGTGGACGGCGTCCTGGTAGATCTGCGCGCCGTCGTCGCCGAAGCGGGCGATGGCGTTGGCGATCTGTTCGGTGCGGTCTTCCTCCCGGTAGGGCGCGTCCACGGCGATGTCCCGGTCGAAGGAGAAGTCCGCCGGGCCGAGGAACTTCGACAGTTCGCCGCGTCCGGCGCGGCGCAGCACGTCGAGCAGGAACAGGCGGTCGGCGGCGGTCACGTAGCCGGTGCCGAACAGGGCGTCGGGGCGGCTGTCGCCGAAGATATGCGGCACGCCGAAGCGATCGCGCTTGATCGCCACGCTGCGGTTGCCCGCCGCCACCGTGATCTCGCTTTCCCAGTCGCCGGCGTCCGGTGCCAGCAGCGGCGCGTCCTTGAAGTAGTCGCCGAGCTCGCCGTCGGTGAGGTTTTCGGGGCTGCGCACCAGCGCGTCGTACAGGTCCAGCTGGTCGTCGAAGTGCGGCTCTTTACTGAGCGCCGGCACCAGGCCGGTTTCCGCCACCAGGTCATCGAGCAGCGTGCTGATCAGGTCGGAGAGGCCGGGAATGTCGGCGGTCAGGTTGCTCAGGCCGCCGTTGTCGTCCTGGCCGGGCGGCAGCACATTGAGCACCCGGCCGTAGTCGGCGAACGGCGCGCTGACCTGGGAAGGGCGCTGCTCGGGCAGGGTGGGCTCGGCGGGTTCTTCGGGTTCCGGCTCCGGCGGTGGCGCCGGGTTATTGGGGCTGGGGGCGCCGCCGCCGTTGCTGCCGCCGCCGCCTCCGCAGGCACTGAGAAAAAGGGCCAGCAACACGCTGAGCATCAGTCGATGAATCATACCGCCTCCCGGTTATTGTTTTATGGGGTGTAGGGGTTCATCGCCAGATTGGCACGATGGTTCAAGTCGCGGGAGGCGAAGCTACAAAAAGCCAG
This sequence comes from Alloalcanivorax venustensis ISO4, assembly GCF_015356855.1. GTDB lineage: Bacteria > Pseudomonadota > Gammaproteobacteria > Pseudomonadales > Alcanivoracaceae > Alloalcanivorax > Alloalcanivorax venustensis. The sequence goes on from NZ_ARXR01000005.1 coordinate 103,270, forward strand.
CGAAATGCTACCCGCCGGTTAAAAAGCAACGGCTTTCATATTGACAGTGTTCAATGGCGGGTTTGATGATGAAATAACCAGAGGCCGGCCAGGAGGATAACAACATGAATACGGCGGCGATGAATACGGAATGGCGGGACACCCGCCGTTATTGGTGGTTACTGAGCACCCTCACCATGCTGTTGCCGGTGGGCGCGGTGCAGATGGTCCAGCTCACCGGTTGGCCGGTGATGTGGTGGTTCGGGTTTCTGTTCGTGTTCGGGGTGATTCCCCTGTTCGACGTGATCCTTGGCGAGGAAACCGCCAACCCGCCGGAAGACCGGGTCAGCGAGCTGGAGAACGACCGCTATTACCGCTATGCGGTCTATATCTCGGTGCCGATGCTGTACGGCGCTTTCGTCTACGCCGCCTGGGTGGCCGGCACCTGGGCCCTGCCCTGGTACAGCTACCTGGGGCTGGCGATCTCCACCGGCTGCGCCACCGGCATCGCCATCAATACCGGCCACGAGCTCGGCCACAAGAACGACCGCCTGGAGAAGTGGCTGGCCAAACTGGCGCTGGCGCCGGTGTTCTACGGGCACTTCTTCGTCGAGCACAACCGCGGCCATCATGTGCGGGTGTCCACGCCGGAGGACCCGGCCTCGTCCCGCTTCGGGGAAACCTTCTGGGAGTTTCTGCCGCGCACCGTGCTGGGCAGCCTGAAATCCGCCTGGCACCTGGAAAAGCAGCGCCTGGAGCGCCAGGGCAAATCGGTGTGGCACTGGCGCAACGACAACCTGCAGGCCTGGGGCCTGTCGGTGCTGTTATGGGGCGCGCTGATCGTCTGGCTGGGCTGGGCGGTGCTGCCGTTCCTGATTATCCAGAGCCTGTTCGGTTTCCAGTTGCTGGAGGTGGTGAACTACCTGGAGCACTACGGCCTGCTGCGGCAGAAGAAGGAAAACGGACGCTACGAACGGTGCCGGCCGGAGCACTCCTGGAACTCCAACCGCCGGGTCACCAACATCTTTCTGTATCAGCTGCAGCGCCACTCCGACCACCACGCCTACCCGACGCGCAGCTACCAGGCCCTGCGGCACTTCGACGAATCACCGCAGCTGCCCGGCGGCTACGCCTCGATGATTGTGCTGGCCTGGATACCGCCACTGTGGTTCCGGGTGATGGACCACCGCGTGGTGGCGCACTACGACGGCGACATGAGCCGGGCCAACATCAAGCCCTCGATCCGTGATCAAGTGATCGCTCAATAATGGTGGGAGCGGGCCACGCCCGCGAAAGGCAAGCAAAGCTTGCCGGCGGGATACCAGAGGTCTCTCTAAACGGAATCCCAAACCTCTCTGGAATCCTGCCGGGCGCGAAGCGCCCTTTCGCGGGCGTGGCCCGCTCCCACAAGGCCCGCTCGAACCAATCTCAGTGGTGCTTTTCCAGGTGGGCCAGCACATTCTCCAGCCGGTCCACCAGCACCTTGTTGATGCTTTTCTCCAGCACCCGGCCCAGCTCGTCGTTGACCACCGCCTCGGCGAGCGGGCGGATCCGGGTGATGAACTCCGCCAGGCGCGCCACGTCCTCGCCTTCGGGCAGGCTGTTGGGGCCGTACTTCTCGTCCACCAGGTGCTCGACGATCATGTCGATAAAGCGCTCGGCGAGCTTGTCCACTTCCTGGCGCACCAGCCGCACATGGGTGAGCACCGCGTCCAGGGGCACGCCGTTTTCCACCAGCTCCTTGCCGGCGTTGTAGATGCGCGGGTAGGGCACGCGCAGGCGCATGCCCTCGGGGATCATGTAGCCCAGTGATACCGCCTTGGTCATCACCTCGGGGGTGATGTCCTCGCCGAAATCATCGATCAGGTCCTGATAGTCCTTGTAGGAGGGCACCTCCGGGTTCTGCCAGGAGGTCACCGCCACTTCCAGCCCGAGAATATCGTTCAGGTCGCGGCCCTGTTCCCAGGCGTTGAGCAGATCGCGGATATTGTTGAGCGTGTAGCCGCGCTCCAGCAGCGCGCCGATGATCTTCAGGCGGGCCAGATGCACATCGGTATAGATGCCGGTACGGCCGCGCTTTTCCGGCGGAGGCAGCAAACCCCGGTCCTGGTAGGCGCGCACGTTGCGCACCGTGGAGCCGGCTTCGCGGGCCAGCTGGTCGATGGTGAACTCCTGGCGCTTTTCCAGCTCCGGGAGTTCGCCTTTACCGTCGGGCGCGCTTTGCTTGAGGCGGCGCAGAATCGCCGCCGGGGATTTCCGTGAAGAACTCATGAGCGCGATGATAGACCGGTTGGTGCCCCGGTGCCACGGATGGCGGCGAAGCGGATCACGGCGCCACGTCCAGACGGGCCAGCCGGCGCGCCAGGCCCGGCGCCCAGCGACCGATCAGACGCATGCCGCTGGCCTCCACGCTCACCGGCACCTCGGCGCGGTTGCCCTGCACCGCGTCGACGATGGCACGGGCCACCCGGTCGGCGGTGAAGCCGCGCTTATGATAAAGCCGTTGGGCGGCGTCGCGGCGGCGGCTCTGCTCGTCGTCGTCGACACCGACGAAGCGGGCCCGGCCGGTGATCGGTGTATCAATGATGCCGGGGCAGATCGCCGACACACCGATGCCCTGGTCCGCCAGTTCCGCGCGCAGGCACTCGGTGAGCATCAGCACTGCGGATTTGCTGGTGGCGTAGGCCGGCAGCGCCCGGGACGGCAGATAGGCGGACGCCGAAGAGACGTTGACGATATGGCCGCTCTTGGCCTGGTCCACCATCTGCCGGGCGAACAGCCGGCAGCCGTGGATCACGCCCCACAGGTTCACGTCCAGCACCTGCTTCCAGTCCTGCACGGTGGTGTCCAGCAGCGGGCCGGCCAGGCCGATGCCGGCGTTATTGACGACCACGTCCGGGGCGCCCAGCTCCTTGTCCACGTAGCGCGCCAGCGCCTCCATGGAGCGGCTGTTGCCGACGTCGGTCTTGCGGCTCAGGGCCTGGCCGCCGGCGTCCTGGATTTTGCGCGCGGTGCGCGCGGCGGAATCCGGATCAATGTCGGTGCACAGCACGGTGGCGCCCCGGGCGCCGAACGCCAGCGCCGTTTGCTCGCCGATGCCGGAACCGGCGCCGGTGATCACCACCAGCTTGCCGCTGTCCGGTCCGTCGGCGGCGGTCACCCGGGCCCGCTGCAGGGCCGCGTCCGCCGGCGCCCCTTCAATATGCTCGATAAAGGCTTTCAGATAGCGGGCGGTCAGCGGTGCGTGGCCCAGCAACGGGCCCCAGTGGCCGGTGTTCAGTTCCCGGCGCCACAACTGGCCGGTCCAGGGCGGCACGCTGTCCAGCAGCGCCGGCCCCACATAGCGGTCGCGGCGCGCCACCAGCAGCTGCACCGGCACCGTGGTGCGTCGCTCCCGGGGATTCAGCAGGCGCGGCAGCATGTTGGCGCGGTAGAGCGCCACGCCCTGGGCGCCGTCACGGGTCTGGGTGGCGCTGACCGGCGCGCTCAGGCCTTCGGTGCGCCGCAACAGGTCGGGCCAGGCGTCACCGAGACCCAGTTTCCAGGCCATTGGCGCCAGGGCGGGAATATGGAAGGCACCGATATACCAGCTTTTCGCCAGCTGCCGCAGGCTTGCCGCCAGATCACCGGCGCCGGTGGCGCGCAGGTTGTGGCCGATATGATCCAGGCAGGGCCCGGACAGGCTGGTGTAGGAGGCGATGCGCTTTTCCGCCCCCGGCTCGGTGACCGCTTCCCAGGCCTGGATCGAGCCCCAGTCGTGGCCCACCAGGTGCACCGGCCGGCCCGGGCTCAGGGCATCGATCACCGCGAACAGATCGTCGCGCAGTTCTTCCAGGCGGTAGGCCTGGCGGCCGCGCGGCGAGGACGAGGCGCCGGCGCCGCGTACGTCATAGGTGATCAGGTGGTAGTCGTCGCCGAGGGCTTCCGCCACCGCGTCCCAGACGTCGCCGTTATCCGGGTAGCCGTGGACGAACAGCACCGCCGGGCCGTCCGGGTTGCCCCGCCGCCGGGTCGCCAGGTTGATGCCGTCCCGAATCACGGTACGGTGATGCCACTGTTCCATGCGTCTGTCTCTCGTCGAATCCGCTTTGGGAAGAACGTTTACACCGTTTGATGTAACAGTCAAACCACGCCGTTGGCCGCCTGACCGGTTTGCCGCGTAGTTTGGGTCAATCTCGTTGATTTCTTGTTATAACCCCGCCGGCGCCGTCGAATCGAGCGCCGTCTTGTCGTAGTCTTCACGCATTAATGCCGTGCGACCCTTTAGCGTACGGTGGCCCTGCGCACTGATTGAAAAGGAGGAGAGCGTGCCTTTACACCGTCTCACGTCCACGGCCCTTGCCGGCCTGTTGTCCCTGGTGATGCTGCTGGTGGCGGCACCGTCTTTCGCCCAGGAGGCGGGCGCGGAGAGCGATCCCGCCTACGGTACCCTGGCGGATCTGATCGAGGACGAATCCTCGCGCAACGCTCTGATCGAGGAGCTGCGGGCCCTGCAGGCCGCCCGCGCCAACGTCGAGGAGGACAGCGCGGTCCCCGCGGAACGGATTGCCGCGGAGTCGCCCAGCGACCAACAGCCCGAAGAGGTGTCGTTCGCCCGCCGCATGGCCGCCACCACCGGGAATCTGGCCGCCAATATGGGTGACCAGTTCGCCGCTCTCGGGGCCGCCCTGGGTGGTCTGGTGGGCGCCGGTCAGGCGCAGGCCGACGAGGCGGTGGCCGCTGAGGTGAACCTGCAGGAAGTGGGCGCCGCGGCGGTCAATCTGGCGATTCTGGTGATCGCCACCTTCGTGGTGTTCTTCGTATTGCGCGCCATCGCCTCGCCGGCTTTCCGGTCGTTCAGCGCCTGGGCCCAGCGCGGCTCGGAAAAGTTCGCCATGCTGCGCACTATCGTCGCCGTGGCGGTGGCCGCCCTGGTGGACGTGATCGTGGTGGCGCTGGCCTACGTGGCCGGCGGCTTTGTGTCCTCCCTGCTGGTGAACGAAGTCAATGCCGACGCCACCCGCCTGGCCCTGTTCCTGAACGCCTTCCTGGTGGTGGAACTGGTCAAGGCCGCCCTGCGGATGATGTTCTCCTCCGGCTATGAAGGCCTGCGGCTGATCCCGGTGGGCGCCGGCCAGGCCCGCTACGCCAACCGTTTCCTGGCCAATCTGACCGGCTTTATCGGCTACGGCATGCTGGTGCTGGTGCCGATTCTGAATTTCCACATGTCCCCGGTACTGGGCACCGCCGTGGGCACCCTGGTGATGCTGCTGGCTCTGCTCTATGCGGTGGCGGTGATCCTCAAGAAGCGCACCGTGATCCGTGACCGGCTGCTCGACAAAGCCGAGGCGACCACCGGCCCCGGCCGGCTCGCCCTGGGCGTCAGCGCCCGCCTCTGGCACCTGGCCGCGCTGGCCTACGCGCTGATGGTGTTCGCGGTCACCGTGATCAACCCGGAAACGGCGCTGCCCTACGTCGCCATGGCGACCCTGGAAACGCTGATCTACGTCGGCGTCGGCCTGCTGGTGTCGGTGGTGCTGACGCAGCTGATCGGTAAGGAAATCCAGCTTTCCGACCGCGTTAACGAAAAGCTGCCGCGTCTGCAGGCGCGGGTGAACACCTATGTGCCCACCGGCCTCAAGGTGATCCGCGCTCTGATTCTGGCGCTGGTGGTGATTCTCTCCCTGGACGCCTGGGAGGTGTACGATCTGGCCGCCTGGTACGCCACCGCGGCGGGCGCCCAGACCGTCGGCGTGGTGATCCATATCCTGGTGATCCTGGCCGTCGCCGCGGCGATCTGGATCGGCATCGCCAGCCTGCTGGAGCACAAGCTGACCCCGGCCGAGGGCGCCGACCCGGCCACCGTGGCCCGCGCCAACACCCTGATGGGCCTGTTCCACACCACGCTGGCCATCGCCATCATCATCATGACGCTGATGATCGTGCTGGCGGAAATCGGCATCAATATCGGCCCGCTGATCGCCGGCGCCGGTGTGCTCGGCCTGGCCATCGGTTTCGGTGCCCAGAAGCTGGTCCAGGATGTCATCACCGGGGTCTTCATTCAGCTCGAAAACGCCATGAACACCGGCGACTTCGTCACCGCCGGCAGCAACTCCGGCACCGTGGAGCGCGTCGGCATTCGTTCCGTGGCGCTGCGCGATCTGTACGGCACCTACCACATCGTGCCGTTCTCCTCGGTGGACGCGGTGTCCAACTTCACCCGCGAATACGGCAACCACGTGGGCGAATACGGCATCGGCTACCGCGAGAGCATCGACGATGCCATCGTCCAGCTGGAGGCCGCCTTCGAGGAGCTCAAGGAGGGGCCGCACAAGGACAACATCCTGGCGCCGATGACGGTGGCCGGCGTCACCGCGCTGGCCGACAGCTCGGTGAACATCCGCGTGGTGATCAAGACCACCCCGGGCAACCAGTGGGCGGTGGGCCGCGCCTACAACCGTCTGGTGAAGATCTACTTCGACAAGGCCGGCATCGAGATTCCGTTCCCGCACACCACGCTGTACTTCGGCGAGGACCGGGACGGCAACGCGCCGCCGGCCAACGTGCGCATGCTCGGCGACGAGCGTGTGGTGGACACCCAAAAGGACGGCACGTCCTCCGACCGCTCCGAGTAACCCGCTCTTGTGCGAGCGGGCCCTGCCCGCGAAAGGGTGGCGCTAGCCACCCGGCGGGATACCAGAGACCTTTTTCTCCAGAGATCCCGGCGCTCCTTGGAAAATTCAAAGGCCTGGCTCTTTCTCTGAGAGGGTGGATCTGACCCGTGGCGGTGACGCTGCCAAGTGAGCGGGGCAATGGTGGTGCCTGGAGGGAGCTGTTTGGCCAGGGAGGGCCAAACTAACAGCGGCCATGGATGGCTTGAGCGGTCCCGGAAGGCACCACCATTGCACCGCGTCCCGGATTCGGAGCACCGAACATCCAAAGAGCCCACCCCTGGAGAACGGCGCAAAAAAAAGCCGGCGGGGAGCCGGCTTGAGGAATGATCGCGTCGCGATCCGGGAAGTCAGAGGGGGGTGAGGCGGTCAGGCCGCCTCTTCCAGAGCGTGGGCCACCAGCTCGTCGAACTGCTCCAGGAACTCACGGTTGTCGTGGTCCCACGGATGGAAGCCGGGCTTGAACCAGTCCAGCCAGGCCCTGGCGGTGTAGCGGAAGATGCCTTTCTTGCCCAGGGTGTGCCGCGCGACCGCGCGCCAGCCCTTGCCGTCGAACAGGCCGCCGCTGACGCGCACGTTGTGCAGGTAGAACGGCAGGAACAGGGCGAAGAACACACTGGTGGAGAACACCAGCGCGAAGCTGCGCATGGCGTAGGCGCCGACCTGGTCGTCACCGCCCACCGCCAGCCGGTAGACATCGAACGCCACCGCTTTATGCTCGGTCTCTTCCAGGGCGTGCCAGTTCCACAGGGCGCGGTAGCCCTCGTCGGAACCTTCCATGATCTCCGGCAGGCTGAGCAGGCCGTCGGCGAGGATCGCGGTGAGGTGCTCCAGGGCCACGGTGCCGGCCAGCTGGAAGGACGCCGGGGTGTATTTCTGCACCGCCTTGAGCAGATTGTCGACCAGCTGCTCCTGGGCTTCGATGGGCACGCCGGCCTCATTGACGAAGCCGTTGTACTCTTCGTGCTCGCGGCCGTGCATGGCTTCCTGGCCAATAAAGGCGGTCACCGCCTTCTTCAGTTCCGGGTCCTGGACGACATCGCGATAGTGGCGCACGCTGTCGATAAAGAAGCGTTCGCCAACCGGGAAAAACAGGCTCAGGGTATTGAGAAACTGGCTCACGTTGCGCCCGTCCTGGTGCCAGGTCAGCGCTTTGCTGGGGTTCAGCTTGAAGCGCAGGTTCCGGCGGGTGGGCAGTATGTTGATCGCCATGGTTAAGTACCTCTGATGATTGTTACATTGAACGATGATACATTCGCCCGCGCAGTGGGCAAGTGGCCCTTGGTTAAGGAAGGCATGTCGTGACGGCAAATAAACAAGAAAAGGCAAATCGTTTACTTGAGGCGCTGATCGCCCATCTCAGCGAGTCCCTCGACCCGGACCGCCTGGACGACTGGCTGGAACAGGAGCTGGACGCTCTGCTGGCTCAGGCCGACACGGTGCGCCTGAATGAAGCGGTGACCGCCGAGCAGATCGGCGTCACGGTGCGCAAATACGCGGTGCAGATGGAGCTGGGCGGCGGCATTCCGGAGCTGGTGGGCGAGATGGTGGACCGTCTCTATAACCACGGTATCCAGGGAGAGCGCCGGGTCGGCGAGCTGGTGGACGAGAGCACCGTGGCGGCGCTGGTCGACAAGGTGCTGGAGATCCCGCTGTCCCGGCGGGGCGTGGGCTGGCTGAGCAGCAACCCGGTGTTGCTGGCGCTGCTGGCCGGCGGCGCCCATCTGGGCCTCAAGACCTGGCTGCACCAGGGCATCCCGGAAAGCCTGCGGGGCCTGGTGGGGCGGCGGTTGCCGCCGCGCTGGCGGGCCAGCCTGGAAATGCGTCTGCAGGAGTGGCTGCTGGAGCGCACCGAGGCGCTGCTGTCCGACCCCTGGCTGTACAGCGACGATAACCTGGGCGAGCTGCGCGAACTGGTGCTGGTGGCCTGGCAGGACTTCGCCGAGCGCCCGGTGACCGAGTTGCGCGAGCTGCTCAGCAGCGAGGACATCCAGGAACTGTTCGTGATCGGCTATGACTTCTGGCGGGAGTTCCGGCACAGCGATTACTTCGCCACCATGCTGGACACCGGCATCAATGCCTTCTTCGAAAAGTACGGCGACACCACCCTGCGCGACCTGATCGACGAAGTGGGCATCGCCCGCGACGACCTGCTCGATGACGCCCGCCGTTTCGCGCCGCCGGTGCTGCGGCTGCTGCGCGAGCGTGGCCTGCTGGACGCCTGGCTGCGCCGTCATCTGGCGCCGTTTTTCGAGAAGCCGGAGACCCTGGCGATTCTCGACCAATAGCCGGCAAGCGGAGGGTCAGGCGGGGCCGTCCCCGGCCTGGCCCTGTTGCTGCAGCGCCAGGATGTCGTGCAGTTGATCCTCCGGCACCGGCCGGCTGATCAGGTAACCCTGAATGCTGTCGCAGCCCATTTCGCGCAGGATGTTCAGGTGCTGATCGGTTTCCACCCCTTCCGCCACCACGCTCATGGTCAGGCTGTGCGCCATCTCGATGATGGCCCGGGTGATGGCCGCGTCGTCCGGGTTGTCCGCCAGGTCGGTGATGAAGGTGCGGTCGATCTTGAGCGTATCCACCGGGAACCGCTTCAGGTAGTTAAGCGATGAATAGCCGGTGCCGAAGTCGTCCAGGGACAGGCCCACGCCGCGGGCGCGCAGCCGCTCCAGCAGGGCGATGTTCTGGTCCATGTCTTCCATGATCAGGCTCTCTGTGAGCTCCAGTTCCAGCAGTTCCGCCGGCAGGCCGGTGAGCGCCAGGATGCGGTCCACCACGTCCGCCAGGTTGCCTTTGCGGAACTGATGGGCGGACAGGTTCACCGACACGCGGATATCGCCCAGCCCCCGATCCAGCCACTGCCGCGCCTGACGGCAGGCGCGCTCCAGCACCAGCTCGCCGATCGCGGAAATCAGGCCGGATTCTTCCGCCAGGGGAATGAACTCGGACGGCGCCAGCAGGCCCATGGTCGGGTGCTGCCAGCGCACCAGCGCTTCCACCGATGAGATGCGGCTGTCCGCCAGGTCCATCTTGGGCTGGTAGTGGACCACGAATTCGTTCTTGAAGATCGCCTTGCGCAGGCTGGTCTCCAGCGCCAGCTGTTCCACCGACGCCATCTGCATGCCGGTACGGTAGAACTGGAAATTATTGCCGCCGCTGCGTTTCGCCTGGTGCACCGCCATTTCCGCCTGGTTGATCATCGACTGGGCTTCCTGGCCCGGGTTGGGGAACACGCTGATGCCGATGCTGGCGCCCAGCAGCAGTTCATGGCCGTCGATCAGGAACGGCTTTTTCATCATGTTGATCAGTTTCTGGCAGAGCACGCCGATCTGCGCCTCGGCGCCGCAGTTTTCCAGCACCAGGGTGAATTCGTCGCCGCCCACCCGGGCCAGGTTTTCGTCGTTGACGCCGCACCGGCAGATGCGCTCCGCGGCCAGCTTCAGCAGGCGGTCGCCGATCTCATGGCCGAGGCTTTCGTTGATCGGCTTGAAGCGGTCCAGGTCGATCATCAGCAGCGCGGCTTTTTCCCGGTTCAGCCGCGCCAGGGTCAGCGCCCGCTGCAGGCGTTCGCGGAACAGCGCCCGGTTGGGCAGGCCGGTGAGGCGGTCGTAGTTGGAGAGAAACTGCACCCGCTCCTCGGCTTCCTTGCGAGAGGTAAGATCGGACAGCATCCCCACATAGCGGATCACCCGTTGTTTCTCGTCCAGCACGCTGCTGATCTGCAGCCATTCCGGGAAGGGCTCGCCGTTGCGCCGCCGTTCGTTGATCTCGCCTTCCCAGAACCCGGTGCGGCGCAGCGCCAGGGTGATCGCGCGGTAAGTGCTGCGGTTGCGGTCGATGTGGTCGGTGTCGGCGATGGTGCGGCCGAGCACGTCCTGCTCCGGGTAGCCGGTGATCTGCTCGAAGCGGGCGTTCACCGCCAGGAACTGGAAGTTGCGGTTCAGAATGAAGATGCCTTCCGGGGCGTTCTCGAACACCGTCGCCGCCAGCCGCTGCTGTTCCTGGGCTTCGCGGGTGGCGGTGATGTCCCGGCGGGTGCCGATCATGCGCAGGGCGCGGCCCTTGTCGTTCCAGTCCACCACCCGGCCTTCGTCCTCGATCCAGCACCAGGGGCCCTCGGCGTGGCGCAGCCGGTAGATGGCGTGGTAACGGTCGGTCTCGCCCTTGAAGTGGGCGATCATGGCGCGGCGGATGGCGGGGAAATCGTCCGGGTGGACCAGTTGCTGCAGGTCGCCGAAGAAGTTTCTGAAATACTCGCTTTCGTAGCCCAGCAGCCGGTCGAAGTTGGTGTGGTAATTGGTGCCGGTGACCAGATTCCAGTCCCACAGCCCGATGTTGCTGGCGTCCAGCGCCAGTTGCAGGCGCTCGCCGGTGGCGCTTAATTCCCGGTTGGCCTGCTCCAGGGCACGTGTGCGGTCGCTGACCATGGACTCCAGCCGGTCGTTGGCTTCCTGCAGGCGCCGGCGCGCCTCCTTGCGTTCCATGATTTCGTCGGCCAGTTTTTCATTGAGCGCTTCGGCGTTGGCCCGCGCCCGGTCCAGGTAGTCAATCAGCGCGGTGTTGCTGATCTGCAGATCCAGGGCCTGGTGCGTGGTCATATTGATGCGGCGGGCGGCGACGAACAGAAAGGCGCCGGTGGCCACCAGCATGGCCGCCAGGGCCGGCTCGTTGTCGTTGGCCAGCAGCAGCTGCACGCACGACGGCGCCAGCAGGCAAATCTGATACATGAGCACGGTGGGCAAATGGCTGCTGTACGCCGACAGCGCCAGGATGCTCAGGCCGGTGCCCAGGCTGCTCATGGTCAGCTGCGCGTAGAGCATCGACTCGGAGAGCAGGGTGTCCGTGGGGTTGAACAGAAAGCCGCCGATGCCCATCGCCACCGCGGTGGCCAGCACGCTCACCGACACCTTGCGCAGATCGGCGCGGTCGCCGTTGCGCAGCGGCCGGCTCAACAGCAGCCAGCTCACCCGGGCAAGAATCAGCGTGGTGACCGCCAGTGCCCACACCAGCAAGGTGGCGCGCGGCACCGGCGAGTCCCAGTAAGCCCAGGTCGCCGCGATCACCGCCAGGCCTTCCAGCACGTTCATGCCTTTGATCCCGGAAAGGAGATGCTGGCATTGAGCGCGGGTCACGGCCTGCTGCTGCTTGCTTGGTTGTGACTCGAATGCTGTCGACACGGATAAAGATTCCAGGCTCGGAGCCTTGGGCGCCGGTGAGTAAGTCGCTCCCGCGTATGGCTCGGGAACCCGTAGGCATAAGTGACGCCCGGCTTTTTCTTTGGCAGTTTACCCAGCCCCACCGCGAAGGGAAACCGGATCACCGGGGCTGCGTCACAACCTGCCGCGCCAAAGCGGCGGTTCTGGTAAACTCCGCCGCCATGGATGATGTGACTTCCCTTATTGAAGGCCTTAACCCGGCTCAGCGCGACGCGGTGACCGCCGAAGACCGGCACCTGCTGGTGCTGGCCGGTGCCGGCTCGGGCAAGACCCGGGTGCTGGTGCACCGTATCGCCTGGCAGATCGCCACCGAACAGGCGTCGCCGTTCGGTATTCTCGCCGTGACATTCACCAACAAGGCGGCGGCGGAAATGCGCGGCCGCATCGAGCAGCTGCTCGACATGCCCGCCGGCGGCATGTGGGTGGGCACCTTCCACGGCATCGCCCACCGCCTGCTGCGCCAGCACTGGCAGGAAGCGGGTCTGCCGCAGAACTTCGAGATCATCGACGCCGACGATCAGCAGCGCCTGATCAAGCGGGTGATCCGCGAGCTGGGGCTGGACGAACAGCGCTGGCCGGCGCGCCAGGCCACCTGGTTCATCAACGGCCAGAAGGACGAGGGCCTGCGCGCCGCGCATATGGACGTGGCCGGCGGCGACCTGTTTCTGCAGACCATGCAGAAAATCTATCTGGCCTACGAGGAAGCCTGCGCCCGGGGCGGCCTGGTGGACTTCAACGAGATGCTGCTGCGTGTGCTGGAGCTGTTCCGCGACAACGACGAGCTGCGCGGGCACTATCAGCGCCGCTTCCGGCACATTCTGGTGGACGAGTTCCAGGACACCAACGCCATTCAGTACGCCTGGCTGCGGCTGCTCACCAACGACGACAACGCCGCCACCATCGTCGGCGACGACGACCAGTCCATCTACGGCTGGCGCGGCGCCAAGATCGAGAACATCCACAAGTTCAGCCGTGACTTCCCCGACACCCGTACCGTGCGCCTGGAGCAGAACTACCGCTCCACCGGCACCATTCTGAACGCCGCCAACGCGGTGATCAGCGTCAACAGTGACCGGCTCGGCAAGGAGCTGTGGACCGACGGCGGCGACGGCGAGCCGATCCGCCTGTACGCCGGGTTCAACGAGGTGGACGAAGCGCGCTTTATCGCCGGTAAGGTGGAAAGCCTGGGCCAGCAGGGCATGGCGCGCCGGGAAATGGCGGTGCTGTACCGCTCCAACGCCCAGTCCCGGGTGCTGGAGGAGGCCTTTCTGCAGGCCGGTATTCCGTACCGCATCTACGGCGGCCAGCGCTTCTTCGAGCGCGCCGAGATCAAGAACGCCTTGGCCTACCTGCGCCTGCTCAACAACCGCCGGGCGGACGCCGCCTTCGAGCGGGTGGTCAACACCCCCACCCGGGGCATCGGCGCCAAGACCCTGGAGATCCTCCGCGATCTGGCCCGCCAGCGCGGCGTGCCGCTGTGGGACGCGGCGGCGGCGCTGATCAACGAGCGGCTGCTCACCGCCCGCGCCGGCAATGCCTTGCTCGCCTTCCTCAAGCTGGTGGACAAGCTGGCCGAGGAAACCGAAGGGTTAGGGCTGGCGGAAACCACCGAACACGTGATCGCCGCCAGCGGCCTGCTGGATTACCACGGCCAGGACAAGGGCGAAAAAGCCCAGCAGCGCCTGGACAACCTGCGCGAGCTGGTTTCCGCCACCCGCCAGTTCGGTGACGAAGAGGGCGAGGAGGATCCGCTCAGCGCCTTCCTGGACCACGCCGCGCTGGAATCCGGCGAAGGCCAGGCCGATGCCCATGAGGACGCGGTGCAGATGATGACCCTGCACTCCGCCAAGGGGCTGGAATTTCCGGTGGTGTTCATCACCGGCCTGGAAGAGGGCCTGTTCCCGCATCAGATGTCCTCGGACGATCCGGTGCGTCTCGCCGAAGAGCGCCGGCTCTGTTACGTGGGGCTGACCCGGGCAATGCGCGAGCTCTACCTGACCCACGCGGAAAGTCGGCGCCTGTACGGCAACGAAACGCTCAATCCGCCCAGCCGCTTCCTGCGCGAAATTCCCGCCGAGCTGGTGGAAGAGGTGCGCGCCCGGGCCGGCTTCAGCCGTCCGCTGGGCGGCGGTGGCGGGGGGCCGCGCCAGCAGGACGCCAATGGTATTGTGTTGGGGGCGCGCGTCCTGCATCCCAAATTCGGTGAGGGCACGGTGCTGCATTTCGAGGGCCAGGGGCCCAATGCGCGGCTGCAAATCAACTTCGACGGCGTCGGCACCAAATGGCTGGTCAGCCAGTACGCCCGACTCGATGTGATCTAGGGCCGCCCGGCGGCCCACTAACAATAAAACCAACGGGAGAGTTCCATGGATCGTCGTAAATTCGTCTCCGCGCTGGGCCTCGGCCTGGGCGCCGCGGCGCTGGCCGGTTGCGGCCAGAACGAAAGCGAGAACAAGCCGGCCGCCGGCGGCGACAACGCCCCGGCCAAAGCCGCCGATAACGAAGTCCGCGAGTGGAAGCTGGTCACCGCCTGGCCGAAGAATTACCCGGGCCTGGGCACCGGCGCCAACCGCTTCGCGGAACGGGTCACCGCCATGTCCGGCGGCCGTCTGACCATCAAGGTGCACGGCGCCGGCGAGCTGGTGCCGGCCATGGGCGTGTTCGACGCGGTGCGCGACGGCAGCGCCGAGATGGGCCACTCCGCCTCCTACTACTGGAAAGGCAAGCACCCGGCCACGCCCTTCTTCACCGCGGTGCCGTTCGGCCTCACCGCCCAGGAGCTCAACAGCTGGGTCAACTTCGGCGGCGGCCAGGAGCTGTGGGACGAGTTGTACGGCGAGTTCGGCCTCAAGCCGCTGCCGTGCGGTAACAGCGGCACCCAGATGGCCGGCTGGTTCCGTAAGGAGATCAACAGCCTAGAAGACATCAAAGGGCTCAAGATCCGCGCCCCCGGCCTGGCCGGCGAAGTGATGCAGCGCATCGGCGCCACCCCGGTGCAGATGCCCGGCGGTGAGGTGTTCACCTCCATGCAGACCGGCGCCCTGGACGCCGCCGACTGGGTCGGCCCCTATAACGACCTGACCTTCGGCCTGCACAAAGTGGCCAAGTACTACTACTACCCCGGTTGGCAGGAACCCGGCGCCATGCTGGAGATGATGATCAACAAGGAGAAGTGGGACGCGCTGCCGGAAGATTTGCAGGCCATCGTCAAAAGCGCCGCCGAAGCGGAAAACCAGCACATCTACGACGAGTTCACCGCGCGCAACGCGGAAGCGCTCAAGCAGCTGGTGAACGAGCACGGCGTCGAGCTGCGCCGGCTGCCGGACGAGGTGCTTGAGGCGCTGGAAAAAACCAGCCAGGAGGCGGTGGAGGATCTGGTCGCCGGCAACGACCAGGCGCGGCGGATTTATGAGTCCTATCGCGACTTCCGGGATTCGGTGATGCCGTACATCGCGGTGGCCGAGCAGTCCGCGCTTAACGTCCGTTCCACGGTGTTGGGCCAGAAGGCGCCGTAAGGCGCCCTTCGGCGTTTCAGTCCCGGGGCACCGAGCGGGTGCGGCCGTTCTCGTCGATGGCGACGAACGTGAAGTGCCCCTCGGTGACCTTCGCCAGACCGCCCTCATCCTCGACGATCCACACTTCCACCAGAATCTGCATGGAGCTGCGGCCGATGTCCTGCATCCGCGTGTAGCAGCTCACCACCGCGCCCACCGGCACCGGCCGCAGAAACGCCATGGAGTCGATCGCCACCGTGGCGACCCGGCCCTTGGCGCGCGCCCGCGCGGTCACCGCGCCGGCCAGGTCCATCTGCGATACCAGCCAGCCGCCGAAAATATCCCCGTTCCAGTTGGCGTTCTCGGGCATGGCGATGGTTTGCAGGGCCAGCGTGCCCTGCGGTTGGGGAATGTCGTCGTTGGTCATGTCTTGTTATCCATATAAAAGCCCCGGCAACCAGGTGGCCAGTTCCGGGAACAGCGCCAGGATGCCGAGCATCGTCAATTGAATCAGGATGAAGGGTATCACGCCTTTATAGATCTGCGAGGTGCGCACTTCCGGCGGCGCCACGCCGCGCAGATAGAACAGCGCGAAGCCGAACGGCGGCGTCAGGAACGAGGTCTGCAGGTTGAGCGCGATCATCACCCCCAGCCACACCGGGTCCACGCCCATGGACAGCAGCACCGGCCCCACGATCGGCACCACCACGAAGGTGATCTCCATAAAGTCGAGGATAAAGCCGAGCAGAAACACGATCAGCATCACCACCAGGGTGGCGCCCAGCACGCCGCCGGGCAGGGCGTCGAACAGGTGCTCCACGGTCTCGTCGCCGCCGAACGCGCGGAACACCAGCGAAAACAGGCTGGCGCCGATCAGAATCATGAACACCATGGCGGTGACGCGGGTGGTGCTGCGCACCGTTTCGCGCAGGATGTGCCGGTCCAGATGGCGGCCGAACGCGGCCAGCAGCAGGGCGCCGAAGGCGCCCACGCCGGCCGCTTCCGTGGCCGTGGCCAGGCCGGTGAGAATGGAGCCCAGCACCGCGGTGATCAGCAGCAGCGGCGCCACCAACCCGCCCAGCAGGGACACCGCCTCGGCGCCGCCTTCGATGTTGGCGTCTTCCCGTTTCATGGCCGGCGCCTGCTCCGGCCGCAGGGTGCTGATCACCACCACGTAGAGCAGGTACATGCCGACCAGAATCAGGCCCGGTACCAGCGCGCCGACAAACAGATCCCCCACCGACACCGTGTCCAGCGACCACAGGCCCTGGCGCAATTGGGCTTCCTGGTAGGCGGTGGAGAGCACGTCGCCGAGCAGCACCAGGGCGATGGACGGCGGAATGATCTGCCCCAGGGTGCCGGTGGCGCAGATCAGGCCGGTGGCCAGGCCCGGGTTATAGCCGTGGCGCAACATGGTGGGCAGCGACAGCAGCCCCATGGTCACCACGGTGGCGCCGACGATGCCGGTGCTGGCGGCCAGCAGCGCACCCACCAGCACGATGGCCAGGCCCAGGCCGCCGGGGAACACCGCCAGCAGGCGCCCCATGCTGGCCAGCAGGCGCTCGGCGACCCGGGATTTCTCCAGCATCACGCCCATGAACACGAACAGCGGCACCGCCATCAGGCTGGTGTTCTCGATGATGCCGAACAGTCGCCCGGGCAGGAACGTCAGGTCGGTCATGCTCAGGCTGCCGCCGAGCAGGCCGCCGGCGGCGAATATCAGCGCCACGCCGCCCAGGCAGAACGCCACCGGGTAGCCGCTCAGCAGGGTCACGCCCACGGCCACGAACATCAGCAGGGGGATCAGCTCCATGCGTCCCCCTCGTCCTCAAGATCCTCTTGCGGCGGGGTGGCGCCGGCCAGCGTCAGGCCGTGGCGGATCAGCTCCGCCGCGGCCTGCAGGGTCAGCAGCGCCGGCAGCGCCAGCAGCAGGCTCTTGAGCAGGAACACCAGCGGCAGGCCGCCGTTGTCGGACTTTTCCAGGCCGGCCCAGCTGCGCATCACATACTGAAAACTCAGTCCGAAGATCGCCGCGCACACCGGCAGCAGCAGGAACAGCGTGCCCAGCACATTGACCAGCGCCCGCTTGCGGGGGCTGAAATGCTGGTAAAACACGTCCACCCGCACATGCTCGTCCAGGGCCAGGGCGTAGGCGGCGCCCAGCATGAACAGAGAGCCATGCAAATAAATGAGGCTCTCCTGAAGGGCGATATTGCCGATGCCGAACCCGTAGCGCAGCACCACCACCAGCACCATCAGCAGCACCATGGCCAGGGAAAACCAGGCGCACAGATGCCCGACGCCGCAGGTGAAGGCGGTCAGGCGCTGTTGCCAGCGTTTCAGGTGCTGCAGGCGTTGTCGGGTCAAAATGGCCTCGCCGGGGGTGTCCGATGCGGCGCGATTATACGGGTGATGGGCGCCGGGGTCAGCAAAACCGGGCCCCCGGGCGTCCCGGGCGCCGTGGTGCGGGTGCGCAAAGAGTCCGGTTTATGTAATGTTGCTGTCACATATCGCCTCTAGCATGCGTCATGCCTGAAGAGAAGAAGCCGGGTTGAGACCAACGCCGGCGCCATGCAACCAGGAGGCTAACAGTGAAATTTCAAATGAAAGCGACTCTCGTCGGCGCCGCCGCCGCCGTGGCCCTCGCCAGCGCCCCGGCCACCGCGATCGCCCGTGACACCATTTCCATCGTGGGTTCCTCCACGGTATACCCGTTCGCCACCACCGTGGCCGAGCGCTTCGGTCGTAGCGGCAACCCGACGCCGAAGATCGAATCCACCGGTTCCGGCGGCGGCCTGAAGCTGTTCTGCCAGGGCATCGGCACCGAGAACCCGGACATCACCAACGCGTCCCGCCGGATGAAGGCGTCCGAGTTCGAGATGTGCCAGAAGAACGGCGTTAAAGAGATCACCGAAGTCGTGGTCGGCTATGACGGCATCGTTATCGCCAACTCCGTGGAAGGCGAGAAGGTCGACCTGTCCAAGCGCGACATCTTCCTGGCGCTGGGCAAGGAAGTGCCGGACCCGAAGGGCGGCGAGAAGCTGGTGCCCAACCCGTACAAGACCTGGAACGAAGTGAACTCGGACCTGCCGAACACCAAAATCGAAGTGCTGGGCCCGCCGCCCACCTCCGGTACCCGTGACGCGTTCAACGAGCTGGCCATCGAAGGCGGTTGCAAAACCTTCGACTGGATCGCCGCCATCAAGAAAGAAGACAAGTCCAAGTACAAGTCCATCTGCCGCAGCATCCGTGAAGACGGCGCCTATGTGGAAGCCGGCGAGAACGATAACCTGATCGTGCAGAAGCTGGGTTCCAACCCGCAGGCGCTGGGCGTATTCGGCTACTCCTTCCTGGATCAGAACCGTGGCAAGGTACAGGCCGCCACCATCGAAGGCGTTGAGCCGCAGATGGAAACCATCGCCAGCGGCGATTACCCGGTATCCCGCTCCCTGTTCTTCTACGTGAAGAAAGCGCACGTGGGCGTGGTACCCGGCATCGAAGGCTACATCAAGGAATTCACCAGCGAACGCGCCTGGGGCCCGGACGGCTACCTGGTCGACAAAGGTATGATTCCGCTGCCGGACGACATGCGCGCCAAGATGGCCAAGCAGGCACAAAGCCTGAAGAGCATGACCGGTAAGGAACTGTAAGACAGGACGTGGGCTTACACAGGGACGCGTAACGAACCAAGCCCGGTGACGCTGAGTCACCGGGCTTTCTTCGCCCCGACGGGGCGCGGATAAACCCGGTTTTTTCTCTCAAACCTCAGGTTTGCGCGAGAAAATCATCCACTCGGAGTTGTTGGCATGCAAACAGGCAACCTGTTGTTGCTGCTGGTCGCCATGGTGGCGGCGGCCTACTACATAGGCTGGCAAAAATCCCTGGCCCAGGCGCGGCCTTTGGGGGGAATACGCCACCTTGAGTCGCTGCCCTTCTACTACGCGATGCGGGCAGCACTGTGGTGCGCGATCCCGGCGCTGGTGGTACTGGGCGCCTGGCTGATCTTCGACGACGCCATTATCCAAAACACGGTGATGCTGAGTCTGCCGGAGGACGTCCGTCCGGCCACCGAAGGCGGTCGGGGCCTGCTGCTCAGCCAGATTCAGAATGTCGCCAGCGGCGCCCTGGCGGCGGATTCGGTGCGCCCCGAGATCGCCGGCGCCGCCGAGTTGCTGCGCGGGCTGCGCGGTACCAACACCATGGCGCTGACGGTGGTCTTTATCGTCGTCGCCATGCTCGGCGGCGCCTGGGGCTGGCTGAAGATCGCGCCGCAACTGCGCGCCCGCCAGCAGGTGGAAAAGATCCTGCGGGTGCTGTTCATGCTGTGCGCGCTGGTGGCGATCATGACCACCGTCGGCATTGTCATGTCGGTGCTGTTCGAGTCGATCCGTTTCTTCGGTCAGGTGTCGCCGGTGGACTTCCTGTTCGGCACCCAGTGGAGCCCGCAGACCGCCCTGCGCGCCGACCAGGTGGCCTCCGAAGGCGCCTTCGGCGCCATCCCGCTGTTCATGGGCACGCTGCTGATCTCGGCCATCGCACTGCTGGTGGCGGTGCCGGTTGGCCTGATGTCGGCCATCTACCTGGCCGAATACGCCCACGCCAAGGTGCGCGCCGTGGCCAAGCCGTTGCTGGAGATCCTCGCCGGTGTGCCGACCGTGGTCTACGGCTTCTTCGCCGCCCTGACCGTGGCGCCGTTCATCCGTGACGTGGGTGAAAGCATCGGGCTGGACGTGGCCTCCGAATCCGCGCTGGCCGCCGGTCTGGTGATGGGCGTGATGATTATTCCCTTTGTCTCCTCGATTTCCGATGACGTGATTACCGCCGTGCCCCAGGTGATGCGTGACGGCTCCCTGGGTCTGGGCGCCACCAAGTCCGAGACCATTCGCAAGGTGGTCTTCCCGGCCGCGCTGCCGGGCATCATGGGCGGCATTCTGCTGGCCGCGTCCCGCGCCATCGGCGAAACCATGATCGTGGTGATGGCGGCGGGCCTTGCCGCCAACCTGACGGTGAACCCGCTGGAAGCGGTCACCACCGTTACCGTGCAGATCGTCACCCTGCTTACCGGTGACCAGGAGTTTGACAGCGCCAAGACGCTGGCCGCCTTCGCGCTCGGTCTGATGCTGTTCATCACCACCCTGGTGCTCAATGTGGTCGCGCTGCACATCGTCAAGAAATACCGGGAGCAGTACGAATGAACCGACTGACAATCCACCGGGAGGCGGCGTAATGAGCGAGACCACGGCGAAAGTACGTAAAAGCCTGGCGCGGCGTTATCGGCAGGAGAAGCGTTTCCAGGCCTACGGCATTCTGTCCATCGGTGTCGGGCTGCTGGCGCTGCTGATTCTGTTCACCGACATTATCGGCAAGGGCCACAGCGCCTTCTTCGAGCACTACATCCAGCTGGAAATCAGCCTCGACCGGGACGTGCTCGGCGTGGACGACGCCAGCGACGACGAGCAGCTCAACTACGCCAATTTCGGTGGCGTGATCAAGGAAGCGCTGCGCGAGCGCTTTCCCGGTGTCGACGACCGTCAGCAGCAACGCCAGCTCTATGCCCTGGTGAGCAGCGGCGCCAGCTACAACCTGCGCGACGAGCTGAAAGCCGACCCCAGCCTTCTGGGTGGCACCCGCAACCTCTGGTTGCTGGCCGACGACGACGTCGACCTGTATCTGAAAACGCCCGAGAAAAAGCGGCCCGAGGCCCGTCTCGGCGATCAGCAGAAGCAGTGGATCGAAGATCTGGAAGCGGCCGGTGATACGGAAAAGCGTTTCAACGCCTCGTTCTTCTCCCACGGTGATTCCCGCGAGCCGGAGCTGGCCGGTATCGGCAGCGCCATTGTCGGCTCCTTCTTCACCATGATCGTCACGCTCTGCCTGTCCTTCCCGATCGGCGTGGCGGCGGCGATCTATCTGGAAGAGTTCGCGCCGCGCAATAAATTCACCGATTTCATTGAGGTGAACATCAACAACCTGGCGGCGGTGCCGTCGATCATTTTCGGTCTGCTGGGTCTGGCGATCTTTATCAATCTGTTCGGGTTGCCCCGTTCGGTGCCGCTGCTGGGCGGTCTGGTGCTGACGCTGATGACGCTGCCGACCATCATTATCACCAGCCGCGCGGCGATCAAAACCGTGCCGCCCTCGGTGCGCGAAGGGGCCCTGGCCCTGGGCGCGTCGAAGATGCAGGTGGTGCTGCACCATGTGTTGCCGCTGGCGCTGCCGGGCATGCTTACCGGCTCGATCATCGGCATGGCCCAGGCGCTGGGCGAAACCGCGCCGCTGCTGTTGATCGGCATGGTCGCCTTTATCGTCGACATCCCCGGTGGCCCCACCGACCCGGCCACGGTATTGCCGGTGCAGATTTATCTGTGGGCGGACAGCCCCGAGCAGTCCTTCGTGGCCATGACATCGGCGGCGATCATGGTCCTGCTCGCCTTCCTGATCACCATGAACACGCTGGCGGTGGTACTGCGCAAGCGCCTTGAGCGCCGTTGGTAAGGAGAGGAACATGGATACCGCACGAGAACTGGACAACCGCAACCGCGCCGATGATGATGCGGCGAAGCCCTTGATCGACGTGGAAGAAAGGTCAATGCAGGATACTCCCTACCCGGAAAAAACCGTGGGTAAGCCGTTCGTGGATGCGCCCAAGATGAAGCTGCGCCACGTGAACGTCTTTTACGCCGACAACCAGGCGATCCACGACGTCAGCCTGGACATCGGCAAGAACGAAGTGATTTCCCTGATCGGCCCCTCCGGTTGCGGTAAGTCCACCTTCCTGCGGTCGCTCAACCGCATGAACGACACCATCGATATCTGCCGGGTGAAAGGCGAGCTGCACCTGGACGATCAGGACCTCTACGACCCCAAGCTGGACGTGGTGGAACTGCGCGCCCGGGTCGGCATGGTGTTCCAGAAGCCCAACCCGTTCCCCAAGTCGATCTACGACAACGTGGCCTACGGCCCGCGGCTGCACGGTCTGGCGGACAAAAAATACGATCTTGATGAAATCGTCGAGAACAGCCTGCGCAGCGCCGGCCTCTGGAACGAGGTGAAGGACCGTCTGCACTCTTCCGGCACCGGCCTGTCCGGCGGCCAGCAGCAGCGTCTGTGTATCGCCCGCACCATCGCGGTGAGCCCGGAAGTGGTGCTGATGGACGAGCCCTGTTCGGCGCTGGACCCGATCGCCACCGCCAAGATCGAAGAGCTGATCGACGAGCTCTCCGAGTCCTACACCATCGCCATCGTCACCCACTCCATGCAGCAGGCCGCGCGCGTATCCCACCGCACCGCCTACTTCCACCTGGGGCGGCTGATCGAGGTCAACGACACCGAAACCGTATTCACCAAGCCGGAGCACGAGCTCACGGAAGCCTACATCACCGGCCGCTTCGGCTAAGGCCAACGGGTCCAAGGAGAGACAACATGGATCGCATGCATTTTGGTCAGCACAGCTCCTCGCAATTCAACGAGGCGCTGGAATCCATCCGCAACCATCTGATGGAGATGGGCGGCCTGGTGGAAAAACAGGTGGTGGACGCGCTGGAAGCGCTGCTGCACGCCGACTCCGCCCTGGCGGAAAAAGTGCTTACCACGGAAGACCGGGTCGACGACCTGGAAATCCAGATCGACGAAGAGTGTGCCCGCGTACTGGCGCTGCGCCAGCCCGCGGCCTCGGACCTGCGGCTGATCATCGCCGTGTCCAAGGCGGTGTCGGACCTGGAGCGCATCGGCGACGAGTCCGCCAAGATCGCCGCCATGGCGCTGCAACTGGCCGAGGACGGCGAATCACCGCGCGGCTACGTGGAAGTCCGGCACATCGGCAACCACGTGCGCAACATGCTGCGCGACGCCCTGGACGCCTTCGCCCGCTTCGACGCCGACAAGGCCGTGGAAGTGGCCGCCGAGGACAGCGAAGTGGACCTGGAGTACCGCTCCGCCATGCGCGCCCTGGTGACCTTCATGATGGAAGACCCGCGCGCCATCTCCCGGGTGCTCAACATCATCTGGTCCCTGCGCGCCCTGGAGCGCATCGGCGACCACGCCCGCAACATCGGCGAGCAGGTGATCTTCCTGGTCAAAGGCACCGACGTGCGCCACATCTCCATCGACGAAATGGAAAAAGAAGTCCGCAAAAAGGACTAACCCCTGTCCGGGCCCGCGATGAATGCGGGCCTTGTGGAAGCGTCCTGTAGGAGCGGCCTGTGGGAGCGGGCCCCGCCCGCGAAAGGGCGGCTACGCCGCCCGGCAGGATCCCAGAGACCTTGATAAAGACGTTTGTTTCCTCCAATATATCCGTAATTCCGAATATACGAATATACGAATATAGGCTCCCGCCGCGCCATGACCAACCTCTCCGCCACCAAACTCTGCAAATGCCTCGGCGACGACCTGCGCCTGAGCCTGGTCTGCCTGATGGACGTGCAGCGCGAGATCTGCGTCTGCGATCTGGTGGACGCGCTGGACGCCCCCCAGTCCACCATTTCCCGCCATCTGGCTCAGCTTCGCCAGTGCGAACTGGTGGTGGCGCGCCGGCAGGGCACCTGGATGCATTACCGCCTTAATCCCGAGTTGCCGGAGTGGGCACTCACTGTCATCGAAACCCTGGCCGAGCCGGCCCGGGCACAACTGGGCCTGCGCACACCGGCGCCGGTCTGCTGTTAATGGAGACTCCCATGGAACTGCCCCTGAACGTGCTGTTTCTGTGTACCGGCAACTCCTGCCGGTCGATTCTCGGCGAAGCGCTCGCCAATCACCTCGGCGAAGGCCGCATCCGCGCCCGCAGCGCCGGCAGCCAGCCCACCGGGCAGGTGCACCCGCGTGCCCTGGCGGTGCTGGAACGCCACGGCGTGCCGGTGGACCAGCCCGCCTCCAAGTCCATGGACGATCTGGAAGGCCAGCGCTTCGACGTGATCATTACGGTGTGCGACGCCGCCGCCGGCGAGGCCTGCCCGGTGTGGCTGTCCGAGGCCGCCAAGGTCCACTGGGGCATCCCCGATCCGGCCGGCGCCGAGGGCAGCGACGACGAAATCGACGCCGTCTTTGAGCGCACCTACCAGCGTCTGCGCCAGCGCCTGGAAAAGCTGGCGGCACTGGACCTCGCCGCCACCACGCCGCTCGGCCTGGTCGCCTCCATGCAGAAAATCCACCGCGAGCTGGGTCAGGAATAAAGGATCGCAATCGATGCCGTTTTTTGAGCGTTTTCTCAGCGTCTGGGTGGGGCTGGCGATCGTCGCCGGCGTCGCCCTCGGGCTGGCGGTGCCGGGCCTGTTCCAGGCGGTGGCCGCCTTCGAGGTGGCCCATGTGAACCTGGCGGTGGCGGTGTTCATCTGGGTGATGATCTACCCGATGATGATCCAGATCGACTTCGCCGCCATGAAGCGCGTCGGCGACAAGCCCAAGGGCCTGCTGCTCACCCTGGTGGTGAACTGGCTGATCAAGCCGTTCACCATGGCGGCGCTGGGCTGGCTGTTCTTCAAGGTGCTGTTCGCCGACATGGTGGACCCGCAGACCGGCAGCGAGTACATCGCCGGCATGATCCTGCTGGGCGTGGCGCCGTGCACCGCCATGGTGTTCGTGTGGAGCCATCTCACCAAGGGCGACGCCAACTACACCCTGGTGCAGGTGTCGGTGAACGACGTCATCATGGTATTCGCCTTCGCCCCCATCGCCGCGCTGTTGCTGGGCGTCAGCGACATCACTGTGCCCTGGGACACCCTGGTGCTGTCCACCGTACTGTACGTACTGCTGCCGCTGGTGGCCGGGGCGCTCACCCGGCGCTGGCTGAGCGGTCGCGGCGGCGAAAAAGCGGTGGACGATTTCGTCCACACCCTCAAGCCGGTGAGCATCCTCGGTCTGTTGGCCACGGTGGTGCTGCTGTTCGGCTTCCAGGCGGAAACCATCCTCGCCAAGCCCCAGGCCATTGTGCTGATCGCCATTCCGCTGCTGATTCAGACCTACGGCATCTTCCTGGTCGCCTTCGTCGCCGCCCGCTGGCTGCGCCTGCCCCACAACGTGGCCGGTCCGGCCTGCCTGATCGGCACCTCCAACTTCTTCGAGCTGGCGGTGGCGGTGGCGATCAGCCTGTTCGGGCTGTCCTCCGGCGCCGCCCTCGCCACGGTGGTGGGCGTGCTGGTCGAGGTGCCGGTGATGTTGTCGCTGGTGGCCATCGTTAACCGTACCAAGCACTGGTTTGAGGACGGCGGTGAGCAGTGAACAGTTAAGAGTGAACAGTTAATAGTTAATAGCTAAAACCAAAAGTGTTGAAGTTATCGCCATGACAGACCTTTTTAATCTCGACGACAACTGCTTCCAGGTTCCCGGCGTTGACCGCGTGTTCCAGGATCAGCCGTCCACTCACAAACCCCGGATTCTGTTGCTTTACGGGTCCCTGCGGGCGCGCTCGTTCAGCCGTCTGGCGGTGGAGGAGGCGGCACGCCTGCTGGAGGCCATGGGCGCAGAAACGCGGATCTTCGACCCGCGCGGGCTGCCGCTGCCGGACGCCGAGCCGGCGGAGCACCCCAAGGTCCAGGAGCTGCGCGAGCTGGCGCAGTGGTCCGAAGGCATGGTGTGGTGCTCGCCGGAGCGCCACGGCGCCATGACCGGCATCATGAAGGCGCAGATCGACTGGATTCCGCTGGCGCTGGGCGGCGTGCGCCCCACCCAGGGTAAAACCCTGGCGGTGATGCAGGTGAGCGGCGGCTCGCAGTCGTTCAACACCGTCAATCACCTGCGCGTGCTGGGCCGCTGGATGCGCATGGTGACCATCCCCAATCAGTCGTCGGTGCCCAAGGCGTTCCTGGAATTCGACGACAACGACCGCATGAAGCCGTCCCCCTACTATGATCGTATAGTCGACGTCATGGAGGAGCTGGTGAAATTCACCCTGCTGGTCCGTGATCGCAGCGACTATCTCACCGACCGCTACTCCGAACGCAAGGAGAGCGCGGAAGAGGTGTCCCGCCGGGTTAATCAGCGCACCATGTAAGCCCGTACCTGGCCAAAAGGGGAAGCCATGCCCGCCGAAACCCTGTCCCGCTTCCCCCTGGCGGTGATTGTCGCCGCCCAGTTTCTGGGCACCTCGCTGTGGTTCAGCGTTAACGGCGTGGGGCTGTCCCTGGGCCAGGAACTGGGGCTCACCGAGACCGACCTGGGGCGCCTCACCATCGCCACCCAGGCGGGCTTTATCCTCGGCACCCTGGCGCTGGCGGCCACCGGCCTGGCCGACCGCTTCCGCGCCAGCCGGGTGTTCGCGATGGCGGCGGTCCTGGGCGCGCTGGTTAACGGCGCCTTCGTGCTGGTGGCCTGGCAGCCGTCGGCGGCGCTGGTGATGCGCTTCGCCACCGGGCTCTGCCTGGCCGGTATTTACCCTCTGGGCATGAAGCTGGTGATCAGCTGGACACCGCGCCATACCGGCGCCGCCCTGGCCTGGCTGGTGGGCATGCTGACCCTGGGCACGGCCGTGCCGCATCTGTTGCGCGGCGCCACCCTGGGCCTGCCCTGGCAGTGGCCGCTGCTCACCGCCTCGCTGCTGGCGCTGGTGGCGGCGTGGCTGATCCGCGCCCTGGGCGACGGCCCCCATCTGCCGCCGCCCGGCCGGAAGAAGCCGCTACGCGAAGGCTTCGCCGCCTTCGCCAGTGGCGATTTCCGCGCCGCCGCCCTGGGCTACTTCGGCCACTGCTGGGAGCTCTATGCGTTCTGGACGCTGACACCGCTGCTGGTGGCCCGGGAGCTGCAGCGCCTGGGCGCCGATCAGGCGCTGGTGCCGTGGCTGGCGTTCCTGGTGATCGCTTTGGGGCTGGTGGGCTGTGTTTA
The DNA here is from genome assembly GCF_015356855.1 of Alloalcanivorax venustensis ISO4. Lineage (GTDB taxonomy): Bacteria > Pseudomonadota > Gammaproteobacteria > Pseudomonadales > Alcanivoracaceae > Alloalcanivorax > Alloalcanivorax venustensis. Next base: position 130,417 of record NZ_ARXR01000005.1, read on the forward strand.
TGGCGGTCGTGTCAGCCGCGGTCGCGGCAGCCTGTGGGTGGCGAGGGCGGCGCTGGCCACATCCGGCCTGCTGTGCCTGGTCTATCCGCTGCTGGGAAGTCTGTCCCCTTTTCTACTGCTGGCGCTGTTGCTGCTGTGGGGCTTCACGGTGATCGCCGATTCGCCGCAGCTTTCCGCCCTGGCCGCCGCCACCGCGCCCCGGGACCGGGTCGGCTCGACCCTGGCGGTGATGAACGCCATCGGCTTCGCGCTCACCATTCCGGCGATCTTCCTGGTCTCTGAGTTCTGGTCGGCGCTGGATCTGCGCGTCGCCTGGCTGCTGTTGCCGGGGCCGGTGGTGGGGCTGTTCTACCTGTGCCGGACGCGGCTATAGCTGGGATTCCAGCGCCACCGCCACACTTTCCCCGTCGTCCCCCAGCCACAGCTGCCCGTCCTGGATCATGGCGTTCAGGCGCATCTGGCGGTGGGCCAGGGACGCCAGCGCCGCTTCGGTTTCCGGCATCACGCGCAGCACGGTGAGGTTGTCGAAACGGTCCAGCTTGCGGCCCAGGGCCTCGCGCCAGGCCAGCGGCGCCTGGCGGCCGTAGGTGTAGACCACCACGGCATCGGCCAGGCCGCAGGCCTTGCGCAGCCGCTTCTCATCCGGCATGCCCAGCTCGATCCACTCTTCCAGGGTACCGTTGGGGTGGTGGCGCCACAGGTCCGGTTCGTCGGTGGACGACAGGCCCCGGGTGAAGCTCAGGTCCTCATGGGCGTGGCGGGCGAAGGCCATCAACCGCAGCATCATGCGGGCCTCGGTTTCCGAGGGGTGCAGCGCCACCGTCAGGTTATGGGTGGCGTAGTAATCCCGGTCCATATCCGAAACAGTGAGTTCCGCTTTGTAGATGGTGGCGGTGAGGGCCATGGCACAGCTCGCTTTCGTTATAGCAACGCCCAGACGCCGAAGGCGATGAACAGGGCGGCGCTGATCCGGTGGGCCCAGGTTTCGAACCGCTCATTGGCGAGGCGGTGGGCCACCCAGATCACCGGCAGATTGGCGGCGATCATACCCGTGGTGGTGCCAAGAAGCACCGGCCAGAATTCCTGGAAGCGTACCGCCAGGGCCACGGTGGCCACCTGGGTCTTGTCGCCGATCTCGGCGATGAAGAACAGCACCAGGCTGGTCAGGAAGGGGCCGAATCGGTATTTGTCGCCCACCTCTTCGTCCTTATCGGGAATCAGCATCCACAGGCCCAGGGCGATAAAGCTGCCGCCCAGGATCCAGGTCAGCCAGTCCGCGGGGATGGCGTCGGCCAGCCAGTCGCCGAACCAGACGCTGATGCCGTGGTTGATCAGGGTGGCGACCACCACGCCGGCGAGGATCGGCCAGGGCTTGCGAAAGCGGCACACCAGGGCCAGGGACAGTAATTGGGTTTTGTCGCCGATTTCGCCCAGGGCGACCAGCAGGGTGGAGGAGAGGAAAGCGTCCAAAGGAAAACCTTACAGGGGCGGGATCGAACGATTACCAGAGACACTGCCCACCGATCCCGCCCCCGCGGAATGCAGACAATGTCTCAGGTCTCGTCGATCCATCCGCCGGTGCGGCGGAGGACACGGCCACCATGCGCATTGAGGCGCAAATATGTTGACGACCGCCCCGGGAGGGAACCCGGGTGACTACTCCCCTAAGACGGTGGAAACCATAGCCGCGGCAGGGATTTAAATCAAGCGCCGAACAGCCAGCCGCTGATCAGCCGCCCCGGTGCCAGGGTACCCAGCCCGGCGCCCACCAGCCCCAGATAGGCGCCCACCAGGAAATTACGGTGGGTATCCAGGCGCCGGCGGCGCACCGCCAGCATCGAGATCACCAGGCACACCAGGGTCCACACGGACAGCAGATGTATCACGCTGAACGGCCCCAGCAGCGCCAGGCCGCCGCTCAGCCAGAACGACGACACCGCCGTGACCACCATGGCCAGCACCCACGACCAGCCGAGCCAGCGGTGCCGCCGCGACCCCTTCGCGGACAGCAACTGCACGGCACCGAAGACCAGCGCCCAGAGCGCCGCGACGAGATGAATCCAGACCGCCACCATCACTTTTCTCCCCCGGCGGGCTGGGCCCGTACCGGCTTAATGTGTATGCTGTGAACATAAGATAGAAAAGGATGTGTACAGTGTCAACATCAAACAAGGACCCCTCTCCGGACCGCTACCACCACGGTGATCTGCGCCGGGCCCTGGTGGACGAGGCCCTGGTGCTGCTGGCGGAAAGCGGCGACGGCGGCTTCAGCCTGCGCGAGCTGGCCCGCCGGGTGGGCGTCACCGCCAACGCCAGTTACCGCCATTTCGCCAACAAGGACGCGCTGCTGCAGGCGCTGGCGTCGGAGGGGTTTCGGCGCCTCAGCGCCGCCCAGCGCGAGGCCGAAGCGCGGGCGGAGGGCGACGAAAAACTGCTGGCCGGGGGGCGCAGCTATATTCGCTTCGCCCACGCCAACCCGGCGCTGTTCCGCTTGATGTTCAGCGTGATTCCGCCGCACCGCCGCGAAGACGAGCTGCGCGAGGCCTCGCGGGCGGCGTTCGAGACCCTGCGCCAGGCGGTGTCGCGTGGCTGGCCCGGCGGCGAGCCGGACCCGGACAGCGTGACCCGGGCGGCGCTGCGCGCCTGGGCGCTGGTGCACGGATTGGGGCAGTTGCTGCTGGACGGTCAGCTGGACTGGCTGGAGGAGGATCCGCTGGGGTTGGCGGAGGCGGTGCTGGCGGACACCGTCTAGCGCTATACTGCCGGCCCGCGCCAGGCCCACGTCAGGAGAGCCCATGAGCGACGACCGCTTTCTCGATATCGAAACCAAACTGGCCTACCAGGAAGACCTGGTGGCCAGCCTCAATCAGATCGTCAGTGACCAGCAGCGCAAGCTCGACGAGCTGGAAGCCGCCTACCGCAAACTGGTGGACCGGGTGGTGGAGCAGAGCGAGGAGCTCGCCGCCCTGCGCATTGAGGACGCCCCGCCGCCGCACTATTAAAACGCCGGCGGACGGTCAGCCGCTGGCCAGGGCGGTGGGCTTGCTGACCAGCCGGCTGGCGGGGAAATGGCAGGTGAAGTTGCTGCCGCTGCCGAGCTCGCTTTTGATCTCCAGCTTGCCGTTATGGCGGATCATCACGTGCTTGACGATGGCCAGCCCCAGGCCGGTGCCGCCGGTCTGGGTGACGCGGCTGTTGTCCGGGCGGTAAAAGCGCTCGGTGAGCCGGGGGATGTGCGCCGGGTCGATGCCGATGCCGTTGTCGCGCACCGAAAGGTGGGCGCCGTCGGCGTCCTGCCACCAGTGAATGCGGATCACGCCGTGGGCGGGGGTGTACTTCACCGCGTTGACGATCAGGTTGCCGAAGGCGCTTTCCAGCTCCGCCGGGTTGGCGATCAGACGGGCGTTTTCCGGCACGTCCAGCTCGATGGTCTGCTGCTTCTCCGGCGCCAGCGCCAGGGCGCTTTCGCGCATGCGCTGCAGCATGCCGTGCACCGCCACCGCCTGTTGCAGGTTGTCCGCCTCGGTGTTCTCCAGCCGTGACAGCAGCAACAGGTCCTGCACCAGCGCCTCCATGCGCTGGCTCTGGGCGTCCATTTGCGTCAGCGCCCGGCGCAGCCGGGTCTGCTCCTCGGGCACCGTGTCGAGCAGCGTTTCCAGGTAGCCCTTGAGCACCGTGAGCGGCGTTTTCAGCTCATGGCTGACGTTGGCCACGAAGTCCTTGCGCATCTGTTCCAGGTGATGAATGCGGGTCACGTCCCGGGCCAGAATCAGCTGATCGCCGACGCCGAACTCGGTGATGCGCAATTGCAGGATGCGGTTGTCGTCCACCGGCGAGGGAATCTCCAGCGGTTCGCGGAAATCGCCCTGGGTCAGGTAGTCGGTGAAACGCGGATGGCGGATCAGGTTGGTGAGCGGCTGGCCCAGGTCCTTGTCGGCGCGGAAGCCCAGATGCCGGCCGGCGGCGTGGTTCCAGTATTCCAGGTAGCCGTGCTGGTCGATCAGCACCACCACGTCCTCCAGGGCGTTCACCGACTGCTGGGCGCGCACGATGATGCTCTGCAGGTTGTCCTGGGCGCGCCGTTCTTTCTGGAAAAGGTGCTCCAGGCGGGTGTAGAACTCACCCCAGAGGCCGACGCTGTCCGGCGGTTCGGTGTGCTCCTCGCGCACCAGCCAGGCGTACAGGGCGAACAGCTGCCGGGTGCTCCAGATGATATACAGCGACAGGCCCGCCACCAGCGGCCAGATGCTGCGCAGGGCCAGACAAACCGCCACGGACACCGCCACCAGGATGACGATGCGGTTCACTTCCTTGCCGAGACTGGCTTTCATGCCCGCCGGATCTTTCATTCACCGCCCTTCCGGCTCCGTTGGTCCGCGTCGCGGACCCGATCATTATGACGCCTGACTGGACTTCACCGAGAACCGGTAACCGGTCCCGCGCACCGTCTGGATGAAACCATCGAACCCGTGCGGCGACAACGCCTTGCGCAGGCGCCGGATGTGCACGTCGATGGTACGGTCTTCCACGTAGACGTTGGCGCCCCACACCTGGTCCAGCAACTGGGTGCGCGAGTAGGCCCGCTCCTGGTGGCTCATAAAGAACTCCAGCAGGCGGTATTCCGTGGGGCCCATGTCCACCGGGTCGCCGTTGGCGCTGATCCGGTGGCTCACCGGGTCCAGGCACAGGCCTTCCACGTCGATGGCTTTCTCCGCCGCCACCACCGAGGTGCGGCGCAGCACCGCCTTGATGCGCGAGATCAGCTCGCGGGTGGAAAACGGCTTGGTGATGTAGTCGTCGGCGCCCACGTCCAGGCCCTGGATCTTGTTGTCCTCTTCGCTCTTCGCCGTAAGCATGATGATCGGCACTTCGGCGGTGGCGTCCTCGCGCTTGAGGCGCCGGGCCAGCTCAATACCGCTCACCGACGGCAACATCCAGTCCAGCAGCACCAGGTCCGGTCGCTCGTCGACAATGTACTCGTGGGCGCGCTGGGCGTTGTCCGCCTCCAGCACGTCGAAATCCGCCAGCTCCAGCGCCACCGCCACCATTTCGCGGATCGCGGGTTCGTCGTCAACAATCAGAATTCGATTACGGGACATGGCTTATTCTCAGGGGTTGCCCATTTAAGTGCCCCTATTACATTGCCTTTTTATGACATGATGATGACAACTTTGCACGCTTCTCGCGGCGGCGGCGACCCCGCCGCCCGCGATCACGGGCCGGGCGCGGCCAGCAGGTATTGAAAATAAAGTCCCGCGAACACGCTGGCCCCGGCCCAGTGGTTGCTTAGAAAAGCGTGGAAGCAGGGCCAGGGCTCGCGGTAGCGGATGCGCCACTGCTGATGGGCGAAGCCCGCCGCCATGCCGGCCAGGCCCAGATACCAGGGCCAGGTGAAGCCCAGCCGCTGGCCGAGCACCCACAGCGCCACCAGGGTCAGCACCTGCAGCGCGCCGACCATCACCTTGTCCAGATCACCGAACAGGATGGCGGTGCTTTTAATGCCCACCTTGAGGTCGTCTTCCCGGTCGCACATGGCGTATTCGGTGTCGTAGGCCACGGTCCACAGCAGGTTGGTGGTGAACAGCAGCCAGGCGATTTCCGGCACGCTCTCGGTCTCGGCGGCGAACGCCATGGGAATCGCCCAGCTGAAGGCGGCGCCCAGGAACAGCTGCGGCAGATAGGTAAAGCGCTTGGTGAAGGGGTACAGCACCGCCAGCCCCAGGCCGCCGAACGACAGCACCAGGGTGAAACGGTTGAGGCACAGCACCAGGCCCAGCGCGATCAGCCCCAGGGCGGCGAACAGCATCAGCGCCTGGCGGGCGGACAGGGCGCCGGTGGCCAGCGGCCGGCCCCGGGTGCGCGTGACATGACCGTCGAAGTCGCGGTCGGCGAAATCGTTGATCACGCAGCCGGCGGCGCGCATCACGAACACCCCCAGCACGAAAATGACGATGTGTTTGAGGCTGGGTGTGCCGCCGCCGGCGATCCACAGCGCCCACAGGGTGGGCCACATCAGCAGCATGCTGCCGATCGGCCGGTCCAGGCGCATCAGCTGGATCCAGGGCCAGAGAGCGGGGTAGCGATGTTCCACGAAAGCCAGCATAGGCGTCCTCAGCGATCCATGTCCTCGACCCGCCGCCACAGCGCGGGCAGGAAGTGCTCGGTCACCAGCAAGGGCCGGCCGCGCTTGATGAACCGGGATTGTCGCCCCCAGCAGGGCGTCTGGCCAGAGGGGGCGGCGCCGTGGCGCACCCAGACCCGGTCACGGCGCGCCATGGGCCGCCGGTACAGCTCGCTGCCCAGCGAGCGGCTGCCCATGTGCGCCAGGCCGCGGTTGGGTCCTCGCAAGCTGGCCAGCGGCAGCACGCTGCGCGCCTCCACCATCGGCTCCTCGTCCACCAGCAGGGTGACTTCCCGCACCAGGGCGCGGCCACGGCCGATGCGGCCCAGCAGCTGCTGCTCGGCGAGGGTGGGGCGAATAATGCGGTCTTCACGGGGTACCACCCGGAAGGCGCCGTACAGGCGCAGGCGGGCGGTCAGGGAGCCGGGGTCGGCCAGCCAGTCGCGCACCAGCGGCGGCAGGCTGAGCTGTTCCTGGGGACGCCAGCGGGCGTCGGCGCGCATTGCGGTATCGGGCATGGGGACTCGCTTTGCTCGCGCCCGGGGCGCGGGATCTCGAGCGTGCGACTATGGCCCATGAAGCGCGGATCGGCAAGACGTCGGCCGTCGGGCAACGCTACCATTATCCGCTGTCATTGATTTTTCACGCGCCCGTGGATACGTTAGCGGCCCCTGGAAGGGCCCGCGTACCGGGCCCGGCTTCCCCCGACCAGACGAGGTTCAGCATGAAAAAATGGGAATGCGTGGTTTGCGGCTTTATTTACGACGAGGAAGAAGGCCTGCCTGAAGAGGGCATCGAACCCGGCACCAAGTGGGACGACATTCCCGATGACTGGGTGTGCCCGGACTGCGGCGTCGGCAAAGAAGACTTCGAGATGGTGGAAATCTGAAACAGGACACTCCCATGAATCCAATCGTGATCATCGGCTCCGGCCTGGCCGGCTTCAACACGGTCAAGGAATTCCGCAAGCTGGATAAAGAGACGCCGGTGGTGGTGCTCACCGCCGACGACGGGCGTAATTACTCCAAGCCCATGCTCTCCACCGGCTTCACCAAGGAAAAAACCGCCGATGAGCTGGCCATGGCGACCCCCGAGCAGGTCGCCGAGCAGTTCAACGTGACGGTGCGCACCGGCGTCCATGTGGCCGGCATCGACACCGACAAACAGCGTGTGCTGCTGCCCGATGATCACCTGGATTACAGCAGCCTGGTGCTGGCCCTGGGCGCTGACACCTGGACGCCGCCGCTGGAAGGCGACGCCGTCGGCGAGGTGTTCTCGGTCAACGATCTGATGGATTACGGCCGCTTCCGCCAGGCCCTGGAAGGCAAGCGTGAGGTCACCATTCTCGGCGGCGGCCTGATCGGCTGCGAGTTCGCCAACGACCTCTCCAACGGCGGCTTCCAGGTCAGCCTGGTGGAGCCCATGGGGCGCTGCCTGCCCATGCTGCTGCCGGAGCCGGCCTCCGCCGCCGTCGGCCGCGGCCTGGAAGACCTGGGCGTGCGTTTCCATTTCGGTCCCCTGGCCAAGGCCGTGCACCACGGCAAGGACAACCCGGACAAGCTGGTCACCGAGCTGTCCGACGGCACCCATCTGGAATCCGACGTGGTGCTCGCCGCCATCGGCCTGCGCCCGCGCATCGGCATCGCCAAGGACGCCGGTTTGAAAACCAACCGGGGCATCCTCACCGACCAGAGCCTGCGGACCAGCGCCGATAACGTCTACGCCCTGGGTGACTGCGCCGAAGTGCAGGGCCATGTGCTGCCCTATGTGCTGCCGCTGATGGCGTCCGCCCGGGCGCTGGCCAAGACCCTGGCCGGCGAGCCGACGCCGGTGAGCTACGGCGTGATGCCGGTGACCATCAAGACTCCGGCCTGCCCGGTGGTGGTGTGCCCGGTGCCCGAGGAGCTGGAAGGCGACTGGGAGACCGAGGAAGAGGGCAACACCGTGAAGGCCCTGTTCCGCGACCGGGACGGTAACCTGCGCGGCTACGCGCTCACCGGTGACGCGGTGAAGGAAAAGATGAAGCTCAATAAAGAGCTTCCGGCGCTGATGCCATGAAATTCCGTCTGATCCTGATGGTCCTGGGCTGGCGGCTGGCCTGGCTGGCCGGCCGCGACGAGGGCTTTCGCAAGCAGCTCGCGCACCGCGACGTGGTGATGCAGTGGCGCACCTTCAGCGGCGGCGTGGCGCGCTGGTATCACTTCCAGCCGGACCGGGTGACCAGCCGCAGGGGCCTGCACCCGTCGCCGTCCGTGACCCTCAATTTCAAGGACGCGGACTACGCGTTCCGCACCCTCAAGGCCTCCGGCAAGAACCAGATGGCGTTCATGGAAGGCATGCAGGCCGGCGACATCAAGGTGGAAGGCGACCCCGGCCACCTGATGTGGTTCATGACCCTGATGAAGTTCATTCTGCCCAAGCGCTGATCCGGTACCACACCCACCCCATCAGCACGCCGCGGCTGGCCATGAACAGATTCATGGCCAGCCACAGGCCGTGATTGCCCCAGCCGCTGGTCAGCCACCAGACCGGAAAGAACAGCGCCGTGGCCACCATCATGGTGTTGCGCATCTGCCGGGCCAGGGTGGCGCCCACGAACACGCCGTCCAGCCAGAAGCCGGCGCTGGCGGTGAGCGGCAGCAACAGCATCCAGGGCAGGTAGGTGGTGGCGGTGTCGCGCACCCCCGGCAGGTCGGTGAGCAGGCGGATCAGCGGGCCGCCGCCGGCGACGAAGGCCAGCAGCGCCGCCGCGGCGATGATCAGCGTCCACTTGCCGGTGCCGGCCACCGCCGCGTCCAGGGCGCGCCGGTCACGGCGGCCGGTGGCGTCGCCCACCAGGGCCTCGGCGGCGTTGGCGAAACCGTCCAGGGTATTGCTGAGCAGCAGCAGGAAGGTGATCAGCACCGCGTTGGCGGCCAGCACCGTGTCGCCCAGCCGCGCGCCCTGGGCGGTGAAGAAGAAAAACACCGTTAGCAGCGTCAGGCTGCGGATAAAAATATCCCGGTTCACCGCCAGCAGTTGCAGCATCGGCGCCACCTGTTTGAGCGCGCCCACCGGCAGCGCCCGCCAGGCGGCGCCGAAGATCTCCCGGCGCAGCCAGAACAGCCCGCCGGCCAGACCGAGGTATTCCGACACCGCGCTGGCCACCGCCACGCCGCGCACGTCGAAATGCCACACCTGCACCAGCAGCACATCCAGCAGCACATTGCTGGAGTGCATCAGAACGGTCATTTTCAGCGGCACGCTGGTGCGGTGCAGGCCGATGGCGAAGCCGATCAGCGCGAAATTCCCCAGCGCCGCCGGCGCGCCGAGAATACGGATGCCGATGTATTCCCGCGCCAGCCCCTGCACCTCGTCGCTGCCGCCCAGCAACCACAGCGCCACGTCGCTGAGCAGCGGCCGCAGCAGGATCAGCGCGCTGCCCACCAGCGTCGACAACAGCAGCGCCCGCAGCAGCACCACCAGAGTCGCCTCACCGGCGCCGCGCGCCTGGGAGGTGAAGCCGGTGGTGCCCATGCGCAGGAAGTTGAACGAGAAGTACAGGAACATGAAGACGTTGCTGCCCAGCGCCACCGCCGCCAGATACACCGGCGAATCCAGATGGCCGACCACGGCGGTGTCCACCAGGCCGAGCAGCGGCGCGGTGATATTGGAGAGCAGCAACGGCCACGCCAGCATCCAGATGCGGCGGTCCAGGGCGGGGTCCTTCGCGATCATGGCTAGGCGTCGGGTCGGCGCAGCAGGGTGAAGCCGAACAGCACGGCGGCGGCCACCACGATCGACGGGCCCACCGGAGTGTCCGCGTACCAGCTCATCGCCAGCCCCAGGGACACGGAGGCCAGCCCCAGCAGGCTGGCCAGGGCGGCCATCTGTTCCGGGGTGCGCGACAGGCGGCGGGCACCGGCGGCGGGAATCACCAGCAGCGAGGTGATCAGCAGCACGCCGACGGTGCGGATGGCGCCGGCGATCAGCAGCGCCAGCAGCAGCATCAGGATCAGCCGGGTGCGGGTCACCGGCACGCCCTCCACCTGGGCCAGGTCTTCGTTCACGGTGATGCTGAGCAGCGCCCGCCAGTGCCAGGCCAGCAGCACCAGAATCAGCACCGCGCCGGCCCACAGCGCCAGCACGTCGCCCCAGTTCACCGCCAGCAGATCGCCGAACAGGTAGGCGAACAGATCCACCTGCACGCTCTTCTGCAGGCTGATGGCGATCACGCCCAGCGCCAGGGTGGTATGGGCGACGATGCCCAGCAGGGTGTCGCCGGTGATCTGGCGCTGCTGCTGCAGCCCCGCCAGGGCGCCGGCGATGGCCAGGCAGGCCACCACCACGGCGACGTACAGGTTCACGTCCAGAGCCAGGGCCAGGGCCGCGCCCAGCAGGGCGCCGTGGGCCAGGGTGTCGCCGAAGAACGCCATCCGCCGCCAGACCACGAAGGACCCCATGGGGCCGGCCACCAGGGCCACCGCCAGGCCCGCCAGCAGCGCCGGCGCGAGCAGTTCAATCATGGTGGTGGCCCCCCGTGTGCCCGTGGTGGTCGTGGTGCGGGTCGCCGCTCAGGTCATGGTCGTGGTCATGATCGTGGGTGTACACGGCCAGATTGGGCATGCCGCCGCTGGGGCCGAACAGGCGGTGGTAGGCCGGGTCGCGGCTGACCGCCTCCGGGGTGCCGGAGCAGCACACATGGTGGTGCAGGCACACCACCTGGTCGGTGCGCGCCATCACCAGGTGCAGGTCATGGGAGATCAACAGGATGCCGCAGCCGGTCTCGTCGCGGACCTGGCCGAGCAGGCCGTAGAGGGCGTCCTGGCCGGCCACGTCCACGCCCTGGGCGGGCTCGTCGAGCACCAGCAGGTCGGGCTTGCGCAGCAGCGCCCGGGCCAGCAGCACCCGCTGCATTTCGCCGCCGGACAGCCCGCGCACCGCGCGCCGGCGCAGATGGGCCACGCCGGTGCGTTGCAGGGCGTCGCGGCGGGCGCGGGTGCGGCCCGGCGCCGCCAGCCAGAGAAAGCGGTCGACGGTCAGCGGCAGGCTTTCATCCACCTGCAGGTGCTGGGGCATATAGCCCACGCGCAGGCCCGGGCGGCGCTCCACGCGGCCGCGATCGGGCCGCGCCAGGCCCAGCACCAGCCGCGCCAGGGTGCTCTTGCCGGCGCCGTTGGGGCCGATCAGCGTGGTGATGCGGCCCGGCTCCAGGGTCAGGGAGACGTCGTCGAGCACGCTGTGCGCCCCATACGCCAGGCCGGCGCCGTGCACCGCCACCAAGGTTCCCGTGTCAGCCCGCTGCTGCGACATGTAACAGCCCCCGTTGAACAAAGCGGTGATGATATACTATTTCCCCGGTCAATCGCTTGGGCCCGGCGGCGCCGTTCCGGCTTGACGGCTCGGGCACACTGATTGCACTGACGCTCCCGATGAGCACTTTCACGGTTCCGGACATACCCATGCGATACCTGCTCGTTCCTCTTTTGTTGGCGCTGTGCGCGCCGTTACCGGCGCGTACCCTGGTGGCCAGCGTCGAGCCCCTGGCCATGGTGCTGCGCGACCTGTACGGCGACAGCGCCGAAGTGGTCACCCTGCTGGAAGCCAACCAGAACCCGCACAACCCGATGTTGTCGCCGCGCCAGATGCTCACCCTGCGCCGCGCCGACCTGCTGGTGTGGCTGGGCGAGGCGGCGGAGCCGGCGGTGGCCAGCCTGGCGGCGAAACGTGACGGCGACAGCCTGGCGTTGCTGTCGCTGCCCGGCGTCACCCGCCGTGAGGGCGGCCACCGTCATGACGGCGAGCACGACCACGGCCACCACCACGAAGCCGGCGAGCTGGACCCGCATCTGTGGCTGGACCCGCGCAATATGGCGTTGCTCGCCAAGGCCCTGGGCGACCGGGATCAATTGCCCGAGGGGCAGCCGGCGGCGTTCCTGGCCGACCTGGAACGGACCGAAACGGCGCTGCGCGAGCGTCTGGCGCCGGTGGCCGACACCCCCTGGCTGACCTTCCACCACCCCTGGGGCTACTTCCAGCAGCGGCTGGAGCTGCGCGCGCCGGTGATCGTCAGCGAGCAGCTCGGCGCCGGCCCCAGCAGCCGTCGCTTCGTGGCGCTGGCGCAGCAGTTGGAAAGCGAACAGGTGCGCTGCGCGATCCTCGAGCCGGAGGCCCAGGCCGACCTGGTGGCGCGCCTGTGCCCGGACTGCCGGCGGGTGGCCCTGGACCCGCTCGGCCGCGACGTCCCCGCCCGTGGCCAGGGCAATGATTACAGCCACTGGCTGAGTGAACGGGTGGCGGCGACGTTCGCCACCTGTCTGGCGCGATGACGCGGGACTGGCCCGGGCGCCGCTTTTTGGCCCGACCGGGTCCATTGAGCCGGCGCGTGAAACCGGTATGCTGATGCGTTTGTCGGGTCAAGGAGAAGGCATGGGGCAGTCGCAGGGTGCGCAAGACGAATCGGCCATGGAGGTCCTGCCGGACCTGGGCCGTCTCGCGCTCACATGCTGGGATTACGCCTGGCCGCTGCGGCGCGAATACGGCCCCGGCGGCGGCGCCGTGGAGCGCGCCCTGGACGAAGCGGTGGAACGCGGCTTCAACGCCGTTCGCCTGGACCCCTATCCGCATCTGCTGGCCACGCCGGCCAACAGCGTCCACCTGGACCGCTGCGAAATCTTCGCCGAGCCCGACGCCCGTCGGGGCATCGGCGCCGGCGCCGAGACCGTGCAGATTCGCAAAGCGTTCCGGCGCCTGCTCAACGGTGCCGCCGACCGCGGCCTGAAGCTGTGGCTGAGCGGCTTTTTTATCGCCGACAGCCGCGCCCGCCGCTCGTTCGTGCGCCGCCCCGCCGACTTCATCGACGTCTGGGTGCAGACCCTGGAACTGGTGCGCGAATGGGGCCACCTGGATACCGTGGTGGCGGTGGATTTCTGCCACCATTTTCCGTTTCCGCCCTGGAGCCACGGCGTTATCCGCCGGGTGTTCGGCCAGCCGCCCCAGCGGTCCCTGCCGGAGCGTTGGCGCAGTGAGCAGGAGCAGGCGGTGGAGCAGTACCTGCTGGAAGTGCCGCGCGCCCTGCGTGCCCTGTTCCCCACCATCCATTTCGGGGTCAGCGCCGCCGCCGGCGAGACCGACCATCTGCGCCAACTGGACACCAGCGAGCTGGATTTCCTGGAACTGGGCCTGTGGCTGGACGACGACCCGCGCTACCGGCTGGCCACCGGCGCCGATCTGCCGGTGCCCGGGCTGCTCGACCGGCGCCTGGGCGCGCCGCTGCGGCGGGCGCTGATGGAAGCCACCGGCGAGCACTGGCGCGGCCGCCTTCAGCAGCAGCTACAGCGGCGGCTGGCGTTTACCCGCCTGCGGCGCCTGCAGCCGGTGCTCGGTGAAGGGTATCTCAATCCGCAGGCGACCCCGGAGCAGCTGCCCCGGGGCTGGGCCGGGTTCACCGAGGCGCTGGTGGGCCAGGCGGTGGCGGACGGCGTGGCGGTGATGACGCCCACCAGCCTGGCCCGGCCGCACAGCCCCTGGCTGTGGCGGGAAGCCGACTGGCTGGCGCACCTCAACCATCTGATTCTGACCGGCCCGGGCCGTTAGTCGTCGCCATCGCCCAGGGCGTTAAAGCGATAGCCGAAAATCCGCGCGAACTCGGCCGGGTCCTTGCTGCCCTGGCCCTCCGACTCCCCGGACACCGGCCCGGCCAGACGCGACAGCCAGAAGCGCAGCGCCGCCACCGCCAACGCCAGCGCCAGCACCGATTCGTCCCACTCGCCGCCGCCGTCCCGGTAGCCGGCCAGCAAGGCGCCCTGCCGGCGCGGTACCGGGCGCCCGTCCGAGGCCACCGCCCAATCGTTCAGCGCCACCGCCAGATCGTACTCGGGCCGTTCCAGACAGGCGTTGTAGAAATCCAGCACCCCGGTGAGCCGGCCCTCGGCGTTGAACAGCGCGTTGTCGCGGAACAGATCGCCGTGGATCAGGGTGCGGGTGGCGGGTACTTTCCGCCAGCGGCGCAGCACGGTATCGGCGCGGTGCTGGTCGTCTTCATTCAGGCGGCACAGGTGCTCGCCCAGGCTTTTCAGGCGCCGGCGCTCGTCGGGCAGCGCCTTTCCCGCTTCCGTCGGCTGGCGGTGCAGGGCGGCGAGCAGGGCGCCCACCTGCCGGCAGTGCTCGCTGCCCACCTCGAAACAGTGCTCGCCGGGCAGGCGCGGCACCAGCACCGCCGGCTTGCCGGCCACGTGGCGCAGCCGCTGGCCGTGGCGGTCCACCAGCGCCGCCGGCACCGGCAGGCCCGCCGCCGCCAGGGTCGCCAGCAACGCCAGATAGGGCGCCAGGGCCTCGCCGTCGAACTGCTCGAACACGGTCAGGACCACCGCCCGCGGGCCGCCGTCCTCGGCCCGGGCGTCGATCAGGAAGGTGCTGTTCTCAATGCCGTGGCGCGCCGCCTGCGCGTGCTCCAGCCGCAGCGCGTAGTCGGCCAGCAGGGCGGCCAGATCCCGATCATCGACACGGGTATAGACGGACATCAACATTTCCTAGTGTTCAACGCGAAAAAAGGCCGGGGATGACCGGGCCGTTTGCTTGGGGCGATGGTATAACCCCTGTCCATTGGTGGAAATACACGCCGGGTTTAATTAAGGAGAAACCATGTCCCTGCAACACAAGATCGAGCGCACCACGGTGCGGACCCTGATGAAAATGCCCGGCGCCCTGGCCGGCCGGCTGGCCGGCATGGTGGAAAGCGTCAGCCGCGAGGGGCTGGACCCCAAGCTGCGCCTGCTGCTGGCCCTGGGTGACGGTCGCAAGGGCTTCCACGAGTTGCCGCTGGCCCAGGGCCGCGCCCTCTACGGGCACATGATCGACATGCTCGACGTGGACCGGCAGGAGGTGGCGCTGACCCGGGATATCCGCGTGCCGGTGGAAGGCGGCGATATGCTGGTGCGTCTGTATCGCCCCAAGAGCGCGCCCACCGAGGACAGCCCGGCGATCATGTTCTTCCATGGCGGCGGCTTCACCATCGGCAGCGCCGTGGAATACGACCGCCTGTGCCGCCACATCGCCAACGTCACCGGCGCGGTGGTGCTGAATGTGGACTACCGGCTGGCGCCGGAACACCCCGCGCCCACCGCCGCCGACGACTGCATCGCCGCCTGGCGCTGGCTCGGTGAGCAGGCCGGCGATCTGGGCATCGACACCCGGCGTCTGGCGACCATGGGCGACAGCGCCGGCGGCAATCTGTCCATCGTGGTGGCCCAGCAAGCGGCGCTCCAGGGGCTGTCCGTGCCCAAGCTGGTGGTGGCGGTGTACCCGAAAACCGACGGCGCCTCGGATATGCCCTCGATCACCCAGCTCGGTGGCGGCCAGGGCGGGCTGGACGGCGACATGATCCACTGGTTCCACAACCATTACATCCAGGACGACACCCTGGTGGGCGATTACCGCATCTCGCCGCTGCGCAACCCGGACATCGCCGGCCACCCGGACACCATCGTGGTCACCGCCACCGACCCGCTGCGCGACGAAGGCCTCGCCTACAGCGAGAAGCTCAAGGACGCCGGCGTCAACGTGGTCAACCTGGACTACCCGGAACTGGTGCACGGCTTCATCACCATGGGCGGCGCCATCCCCAGCGCCCGCAAAGCGGTGAACGCCATCACCCGGCAGATCAAAGAGCGCCTTTGATCGCGGGTCCTGTGGGAGCGGGCCCGCTCCCACAAGGCGCTCCTGCAAGGTCTTGCGTTACACTATGCGCTCCATGTCTTATCCAACCCCAAGGACTGCCATGACCGAGCGTAAACCGATCATCCTTGTCGACGGCTCCTCCTACCTGTACCGGGCCTTCCACGCGCTGCCGCCGCTGACCACCTCCACCGGCCAGCCCACCGGCGCGGTGCGCGGCGTCGCCTCGATGCTGCGCAAGATGATCAACGACTACGACCCCGAGTACATGGCGGTGGTGTTCGACGCCAAGGGCAAAACCTTCCGCGACGAACTGTTCGAGCAGTACAAGGCCAACCGGCCGCCGATGCCCGACGAGCTGCGCGAGCAGGTGCAGCCGCTGCACGACCTGATCCGCGCCATGGGCCTGCCGCTGATCATCGAGGACGGCGTCGAAGCCGACGACGTGATCGGCACCTTCGCGCGCATTTTCAGCGCCGAACAAAAGCCGGTGCTGATCTCCACCGGCGACAAGGATATGGCACAGCTGGTCAACGACCACGTCACCCTGATCAACACCATGAACAACGCCGTCTACGACATCGACGGCGTGCGTGAAAAATTCGGTGTCGGCCCGGAGCTGATTATCGATTTCCTGGCGCTGATGGGCGACAAGGTGGACAACATTCCCGGTGTCCCCGGCGTCGGCGAAAAGACCGCGCTGGCGCTGCTCACCGGTCTGGGTTCGCTGGAAAAGATTTACGACAACCTGGACAAGGTCGCCGAGCTGAATTTCCGCGGCGCCAAGTCCATGGGCAAGAAACTGGAAGAACACCGCGAGCAGGCGTTTCTCTCCTACGAGCTGGCCACCATCAAGGTGGACTGCGAACTCAAGGAAGCCCTGGACGACCTCAAACTGCTGACGCCCGACGCGGAAAAGCTGGCCGGTTACTACCGCGATCTGGAATTCAAAGGCTGGCTCAATGAATTGCTGGAAGGCGACGACCCGGCGGTAGAGGGCGCTCCGGACATCGAGAGCGAACAAAGCATCGACCGGGACGGCTACCAGACCGTGCTTACCGAGGAAGAACTGGACGCCTGGCTCGACAAACTTAAGAAAGCCGAGCTGTTCGCCTTCGACACCGAAACCACCAGCCTCAATTACATGGAAGCGGACCTGGTGGGCGTCAGCTTCGCCACCGCCGCCGGCGACGCCGCCTACGTGCCCTTCGGCCACGACTATCCGGGCGCGCCGGATCAGCTCAACCGCGCTCTGGTACTGGACAAGCTCAAGCCCGTTCTCGAAGACGAACAAAGCAAAAAAGTCGGCCAGAACCTCAAGTACGACATGAGCGTATTGGCCCGCGCCGGCATCACCCTGCGCGGCGTGGAATACGACACCATGCTGGAATCCTATGTGCTCGACTCCGTGGCCACCCGCCACGATATGGACTCCCTGGCGCTGAAATATCTGGGCCACAAAAACATCAGCTTCCAGGAGATCGCCGGCAAGGGCGTCAAGCAGCTCACCTTTAACCAGGTCGGGCTCGATGAAGCCGGCCCCTACGCCTCCGAAGACGCGGACATCACCCTGCGCCTGCACCAGACCCTGTGGCCGCGCCTGGAAAAAGAAGCGGGCCTGAAAAGCGTGTTCCACGACATCGAAATGCCGCTGGTACCGGTGCTCAGCCGCATCGAGCGCAACGGCACCTACGTGGACGCGGACATGCTCAAAAAGCAGAGCACTTTTCTCGCCAAGCGCATGATGGAGCTGGAAGAAAAAGCGTTCGAGGAAGCGGGCCAGAAATTCAATCTCGGCTCGCCCAAACAGCTCGGCGAAATCCTTTATGAAAAACTGGAAATCCCGGTCATCAAGAAGACGCCCAAGGGCGCACCGTCCACCGCTGAAGCCGTGCTTCAGGACCTGGCGCTGCAAGGTTATCCGCTGCCCCAGGTGATCATGGACTACCGGGGCGTTTCTAAACTCAAGAACACCTACACCGATAAGCTGCCGGAACTGATCAACCCCACCACCGGTCGGGTGCACACCTCCTACCACCAGGCGGTGGCCGCCACCGGCCGGCTGTCCTCCAGTGATCCCAACCTGCAGAACATTCCGGTGCGCAGCGAAGAAGGCCGCAAAATCCGCCTGGCGTTCTCGGCGCCTGAAGGCCGCAAGATCGTCGCCTGCGACTACTCACAGATCGAGCTGCGCATCATGGCGCACCTGTCCGGCGACAAGGGCCTCACCCACGCCTTCGAGAATAACCTGGATATTCACCGCGCCACCGCCGCCGAAGTCTGGGGTAAAACCCTCGACGACGTCAGCGACAACGAACGCCGCAACGCCAAGGCCATCAACTTCGGCCTGATCTACGGCATGAGCGCCTTCGGCCTCGCCAAACAACTCGGCATCCCGCGCGGCGAAGCCCAGGAATACATCGACCGCTACTTCGAAAAATACCCCGGCGTAAAACGCTACATGGAAAACACCCGCGCCGACGCCGCCGAAAAAGGCTACGTGGAAACCCTGTTCGGCCGCCGCCTCTACCTGCCGGAAATCAACAGCCGCAACGGCCAGCGCCGCCAGGCCGCCGAGCGCACCGCCATCAACGCGCCCATGCAAGGCACCGCCGCCGACATCATCAAGCACGCCATGATCAAGGTTCACCACTGGCTGGAAGACAGCAAACTGGACGCCCTGATGATCATGCAGGTGCACGATGAGCTGGTGTTCGAAGTGAAGGAAAGCCAGGTCGACGACCTGGTCAAAGAAGTCACCCAGCGCATGGAAGCCGCCGCCAAACTGGAGGTGCCGCTGATCGTCGATGCCGGGATCGGGAACAACTGGGAAGAAGCGCACTAAAAGCAGAAAAGGGGAGAAGCAGGATGCTTAACACTTTGGGTGAGACCAAGGCGCCTTCGGCGCGGCAACTTACGGTGCTTTGGTTTGTGCCGCTTTCCGCACCACTGATGATCGGGGTGGCGCTGTCACTCTTGGCGATGTTCGCACACTACCCGCCACCGGCTGAGTTGCTGAGCAGGGAAACGCTATGGGGTGTCAGCCTTGCCGCCATGGCGTTGGTGTTGTTGGTCGGCCGGCGGTTGCGCAATCTTGTCATGGCCGCGGAGAGGATCGCGCATCGACCGTTGCCTGGTAGCGCCGAATCTTCGCGGGATATTAAGACGCAGGCGGCGTCCAAGGTGCAGCACAGCATGTTCATACTTCTGGGCCTGTTGAACTTCGTATCCGTGTTGGTGGTGGCCGCTTGTTTCATGCACGCGGACGCGGAACTGGCGCTGCTTAACGGCGTTTATACCCTGGTGCTGGCGGTCGTTACCAAGCCGGACTTTGCGTTGGCAATGCGCGAGACCGAAGCGGTACTGCGACGCCGGGGCTAAACCCTCGGGAGACCGTTCGATGGAAAAACAGTTCTGGGAAGAAAAATGGGAAGCGCAGGAGCTGGGCTTCCATCTGTCGTTCGTGCACCCGATCCTGAAGCGTAATCTCGCTGCTTTCGATCTGCCCGCCGGGGCGACGGTCTTTCTGCCGCTGTGCGGCAAGACGCTGGATATCGGCTGGCTGCTGGAGCAGGAGTTGCGTGTGGTCGGGGTCGAGCTCAGCGAGTTGGCGGTGAGCCAACTGTTCGAGTCGCTGGGCGTTAGTCCGGACGTGTCCTCCTGGGGCGACGGCCGGGTGTGGCGCCACGGCGCGCTCACGGTGTTCCAGGGCGACGTTTTCGCGCTCACGGCGGGCGACCTGGGCGATGTCGCGATGGTCTACGACCGGGCGGCGCTGGTGGCTTTTCCGGCGGCCATGCGCGAGCGCTACGCGGCGCACCTGGCCTCTGTCACGGCGCGCGCCCCGCAGTTGTTGATCACCTTCGAGTACGACCAGGACCGCATGGATGGCCCGCCGTTCGCGGTGCCCGCTGAAGAAGTCGAACGCCTTTACGGTAATAGTCACGCGCTGGACTGCCTGTCCCGCAAGGATGTGATCGACAACCAGCCGGCGTTCCGCGAACGCGGTCTCGATCGTTTCGAGGAAATCGCCTGGCGGTTGGCCCCTCTCTGACCCACCGCTCTGACACCCTTTTACATCCCCCGCCTTGTGCTCGCCTCTGTAGCCACTAAGTTGGAAGCATTCGACTTCCGATGATTTCAGTGAGGAGACGGACCATGTTGAATGTGAGCGGGGAGACCGTGTGCCGCCTGGTGGAATTGGCCCAAGCCTTCCAGGCGCGGGACACGGTGGCCATGCCGGAGGACGCCGGCAACCCCATCGACGATGCGGCTGGCGCGGAGGCGCTGACGGAGCCGGCGGGCGGCGAAGAGGACGGCTCGGTGGCGGAGTTCCGCACCATTATCGAGGACCTGGAGCCGGATCAGCAGACCGAGGTGGTGGCGCTGATGTGGCTGGGCCGTGGCGACTTCCAGGAAGACGAGTGGGAGGAGGCCCTGCGTCTGGCCCGCGACGAGTGGACCCCGGACACCGCCGACTTCCTGCTCGGCCACCCGCTGCTGTCCGAATACCTGGTAGAGGGCCTAGCCGTGTTCGGCGTCCAATGCGACCTCTAAGGGAGCCAGTCCCGTTTTGCTTTACCGATCTGTCGTTTAATGACGGCTTGGGCATTGTCGAGTTCACTGGTTAGCTGATGGTCCTCTATGAAGTTGCGGTGCCAAGCCTCTAGATTAGTGCTGAGTGACGAGGCTTGAGCTCGGATTAACCGGTGAATGTACTTCGGCGCCATCCCCAGTTGATTGGCGAAAACGTCCCAGTGTTTGCGATGGAGATTGCCGGGATCATTGTGACTACCCACCGGTAGAGCCAGTTGGTGGCTGATGTTGTCGATGGCTAGAGTACAGACCAGATCATAGAAGGGCGCCAGCGACCAGCCTTTCCGCCCGTGAGAGATCAGCGATAGGTTCTTCAGGTGGCCGTCGGCGTTCCCCGCTAGCGCATTGAAGATTTGCCAACGAGCGAAGGCTTGTAAATCCAGAGCAGGCCTTAGGCAATGCTTTTGGATGGCCGCTGCCACCTTGGCCACTGCGTTGTCCCCGGCCTCGTATTTGGCGTTATGGGAGAGTCCCTGCGCCTGGCAGAAGTCTTCTTGGTGCAAGCGATCTACAACACCGTCGTGGGTTTGGCGATCATAGCGCTCGGCTAGCGACGCGATGTGTGGGCCGATACGCACAAGGCGCACTGGAGCGACCGGCAATCCCAACTTTTCGGCGATATAGGTGGTGTAGATTTCCAGCAACGGCACTTGCTTCAGGTCGCGCACCGGAAGTTTCAATATATGTGTGGAAGCGGCGCCGTCCTCGGGTAGTTGCAGGTGCCAGGTGCCGTCGCAATTGGCTGTGGCTCGTACCGGTATTTTGTCCTGAGCGCCGGCGAGAGAAAGACGTGGTGCGGTGTCGCCGTCAAGCCAGTTGGCGCGGCCCCTCTCAATCGCTGTTATCAAGTCGGCTTGCGTGAGCACTCGAAGCGCATTCCCATCAGTATTTGGAGAATCACCTTCTGGCAGCAACTGCAATGCGCCGGCGCAGTCGCCGCCGAGCTTTTCCAGCAGCGTGAAATCGTCGTCGGCGATACCCAGCTGCCGCACCAGCCGGTCCCGGGCGTTTCCTTCCGGCAACAGATTGGCGAAGAAATGATGCCCGCGCAGATCCGGCGGCAGGAAGTCGCCGGTCTCGTCCACGGGCAGGCTGCAGGAGATCGCCCAGCCGTCGTCCAGCCAGTCGCCGTCGTAGATAAACGCCATGCGACCGCCGCCGCTGTCCAACAACCGGCCGACCTTGCGGTCTTGATACCAGACGTTCAGGGCCCGGCTCATGAGGCACCCCCTCGTGGCACGGCGAACAGATCCAGCCCCACCAGGCGCGCGATCTTCAGCGCCAGTCCCAGACGCACCGTGTCCTTGCCGCGCTCGAGCTCCGACAAAAAGCGCGGGCCGACGCCGGCGATTTCCGCCAAGTCCACCTGGGTCAGACCCTGGGCCTTACGGGCGGCGCGAATACGCCGGCCCAGCTCTTCCGGGCTGTCCACGTTGTACTGTTTCGGCACGGCGCTCATTGAGGCGGCTCCAAATATTCCTGATCGGTAATATTAGGGTGATAGGGCGCCGGAAGTCCAATAATAATACCGATCGGTAATAAATTGGTGATTAGGCCGGAAACGGGCGACTTTCTTCCCGATCGGTATCACTGCCAATCGCCAATGCCTACCAACGGATTGCCACCAATAAATTCAATTTGTAGCCACCATAGGGAACCTTCACTGCCGTCATAAAAATGTCACGGCTATAGTCCTTCGCGTTTGCGAATCATTCACAACGCGAGGAGAGACCGTGAATATAACAAAAGCCGCCTTAGTGGCCGCCTTTACGCTTGCAACGTCCACGGCCGTGTCGGCCAGCCCCCTGGGTCAGCCCGGGGGCTACCACCACGGCTATCAGAAAAGCCCCGCCCGTTCGCCGATGGCCAGCCCCTACTGGTGGCCGGAAACCCTGGATCTGCGCCCGCTGCGTCAGCACGCGGAAAAATCCAGCCCGGTGGCGGACGATTTTGATTACGCCGAGGCCTTCGCCGAGCTCGATCTGGACGCGCTGAAAGCGGACCTGCGCGCGCTGATGACCGACTCTCAGGATTGGTGGCCCGCGGATTACGGCCACTACGGCCCGTTCTTTATCCGCATGGCCTGGCACAGCGCCGGCACCTACCGCGTGCACGATGGCCGCGGCGGCGCCCGCGGCGCCCAGCAGCGTTTCGAGCCGCTCAACAGCTGGCCGGACAACGTCAGCCTGGATAAGGCCCGCCGTCTGTTGTGGCCGCTTAAGCAGAAGTACGGCAACCGTATTTCCTGGGCCGACCTGATGGTGCTGGCCGGCACCGTGGCCATGGAAGACATGGGCTTCAAGACCTATGGCTTCGCCGGTGGCCGCGAGGACGATTGGGAAGCGGACATCACCTACTGGGGCTCGGAGACCGAGTGGCTGGGCGATGAGCGCCACGACGAGGACGGCAAGCTGGAGAAGCCGCTGGCCGCCGTGCAGATGGGCCTGATCTATGTGAACCCGGAGGGCCCCAACGGCAAGCCGGATCCAATGCTCTCGGCGCAGTCGATCCGCCAGAGTTTCGCCCGCATGGCCATGGGCGATGAAGAGGTGGTGGCGCTGATCGCCGGCGGTCATACCTTCGGCAAAGCCCACGGTGCGCACAAGGCGGAGGATTGTCTGGAAGCGGAGCCCGCCGCCGCGCCCATCGAGCAACAGGGCCTGGGCTGGAAGAACAACTGCGGCTCCGGCAAGGGCGCCGACACCTACACCAGCGGGCTGGAAGGCGCCTGGTCGGTGAACCCCACCGCCTGGACGCACCAGTACCTGGACAACCTGTTTGGCTATGAGTGGGTGCAGACCAAGAGTCCGGCCGGCCACATTCAGTGGATCCCCGCCGACGGTCAGGCCGCCAACCTGGTGCCGGACGCGCACATCGAAGGCAAGCGCCACGCCCCGATCATGTTCACCACCGACCTGGCGCTGAAGGTCGATCCGCAATACCGCAAGATCGCCAAGCGCTTCCATGAAAACCCGGAAGAGTTCGAGGACGCCTTCGCGCGCGCCTGGTTCAAGCTGACCCACCGGGACATGGGCCCGCGCGCCGGCTACCTGGGCCCGGACGTGCCCGACG
The DNA here is from genome assembly GCF_015356855.1 of Alloalcanivorax venustensis ISO4. Lineage (GTDB taxonomy): Bacteria > Pseudomonadota > Gammaproteobacteria > Pseudomonadales > Alcanivoracaceae > Alloalcanivorax > Alloalcanivorax venustensis. Next base: position 153,860 of record NZ_ARXR01000005.1, read on the forward strand.
AAGCCTTGATCTGGCAGGACCCGATTCCGGAAGTGGATTACAAGCTGATCTCCAAGGGCGACGCGGAAGACCTTAAAGAGGAAATCCTCGCGTCCGGGCTCACCGTGCCGCAGCTGGTGCGCACCGCCTGGGCCTCCGCCTCCACCTTCCGGGGTTCCGACCTGCGCGGCGGCGCCAACGGCGGCCGGGTCGCGCTGGCGCCGCAAAAGGACTGGCCGGTGAACGACCCTGAAGAGCTGGATCAGGTGCTGGCGACGCTGGAACAGATCCGCGCCGACTTCAACGAAGGGGGGCTGTTCCGCCGCAGCAAAATCTCCCTGGCGGACATGATCGTGCTGGGCGGGGCCGCGGCCATCGAGAAAGCCGCCGCCGACGCCGGCCACGACATCGAGGTGCCGTTCACCCCGGGGCGTGCCGACGCCACTCAAGCCATGACCGATGTGGAGGCGTTCGCGGTGATGGAGCCCCAGGCGGACGGGTTCCGGAACTACTTCAGTGAAGAGAGCCGGCTTTCCCCCACCGACAGCCTGGTGGACAAGGCCGACCTGCTGACGCTGAGCGTGCCGGAAATGACCGTGCTGGTGGGCGGCATGCGCAGCCTGGACGCCAACGTGGACGGCGCCGACCACGGCGTATTCACCGATCGCCCGGGCACCCTGAGCAACGACTTCTTCGTCAATCTGCTGGACATGTCCACCCGGTGGGCGCCGTCGGAAAACAACGACGGTCTGTATGAAGGGCACGATCGCCAGAGCGGCGAGCTGAAGTGGACCGCCACGCCGGTGGATCTGATCTTTGGTTCCAACGCCGAGCTGCGCGCGGTGTCGGAGTACTACGCTCTCAGCGACAACGACGATAAGTTCGTGAGCGACTTCGTGGCCGCCTGGACCAAGGTGATGAACCTGGACCGCGCCGCGCTCTGACACCCTGCTTCAGAACTTTTTCAGGCAACCCTCCCGCCGGCCCGTGCAAGGCCGGCGGACTTCCCCTAGCGGCGACACCCTGTCGCCGCTTTTTTTGCGCTAGCGGGCCAGTTTGTTCACCGGCGTAAAGCTGGTGTCCGCTTTCAGCCGCTGGACCCGTTTCGGGAACTGCTCCCGGCGCGCCCGTTCGCCCAGCCGTATCAGGCTCCGGTTCACCGACGGCACGCTTTTGCGCACCAGCTCCGCGCCCAACCGTAACGGTATCTGCGCCGGCCACACGTACTTGGTGGCGGTGCGCGGCAGCCCCAGCTTGTCGCCGGCGTCGTCGCCCAGGACGTAGCGGGTATAGCCGGCGCGCAGGGTGTATTCCAGCCGGCCGAGACGCTTCGCCAGCCAGCCGTCGCCGCTGTCTTGCAGCGAGGCCCGGGCCAGCGCCTCGCCCAGGCGGCGGCTGTCCTCGTCGCTCTCGCCGATGGTGGCGATCACCTGGTAGAGGGCGCGCATGGCATCGGCCTCGCAGGCCGGCAGCAGGCGTTCGTCCACGCCCATCAGGTAGCCCACGTAGCGCCACAGGTGCACCACCGCTTCCCGTTCGCGCTTGCTGAACAGAAAGCCCAGCGAGCGCAGGCCGGAGAGAAAGATCACCGAAAATTCCAGGATCGTGGCCATGGAATCCCACTGGTTCAGCGGGTGCCCCCAGGCCGGGTCCCACTTGTCGGACTTGAGCAGCATGGCGCGCACCTGGGCGTGCATCAGGCGCACGCGCACGGCGCTTTTGAAGCCGTCCCGGTCCCGCTCCAGGCCGCCGGGGGTGGTCACGTCGATCCAGAATTTGCCGGTCTCCACCAGCCGCCGGTTGGCCATGCGGTCCAGCTCGCCGGTGAACGCCAGCGGCTTGGCCGCCGCCGCCGCCAGATAGCCGCCCATCAGGGACAGATTGCGCAGCACCAGCTCGCCGGCCAGGCCCACCCGGTGGGAGACCTCGCAGGCCAGCCGCAGCTGCGCCCGGTCCAGCCAGATGGGTTCGTGGTCGATCTGGTGAAACAGGGCGGTCAGTTCTTCCGGCGGGTCGTCGAAGGTGTGCAGGCCCTGTTCCAGGGCCTGGTCCAGCAGTTTGCGGCCCTGGCCCGCGGGCAGGCGGTGGTACATGGCGACCACCGCGTCGGCGAGCGGATCCCCGGCCAGCATCGCCTGGCGGATCGACGCCATCTGCCCCGGCGTCGGGTGCGGGTCGGAGCCGAGCAGCCATTTGAACAGGCGCCGACCGCGCCGCATGCCGGGGCGGTCCGGGTCGCCGACCCGGTTAAGGCGGGCCGGATCGGTGAGGGGCTCGCGGATCATGGCGGTCATGGGGCGCTCCTTGCAGCGTGCGGCTGGCAATGTAGAACCGGTGAGTTCTATGCAGCATATCAAGCCGCCGTGCCGATGACATGACCGGAATGATCAGCGCGGCCGGTGTTTTCGGGCACCGGCCCGGAGCGGGTTACCAGGGCAGCTCGCTGCCGTCGGAGTGCCAGAAGGTGCCGGTGTTGTCCAGGTTGAGCTCGTCCATGCGCTGCACCAGGCGGTGGGCGGCCTTCTCGGCGGTGATGTGCCCGGTGTGGCCGGTCATGTCGGTCTGCACATAGCCCGGGTGCAGAATGGCCACGGCGATGCCCTTGTCCTTCAGGTCCACGGCGAGGGATTTGCCGGCGGCGTTGAGGCCGGCCTTGCTGATGCGGTAGCCGTACTTCTTGCCGGAATCGTTATCGGCGATGGAGCCCATGCGCGAGGTCATCAGGCCCACCTTGGCGCCGTCACCGAGGTTGTCCAGCAGGGCATGGGTGACGCGCAACGGGCCCAGGGTGTTCACTTCGAACTGCTTCTGGATCTGCTCGAAGTTCATGTCCTCCAGGGTTTCGCTCTCCATCATGCCGGCGTTGTTGTAGAGCACGTCCACGGGGGTGTCGCCCAGTTCCTGTTTGAGTGTTTGCACGTCCTCGGCGCGGCTCACGTCGATGCCCTCGATAACGCGCACGCCCAGATCGTGCAGGTCTTCGCCGCCCTTCTTCACGGCGGACGAGCGGCACACCGCGATAACGTGATTGCCGCGCGCTTTCCACAGGCGCGCCATGTCATAGCCGATGCCACGGTTGGCACCGGTGATTACGATGGTCTGGCTCATTGGTTCCGTCCTTGCGGTTGCGTAGCGATGCCCCACAACCTGGGGCCTGCCGGCGCGCGGGGCAACCCGGGGGCGGTGTCCAAAACAGACTTTTACGTTCACTGCGTGGCAGTATTCGGCGCCGGGCGCGGGAACCTGTTACATTCCAAGTCCTTCACAATTTCCAGGTTAAAAGGATCGACCCATGACTATTTCCGTAGGCGACAAGATTCCCGATGTCACCATCAAGACCAACGGCGCCAAGGGCCCCGAGGACCTCTCCACCGGCGAGTTTTTCAAAGGCCGTAAAGTGGTGCTGTTCGCGGTGCCCGGCGCGTTCACTCCGGGGTGTTCCAACACCCACATGCCCGGCTTCGTGGTGGAAGCGGACGAGCTGCTCTCCAAGGTGGACGTGATCGCCTGCCTGGCCACCAACGACGCCTTCGTGATGGACGCCTGGCAGAAGGATCAGAACGCCGAGCGCATCACCATGCTGGCGGACGGCAACGCGGAATTCGTCAAAGCCCTGGGGCTGGAACTGGACGCCACCGGCGGCGGCATGGGCATCCGCAGCAAACGCTTCGCGCTGGTCGCCAATGACGGCGTGGTGGAATACCTGGGCGTGGATGAAAAGGGCGTGGAAGACAGCAGCGCCCAGACCGTGCTCAAGCACATCTGAACACGCCGTGGCCGGGGCCGCGCGCCCCGGCCGTGATTCAGCGTTTCAGATATTTGGCCGCCATCGCCTTGACCGACTGGCGGATCTGCGGGCCGGCCTCCGGGTCGCCTTTCAGGATCGAGCTCAGGTAGCCCTTTACCTGATCCATCTCCAGATGGGTGGGCAGCGGCGGCACGTTGGGATCCACCACCGCGTTGATCACCACCGGACGGTCCGCGTTGAGGGCCTCCTCCAGCACCGCCACCACCTGGTCCGGGTCGTCCAGCCGCAGGCCGCGTAACCCCAGCATCTCCGCGTAGCGGTCGTAGTCGAAATCCGGCAGCGCCTGGGACGATTCGTACTTGGGATCGCCTTCCATCACCCGCTGCTCCCAGGTCACCTGGTTCAGGTCGCGGTTGTTCAGCACCAGAATCACCAGTCTCGGGTCCGACCATTCCCGCCAATAGTGGGCGGCGGTGATCAGCCCGTTATTGCCGATCATCTGCATGGCGCCGTCGCCGACCATGGCCACCACCGGTTTGTCCGGCTCGGCGAACTTCGCCGCCAGGGCATAGGGCACGCCGTTGCCCATGGAGGCGAGCCCGCCGGAGGTGGTGCCTTGCACCTTGCCGTTGACCTTCAGAAAGCGCGCGTACCAGTCGGTGGCGGTGCCCACGTCGGCGGCCAGCCGGGTGTCGTCGGGCAGCCGTGACGACAGTTCCCAGAAAATGCGCTGCGGATTGAGCGGCTCGGCGCTGGTATAGGCGCGCGCTTCGACGGTGTCCCACCAGTCGGCGATCCGTTCTTCCAGATCCGCGCGCCAGCTTGTGTCCTGTTTCGGCGTGATCCGCTCCAGCAGCGCTTCCAGGGTGGCGGCGGCGTCACCGTGCAGGTTCACCTCGGTGGGGTAGCGCAGCCCCAGGTTGGCCGCGTCGATGTCGATCTGCACCGCGCGCGCCTGATCCTCCTCGGGCAGAAACTCCGCGTAGGGGAAGCTGGTGCCCACCAGCAGCAGGGTGTCGCAATGGCGCATCATGCGGTCACTGGGTTCGGTGCCCAGCAGCCCCAGGGTACCGGTGACGCCCGGCTGGTAATCGGAAATCATGGTCTTGGCGAGCACCGCCTTGGCGATGCCGGCGCCCAGCGCGTCGGACAGCTTCAGCAGCGGCTCGACGGCGTCCTTGACCCCGGCGCCGGCCAGGATCGCCACTTTTTCGCCGGCGTTGAGCACCTCGGCGGCGGCGTCCAGGTCGGTGGCGGCGGCGTGCCGCACCGACGGCCGGTAGCCGACCCCGGACCAGGTGGCGCCGTGGCCGCCGGGTGGCTCCGCCATGGGCTCGTCCTGCAGATCATTGGGCACCACCACCACGCTGACGGTGCGCTCCGCCTCGGCGATGCGCACCGCCCGGTCGATCACGTGGCGCGCCTGGGCCGGCGCCATCAGCGTTTGCACGTAGCCGGCGGCGTCCTTGAACAGACTGCCCAGGTCCACCTCCTGCTGGAAGTCCGAACCCAGGCTGATGCGCGCCTGCTGACCGACCACCGCGACCACCGGCATATGGTCCTTGGCGGCGTCGTAAAGGCCGTTGAGGGCGTGAATCGCGCCCGGGCCGGAGGTGGTCACCACGGCGCCCGGGCGGCCGGTGTATTTGGCGTGCCCGCAGGCCATGAACGCGGCCAGTTCCTCGTGGCGGGGTTGCACCAGGGTCACGCCGTCGTTGCGGCGCAGCGCGCTCATCACGCCGTTGATGCCGTCACCGGAATAACCGAACACGCGGTCGATGCCCCATTGCTGCAAGCGATCGACAATGAAGTCGCCTACCGTTGCCTTGCTCATACTGCCTCCTTGGCTATCGCAAAAACTCGCGCAGCCTGCGCAAGCCGGTTTCGATGGTGTGCATGTCGGCGGCGAACGACACCCGCAGCCGTCCGGGGGCGCCGAAGCCGCTGCCCGGCACCACCGCCACGCCGGCCCTGTGCAGCAGCGCCTCGGCCAGCTGGCGGTCGTTGTCGATGCCGTCCAGGCGCGCGATAGCCTCGCGCACATCCGGGAAGGCGTAGAAGGTGCCGTCCGAGCGCGGGCACTGCACGCCGGGTATCTCGTTCAGCGCCGGCACGATGTGGTCGTGGCGGCGCCGGTAGGCCTCCACCATGCGCCGCACCGGCGTCTGGTCGCCGAGCAGCGCTTCCGTGGCGGCGTACTGGCTGATGCTGGTGGCGCCGGCGGTGCTCTGGCCCTGCACCTTTTTCATCGCCGCGATGGCCTCGGCGGGGCCGGCCACGAAGCCCACCCGCCAGCCGGTCATGGCGTAGGCCTTGGACACGCCGTTGACGATGAAGCAGCGGTCCGCCAGATCCGGCGCCACGTTGAGCAGGTTGCGAAACGGCTCGCCGGTCCAGTTCAGGTGCTCGTAGATGTCGTCGCTGACCACGAACACCCGCGGGTAGCGGCGCAGCACCGCGGCCAGGGCGTTCAGGGTGTCGCGGTCGTAGAGGCGCCCGGTGGGATTGTTGGGGCTGTTCAGGAACACCAGCCGGGTGGCGTCGGTGAGCGCCGCGTCCAGGCGCTCGGCGCGCGGCAGGTAACCGTCCTCGGCGTCGAGATCCAGATAGACGGTCTGCGCCTCGGCCAGCGTCACCTGGGCGGGGTAGGTGACCCAGTAGGGGCGCGGCACCACCGCCTCGTCGCCGGGGCGCAGCAGCGTCTGGCAGAGATCGTAAAGCGCCTGCTTGGCGCCGCAGGTCACCAGGATCTGATCGTCTTGAAAATGCAGGTCGTTATCACGGCGGAATTTTTCGCGCACCGCGTGCTTGAGGCCGTCGTAGCCGTCCACCGCGGTGTAGTGGGTGAACCCCTGGTCGATGGCCTGGTGGGCGGCGCGTTTGACGCCGTCCGGGGTCGCGAAATCCGGTTCGCCGGCGCCCAGGCGGGCCACCGCGTCGCCGCCGCGGTGATCGGCCTGGATGGCCGCCGCTTCGGCGTTGATCTTCAGCGTCAGCGACGGCTGTATGCGTTCGACTCGGTCAGCGTAGGACATCCTTGCCTCCTGACGGAAATGCCCTTCAAGGGGTACGCCGATCAAGGAAGCGTGAAAAGGGAGGGAAGGGAAAAAGGTGTAAAAGGCCCCGAGGCTGGGAACTAGAAACGGTGCGGCGGCAGCACCACGCTGTGCACGCGCTCCCCGCGCAGCCGGGTTTCGCCTTGGTAGCGTTCGCCGCCGGTGACCGTGAACTCAAAGGCGTAGATACGCCACAGGCCCCAGCGGCCGCGCTCGTCACGGGCCAGGCGGAAGCGCTTGAGGCCCACGGTCTGGTCGAGCAGCAGAACCTCTTCGCGCTCGCAATGCCGCCGTGTGGCGCGCAGCGCCGTTTCGCGAATGCGCTGGGAGCGCCAGAACAGCGCCGCGCCGATGGCCAGCGCCGCGAGCAGAAGAAGATCGGTGAGATTCAGGTTCACAACGGTTTCCGTTTCCCGGTAGTAAGGTGCACCATGATAAGCGTCGGACGTGGACGTTAAAACGCCGGCCAGGAGATACCATGAACGCATTGTTTGAAAAGCTTCGCCGGTTGTTCGGCGGGGCGCCTGAACCCGCCCGGGAAGACGCCGAGGTGCGCATGCACTATCCGGAACCGGGCCCCCACGCCCATATGGGCGAGCACGGCGCCGCCCACCCGGACGACGACCCGGAGGATCTGCACCGCGGCCGCCGCCGGCTGAAGGAAAGCCACACCAGCCACTGGGACCTGGACTACATGTCCCGCGAGGAGATGGAGAAGCTTGCCGAAGCCAGCCGTCAGGCCCGGGATAAAGAACACCGGGATTAACTTTTCAGCCGGTATCCGGTTTTGAAAATCCACCAGATGGTGGCCAGGCACAACAGCATGAACATCACCGTCATGCCCAGGCTCACCGCCACGTTCACATCGGCCACGCCGTAGAAGCTCCAGCGGAAGCCGCTGATCAGGTACACCACCGGGTTGAACAGCGTCACCGTTTGCCAGAACGGCGGCAGCATATTCACCGAGTAGAAGGTGCCGCCCAGGAACGTCAGCGGCGTGACGATCATCATCGGGATGATCTGCAGCTTCTCGAAACCGTCCGCCCAGATGCCGATGATGAAGCCGAACAGGCTGAACGTCACCGCCGTGAGCACCAGGAAGAACAACATGGCGAACGGATGCTCGATGCCGAAATCCACGAACAACCGTGAGGTGGCGAGAATCAGCAGGCCGAGAATGATCGACTTGCTGGCGGCGGCGCCCACATAGCCGAGCACCACCTCCACATAGGACACCGGCGCCGACAGCACCTCGTAAATGGTGCCGCTGAACTTGGGCATGTAAATACCGAACGAGGCGTTGGAGATGCTCTCGTTGAGCAGCATCAGCATGATCAGCCCGGGGATGATGAAGGCGCCGTAGCTGATGCCGTCGATCTCCACCATGCGTGAGCCGATCGCCGAACCGAACACGACGAAATACAGCGAGGTGGAAATCACCGGCGAAGCGATGCTCTGCATCAGGGTGCGCCAGGTGCGGGCCATTTCGAAAAGATAGATCGCGCGAATCGCATGCAGGTTCATTGGCTGTCTCCGGCCGCGGGTTGCGGGGTGTCCGTGCCGCCCGGTGTGCCGTTGTGGACCAGGTCGACGAAGATTTCTTCCAGCGAGCTTTCCCGCGTGCGCAGATCGCGGAACTCAATGCCCAGCTCGCCCAGGCGGCGCAGCAGGCCGGCGATGTCGCCGTGCTCGTGGCGGGCGTCGAAGCTGTACACCAGCTCGTGGCCGTCGGCGGACAACGTCAAGGACATCGGCGCCAGGCTTTCCGGCACCGCCGACAGCGGCTCGGAAAGCTGCAGGCGCAGTTCCTTGCGGCCCAGCTTCTCCATCAGGGTGTGCTTGTTTTCCACCAGCACAATCTCCCCCCGGTTGATCACGCCGACCCGGTCGGCCATCTCCTCCGCTTCCTCGATGTAGTGGGTGGTGAGAATAATGGTGACACCGTTTTCGCGCAGGCCGCGCACCATTTCCCACATATCCCGGCGCAGCTCCACGTCGACACCGGCGGTGGGCTCGTCGAGAAACAGAATGCGCGGTTCATGGGCCAGGGCCTTGGCGATCATCACGCGCCGTTTCATGCCGCCGGACAGGGCGATGATCTTTTCCTTGCGCTTGTCCCACAGGGACAGGTCACGCAGCACTTTCTCCACATAGGCCGGGTTCTTGGGCTTGCCGAACAGCCCGCGGCTGAACGTGACCGTGGCCCAGACCGTCTCGAAGGCGTCGGTGGACAGCTCCTGGGGCACCAGGCCGATGGTGGACCGGGCGGCGCGGAAATCCCGCACGATGTCATGGCCGTCGGCCAGCACGGTGCCGGCGGTGGGATTGACGATGCCGCAGATGACGCTGATCAGGGTCGTCTTGCCGGCGCCGTTGGGGCCCAGCAAGGCAAAAATCTCGCCCCGGCGTATTTCCAGATTCACGTCCTTGAGAGCCTGGAAGCCGGAGTCATAGGTCTTGTTGAGTTGTTGCACGGAAATGATAGGACTCACGACCACTCCTTGAATGTTTTTGTTGCGCTCCCGGTGTGTCGTTCGGGCGCCGCGAAAAACGACACCGTAGTATGCCTGAGACGACAGGCCCCGGTCGTGCACGGGTTCATGACACCGTCCGGTAGTCGGCGCCCGCCCGGGCGTCGCGCAGCGCGGACGCCCACCAGCGCAATTGCGTCAGCAATACGTTGAGGTTGCGGTCCCCCCGTTCCATATCCCGCCAGCGGTGCTGCGGGTCGAAGTGCGCCCACACGTTGGGGAAGCTGACCACCTGACGGATGGTGGTGGCGTGCAGTTCGGCGAATATCTGGCGCAGTTGCTCCACGGCGCGGCTGCCCCCGGAGAGACCGCCGTAGGAGACGAACGCCACCGGTTTGGCGTGCCAGGGTTCATTGAAGCCGTCGATGAAGTGCTTCAGCGCCGCCGGGAAGCTGTGATTGTACTCGGGCGTTACCACGATGAAGGCGTCGGACCGGCTGAGGCGGGCGGCGATGGCCTTCTCCGTCGCGCCGTCGGTACCGCGTAAATCGGTGAGACCCTCGGCAAGAGGGTCGATGACGTCCAGCGTATAGTCGGCGCGCGCCTCCACCCGGTCGGCCACCCAGCCGGCAACCGCGTCACAGAGTCTTCCGTTGCGGACACTGCCGTAGATCACCGCGACCTTGATGGGTTTTGACATGGTTGGTCTCCTCACTTGTGTGCTGATCGTTGGACGGCACTTTGAGACCTGAAGTAAGGTTGAGATCAATAGCCATTGGGAAAGGTTGTCACGATGAGCAAGATAGCGGCCGCCGATATCGGCAAGGCGCTGACGCCGGGGGAAGTGGCCCGGCGCAGTGGCGTGGCGGTGTCGGCATTACACTTCTACGAGAAAAAGGGGCTGATCCACAGTCATCGGAGCAGCGGCAACCAGCGCCGCTACAGCCGTGACGTGCTGCGCCGCGTGGCGGTGATCAAGGTGGCGCAGCGGATCGGTATTCCACTGGCGGAGATCGGCCGGGCGCTGGCGGAGCTGCCGGACGGCCGCACCCCCAACGCCCACGACTGGAAACGGCTGTCGGCGCATTGGCGCCATGATCTGAACGAGCGCATTCAAAGCCTGACGCAGCTCCGTGACCAGCTCGACGGCTGCATCGGCTGCGGGTGTTTGTCGATCAACGCCTGCCGGCTTCGCAACCCGCTGGATGAGTTGTCCGAGGACGGCCCCGGCCCGCGTCTGCTTGAGCCCGACTGATTCCACCGGCTGTAAATTCCGGTAAACAAAAACGCCGTTGGCGGCGGCTTCGGGTATCTTGGACGTCACTCACGAACCAGGATTCAAACCTCACAGCCAGCGCCCAGGGGAGGGCCAGCCATGACGTTGTTCGAAGCACTCAGAGAAGACCATGACACCCAGCGGACCCTGCTGGGCCTTTTGATCAAAACCCACGGCGACAGTGACGGCCGCGAGGAATTGTTCAAAAAAGTGAAGAAGGCGCTGACCAGCCACGCCGCCGCCGAGGAACGGGCGCTCTACATTCCGATGATGGAATTGGACATGACCCAGGAAAAAGCCCGCCACAGTGTCGCCGAGCATCACGAGATCGATGAACTGGTGGAAGAACTGGAAGATACGGATTTCAGTTCGCCGGGCTGGCTGGCCGCCGCCAGAAAGCTGCACGATCTGGTCACCCACCACCTGGACGAAGAAGAACAGGAGGTGTTCCAGCTCGCCGGGCGTGCCCTGAGCGACGACGCCAAGGCGCGTCTGGCGGACACCTACCGGGACGAAATGGCCGCCGCTCAATAAACCGGCCGGGCCTCAGTCCCGCTCCCAGGCCCGCAGCGCCGTTTCCAGCGTGCCGATGTCCGCCGCATGGTGCGCCATGTCCGCCCAGGGGTCGTCTTTCTGGCCGAGGCGCCGGAACAGGTTGTCGACGCGGTAGCGGCGCGGCCCGATATCCGCGTCGTTCACCTCGTTCCAGTCCAGCGGCGTGGCCACCGGCGCGCCCGGTTTGGCGCGCACCGCGTAGGGCGCCACCGCGGTCTGGCCGAAGGCGTTGCGCATGATGTCCAGGTAGAGCCGGCCGTGGCGTTTGTTCTTGCGCTGCTCGGCGGTGAGCGCGTCCGGGTGGCGGGCCACCAAGTGATCCGCCAGGCGCCGGCAGGCGCGCCGCACCCGGTCGAAGTCGGCGCCCGGTTTCAACGGCGCCACCACGTGCAGCCCGCGCGAGCCGGTGGTTTTCACGAACGGCGTCAGGCCGGCGTCGCGCAGTGCGTCGCCCACCTGCCAGGCGGCCCGGCGCACCGGCTCGAAATCGTCGCCGGGCGGATCCAGGTCGAGCACCAGTTGGTCGGGCCGGTGCGGCCGGTCCACCCGGCTGAGCCAGGCGTGCAGGGTCAGCGTCGCCTGGCTGGCCAGATAGACCAGATCGGCGGCGCGCTCGCAGAGAATATGCGTCACCGCGCCGGTGCCGCCGGGGTGATCGATGGACGCGGCGGGCAGCCAGTCCGGGAAATAATCGCTGCGGTTCTGCTGATAGAAGCCGTGCGCGCCGATGCCGTCCGGAAAGCGGTGCAGCGTCAGCGGGCGGCCGCGCAGGTGCGGCAGCATCATCGGCGCCACCCGCTGGTAGTAGTCCGCCAGATCCGATTTGCTCAGGCCGTGTTCCGGGAACAGCACCTTGTCCGGATGGGACAGGGTGATGGTCTTGCCGTCCACGGTCAGGGTGCGGTCACTCATGGTCGTGCTCCGCCTTGCCGTCGCGGGCGATGCCCGCCAGGGTGCGGCCGCTTTTCACCGAACGGTTCTGCGTGGAGGTGGGGTTGCGGCGCGCGTCGGCGAGCAGATTGCGGTAGCCGCCCCGGTCCCAGACCATCACGGTGCCGGCGCCGTAGTGGCCTTCGGGAATCACGCCTTCGAAATCGGCGTAGTCCAGCGGATGGTCTTCCACCTGCACCGCCAGCCGCTTTTCGCGCGGGTCGGTGGACGGGCCCTTGGGCACCGCCCAGGACTTCAAAGCGCCGTCGAACGCCAGCCGGAAGTCATAATGCAGCCGGCTGGCGTCGTGCTTCTGGATCACGAACCGGGGCGCGTCGCCGTTGCCGCCGGCGGGCTCGCGGCTGGCGCCCAGGTTGCGCTTGCGGCGGTACTCATTGAGCGGGTCCTTGCTCATGGCGGTCTCCGTGCTGGTTGCTCGCCTGTCCGCCAGCATAGCCCCCCGGCGCGGACGAAATCAGCGGCCAAGCGTAAAAAATCTTCAAGTCCCCGGCCTGTAACAGGCGCTGTGATAAAGTTGCCGCATGAGTATTCTGCAGCTGCCCCACGATAAGCCGGCGGCCGTGTTGATCGACTGGCACGCGACCCTGGTGGACACCCACGACGCCATGTACCACGCGGTCGACGATGTTTTGCCCAGGCTTAAGGAGCTGGGTCTTTGGGACCGGCTGCTCAAACCGGAAGAATCGAAGACCATCGAGGACGCCAAGCTGGTCAAGTACGTGCGCGAGAACAACAAGCTGCACCCCAAGATCACCGCCCAGCGGAAAATCTCGCGCACCGATATCTTCGAAGTGCTGTTCGGCGCCGACGGCGACGCCAAGCGCCGCATCCATCAGGCCTTCGACGATTGCTATAAAAAATACGTGGACGAAGTTCACCCGCTGGAGAGTGACATCCGCGTTCAACTGGAGCGGTTGCGCCAGTCCGGCGTGCCGGTGGCGTTGATCTCCAACCGCAAGCGGGAGTTCCTCGAGCACGAGCTGCGCATTGTCGACGGCACCGGCTGGGAGGATCTGTTCGACACCATTGTCTGCGGCGACGACGTGGAACACCGCAAGCCGGCGCCGGACATGCTGCTCAAGGCGCTGGACAACCTCGGCCTGACGCCGGCGGAGAACTGCTGGTACGTGGGCGACAGCACCACCGACGTGATCGCCGCCAAGGAAGCCGGCATCACCGCGATCTTCTATAACGGCGCCGGCTGGCCGGACTCCTGGCTGGACAAGATTTTCCCCAACACCGTCAGCCACCCGCACCGCCCGGACGCGGTGGTCACCAGCATCGCCGACCTGGTGCACCTGGCGCGGGTGATGCTCGCCCAGGGCAAGCGGGTGGACCGGGCCAGGGGCTAGGCCCTCATCGTCTTGCGATTGGCCCGCTGTGAATGTGGCACCATGGTACGATCTTTCGCCATCGACCGCCTTCACAGCAGGACACACCGATGAATCAATACGCCGGACCCGCCCCCGAAGCGCGCCTTCATGCCTTCCGTGATGACGCCCTCGGTGACCACGACGCCACCGCCCTGGCCGACCTGTTGCGCCGTGGCGAGCGCAGTGCGGCGCAGCTCACCGACGCCGCCATCGAGCGCATCCAGGCGGTGAACCCGGCGCTCAACGGCCTGGCGCTGGACACCTTTGAAACGGCCCGCCGAAGCGCGGACCAGCGCCTGCGGGACGGCGGGGAGTTCGCCGGCGTGCCCAGCCTGATCAAGGACAACATCGACGTGGCGGGCCTGCCCACCGGCCACGGTGCCCGCGCCGTGCGACCGCGCAACGCCGCCAAGGACAGCCACTTTGCCCGCCAGTATCTGGACCAGGGCTTCGTGCTGCTGGGCAAAACCCGGCTGCCGGATTTCGGCTTCAGCGCCACCACCGAGTACGCCGGCGCGCCGGCCACCCGCAACCCCTGGGCGCCGGGCTATTCCAGCGGCGCCTCCTCCGGCGGCAGTGCCGCCCTGGTGGCGGCCGGCGCGGTGCCCATCGCCCACGGCAACGACGGCGGCGGCTCGATCCGCATTCCCGCCGCCTGCTGCGGCCTGGTGGGCCTTAAACCCACCCGCGGCCGGCTGGTGAAATCGGAAGCGTCCCGGTCGTTGCCGATCGACATCATCGCCGAGGGCGTGCTCACCCGCAGCGTGCGCGACACCGCCAATTTCTTCGCCGCCGCCGAGCAGTATTACCGCAACCCCAAGCTGCCGCCGATCGGCCGGGTGGAAGGGCCGGGCCGGCGGCGCCTGCGCGTGGGCCTGGTGGTGGACTCGATCACCGGCAGCCCCACCTGTCCGCAGACCCGGGCCGTGGTGGAGGACGCCGGCCATTTGCTGGCCGGGCTCGGCCACCGGGTGGAAGAGGCGCCGGTGCCGCTGGAGCGCCGCTTTATCGACGACTTCGTGCTCTACTACGGCTTTATGGCGTTCATGGTGAGCACCTTCGGCCGCGCCCTGTTCGGGCCCGGCTTCGACCCCCGGCAGCTGGACGGCCTGACCCGGGGCCTGAGCCGCTATTACCGGCGCAAGCTGTGGAAGACACCGGCGGTGCTCTACCAGCTCAAGCGCACCTGGCAGGCCTACGCCCGCTCGTTCCAGCATTACGACGTGGTGCTGTCGCCGGTGCTCGCCCACACCACGCCGCCGCTCGGCTACCTGAGCCCCAATGTGGACTTCGAGGTGCTGATCGACCGGCTGATCAAGTACGTCAGCTTCACCCCCGCCAACAATGCTTCCGGCAGCCCGGCCCTGTCGTTGCCGCTGGGCGAAAGCCGCGAGGGCCTGCCCATCGGCGTGCAGTTCTCCGCGCTGCAGGGCGACGAAAAAACGCTGCTGGAGCTGGCCTTCGAGCTGGAGCAGGCGCGCCCCTGGCGACGTATTCAGAACTGACGGGACGGCCACCTTGAAACCGGATTTATAGACCTTATAGTCACGCTGCCGGGCTCCCTCCTGGCGGCGGCCCGGCCTGATAACGCCAATCTGGACCTGATCCCAAATCTCAGGAGGTGATTTGATGTCAGTGCAGACGCCCACCCGACCCATTACCGGACCGGCTCCGGCGATTCAGGACCCTTACCCCACCCGTCTGGCGAAAAAGCCGGACATGCCCTGGCTGAACCGCCGCGAAAAAGTGGTTAAGGGCCAGGCCGCCGACGGCCCCCTTTCCCAGCAACAACTGGACGAGTTCGAGCAGCGCGGCTTTCTGTTCGAGCCGGACTTCCTGGATCAGCGGGAAGTGCAGGAGCTCACCGGCCATTTGCACGAACTGCTCGCCCGGGATGAATTCCGGGGCCGGGATTTCAGTGTCACCGAGCCCGGCAGTGAGGAAATCCGCTCCCTGTTCGCGGTGCACTTTCTGTCCGAACGTTTCCGCCAACTGGCCCGTGACCCGCGCCTGACCGGCCGCGCCCGGCAGATACTGGGCGGCGATGTCTATGTGCACCAGTCACGGATCAACTACAAGCCGGGCTTCCACGGCAAGGGATTCAACTGGCATTCGGACTTCGAGACCTGGCACGCCGAGGACGGCATGCCGTCCATGCACGCGGTGAGCGCGTCCATCGTGCTGACCGACAACCACCACTTCAACGGGCCCCTGATGCTGATTCCCGGCTCGCACAAGGTGTTCGTGCCGTGCCTGGGCGCCACCCCGGACGACCACCACAAGCAGTCCCTGAAGACCCAGGAATTCGGCGTGCCCGGCAACGACGTGCTGCAGGCGCTGATCGAGCGGGGCGGTATCGAGGCGCCCACCGGCAAGGCCGGCGGCCTGATTCTGTTCGACTGCAACACCCTGCACGGCTCCAACGCCAATATGTCGCCGGACCCGCGCAGCAATGTGTTCTTCGTCTACAACCGCCGCGACAACGTTTGCGACCGGCCCTACGCGGCCCGGCGGCGCCGTCCCTCGTTCCTGGCCCACGGGCCCGGGGAGACGTGGACGCCGTAACCCGGCCCGGTGTCAGGGCTCGCGGTGTTTGAAGAACGTCTGGATGCTGGAAAAGTCCTTGCCGCCCAGGCCCTGGTTGCCGAGGGCGGCGTACAGGCTTTTCGCCAGTGAGCCCATGGGCGTGCTGGACTGGCTGGCCAGCGCCGCTTCCAGCGCCAGGCCCAGATCCTTGTTCATCAGTTTCACCGCGAAACCGCCGTTGTAGTCGTTGCTGGACGGCACGCCCTCCATCACGCCGGGCCAGGGGTTGTACACCTCCAGGGACCAGTTGCGTCCGGAGCTGGCTTTCATGATGTCGGAGAGCACCGCCGGGTCCAGGCCGTGGTCGGCGCCCAGTTGCAGCGCTTCGGCGGTGCCGATCATATGCACGGCCAGCAGCATGTTGTTGCAGATTTTCGCCACCTGGCCGGCGCCGTTGTCGCCGGCGCGGAACACGTTCTTGCCCATGCAGTCGAGCACCGGGCGGGCGCGTTCCACCGCCGCTTCCGGGCCGCCGCAGATAAACGTCAGCGTGCCCGCTTTGGCGCCGCCGACACCGCCGGACACCGGCGCGTCGATCATGGTGCGGCCGCTGTCGGCGGCGGCGCTGGCCACCCGGCGGGCGGTGTCGGCGTCGATGGTGGAGCAGTCGATGATCAGGGTGTCCGGGTGGATGGCGTCCAGCACGCCGTCGTCGCCCAGATACAGGCCGGTGACCGCGCCGGCGGAGGGCAGCATGCTGATCACCACCTCGGCGCCGGCCACCGCCGCCGCCGGGTCGGCGGCCACGGCGACGCCGTCCGCTTCCACGGTCTTGAGCAGCTCGGGCACCAGGTCGAAGGCGGTCACCGTGTGGCCGGCCTTGACCAGATTGGCGGCCATCGGCCCGCCCATGTTGCCGACGCCGAAGAATCCGATGTTCATATTGTTCTCCTTTTTGAATCGGGCCTTATAAAAAGCTCAGGTCTTTCAGTACCCGGCGGGCGATGATCACCCGCATGATTTCGTTGGTGCCTTCCAGAATCTGATGCACCCGGCTGTCGCGCACATAGCGCTCCAGCGGGTACTCCTTGATGTAGCCGTAGCCGCCGTGCAGCTGCAGGGCCTGGTTGCAGACGTCGAAGCACAGGTCGGTGGCGAGCCGCTTGGCCATGGCGCAGAAGGTGCCTTTGTCGGCGTCGCCGTTATCCAGCTTCCAGGCCGCCAGCCGCACCATCTGCTGGGCCGCCACCAGGTGGGTGGCCATGTCCGCCAGGGTGAACTGCACGCTCTGGAACTCGCTCACCGGCTGATCGAACTGGCGGCGCTCCTGCACGTAGCTCTGCGCCTGGGCCAGCGCCGCCGAGGCCGCGCCCAGCGAGCAGCTGGCGATATTGATACGGCCGCCGTCCAGGCCCGCCATGGCGATCTTGAAGCCCTGGCCCTCGTCGCCGATGCGGTTTTCCACCGGGACGCGCGCGTCCTCGAGAATCACCGCCCGGGTGGGCTGGCTTTTCCAGCCCATCTTGTCCTCGTTGCGGCCGTAGCTGACGCCGGGCGTGTCCGACGGGATCGCGAAGCAGGAAATGCCGCCGGCGCCGGGCCCGCCGGTGCGCGCCATCAGCACCAGCAGGTCGGTGTCGCCGGCGCCGGAGATGAACGCCTTGGCGCCGTTCAGCACATACTCGTCGCCGTCGCGGCGGGCGCTGGTCTTCAGCGACGCCGCGTCGGAGCCGGCGCCGGGTTCGGTGAGGCAATAGGAGGCCAGCGCCTCGCCGCTCATCAGCGGCCCGTTCCAGCGCTGGCGCACCGCCTCGGAGCCGAACCGGGACAGCATCCAGGTGGCCATGTTGTGGATGGTGATGAAGGCGGTGGTGGAGGTGCAGCCCGCCGCCATCTGCTCGAAGATCAGCGCCGCGTCGAGCCGGCTCAGGCCCATGCCGCCCTGGTCCTCGTCGCAGTACAGCGCGCAGAAGCCCAGCTCGCCGGCGCGGCGGATGGTGTCCTTGGGGAAGGTGCCGTGCTGGTCCCACTCGGCGGCGAACGGCGCCAGCTCCTTATCGGCGAACTGGCGCGCGGTGTCGCGGAACGCCAGCTGCTCGTCGGTGAAGTTGAAGTCCATGGCTATTTCAGGTTGATGGTCATGTTGGGGCCGCCGTGGGCGCCGTCCGGGATGTCGTCGTCGAACCAGCGGCTGGTGACGGTCTTGGTCTCGGTGTAGAAGCGCACCGCCTGTTTGCCGTAGGCGTGCTGGTCCCCGTAGAAGGATCCCTTCCAACCGGTGAAGCTGAAGAACGGCAGCGGCACCGGGATCGGCACATTGATGCCCACCTGGCCCACTTCCACCTCGTGCTGATACTTGCGCGCGGCGGCGCCACTGGCTGTGAAGATCGAGGTGCCGTTGCCGTAGGGGCTGTTGTTCACCAGCTCCAGGGCCTCTTCCAGGGTATCCACGGTCATGCAGCACAGCACCGGGCCGAAGATCTCTTCTTTGTAGAGCGCCATGTCCGGGGTCACGTCGCTGAACAGGGTGGGGCCCACCCAGTTGCCGTCCGGCAGCCCGTCCACGGTGCAATCGGAACCGTCCAGCAAACAGCTGGCGCCTTCCTCCTTGCCCTGCTTGATCAGCGTCAGCACCCGGTCGCGGGCCTTGGGGCTGATCTGCGGGCCATAGGCGGCGTTCTCGTCGTCCCAGGCGCCGGGGCGGATTTTCGCCAGCTCGTCCTTGAGTTCGTCGATCCACTGTTTGGACTCGCCCACGAACACCGCCACGCTGATCGCCATGCAGCGCTGGCCGGCGGCGCCGCAGGAAGCGCCCACCAGGTTGCTGATCACCTGATCCTTGCGCGCGTCCGGCATCACCACCATGTGGTTCTTGGCGCCGGCGAAACACTGGGCGCGTTTGAGGTGGTCGGTGGCGGTGCGGTAGACGTGCTGGCCCACCGGCACCGAGCCGACGAAGGACACCGCCTTGATCTCCGGGTGGGTGAGCAGGGTGTCCACCTGTTCCTTGCCGCCGTGGACCACCTGCAGCAGGTTCTTGGGCGCGCCGGCGCGCAGGAACAGCTCGGCGAGAATATTGGGGGTCATCGGGTCCTGCTCGGAGGGCTTGAGCACGAAGCTGTTGCCGCAGGCGATGGCCATCGGGAACATCCACAGCGGAATCATCGCCGGGAAGTTGAACGGGGTGATGCCCGCGCACACGCCCAGCGGCTGGGTCCAGGCGTGGCCGTCGATACCGCGCGCCACGTTTTCCACCGTCTCGCCCATCATCAGCGAGCCGATGTTGGCGGCGTGCTCCACCACCTCGATGCCGCGCCACACATCGCCCTTGGCGTCCGCGAACACCTTGCCGGTTTCCTTGGCCAGCACCTCGGCGATTTCATCGTGGTGCTCCTTGAGCAGGTGCTGGTAGCGCAGCATCACCCGGGCGCGCTCGGACACCGGGGTTTCCCGCCATTCCAGGAACGCCTCGCGGGCGGACTGGATGGCGCTCTCCATTTCCTCGGCGGTGGCCGCCGGCACTTCGCAGAGCACCTCCTGGGTGGCCGGGTTGGTGACTGGAATCCAGGTGTCGGTCTGGCTTTGCTGGAATTCGCCGTTGATCAGTTGCGGCAGTCGCGTGCTCATGGAGCCTCCGAAAGTGGGGGTGTTGTTCTATTATTGCTATGATTTACCACAGTATCGTCCCCATGCGGATGGTTTCTATTGACCAGTAATGGACTATATTGCGGTATGGATTCCAGTGACGTCCCGGTTATCGAGACCTCCCAGTGGCCACTGCCCCGGGACGGCCGCCGCATTGTGGTGCCCCAGGCGCTGATCCAGACGCTGGGCGCGCACCCGCTGTGCGGCGACTGCCTGCCCCACGGCGTGGGCTACTACCCGCGCGCCGCCGGCCATCAGATGGGGCGCGCCTCGCCCCGCGATCATCTGCTGATCTATTGCGTGGCCGGACGCGGTGAAGTGGATCTGGACGGCGACGCCCACCCGGTGGGGCCCGGCGACGTGCTGCTGTTCCGGGAAGGGCAGCCGCACCGCTACCGGGCCCGCCCGGACGACCCCTGGACCATCTACTGGGTGCACCTGGGCGGCGCCGCCGTGGATGCGTTTTTCGACGCCATCGAGCCGGACCCGCGCGCCGGACTGGTGCCGGTGGGCCTGCACTCGCGGCTCAGCGAAGAGTTCGAAGTGCTGCTGGCCACCGCGGTGAGCTTTCAGATTCACCATCAGGTGCACGCCGCCAATGTGCTGCGCGGCCTGCTCACCTTCCTGGCGCTGGTACGCCGCCGCCAGCAGGCGCGGCAGGCGGCGCTGGACGTGGACCGGGTGCAGAGCTACCTGCAAAGCCGCCTGCACGAACGGCTGGCCCTGGACGACCTGGTCGCCGCCACCAGCACCCTGTCGCGCTATCACTTTATTCGCGAGTACAAACGCCTCACCGGGCAGACGCCGATGCAGGCGTTTCAGCACCTCAAGATCAGCCGCGCCTGCTACCTGCTGGACGTCAGCGACCTGGGCGTCAGCGACATCGCCCGCCACCTGGGCCACGACGACCCCTACTACTTTTCCCGCCTGTTTAAAAAAGTGATGGGCGTAGCGCCCCGCCACTACCGCCGCGAACGCTCCTCCCACTGAGCGGTGCATAACCCTTTATTCTCTTGGGGTTGCAGCAATAATAAAAATGTTGCATAAAGGGGAAAATGCCTTCTCAAGGAGATAGAGAAATGTCGTTATCAGCGGAAGATAAACAGAAATACCATGACCTCATCCAATCCATCTGGTCTGGCTCCGTAAGCTCTACGCCCTCGCAAATTACTGAAGAAGTGGCGGATATTGTCGATACGGTGATTGATGAAACGTACTCATGTTCAGAAGATTTCGCCGGGACTTTGACGTTACTAGCCGCGATAGGGGGCGCGTGGATCTTGCCGCGTAACATCGTGAAGTATTATTTCGACGCCTTGGAAACCTGGCTGTCTGATGTCGAAGGCAACATCACCTATAAGATATGTATCAATCAGGCCGCTTTGAATTGGAAGAGCCCTTTGGTGCTTGCCCTGATGGGTATCTAATCGATGGATGTCCTTAAAGTTTTGTTCTGGGTCCTCGTGGCGATAAGCGCGATTTGGTACTTCAAGGACAAAGACAGTCCTGTTTTCCGCTGGTCATCATTTTGCGCTACGTTACTTATAGCCTACATTTTGATAGCCAGGATTATTGACTGAGTTTCGCGGATTTAATGATGGCGGTAACAGCTTTTTTTGAGAAATTGAAATCCAAATAATCGATGTTGCCGCTTTTCACGATTAGCATGGTTCTGTATCCCGCTGTGTTCTTTTGAAGCCTTAGATACAGGGTCGTGTCTTCGAGTTCGCGCCAGTATATTTTTACTTCGCACGATAATTTCGATGCGGGGATATCGGATCTTGCCTGCAATAATGTCCGTGCTTTTTCTGTCTTTGACGTGTCGTTTTCGAATAAGGTTTCGATGGTCGTCCGGCTAAGTTCTCGATGTGTTAGGACGTCCCCATTCTTGTACTTCATAATTAACATATCGTTGACGTGAGCCACGGTTTTCAGACTGTGATCTGGTAGAAAGAGTGTCGCTGGACCGAAGCGCCCCATAAGGACGGCGTCGTTTGGCGGGCTTTGGCTATCAAGCTCGATCATTTGAGTCGTGCAGGCATCAGCGAAGGCGGGAGAACCGCTCAGAACGCAAGCCGCCATCAAAGCCAGTCGAACAAGGTGCATGTTAGACCTCCAAGCATGTGTATTGCTGGATCCAGAGTTCACTATAACGATCCGGATCGCCAGGCGAGGAACGCTTCACCAGCTTGCTCTACCGCCGTCTCGAGGGCATCCCGACGCTTCACATCCCCGGGCTCACGCGGCGGATCCTGCAACGCCTTCTGCAGCCGCTGGCGCTGCCCCCGGGGCAACTGTTCCAGCCAGTGGCGGTCCGCGTCGCCCAGAGTGAGCGGGTCACGCCCGGCGTGATTGCGGTGACTGACCTGATGCCAGTGCTCCAGGGCCCGGCCCAGCACCACATAGCCGAATTGTGGATCGCGGACCGGCCCGAAGGCCGCCTCGGCGCCGCCGGTGAAGCGCTCCAGCACTTTCAGCGCGCCCAGTTTGTCGGCGTACTTGCCGCCGTAGAAGACGCTGCCGGCGGCGCCCAGCACGCCGCCGATCAGGGCGCCGGCCCCCAGCGAATGACCGGCGGCCAGGGCGTCGATGCCGGCCCCGCCCAGGGCGCCGGCGCCGAAGCCGGCGGTGGCCAGGTAGGTGCGGCTGACGCCCCAGGTCCGGCGGGCCTGTTCACTGAACAGGTCGCTGCCCGGCTGCCACGCCAGGGCCTGTTCCCGGCGGCGCAGGTGGCGGTGCTGGTAAAGGGCTTCCACGTCGCGGCGCAGGCCCTGCTCCCGCTGGCGCTGCCAGTCCCGCCAGCGTTGGCCGAGTTCGTGCTCGAGGGCGTCGCGGTTGCCGTCGTCGCGCAGCCGGCCGGTTTCCCGGTGGGTGAGCATGTCCGCCAGGGCGGCGGCGATCAGTTGCAGGGCCTGGCGCTGGCGGTGCCGGCGCTGGTCGCGCAGATGGTGGGTGGCCTCCTCAAGCGGCGCTTCCCATTCCGGCGCCAGCTGGCCGAAACCGCGCAGCAGGCTCAGATGGGCCTCGAAGGGGGCGTGCACCGCGTCGAAATCGCGCACGATCTGGAAGTACTGACCCAGGGCGGCGCGCCAGTCGGCCAGGTGGTCGCCCGCGCCGATGCGGTTGATCAGCGCCAGGCTGGGGCGGCCGGTCCAGCGCAGGATTTCCATTTCCGCTTCCTGTTCGCGGCTGTAGGGCACCGCGCCGTCCACCACATAGAGAATGCCGGCGCCCTCCAGTATCGGCGTCAGCAGCTGGCATTCGTCATGGAAACGGGGGTCGTCGCGGTGCTGGGTGACAAAGGCGCGCACCGTGTCCGGCCGGTCCGACGCGGACAGGCTGTGGGCCTGCAGCCAGGCCAGCACCCGGCGCGGGCGCTGGAAGCCGGGGGTGTCGATCAGTTCGTACAGCAGCCGGTCGTCCACGCGCAGCGGGTAGTGGCCGTTCTCCCGGGTGGTGCCCGGCTCCAGGGCGATGGCGATGCCGTCGTTCTGGGCCAGGGTGGCGACAATG
This sequence comes from Alloalcanivorax venustensis ISO4, assembly GCF_015356855.1. Lineage (GTDB taxonomy): Bacteria > Pseudomonadota > Gammaproteobacteria > Pseudomonadales > Alcanivoracaceae > Alloalcanivorax > Alloalcanivorax venustensis. Next base: position 176,953 of record NZ_ARXR01000005.1, read on the forward strand.
CTCGACTTGCCCTTGTTGGGGTGGCCGACCACGGCGAAACGGGGCAGGGGGCGCTCGCTCATGGGCGACACAGCCTGACCGGCCGGTGCCGGTCCACGAAGCGTTGCCACTGGGCCAGCAGCGCGCCGTCCACCAGAGCGGTTTGATCGTCGGCGGCGAGTGGCAGCAGCACGATGTCGGTGTTCGCCGGCAGGCTGTGGCGGGCGTCGTCGAGGAAGTCCGCCAGTTCGCCGGTGGGCGGCTCCCAGCCGCGCGTCAGCACCACCACCGGCAGGCCCAGGTCGGCGCGGGTGAGGGTGTCGCGGTCCTGCTCCAGGCTGGCGCTGCCGCCGGCTTCGAGCACCTGCATGGGGGCGTCCTGGAGCAGGTTTCGGGCGAGGTCGGCGCTGCCGGCGCCGGCCCAGCGGATCACCACGCCGCTTTCCGGCGGCGGCGCCA
>NZ_ARXR01000050.1 GCF_015356855.1 Alloalcanivorax venustensis ISO4
ACCGCGCCGCCGGCGGCGACGACGCGCCCCTGGACCCGGAGCTGGTGCTGCTGTTCCTGGAAGAAGCGGAAGACCTGCTGCTCTCGTCCAGCGAACACCTGACCGCCTGGGAGCACGGCGAAGCCGACAGCCTGGCGGCCCTGCAACGGGACCTGCACACCCTCAAGGGCGGCGCCCGCATGGCCGGCGTCACCGCCGTCGGCGATCTCGCCCACGAGCTGGAAAACCTTTACGAAATGGCCGGCGCCCCCAACCAGCCGGCACCCGCGCCCTCGCTGTTCGACGTGCTGCACCGGGGCCACGACCGGCTGGCGGACATGATCGACACGCTGCGCAGCGGCGGCAAGCCGGAGCCCGCCCCGGCGGTGATCGAGGCGCTGCGCCAGGCGATGTTGCGCCAGGCCCCGGACCCGGCCGCCGCCCCCGACGCCCCGGCGCCCGCCGACGGCACCCAGGGGGACCCGGAACTGGTGGCGATCTTCCTGGAGGAAGCCCACGACATTCTCGAGTCCGCCGGCCGCAGCCTGGACACCTGGATCACCGACACCGGCAACAGCCTGGAAATCCAGTCCCTGCAGCGCGATCTGCATACCCTCAAAGGCGGCGCCCGCATGGCCGAGGTGCAGCCCCTCGGCGACCTGGGCCATGAACTGGAAACCCTCTACGAAGCCCTGGCCCTGGACCGCCTGCCGGTGCAGCCGGTGCTGTTCGACCTGCTGCACCGTTGCCACGACCGGCTGGCGGAGATGGTCGACCAGCTCGGCGCCGGGCAACCGCTGACCGGCGGCGACGACCTGATCACCGCGCTGCACGATTACCTGCGCGACCCGGGCGCTTTCACGCTGCCCACCGCGTCCAGCGAACCGGCGCCGTCCCAACCGGCCGGGGCCGACGCCGAGCCCGACACGCCGCTGCCCGATGAAGTGGACCTGGAGATTCTCGACGTCTTCCTGGAAGAGGCCGAGGAGCTCTGCGAAATCATCGACGGCTGCCTGGTGTCCTGGCGCGATCACCCGGAAAGCCGGGATTTCAGTGACGACCTGAAACGGGCCCTGCACACCCTGAAGGGCGGGGCGCGGCTGTCCGGTCTTAATGAGCTGGGGGAGATGAGCCACCGGTTCGAAACCCTGATGCACAACCTGGAAAGCCAGCGGCGCGACCCGGACGAAAACGATTTCCAGGCGATGACGGCGGAATTCGACGCCCTCAACGAGCGCCTGGTGGAACTGCGCCGCGCGGCGGCCGCCCAGCCGCTGCCGGCGCAGCCGCCGGCGACCCGCGAGACCCGCCCGGAAGCCAGCGCGCAACCCGGCGTTAAACGCGAGGAGCGGCGCCCCCAGTCACAGCCCCAGGAAATGGTGCGGGTCGGCGCCGACATGCTGGAAGCGCTGGTCAACCTGGCCGGCGAGACCTCCATCAACCGCGGCCGGGTGGAACAGAGCATCAGCGAGTTCGGCTTCAACATCGGCGAGATGGGCGCCACCGTGGTGCGCCTCTACGAGCAGCTGCGCCGGCTCGACGCCGAGACCGAAGCGCAGATCATGTCCACCTACCAGAAGGGCGTGGACAGCGGCGAAATCGACGGCCGTTTCGACCCGCTGGAAATGGACCAGTATTCGGAACTGCACCAGATCACCAAACAGCTTTCGGAATCCGCCTCGGATCTGCTGGATCTGAAGAACACCCTGCTGGATCGCACCCGCGACACGGAAACCCTGCTGCTGCAGCAACAGCGCATTAACACCGACCTGCAGGAAAAGCTCATGCGCACCCGCATGGTGCCGTTCTCCCGCCTGGTGCCGCGGCTGCGGCGCATCGTGCGGCAGGTGTCCGGCGAAGTGGGCAAGCGTGTCGCCTTCGACGTGATCAACCCGGAAGGCGAGCTGGATCGCACCCTGATGGAGCGCGTGGTGGCGCCGCTGGAGCACATGCTGCGCAACGCCGTGGACCACGGCATCGAGGACCCGGAGCAGCGCCGTGGCGCCGGCAAGGAAGAGAGCGGCCACGTCAGCCTGGAGCTGTCCCGCGAGGGCGGCGAGGTGGTGATCACCCTGGCCGACGACGGCAAGGGCATCGACACCGACGCGGTACGCCGCAAAGCCATCGAACGGGGTCTGATGGCGGAGAACACCCCGCTGCCCGACCACGAAGTGCAGCAGTTCATCTTCCACGCCGGCTTCTCCACCGCCAGCCAGGTGACCCAGCTGTCCGGCCGGGGCGTGGGCATGGACGTGGTGGCCAGCGAGATCAAACAGCTGGGCGGCTCGGTGACCATCGACTCGCGGCCCGGGCAGGGCACCCGCTTCGTGGTGCGTCTGCCGTTCACCCTGGCCATGAACCGGGCGCTGATGGTGCGCGTCGGCGAGGACGCCTACGCCATCCCGCTGAACCAGATCGAAGGCATCGTGCGGGTCAGCCCCTACGAACTGAGCGACTATTTCCAGGCCCGCCAGGAAGGCGGCCTGCCGGCCTACCGCTACGCCGGCCAGGAATACGACCTGCACTATCTGGGCCGCTTCGTGCACGACGTGGCCCAGCCGCACCTGGACAACCACAGCCAGCCGATGCCGGTGCTGCTGATCCGCAGCGCCGATCACACCGTGGCGCTGGTGGTGGACAACCTGATCGGTTCGCGGGAAGTGGTGGTCAAGTCCGTGGGGCCGCAGCTGGCCAGCGTGGCCGGCATCAGCGGCGCCACCATCCTCGGCGACGGCGCGGTGGTGATCATTCTCGATATCCACTCGCTGATCCGCGCCGCCCAGGCCCAGCAGGCGGCACTGCCGCAGGCTCAGGAAGCGCTGCCCGCCGAGCCGGAAACGCCGGATTACGAGCACGAGCGCCGCGTGGCACCGCTGGTGATGGTGGTGGACGACTCGGTGACGGTGCGCAAGGTGACCGGCCGCCTGCTGGAACGCAGCGGCTTCGAGGTGATCACCGCCAAGGACGGTATCGACGCCATCGCCACCCTGGAAGAGCACACCCCCGCCGCCATGCTGCTGGACATCGAGATGCCGCGCATGGACGGCTTCGAAGTGGCCACCCACGTGCGCCACGACGAACGCCTCAAGGACGTGCCGATCATCATGATCACCTCGCGCACCGGCGAGAAACACCGGGAGCGGGCCTTCGACATCGGTGTGAACTGCTATCTGGGCAAGCCGTTCCAGGAGAGCGAGCTGCTGGTCACCCTGCGTGAGCTGCTCGGCGAGACCCGGGAGACCAGCCACTGATGGCCGCCCCGGGCCGGGTCGGCGTGATCGCCGACGATACCCTGCAGGGGCATCTGCTGGCGGGCGCCATCAAGGGCCAGGGCTACCGGGTGGTGGTCAACACCGACCCGGAACATCTGGAAGACCGCTGGCTGGCCGCCGACGCCCTGGACCTGTGGGTGGTGGACCTGTCCCGGGAGGACCGCTGGCAGCGCTTTCTCGACGGCCTGCTGGAAAACGCCGCCGCGCCGCTGCTGTTCTGCGACGGCCAGGCGCCGGCCCGCACCGCCGACCATTACCCGCGCTGGGAGCGGCGCCTGATGACCAAGCTGGTGGGCTATATCGGCGCACCGGGGCTGGAGGAAAACCTGGCCGCGGTGCCGCAAACCCCGCTGGCGGCGCCGATTCCCGAACCGCGCGAGTTCCGCGCCCTGGCCGGCGACACCACGGCGCAAAGGGTGTGGGTGCTGGGCGCCAGCCTGGGCGGCCCGGCGGCGGTGAAACAGTTTCTCGACTGTCTGCCGGAACACCTGCCGGTGGCGTTCGTGCTCGCCCAGCACATCGACGGCGGCTTCCTGGACACCCTGTGTCAGGTGCTGCGCCGGGACAGCCCGTTCCACTGCCAGGTGGCCGGGGACGGTGACCGGCTCGGCCACGGCCGGGTGCTGGTGGCGCCGGTCACGCAAAGCCTGGTGTTCGACACCGACGGCGTGGCGCGGCTCACCGGCGAGCCCTGGGAAGGCCCCTACGCGCCCTGCATCGACCAGGTGATGAGCAGCCTGGCGCAGGGCTTCGGCCACTGCGACGGCGCCATTCTGTTCTCCGGCATGGGCAACGACGGCGCCATCGCCGCGCCCCGGCTGGCCGCCCAGGGCGCCGCCATCTGGGCGCAATCGGCGGACAGCTGCGCGGTCAGCAGCCAGCCGGATTCGGTACGCGAAACCGGCTGCGTCGGGTACAGTGGCACACCGGAACAATTGGCGCGGCAACTGGTCGACCGAGTGCGCCGGGAAGTGGCCGAAACGGCCCGTGTTTCCGGTGAACCAAGAATAAGTTGAGGAAGTCGCATGTCCGAGGCGCAAATTCCCGAGTCCCTGCCCAGCCTGCTGATCCCGATGAACGGCCGGCCCTGGCTGATTCCCAACATCGTGGTGGCGGAGGTGATTCCGCTGCGCCAGCCGGACCGGCCCGGTCACGGCCCGGAGTGGCTGCTCGGCTGGATTAACTGGCGCGAGCAGGACCTGCCGCTGATCTCCTATGAAAAGCTGAACGAGTCCGGCCAGGTGGCCATCGGCCCGGACGCGCGCATCGCGGTGATCAACACCGTTTCCGGCGTGTCCCGCTTTTACGCCGTGGTGGTGCAGGGGATTCCCCGCCTGCTGCGCGTGGACAAGGGCGACCCGGTGGAAGAGCCCGGCGACACCGGCCCGGCGGAAGCCATGTACGTTCAGGTGGGCGGCGACCTGGCGGTGATCCCGGATCTGGACGCGGTGGAAGGCGCCGTCGCCGGGCTGTCGCGATGACCGACTGGGCACGCCTGGAACAGCTGGCGGCGGAGCGGCCCCACGACGGGCGGCGCTTTATCAACCGCTATCCCACCCCGCACCACGGCCTGCGCGAGTTCCTGCGCTGGCAGCGCCAAACCGGCGGCCGCTTTCCGCGCCGCCTGCCGTTTCCACTGCGCCGGCCGGACCCGGCGGAGCTGGCGGCGCCGGCGCCGCAACCGCGCTTTACCTGGATCGGCCACGCCACCTATCTGATTCAATACCAGGGCTGGAACCTGCTCACCGACCCGGTGTTCGCGGAACGCTGCTCACCGCTGTCGTTCGCCGGCCCCAAACGCGCCGTCGCCCCGGCGCTGGAGATTGACCAGCTGCCGCCGATCCACGCCGTGCTGGTGTCCCACAATCACTATGATCATCTGGACCGCGCCGCCGTGGACGCGCTCAACCGCCGTTTCGGCGACCAGGTGCTGTGGTTCGCGCCCACCGGCGTGGGCGCCTGGCTGCGCCGGCGCGGCATCGGCCGGGTGGTGGAATTGAGCTGGTGGCAGCACCACCGGGAAGGGGAGGTCGACGCCTTCTGTGTTCCGTCCCAGCATTTCAGCGGCCGCGGCGCCCGTGACCGCAACCGTACCCTGTGGTGCGGCTGGCGGCTCAACTGGCCCGACTTCAGCCTGATGTTCGCCGGCGATACCGGCTACGCACCGGTGTTCGAGGAAATCGGCGACGTGCTGGGGCCGGTGGACGCGGCCCTGCTGCCGATCGGCGCCTATGCGCCACGCTGGTTCATGGCGCCGGTGCACATCAATCCGGACGAGGCGGTGCGCATCCATCTGGACCTGCGCGCACGCCAGTCCCTGGCCATGCACTGGGGCACCTTCGTGCTCACCGACGAGCCCCTGGACGAGCCGCCCAAGGCGCTGGCCGCCGCCCTGGCGCGCCACGGCGTGGCGGCGGACGCTTTCCGCGTACCGGGGCATGGCGATACCCTGACTCTGGAAAGTCTCTGAGCGTGCATTGGGAGGAGCCGCGACCATGAAGACCCAGCGTGGACGACGCCTATGGTGGCTGATCCGCTTGATCGCCTGGCTGCCGCTGCCGCTGGCCGCCGGCCTGGGGGCGATACTCGGTGATCTGATCACCCGGGTACCGCTGCGCTATGCCAGCGCCTACCGGGTGGTGCTGATCAACCTGCTGGCCACCCAGCCGGGCATCAGCTTCGACCAGGCGCGCGCCATCGGCCGGCAGAGCCTGCGCGAGCTGGGCCGCTCGTTCTGCGAGTTCGCCCATGTATGGAGCCGGCCGATCGACGAAACCATGGCGCGGATCAGCCACATTCATGGTGAACAGGAATATCTGGACGCCTGCGCCAGCGACCGGCCGGTGTTGCTGCTGTCGCTGCATCTGGGCAGCTGGGAAACCATGAACCCCTATCTGGGACGCCAGGGCACCAACATCATGTATCAGCCGCACCCGGCAACGCTGGTGGACGAACTGGTGAAGCAAGCCCGCGAGCGCAGCGGCTGCCGGCTTATTCCGACCAACAACCAGGGCATCAAACACGGCCTGGCGACGTTGCGTGCCGGCGGCACCCTGGCGCTGCTCGCCGATCACAACCCGGGCAACCGCAGTAACCCCTACGCGCCGTTCTTCGGCCATCCGGTGCCGACCCCGGCGCTGGTCGGCAAGCTGGTGCAGCGCTTCCGGCCGCGGGTGTTCGTGGTGTCCTGTTACCGGGGCGAGGGCGGCATCAAGGATGTGGAAATGCACTTCAAACCGGCCCCGGAAATCGAAACCGCCGCCCACACGCACACCCTGCTCTGCGCCATGAACCAGGCCCTGGAGACGTGCATTCAAAGCAACCTGTGCCAGTACCAGTGGACCTATAAACGCTTTAAATGGCGCCCCGGCGGCCGCCGGCTGTGGTACCGCCAATCCTACCCGCTGCTGCGCCGCGCCGCCCGGGGCGAGGACAGTGCGTCCCTCGGCCTGGCGCCGGACACCACCCCGAACCCCTGATCCGGAGACACCCCCCCGCATGCCGATTGAAAAAGACAAGGTCGTCACCCTGCACTACACCCTGATCGACGCCGACAACGACCTGACCCTGGAAAAAAGCAGCGCCGACGCGCCGATGGTCTACCTGCACGGCGCCGGCAATATTCTCGCCGGCCTGGAGCAGGCTCTGGAAGGCAAGGACAGCGGCGACCGCCTCACCGTCTCCCTGGACCCGGAGCAGGCCTACGGCCGCCGCGACGAGTCGCTGCGCCAGCGCCTGTCCGCCAAGTACCTCAAGCACGCCGGCAAACTGAAACCCGGCAAGATCGTGCGGGTGCAGACCGAGCAGGGCCCGCGCATGGTGACGGTGCTCAAGGTGGGCCTGAAAACCGTGGACGTGGACGCCAACCACCCGTTCGCCGGGCGTCCCCTGCGTTTCGAACTGGAAGTGATCGATGTCCGTGACGCAGACGCGGACGAAAAAGCCCACGGCCACGTGCACGGGCCGGGCGGACACGCCCACTGACGTCTAAAGGTGCTACTGTTGGCGGCCAATCAAACACTGCGGGGCGATGAAGCATGCCGGAATACAGCTATTGGATTATTTTCGGGCTGATCCTGATCATCGGCGAGTTCGTGGTCTCCGGTCTGGTCCTGATTTTCCTCGGGCTGGCGGCGGTGATCGTCGGCGGCCTGGCCTACTTCGGCCTGATTAACGACCTCACCTGGGAAATCACCCTGTTCGCGGTGCTCAGCCTGGCGCTGCTGGCCGGCGCCCGGCGCTTCCTGCGCGACTGGCTGTTCGGCAAGGAGACCCAGGGCCGCACCAGCGACGACAGCGCCGGCCTGGTGGGCGGGCGTGCCACCGTCGAGGCGGACTTCGTCGACGGTGTCGGCTCGGTGCGCTACCGGGGCGCCCGCTGGCAGGCGCAATCGGACCAGCCTTTGAAAGCCGGCCAGATGGTACGCATCAGCAAACACGAAGGACTCTGGCTCACGGTTCAGGCCTGGTCCGATACTTCTTCCACGGACCAAGAAAAGGACTCTGAACAATGATGGGACTCATTATTCCCGCCCTGCTCGCGCTGGCGGTGATCACGCTGCTGTTCATGACGGTACGCATCGTGCCGCAACGGCAAATTTACGTGGTGGAACGGCTCGGCAAGTACCGCACCTCCCTGGAGGCCGGCCTGCACATCCTGATGCCCTTTATCGACCGCGTCGCCTACCGTCACTCGCTCAAGGAAATCGTCCGCGACGTGCCGCGCCAGAGCTGTATCACCAAGGACAATATCGAAGTGTCCGTGGACGGCGTGATGTATCTGCAGGTGGTGGACGCCAAGGCGGCGAGCTACGGCGTCGACGACTACGTGATGGCGTCGCAGCAACTGGCGCAGACCACCCTGCGTTCGGTGATCGGCAAGATCGACCTGGACAAGACCTTCGAGGAACGCGGCGAGATCAACATGGAAGTGGTCAAGGCCGTGGACGAGGCCGCCCAGCCCTGGGGCGTCAAAGTGCTGCGCTACGAAGTGGCGGACATCAACCTGCCGGCCTCGATCAAGGACGCCATGGAGAAACAGGTGCGCGCCGAGCGGGAGCGCCGTGCGGTGGTGGCGGAATCCGAGGGCGACCGGCAAGCCGCGATCAACCGATCCGAAGGTGACCGCCAGGCGGCCATCAACCGCTCCGAGGGTGAGAAGCAGGAAATGATCAACATTTCCGAAGGTGAGAAGCTCAAGCAGATCAACGAAGCGGAAGGCCGTGCCCGTCAGATCGAGCTGCTGGCCCAGGCCACCGCCACCGGTCTGCGTGAAGTGGCCCTGGCGGTCAAGGAAGACGGCGGCGACGAAGCGGTGAGCCTGCGCATCGCCGAGCAGTATGTGGCCGCGTTCGAAAAACTGGCCAAGGAATCCACCACCCTGTTGCTGCCTTCCAACCTCAGCGACGTGGGCGGCACCGTCGCCGGCCTGCAGAAAATTCTCAAAAAGATCGACGCCACCGCGCCCTGATAGAAAGGTAATGTTCCATGCCACGTCATTTTGAAAACGCCGAAGGTCTTTGTCAGCAACCCGACGCGGAAACCCAGCGTTATCTGTTCAACCAGACCATGCTGCGAATCAAGGATCCGAAAGTCAGCCTGGACTTCTACACCCGGGTGCTGGGCATGCGCCTGGTGCGCAAACTGGATTTCCCGGAAATGAAATTCAGCCTCTTTTTCCTCGCCTATCTGGGCGACGAAGAAGCCGCCCGGGTACCCGAGGATGACGCCAAACGGCTCACCTACACCTTCGGCCGCGAAGCCATGCTGGAACTGACCCACAACTGGGGCAGCGAGGACGACCCGGACTTCCAGTACCACAACGGCAACGACGAACCCCAGGGCTTCGGCCATATCGGTGTCACCGTCCCCGACGTGTACGCCGCCTCACAACGGTTCGAAAAACTTGGCGTCCCGTTCGTGAAAAAACCGGACGACGGCAAAATGAAAGGCCTCGCCTTCATCAAAGACCCGGACGGCTACTGGATCGAAATTATCCAGGCCGACATGATGGAAAAGCAGCAGAAAGGTTAGCAGAACTTCTGGGGAGGGATGGGGGAGCGGGCCATGCCCGCTCCCACCATTCCTGGGTTACAACTCCGGGGTAAAGGTCGGCGCCACCCGCGGCTGGAACTGCTCCTGATAGGCGTACGCCAGCTTGATCAGGGTCTCCTCATCAAACTCGCGGCCCAGCATCTCCATGCCCACCGGCATGGCCGGCTCCAGGTCTTCCGCCATGCCGGCCGGCATCACCAGCGCCGGGAACAGCGAGAACGGGCTCAGACGGTTGTTGCTGCCGGCGGAGGGACTGTTGCCCAGATCGCCGGCCAGACCGGTGATGGCCGGGTAGAGCAGCACATCGTAGGCTTCGCCCAGCGGATTACCGTCCACGTCCAGATTATCCAGCGCCCGCATCAAACGTTCGCGTACGAACACCGGCCGTTCAATCGTGTTCTTTTCGTACACCACCCGTTGCTCGTCGGTCAGGTTGTTCAGGTCGATGCCGCCCCGGAACTCAAGGCCGGACTTGTAGCTGTCGAGGTAACCGCCGCTGGCGACCAGCTCGTCATAATCGAGGATGTGGCCGTCCATGGTGTTCGGCCAGCTGTTGAGGTATTCCTCCAGGTCGTGGCGGAATTCGTAGCTGGACATGGACTGGTAGTCGCCGAGGATGGTGCCGAGGTCGTCGATGGTCACGTCTTCCACCACGGCGCCGGCGGCTTCCATGTTGGCGATCGCCTGATCCATCACCGCCAGCACGCTGTCGTTGGTGCCGAAAAGATCACGGACCACGCCGATGCGCGCGCCGTCCAGACCGTCGGCGTCGAGGAATTCGGTGTAGGTTTCCGGCACGCCGGTAACCTGCTCATATTCCTCTTCGTTGTTGATCAGGCGGGCGTCGATTTCAAAGCTGACCCGCTGGTTGCTGGCCGGTGAGGTGTCGAAGCCGACCATGGCGTCCATCAACAACGCACAGTCTTCCACGGTACGGCACATGGGCCCGCCGGTGTCCTGCCAGGTCGCGAGCGGCATGATGCCGTCCAGGCTTACCAGGCGCAGGCTGGGACGAATGCCGACCAGACCGTTCAGGCTGGAGGGCACGCGCACGGAGCCGCCGGTGTCGCTGCCGGTACCCAGCAGGGCCAGGCTGGCGGCGATGGCGGTGCCGGTGCCGGTGGACGAGCCGCCGGAGCCCTTGGTCAGATCGTAGGGGTTTTTGACCAGGCCGCGCACCGAGCTTTCGCCACGGAAACCGAACGCGAATTCATCCATGTTCGCCTTGCCCAGCACAATGGCGCCGGCCTCGCGCATCCGGCGCACCGTGTAGGCGTCCCGGGTGGGCTGATTGTACTGGAACGCCAGCGCACCACCGGAGGTGGGCATCTGCTCCGTATTGAAGTTGTCCTTGGGCAGAACCGGCACGCAGTACAGCGGGCCATCAATGCCGGTGACCGCGAAGTTCAAATCCTTTTCCCGGGCGTCGATGATCGCCTCCGGGTTGATCGCCACCACGCTGTTCAGTTCGGTGGTGGAGCCGGTGTCGTCATAGGCTTCGATACGGTCAATGTAACCCTGAACCACTTCCTCACAGGTAACGCCACCGGTTTCCAGAGAGGTATGCAGATCGGCGACGGTCGATTCAACAAACGAAAACGCGACGCCATCGTCGCCACCGGACGGCGGTGTGCCCGCATCGTCGGACGAAGAGGATGAGCCGCCGCAACCGCTAAGCAGCGCTGCGAGCACCGCGGAGCCCACCAGTAATTTGGGATCAAACATGAACATTCCTCAGGCAGAATCAAGACAAGGCACCCCATAGAAGGAGGCCGTAAAACACAACAAAAAGCGGGCGTCCGGGCAGAGGATCGGAAACGCCCGAAGCAATTGCATCAAGAAACATGCCAGAGTTTGGAAAGGCTTAGACGACGTGGACTTGCAAGACGGTGTGTCTTTTTCCAGGTAATTAAACAGGTAAATTTAGATGTATTTTGGTGCACCTGATGCCCTGTTCCGAGGCTCCGGCCAGGGCATTCGCATGGCGACCGTGTGCGCCGATTATCGCGGGTTCAGAAACATCCGGTTTCTGCCCTGAACCAGATCCACCGATCTGCCGTCGCTGAATTCCAGGGTAGCGTTGCCGTCGCTGTTGATATCCAGATCAATGGCGCCGGGCAAGCAGCTGTCGGACACATCCACCGTCAGGTGATGGATGTTTTCCAGAGACCCGGACAACGTATTGCCGCCCGGTAAGTCCGCGTCCCGGGTGAGCGTCCGCTGCGTGCTGGCCCAGGGCACCGGGTAAGCACCCAGGCCTGTATCGAAATCGGCGTCGGTGCGCGGTGTACCGCAGCCGTCGCTGTACAGGGAGATGCGGCTGGGGCTGGTCGAGCGGTTGGTGATATTACTCACCCAGTAGGCCCGGTTATGGTCGATGCCGTATTCCGGATAAGCCTGCGCCGGGTCGTAATAGTACTCCACGGTGGCGGGCTGGCTGACGGCGGCGCGGTCGGCGCTGTAGTCCGCCATTTTTTGCCATTCATCCAAAAGAATGTAGGTCAGATGCTCCGCCGGGAGATGCAGATAGAAGACATAGTCCGAGTCCCCGGCGACGAATTTTTCCTGAAGCGCCAGGGCCGTGGTGATATGTACCAGTTCATCGGCCGCGCTGTAGGCATTGGCCATGGGTATGTGTTCAAGATTGCCGAGGTAATCCAGAACATTGTCTTCGGCGCCGATGCTGAACTGTTGCTGAAGCTCCTGGAAGGCACTCAATGGAACATCAAGCAGCTCAATGCCGGTGAGGTCCGCCAGGGAACCCAACAGGGTTCTCTCAAGCGGCAGGTTCAGCAGGCTGCCGGTGAACCCAACCCAGTTCACGCCCGCCGCATAATCCTGGGGATACAACGACGCCAGGCGCAGAGTGCCGTAGCCCCCCATGGAGTAACCGCTCACCTGCACCCGGCGCTCGTCGATTTCATAATGCGCCTGTACGTCCGCTCGCACGTCCAGGACGTCCCGTTCCGACAGGCCGGTATAGAAGCCGCGAGGGCCCCGGCCCAGGGGCGCGGCGAGTATCCGGTTATGGGCGTCGCCGAAGGCGGCCTGGAAATTCGGCTGGTTGATCTGGCTGGCATGGTTGGCTTCGCAGCCATGCAGCACCAGCTGCAGCTCATGGGGCCCGGGCGCCTCCGGCACATAGACGCCGTAGGGCTGGTATTTCCCTAAATAGTGGAAGTACTGATCGCAGGGCAGGCCGGTGTCGCCCTGGCGACCGGGCACGCCGCGCAGGGACACCCCTTCGCCGGGCGGCAGGGTGTAATCGGACGTGTAGACACGCTGCTGGAACCCGGTGACCGGCTCCGCCGGGCGGGTCACCCGCCTTTCCATGTCACTGCGCGCCACCACTTTTCCAAACAGGGAGATGTCGCCGTCACCCAGGGCGCGGGCCTGGCGGTCCTCCCAGAAATTGCCGGCGTCGGGGAGTATCTGTTCCGGCACGGAGGCGGCGCGGGCCAGCTCCCTGGGACCCCGGAACGCGACGTTCATGACCGTGCCATCGCTCTGGGCCACCACGGCCTGCACACGCCATTCGTCGCTTTCCGGGGCGGGGATCCGCCCTTCGATCACGTTATTGATCGGGTCGCCTTCCCTAAAGGTGTGGATGACGTCCCAGCCGTCGCTGTGAATGCCCAGGCCGGGCCAGACGCCCCCACCGGTGCCGCGGTTATTGTCGGTATCGATGGCGATGGCGGCGATGCTGTCGTCATCGCCGTAGAGCGTATTCAGCTCGAAGCGTACCGCCAGCTCATCGCCGTCGAGGGACAACGCCAGCGACACCAGATCCGCGGTGTTCTCCATTCCGCTGGGATAACGCTGGTCACCGGCCGTGGGCGAAAGCAGGCCTGGCGTATTGGCCACCGGGTTAAACAGGCCTCCACCCCGCGATATCAGATTGGCCACCGTCAACGGCGACAGTCCCACCAACCCGACATCGGCGCCGTAGTCATCGTAAATATAGTCGCGGTAGATAAGCGTGCCGTCACAGAGTTCGGTGGTACCCGCTACCCAGCTGGTCTTGTGGCAATCCACCGGAATCACTTCCGGTTCTTCCGGTTGTTCGGGGACACTGGGGGACGGCTGCCGCGCGGCATCCGGGGCTGGTGGCTCACTGTTGGAGCCACCACCACCGCAGGCGCTGAGTAACAGCGCCAGGCCGGCGAGTGACACAATAAACTTGCTCATGATTATTATTCGTCTGGTAAGAGTGGCGATCAGATAATCTGATGTTCAGAGCAAGAGGGTACCGCCGCTCACCGCGATATTTTGTATCGGTCTTGTTGTCCTTCGGCGATCAGGCCATCAACGTCCACAAGGACGCGAGCAAGGCCACCGGCGCGGTTTCGGCGCGCAGCACCCGTTCGCCAAGGGCGAAGCCGACGAAGCCCGCCGCTCGGGCGGCCGCCAGTTCGTCGTCGGAGAAGCCGCCTTCCGGGCCGGTGAGCAAGGCGATGTCGGTGGCGTCGCGCACCGCGCCGGCATCAAGCGGACCCTCGCCGGGATGGGCGATCAGCTTCAGTCCCTGTGCCTGATCCATGAAGGTGTTCAGCGGCAGCACGCCGTCCACCGCCGGCGGCCGGTTCAGGCCGCACTGTTCGCAGGCGCTGATCGCCACCTGCCGCCAGTGCTCCAGCTTCTTGTTTTCACGGTCGCCCTTGAGCCGCACTTCGGTGCGCTCACTCTCCAGTACCCGGATCGCCGCCGCGCCCATTTCCACCGCTTTCTGAATCGCGAAGTCCATGCGGTCCCCTTTGATCAGCGGCAGACCCAGGGTCACCGGGCGGGGCGCGGCGCGGTCGATGTCGACGAAGGTGTGCGGCAGCACGGTGACGGTTTTTTTGTCCACCGCTTCCAGGGTGGCGGACCATTCACCGCCTTCGCCGTTGAACAGGGTCAGGGGGTCGCCGGGACGCATGCGCAGCACCTTGCCGATATGATGGCTGGCGTGCGGGCCCAGCTCGGCGGCGTGGCCGGCCTGGAAACGTTGCGGATCAAAGAAGCGACGGCTCATGGGTTTCGGTCCTGGTCAGCGGGGACGAAGCAGGCGTGAAAGGCTAACATAGGCGGCCGTTGATTCACTGGACAGAGACTCCCAACCCATGGGCGAAATCATTCCGGCCGCCTTCCAGCCGCCGGCCTGGCTGCGCTCGGCGCACCTGCAGACAATGTGGTCGACCTTCTTCCGACGCCCCGAGCCGCTCAGCCGGCGCCGGGAAACCTTGCCGCTGGCGGACGGCGACCATCTGCTGCTGGACTGGGCCGGGCCGGCGCCGGAAACCGGCGCCTTGAGAGTGTTGCTGCTGCACGGCCTGTCCGGTTGCAGCGACTCCCATTATATTCGCGGCACCCAGGCGCGGCTGGCGGCGCTGGGGATCACCTCGGTGGCGATGAACTCGCGCGGCGCGGCGGCGCCCAACGACACCGCCCTGTGCGCCCACGCCGGCGAGATCGAGGACCTGGACGCGGTGATTCAGGCGCTGCGCCAGCGCGACCGGCACGGCCCGCTGATCGCCATGGGCGTGTCCCTGGGCGGCAGCCGCGTGCTCAACTGGCTGGCGCGGGCGGACGACGGCTCGCTCAGCGCGGCGGTGGCGGTGTGCAGCCCGCTGCGACTGGACCTGTGCGCCAACCGCATGGACCAGGGGCTGTCGCGCATCTACCGGCGCCATCTGATCACCAATCTGCTGGCCACGCTGAAACGACAGCGGCGGCACCTGGAGCGGGTCGATCCGGCCCAGGCCGAGCGGCTGGCGGCGCTCAACCTGCGCGGCATCCGGTCGTTCTGGACCTTCGACGAACGGGTGATCGCACCGCTCTACGGTTTTCGCGGTGCCGCCCACTACTACGCCGAAGCCTCCGCCGGGCCGCGCCTTCGGGCGATCCGCACCCCGACCCTGATGATCCAGGCCGAGGACGACCCCTTCATGACCCCGGCGATGCTGCCGGCCCTTGGCGAGCTGGGCCCCGGCGTCACCCTGGAACTCTCTTCCGGCGGCGGCCATGTGGGCTTTGTCGGCGGCCGTCCCCGGCACCCCGAATACTGGCTGGAGCAGCGGCTGGCGGCGTTCGCCAGCGGCTTTCTGCCGGTCTAGCCCGCCGGCGCCAACAGCAGGGTCAGCAGGGCGCCCAGCCCGCCGGCCACCAGCAGCGCCACCGCCGACAGCGGCCAGTTCCAGCGCAGCGCGCCGACCCGCGCCGGATAGCCGGTGAGGCGCTCGAGCAGCAGGGCATTGGCGGAATAGGGCGTGCCGGCGATGGTCACGCCCCAGCCGCACACCATCGCCAGCGCCAGGCCCAGGGTCGCGCCCGGCGGCCAGATTGGCGCCAGCACGCCGCCCACCAGGGCGCCGGTGACAATCGGGTTGAAACCGGCCAGCCCGGCGACGAAAAACAGCCAGGGCACCAGCAGGGCGGCCAGCGGATACCCCCAGACCGGCAGCACGAAATCCGCGCCCAGCCCGCGCGCCGCGAAGGTGCTCACCAGCGCCCCCAGAAAGGCGGAGCCGCCGACGATCACCAGCTCGTTGGTGACCGGCGCCAGGGACGGCAACGACGGGCGGTGCCCCCGCCAGCGCTCCACCAGCAGCCCCAGCACCACGGTGGCCAGACAGCTCAGGGTCACCGCCCGGGAATAGCTGAGCCCGGCGAGACCACTCAACCCAAAGGTGGCGGCGCAGATAGCGGCGATCACCGCAGCGAACCGCAGCCAGGGCGCCCATCCCGTGGACGGTGCCGGCTCACCGTCGGCGGCGGCCGGCTCCGGGTCGCGCAGAAGCGCGCCGCCCAGCAGGTACAGCAACGCCAGCGGCAGGCTGCAGGCGATCAGCTGCCAGCCCGGCAGGTCGGGCAGGAAGGTGAGGGTCACCACCACCGAAATCGACAACGGCGAGCAGATCGGCGAGGCGCCGAAGCCGCGCAGGGTGGCGCGGGCGGCGTTGCGGGTGACGGCGGAATCGCCGCGCTCGCTGATGCGGCCGCCCACCAGGGCGCCCACCACGCCCACCGAGCCGAAATTCAACGGCACCGACAGGAAGGCCGTGCCCAGGGAAAGGCTGAAGTAGCGGCCCAGAGGCCGGCCCGCGAACAGGCTGCCGGAGATCCGGCCCAGATCCGGAAAGCGGCCCAGCACCGAGGACAGCAACATCACGGTGAGAATCAGCGCGGTCAGCCGGGTCATGGCGTCGGCGGCGTCGATCAGCACCACCGGGCCGTCCGGCAGGGCCAGCACGGCGGCGACGACGACCAGCACAAAGATCACCCGTGCCATCCGGCGCAGGTCGCGCCAGCCCAGCACGATGGCCGCGAACACGGCGGCGGCGCCCACCACGCCGGCACCGGGCAGCGGCGCCAGCACCCCCGCCGCCA
>NZ_ARXR01000051.1 GCF_015356855.1 Alloalcanivorax venustensis ISO4
GGTGACAACTACGTTGACGCATAGGGTTTTCGCGGCGCTTCTTGTGGCTGCATGTGGTGGTGGTAGCAGCGGTGGCGACGACCTTATTGAAAGAGAAAGATTGTCTCCGAACTCTTTGACGTTGAGTATCGCGCCATCGACCGTGTCTGACCAGTCTCCGTCCACGCTGACCGCGACACTCGTGGATCCCGACGGCGCTCCCGTAGCGGGCCAACTGATTCGCCTGGATGCCGGCAGTAAAGCCACGCTCTCGACGGACCGAATCACTACGGACGCCAATGGCGAAGCCACGGCTTTAGTGCTCGCCGCCTCCGCTGGAAGCGGCACTCTGCGGGCCTCCTTTTCGGACAGCGATGGCGCCGGCGGCGCATCCTTATCGTTCACCACCACGGTAACATCCGGTGGCAACGACGATGACGAAGATGACCCCAACGACGCCGGAATTAGCTTATCGCTCGGTTTGACCGACGCCGCTGGTGAGACGGTAGGCACCACGGAAACCCCGATCACCGCGAATAGGTCTGGACGAGCCAGAGCCACGGTCCTGGCGAACGGTAGTCCGGTATCGAACCGGGTGGTGACTTTTACTGCTTCTCTCGGTGTTCTTTCTCCGGCTTCAGGCACCGCGCTTACCGATGCTCAGGGGGTTGCGGAGATCACTCTCGAAGCAGGCGAGGAAGAAGGCGCCGGTATACTGACCGCTGAGGTCGAGACGGACGAGGGCGTCACCAGTCGCCAAATGGGGTTCCGTACGCTCGGTGGCGGCCAAGACGACTCTGGGGGCGAGCAGGGTGCCGATGTGAGAATCGGCTCCGGAACGGGTGGCGCGTTCCAGGATGGCGTTCTTGCCCTGGGTAGCGCACAGCTTGGCGTCGGATCCAGTATGTCTATCACCGCGGCGCTGGTGGAAGCGCCGGATAATGATCCCTGGTCGGGTTTCGCCACGGTTAACTTCTCATCGGGCTGCGCGAGTTCCGGGAAGGCCTCCTTTGACCCGGCGTCGACCACCGCCATTGGTGGGTCTGCAGTGGTGAGCTATCAGCCGGAGAATGGGTGTGAAAGCGACGTTCTCACGGCTTCCGTCACTATCGACGGTGAGATAAAGACGGCGATATCCGACTCTTTGACCATTATTCAATCGCCGGCTAACTCCATTGAATTCCTGGAAGCCAAGCCAAAAGTGATCGGTTTAAAAGGCGCGGGCCAAGCAGGGGCCCCGGAAACTTCAACGCTCACTTTCATGGTCAGGAACAGCAACGGTGAACCGGTCGCGGCAGGCCAGGTTGTGGACTTCACTGTGGTGGCAAATTCTGGCGGCTTTGACATCAGCTCCGATTTCTCCACGAGTACCAATTCGGAGGGTGTGGCCAGCGTTACTGTGGAAAGTGGGACGATACCGTTTGTGGGAAGCGTCCGTGCGCAATTGCGTGACAATCCGGACATAAGCGCGACCGGCTCGGTATCGATTCAGTCCGGCGTGGTTACTCAGGATCGTTTCTCCATTGCGGTAGAAACCCTTAATCCCCCTGCGGGCAATCACCTCGGTGAGCAAGTGGAGGTGACGGTTCGCGCCGCTGACCGCTTTGGGAATTGGGCTCCCGATGGGACCAGAATCAACTTCACCACCGAGCTTGGTGATATCGAGGGCAGTTGTGAGATTCAGGATGGTACCTGTTCCGTTACGTGGACCAGCACAGGCGAGCAACCGATTAACTATGACCCTGATCGAACCTCTCGTTCCTGCTTCTCCGAGGGTTCTAGTGCGCGCAGCCGGCAAGGTTTGACTGGCGGGGCAGCTTGTACCGAACACGACCGTTTCGGTCGTACCACTATTACAGCCTGGGCAGTTGGCGAAGAGTCTTTTGACGATTTAAACGGCAACAATATATTTGATCAGGGTGAGCAGTGGGTGGCCCTGCCCGAAGCTTTTCGTGA
Organism: Alloalcanivorax venustensis ISO4; assembly: GCF_015356855.1. Classification (GTDB taxonomy): domain Bacteria; phylum Pseudomonadota; class Gammaproteobacteria; order Pseudomonadales; family Alcanivoracaceae; genus Alloalcanivorax; species Alloalcanivorax venustensis. Next base: position 1,936 of record NZ_ARXR01000051.1, read on the forward strand.
CGATAACGAAACGGGGCTTTATGAAGGCACGGGCGCATACGCCGAAGACTTCATGGACTACAATTCCAACGGTGAGCACGATACCTCACAGGCCTTTTTCCGGGGGCTGGGCTGTGCTCCCGATGCGGATACAGCGGGCCACTGTGGGCAGTTGGCCAATGTGCGCGCCTCGAGCCGAATCGCACTTTCCACCGACACGATGAAAATATACGCTTATTCTTCCGAAAGCGGATTGGACGCTTTGAGGTGGGTTAGTACTGACGGGGGCGCCCCACAGGAATGGGGTGACGCGCAGTTAATAGGCGGGGCCGCTGTGGATACCGTCACACCAGAGCTGAGGACAATCTATATAGTCGTCATGGACAGAAACGGGAATGCTCCGATTGTCGGGACTACCATTGACTTTAATCCTGGCGCAGATTTCAAGACGTTTGGGGCCGATAGCTGCACGGTGCCCAATACCCTGGAACCCGTGATGTGCAGTTTTTCCTATGGCTTAGCCGATTCGGAAAATCCACCAGCGGTTTACGAACCGATCGTGATTACTGCTACATCCGGTGGCGACGGTTCTTCGCAGAGCAAAGTGATCTTAGTTGAACCCTGAGAAGGATGACGCCGGGTCGCTTTAAGGCCCGATACATCAATAATAAAAAGCCCGCCGTGGCATCCACGGCGGGCTTTTTTGTGGGTGGTGCTTTTGTGGGAACAGACCCTGGTAGGAGCGGGCCCCCGCCCGCGAAAAGGTGCTTTAGCCACCCGGCGGAATACCAGAGACCTTGTTGATGCCGCTTTTTGAGCTCTCTGGGATCCTGCCGGCCGGCTTTGCCGGCCTTTCGCGGGCGGGGCCCGCTCCCACAAGATTCGCTCCCAGAGGGCCCGCCCCGCAGTGCCGTTTTAGGTCGTGTACTCGGCTTCTTCGTGGCCTTCGTCGCGGCCCAGCAGCATGTACATCGCCGGCACCACGAACAGCGTGAACAGGGTGCCGATGGTCATGCCCGCGGCCACCACCAGGCCGATGGCGAAGCGCGCGCCGCCGCCGGGGCCGGCGGCGATCAGCAGCGGCACCATCGCCAGCACCAGGGCGGCGGTGGTCATCAGCACCGGGCGCAGACGCACCGCGGCGGCGTGTTCGATGGCGCGCCGCTTGCCCATGCCTTCCAGCTGCATCTTGTTGGCGAACTCCACGATCAGAATACCGTGTTTCGATATCACCCCGATCAGCGTCACCAGGCCCACCTGGGTGTAGATGTTCAGGGTGGTCAGGCCCAGGCTGACGAAGATCATCGCGCCGCACACTGACATGGGGACGGTGATCAGCATGATGATCGGGTCACGCCAGGATTCGAACTGGGCGGCCAGCACCAGATAGATCACGATCAGCGCGAAGAAGAAGGTGACGATCAGATCGCTGCCCTCCTTCATGAACTGACGGGACTGGCCCGAGTAATCCACGGAATAGCCGGAAGGCAGCACCTCGTCGGCGGCGTTTTCCAGCACACCCAGTGCTTCGCCCAGTGTCACCCCGGGGCGCTGTACGCCGGAGATGGTCACCGCGTTGAGCTGCTGAAAGCGCTTCAGCTGCTGGGGCTGCACGGTCTCTTCCAGGCTGATCACGGTGGCCAGCGGCACCAGGTCGCCCTGGCCGGTGCGCACGTAGTACTGCTTCAGCTGCTCCGGTGTCAGGCGGCTGCCCCGCTCCACCTGCGGGATCACCTTGTAGGACCGGTTCTCCAGGGAGAAGCGGTTGGCGTAGCCGCCGGCCAGCATGGCGCCCAGTTCCTGGGCGAGCTGCTGCATGGTGATGCCCAGGCTGGCCGCTTTCTCCCGGTCCACCAGGATGTTGTAGCGCGGCTTGTCGATCTTCAGGTCGGTGTCCATGAAGATGAACTTGTTGCTGGCGCGCGCCTTCTCGAGCACCTCGTTGGCGAACTCCTGCAGGTTTTCGGTGGGCTCGGTGGTACCGATCACGAATTCCACCGGCAGCGCGCCGCCGGCGGTGGGCAGCGAGGGCGGCACGAACGCCGCCACCTGCAGGCCGGCGATGCTGTTGATCTTCTCGGACAGCTCGTTCTTGGCCTCGGCGGTGCTCTGCTCGCGCTCGTTCCAGCTTTTCAGCACGAAACCGGCCAGCGCGGTGTTGGAGGCGGTGGTGGAGCCGCCGCCGCCGATACCGTTGAGCAGGAACACATTGTCCACCGACGGCATGGTGTCGGCGATGTCGTTGAACTCGCGGGTGAACGGCTCAAGGTAATCCAGCGTCACATAGGGGTCGGCGGTGGACGAGGTGAGCACGAAGCCCTGATCTTCCGCCGGCTCCAGCTCGCTGGGCGAGGTCACGAACAGGAAGTAGCAGGACACCAGAATCACCGCGCCGAACACATAGATCACCGGCAGCTCGTTGAGCGCGCCGTGCAGACGCCGCTCATAGCTTTTCTCCAGCTTCTCGAAACGTCGGTTCACCCAGCGCTCGAAGCGGTTGCCGGTGCGGTCCGGGTCATGCTCCTTGAGAATCTTGGCGCACATCATCGGCGACAGCGTCAGCGCCACCACGCCGGACAACAGTACGGCGCCGGCCAGCGAGAACGCGAACTCCACGAACAGGGTGCCGGTGAGGCCGCCCATGAAACCGATCGGCAGGTACACCGCCACCAGCGTGGTGGTCATCGCCACCACCGGCCAGGCCAGTTCCCGGGCGCCTTTGATGGCGGCGTCGTACGGCGACAGACCCTCTTCCACGTGTCGGTGGATGTTCTCCAGCACGATGATGGCGTCGTCCACCACGATGCCGATGGCCAATACCATCGCCAGCAGCGTCAGCAGGTTGATGGAGAAGCCCATCAGCAACATCAGGAACAACGCGCCGACCATCGACAGCGGCACCGCGATGGCGGGAATCAGCACCGAGCGCAGTGACCCCAGGAACAGGTAGATCACCGCGATCACGATCAGCACCGCCTCGATCAGGGTTTTCACCACCTCGTCGATGGAATCCTGAATGTACTCGGTGCCGTCATAGGGAATGTCCCCGGCCATGCCTTCCGGTAGTTGCGGGAACACTTCGTTTTCCAGGATGCCGCGTACTTCCTCGATCACATCCAGGGCGTTGGCGTCGGTGGCCACCTCGATGCCCATGAAGGTGGCCTGCTTGCCGTTGAAGGTCACCGACGACTGGTAAGACTCCGAGCCCAGCTCCACGTCCGCCACGTCTTCCAGGCGCACGATGGCGTTGTCTTCGGAGCGGATGATCAGCCGTTCGAACTCCTCGGTGGTGTTCAGGTCGGTGGCTGCTTTCAGGTCCAGCGCCACGTTGGAGCCCTTGGTACCGCCCACCGCGGCCAGCACGTTGTTCTGCTGCAGGGCGCCGTATACTTCCGAGGGGGTGATACCCAGCGCCGCCATCCGCTCCGGCTTCAGCCAGGCACGCATGGCGAAGGTGCGGTCACCGAGAATCCGCGCGCGCTGCACGCCGTTGACCGTGGCCAGCTTGGGCTGCACCTCGCGCACCAGATAGTCGGTGATCTGGTTGTTGTCGAGAATCTCCGAGGAAAACGACAGATACATGGAGGCGATGTTCTGGCCCACCGCCAGTTCGATGGTGGGGTCCTCCGCTTCCTCGGGCAGCTCGCTGCGCATCTTGTTGACCTTGGCCACGATCTGCGTGAGCGCCTCGTTGGGGTCCTCGCCCAGACGGATGTAGGCCTGGATCGACGAAGCGCTCTGCAGCGAGGTGGAGACCAGATAATCAATGCCGTCGGCGGACGCGATTTCCTGTTCCAGCGGCGTGGTGATAAAGCCCTGAATCAAATCCGCGTCGGCACCGGTGTAGACCGTGGTCACGGTGACTACGGCGTTTTCCAGTTCCGGATACTGACGCACGTTCAGTTCCGTGGCGGCGCGCAACCCGAGCAGAAAGATAAACAGGCTGACCACCGAGGCCAGCACCGGCTTGCTGATGAAGATGTCCGTGAATTTCATGGCGATCCTCAGCTGTTGCCGGGTGTCGGCGTCGCATCCGCGGAGGGCTGCACATCGTTCTCGATGGTCACGGCGGCGTCGTTACGCAGTTTCAGCAGCCCGCTGGTGGCGACCACTTCGCCGGGCTTGAGCCCGTCGATCACCGCCACCAGATCGCCGCGCCGGCGGCCCAGTTTCACGAACCGCTTCTTGACGATCTTGTCGGCGCCTTCGGCTTTTTTCTCGCTGTCGGCGTCGCTCTCTTCGTTCTCGCCGGTCTCGCCTTTTTGCGGCGCGTCCTTCACCACGAACACCGCGTTGCCGTAGGGGGCGTAGCTGATCGCGGTGCGCGGAATCACCACCACGTCCTCGGATTGCGGCAGCTGAATGTCGACACTGGCGAACATGCCGGGGCGCAGTTTGTTGTCTTCGTTCTCGAAGCGCGCCTGCACGGACACGTTACGGGTCGCTTCGCTGACACCGGGCTCGATGGCGGAGATTTCCCCTTCGAACTGCTGGTCGGTGTAGGCGTCCAGCGTTACGCGTACCTTCAGGCCCTTCTCGATGCGGCTCAGCTCCTGCTCGGGCAGGGCGAAGTCGACGAAAATCGGCTGCAGCTGGTTCAGACTCACCACCGGCGTGCCGGCCTGCAGGAACTGGCCCAGATCCACCTGGCGAATGCCGAGCACGCCGTCGAAGGGCGCACGCACGGTTTTATAGTTCAGCTGTTCGCGCTGGGCCTGCGCCTGCGCCACCGCCTGGTCGCGCTGGGCGCGGCGGTTGTCCAGTTCGGAGCGGGAAATCGAGCCTTGCTTGAACAGCCGCTGGTAGCGGTCGTACTCCTGGCGGGCCAGGCCGGCGGTGGCTTCCAGCGCATTGAGCTGGGCGCGGTCGGCGGCGGCTTCCAGGCGGATCAGCACGTCGCCCTTCTTCACCGAGTCACCGGATTCGAACTCGATCGCTTCCACTTCGCCGGGCACCTGCGCGGTCACGTTGACGCCGTTCACGGCGTTGACGGTGCCCACGGCTTCCAGAATCGACGCCCAGTTGTCCTGGCGGGCTTCGTAGGTGGAAACGGCGGCGGCGGGCTGCGGCATGTTGTCGAAGAAGTCGTTCATCATCTTGCCCATGAACGCCTTGAAGCCAAAAATAAGGCCGAAGACGACAGCCAGGATGATCAGCATGATCACCATGCGCTTGCTGAAGATGCGCTTACTCATTGACCTAAACCCCTGATGTGCGGCTGTATTTTAGTTGTTTGCCCGTAGGCGGAGGGGGGATTCATCCGGCGGCCCCGTCGTCAGGCAATGGTCCTTGTTGCGCACGTCTCTGCAGAAACGCGCTGTTTGCATCCTTGTCGATGATCGACGGACTGAATCGACCCCGAAGTGTGAACAGAAATTAAACAGGCATCAAGCGCCGGATCATGACAGTCCGGCTGCGTCATCCGACTTGCGTGGCGAGACGCTCGAGAACCGTATTCAAATGACGAAAGCCCAGCTCTGTGCAGGCGGCCCGCTGTTCGTCCGCCACCAGCAGCTCCTGCGCGCGGCTGGACGCCAGCGCCGCGTTGATGGTCTCGGCCTCAAGACCGGTGCGTTGCGACAACATCGTAATCGGTACGCCTTCCACCAGACGCAGCCCGTTCAGCAAGGCTTCCAGCAGCGGTTCATCAATCACGGTGAGGGCGCGCCGCGCGTTCAACGGGTCGGCCAGATAATGCTCGGGCATGCGTGTTTTCTGAAAACGCAGTAATTCCCGGTCGGTGGTGACCTTGCCGTGGGCGCCGGCGCCGATCGCCAGATAATCGCCGAACCGCCAGTAATTCAGGTTGTGTCGGCAGCGTCGCCCGGGCCGCGCGAACGCCGACACTTCGTAGCGTTCGAAGCCCTGCGCGGCGAGCAAGCCCAGCCCCTGCTCTTCCAGGTCGGCGCGGCTGTCACCGTCGGGTTGCTCCGGCGGCGCGCGGAAGAAGGCGGTATTCGGTTCGATGGTCAGCTCGTACCAGCTCAGGTGCGTGGGCTCCAGCGCTATCGCCTGGCGCAGGTCATCCAGCGCCTGCGCCGGCGTTTGCCCCGGCAGGGCGTGCATCAGGTCCAGATTGAAATTGTCGAAGCCGGCGTCGCGGGCGTCGGCGGCGGCGCGCAGGGCTTCTTCGGGCCCGTGGATGCGGCCCAGCGCCTGCAGATGCCGCGCATTGAAACTCTGCACCCCGATCGACAGCCGGTTGATGCCCGCCGCCCGGAAGCCTGCGAAGCGGCCGGTTTCCAGGGTGCCGGGGTTGGCTTCCAGAGTGATTTCGATGCCGTCGCTGAAGCTCAGCCGTTGCCGCAGCCCCTCGAACAGGGCGGCGTAGAAGTCCGCGCTCATCAGGCTGGGCGTGCCGCCGCCGATGAAGATCGCCTCCAGGGGGCGGCCGCGCACCCAGTGCAGGTCCTGGTCCAGGTCGGCGAGCAGGGCGTCCAGGTAGGCGCGCTCCGGCAGCTCCGACTGGCGCTCATGGGAGTTGAAGTCGCAGTAGGGGCATTTGCGCACGCACCAGGGCACGTGCACGTAGAGCGTCAGTGGCGGGGCGGTGAGCATGGAATTACTCAGAGCGTTCTCGCAGGGCGTCCATCAAGGCCTTCAACGCACGGCCGCGGTGGCTGATGCGGTTTTTCTCCGCCGGCTCCATTTCCGCCGCGGTCACGCCCAGCTCCGGAATCAGAAAATGCGGGTCATAGCCGAAGCCGCCGTTGCCGCGCGGGGCGAGCAGAATCTCGCCTTCCCAGGTGCCCTGGCAGATCAGCGGCGTGGGGTCGTCCGGGTGGCGCATCAATACCAGCACCGCCTGATAGCGGGCGGTGCGGGGCGCGTCCGGCAGATCGCCGAGCATATCGATCAGCAGCGCGTTGTTCTTGGCGTCGCTGGCGTCGGCGCCGGAGAAACGCGCCGAATAGATGCCCGGCGCGCCGTTCAGCGCGTCCACTTCCAGGCCGGAATCGTCGGCGATCGCCGGCAGGCCGGTGTGCGCCGCCGCGTTGCGCGCCTTGAGAATGGCGTTTTCAACGAACGTCAGGCCGGTTTCTTCCGCTTCCGGCACCTGGAAGTCGCTTTGCGGCACCACCTTCAGCGCCAGCGGTTCCAGAATGGCGCGCATCTCATCCAGCTTTTTCTGGTTGCCGGAGGCGAGTACGAGAGTATCCATGGTCGAGATCCTGGTGATCCGAGAGAGTGATTAGAGCGTCACCCGGTAAATGGCGATTTCCCCGAACAGGTTGGGCCAAGCCCGGGTCAGCCGGCCGCTGCGGTGATGGCGATTGACCACCTGCCGCTCGATGATGCGGATGTTCCGCTCACGGCAATGGGCTTCGAAATCCTTCACCGTGCACAGGTGAATGTTGGGCGTGTCGTACCACTCGTAGGGCAGCGCCGAGGACACCGGCATGCGGCCCTTGAAGCCCAGATAGGAGCGCACCCGCCAGTGCCCGAAGTTGGGGAAGGTGATGATCGCTTCGCGGCCCACCCGCAACATCTCGTCGAGAATGCTGTCCGGGCGCAGTACCGCCTGCAGCGCCTGGGTCATCACCACATAGTCGAAGCGGTCGCTCTGGAAGTTGCCCAGGCCCTTGTCCAGGTCCTGTTCAATCACATTGACGCCCTTGGCGAAGCAGGCGGCGATGTTGTCCTGGTCGATCTCCAGGCCGTAGCCGTTCACCTGCCTGTCGTCCTGCAAATGGGCGAGCAGATCGCCGTCGCCGCAGCCCAGGTCGAGCACCCGCGCGCCCTTGGGAATCCAGCGGCTGATCAAGGCCAGATCATCACGCATTGGAAGTGGCCTCCGCGACACGGCCCATATAGGCGCCGAACAGTTTGCGGTACTCCGGAATCGGCAGCAGGAAGGCGTCGTGGCCCTTGGGCGTGTCGATCTCCGCGTAGCTCACATTGCGGCCCACCTGCACCAGGGCGTTGACGATTTCCCGGCTGCGTTCCGGCGAGAAGCGCCAGTCGGAGTTGAACGACATCACCAGGAAGTTGCAACGGGTGTCGGCGAGGGCGTCCTCCAGGGTGCCGTCGCACTCCCGCGCCGGGTCGAAGTAATCCAGCGCCTTGGTCATCAGCAGGTAGGTGTTGGCGTCGAAATTGCGCGAAAAGGTCTCGCCCTGGTGGCGCAGGTAGGACTCCACCTGGAATTCCACGTCGAAGCCGAAATGAAACCGCCCGGAGCGCAGGTCACGGCCGAACTTCATGCGCATGGCGTCGTCGCTGAGATAGGTGATATGCCCGACCATGCGCGCCAGGATCAGCCCCTGGCGCGGGTAGGTGTCGTGCAGATAGTAACGTCCGCCGTGGAAATTCGGGTCGGTGAGGATCGATTGCCGGGCCACCTCGTTGAACGCGATATTCTGCGCCGACAGCTTAGGCGCCGCCGCGATCACCACCGCGTTGGCCAGCCGGTCGGGGAAATCCATCGACCACTGCAGGGCCTGCATGCCGCCCAGGCTGCCGCCCACCACCGCCGCCCAGCGCTGGATGCCCAGGGCGTCCGCCAGCTGGGCCTGGCTTTTCACCCAGTCCTTGACCGTCATCATCGGGAAGTCCGGCCCCCAAAGCTGGCCGGTTTCCGGGTTCTGGGAGCCGGGCCCGCTGGAGCCGTGGCAGCCGCCCAGGTTGTTGGGGCAGACCACGAAGAAGCGGTTGGTATCGATCGGCTTGCCCGGCCCGATGCAGCTGTCCCACCAGCCCGGACGCGGGTCATCGGCGCTGTGATAGCCGGCGGCGTGGTGGTGGCCGGACAGCGCATGGCAGATCAGCACCGCGTTGGAGGCGTCCGCGTTGAGGGTGCCGTAGGTCTCGTAGACCAGATCGTAAGACGGCAGCACCCGTCCGCACTCCAGCTCCAGGGGCTGGTCCACGTGCAGGGTTTGCGGTTGTACCAGGCCTACGGAGTCCTGGGGAATCGTTTCGGGCATTTCGGGCAACCATCCAAAGGTGGGGCAAAGTCTATCGACCGCCCCCTGGCCGTGCAACGCGAGCGAGCGGCCAGCTTTTGCAGTTTTTTATCGGCGCCGGGCAGGCGCGCCGGCGCGCACGCTTTAGCATGGGGCCGGCTCGTTTCAAACCGAGAGCGGTCAAAGGAGAGCATCATGAGCAAGCAACTGGACGGCAAACGGGTGGCGATCCTCGCCACCGACGGCTTCGAGGAATCCGAACTGGCGGTTCCGCAATCCACCCTGCGCAGCTACGGCGTCGAGGTGCACGTGATAGCGCCCAGCAAGGACGGCATTCGCGCCTGGGCGGAAACGGACTGGGGCGACACCTATGAGGTGGACAAGGCCCTGGACCAGGCCCAGCCCGAGGACTACCACGCCCTGGTACTGCCCGGGGGCCTGTTCAACCCGGATGAGCTGCGCCTCAATGAACAGGCGCTGGACTTCGTGCGCGCCTTCTTCAAGGCCGGCAAACCGGTGGCGGCGATCTGCCATGCGCCCTGGATTCTGATCAACGCCGGCGTGGTGGAGGGTCGCACCCTGACGTCCGTGCCCTCGGTGGCCCAGGACCTGCGCAACGCCGGTGCCACCTGGGAAGACCAGGAAGCGGTGGTCGACAACGGTCTGGTCACCAGCCGCACGCCCAAGGACCTGGACGCCTTCTGCAAACGCTTGATGGAAGAACTGGCGGAAGGCCGCCACCAGAAGCAGCACGCCTGAGGCGTGGCGGGCCGCCCCCGGGCGGCTCCGTTCCTTCCCTGGCCTACAGCAGCGGGCTGAACGCGCTTTCGTCGCCCTGGCGTTCCGCGTCCAAGCTGTGGTCCAGCAGGCGGTGCACTTTTTTGCGCTGCTCCTCCCGGTCCACATCGACGATAATCAGATAATGCCCCTTTCGAATGTCGTCCAGATACGGCTTGAGATGGTAATTGGCGTGGGAGATCCCACGGATACCTCCGGCCCAGGCCCCGTGTGAACCGAAGAACAACACGCTCACCATCACGCCCCAGAAGCCGATTTCCAGCCCCCAGGGATCGATACCGCTCAGTGCCCAGCCCACCAGCAGGCCGATCACCGCGCCCACCACGGCCCCGTAGAAGCCGGTGGTCATGATGTTGGTGTCTTCCCATGGCGTGGTCGCATGGATACCCTCGCGGCTCAGTTCGCCGTTGTCGCGGGCCATGACGTGCACCCGATTAGTGCCGATTTCCGACTGTTCGATGTTTTTCAGGGCTGTTTTCACCTGATCCATGCTGTTTACGAGGTAATACACTCTAAACATGGTGATGCGCTCCTTATCGCCGGATCACTTATCCTTTGGAAAACACATGGTGCCCGGGGGAGCGTAAACAAGGGGTAGAGAAAGAGGGAAGGGAGACGATGAGTCGTCGTGAACCACTGGACCGGCTGTACGCGCTGGTCGCCAATGAAGAAGACGCGCGCACCTGCCGCGACATCAGCGAAGAAGCCTGCCGGGAAGTGCCCGGTAATTTCTTCAAGATCATTCTCGCCAATGTGCTGACCAAGATCGGCGACCTGCTGATCAACCCCAAGACCGTGCTCGCCTGGCTGATCGGCGCGGTGGGGGCGCCCGGGGCGCTGGCCGGCCTGCTGGTGCCGATCCGCGAATCCGGCTCGCTGATCCCGCAGCTGGCGATCGGGGCCTGGATGCGCCGCCACCCGGTGCGCAAGGGCTTCTGGGTGTTCGGCTCGGTGCTGCAGGGGGCCTGTGTGCTGGCCATGGCGGCGGCGGTCTGGTGGCTGCAGGGCCTGGTCGCCGGGCTCGCCATCGTCGGCCTGCTGGTGGTGTTCAGCCTGGGGCGCGGCTTTTGCTCGGTGGCGATGAAGGACGTGCAGGGCAAGTGCATCCCCAAGGCCCGCCGGGGCCGCCTCACCGGGCTGGCGTCCACCCTGTCCGGCGCGGCGACGCTGGCGGTGGGGGTGTCCCTGTTCGGCGGTGACAGCGAGCCGGGCATGCTGTTCTACACGGTGCTGCTGCTCGCCGCCGGCCTCGCCTGGTGGCTGGCGGCCACGGTGTTCGCCAAGGTGGACGAGTTCCAAGGCGAGACCGCCGGCGGCGGCCACGCCCTGCGCCAGGCGTTCGAGAGCCTGGGTCTGCTGGTCAGTGACGCACCCTTCCGCGACTTCGTGATCGCCCGGGCGTTGCTGATGGCGTCCGCCCTGGGGTCGCCGTTTCTGGTGGTGCTGGCCCAGAACCGGGCCGACGGCGCCACCCTGCTGGGCGGCTTCCTGGTGGCGTCCAGCCTGGCCAGCACGGTCAGCGCCAGCGTCTGGGGCTATATGGCGGACGCCTCCAGCCGCCAGGTGATGATCCGCGGCGGCGCCCTGGCGGCGCTGGTGTGTCTGGGCGTGGCGGCGGTGGCCCTGGCCGACCCCGCCTGGAACGGGCTCACCTGGTTCTATCCGGTGGCGTTCTTCGTGCTCAGCATCGCCCATTCCGGCGTCCGCATCGGCCGCAAGACCTATCTGGTGGACATGGCCGGCGGCACCAAGCGCACCGACTACACCGCCGTCAGCAACACCGTGATAGGCGTGCTGCTACTGGTGCTGGGCGGTGTCAGCGCGGCGGTGTCCCTGCTGGGGGCGCAGTGGGCGCTGTTGCTGTTGGGCGCCATGGGCGTTCTGGGGACGTTTTGGTCCTGGAAGCTTAAGGAAGTGGAGTAGTCGCGGGCGGCGGTTTCACGGCGCTCAGAACAGCGGCCAGAAGTACACCGCCGCCGCGCCCGCGGCCACCACGCCGGCCAGGCTGAACAGCGCCAGAGCGCCGTCATGGGCGGCCAGCGCCAGGGCATAGAAGGCGATGATCAGCGCCGGCACCGCCGCCGCGAAGGGCACCAGTTCCAGCGGTATCATCGCCGCCGCCAACACCAGGCACAGCGCCGCGCCCAGGCGGTTGAACGGCCACACCGTGAGGGCCCGCAGCCGGGGCTTGAGCAGCCGGTCGATGCGCTCCGTCCAGGGCCGCACCTTCTCCACCGCCGCGCGGAACCTGGCCCGCTCGAACGACATCTGGCGCAGCCGCCCGGGCACCCAGGGCGCGCGTTTGCCGAACACCAGCTGGCCGGCCACCAGCATGATCAGCAGCGCGCTCAGCGTGGGCACCCCGGGGATGGCGCCGGTGGGCAGCAGCACCATCAGCGTCGGCGCCAGCAGCAAGGGCCCGAAGCCCCGCCCCTGCATGGTCTCCACCACCGATACCAGCGACAGCTCGCTGCCGTCCGGCTCGTCCGCCAGCTTAACGAGAATGTCTGTCAGCCCCAGGGCCGGTTCGTTCGCGGGCACGGGTTCTCCTGATCCTTGTGGAAACGGGTGACGTTCCAAGTCCCGCTTAGCCTGTCGCAAAACGGCCGGGCCCGGCTATCAAACCGGCGTGAAGATTTACCTTTTATAACGATTTTTCGAACAGTAAGTCCCAGACGCCGTGGCCCAGACCGGCGCCACGGCGTTCGAATTTAGTCTCCGGGCGCCAGCCCGGGCGCTCCGCGAAACCGCCCTCGCCCGCCGTATTCACGAAGCCGGCTGAGTCGTTCATCACCGCCATCATGTGCTCGGCGTAATCCTGCCAGTCCGTCGCCATATGCAGCACGCCACCGGGGCGCAGCTTGGTGTTCACCAGCGCCACCCAGTCCGGCTGCACGATGCGCCGTTTGTGGTGCTTTTTCTTGTGCCAGGGGTCGGGGAAATAGAGCTGCAACCGGTCCAGGGAGCCGTCAGGGATGCACAGCTTGAGGATGTCCACGGCGTCGTCGCAGTAGGTGCGCAGGTTGCTCAGGCCGCGCTCCTGGATTTCCAGCAGCAGGGCGCCGACACCGGGCCGGTGCACCTCGATGCCGATAAAGTCCTTGTCCGGTTCCGCTTCCGCCATCCCGGCCAAGGACTGGCCCATGCCGTAGCCGATTTCCAGCACCCGGGGCGCGTCGCGGCCGAACTCCGCCCGCGCATCCAGCACGCCCTGGGCCCGTTCCAGGCCATAGCGGGGCCACAGTGTGTCCAGCGCCTTGCGCTGGCCATGGGTGAGCCGGCCTTCGCGCAGCACGAAGCTGCGTACCCGGCGCATCACCTTGCCGGTTTCCGGGTCTTTGTCCTGGTGTAGAAAATCGAGCATGGCTATTAGGGTCCGAAACAACGTCTCTGGTATCCCGCCGGGTGGCTGACGCCACCCTTTCGCGGGCAGGCCCGCTCCCACGGAGCGCGCTAAATGAGCCCTTCGCCGGGCGACGAGGGGTTGGCGTACACCCGCTTGGGCATGCGTCCGGCCAGGAAGCCTTCGCGGCCCGCTTCAATGGCTTTTTTCATGGCGCCGGCCATCAGCACCGGCTTGTTGGCGTGGGCCACGGCGGAATTCAGCAGCACGCCGTCGCAGCCCAGCTCCATGGCCAGGGTGGCGTCGCTGGGCGTGCCCACGCCGGCGTCGACGATGATCGGCACCTTGGCCTGTTCCATGATCAGCAGCAGGCTGTGCGGGTTGAGAATGCCCAGCCCGGAGCCGATCAGCGAGCCCAGCGGCATCACCGCCACGCAGCCCATGTCTTCCAGCTCCTTGGCGACGATCGGGTCATCGTTGGTGTAGACCATCACCTGGAAGCCGTCGTCCACCAGCTCCCGGGCCGCCTTCACGGTACCGGCGATGTTCGGGTAGAGGGTCTTCTGGTCGCCCAGCACCTCCAGCTTCACCAGGCTGTGGCCGTCGAGCAGCTCGCGGGCCAGCTTGCAGGTGCGCACCGCGTCCTCGGCGTTAAAGCAGCCGGCGGTGTTGGGCAGAATGGTGTAGCGCTCCGGGCTGACGAAATCCAGCAGGTTGGGTTCGTCCGGATTCTGGCCCAGATTGGTCCGCCGCAGGGCCACGGTGACGATCTCCGCGCCGCTGGCCTCGATGGCGTCACGGGTTTCCTCGAAATCCTTGTACTTGCCGGTGCCGATCAGCAGCCGGGAGGCGTAGGTCTTGCCGGCGATGGTGAGTAGATCTTCGCTCATGGTCGATTCCGTGTTGGGAGGTTCTGCATTCTGATGAGCCGTGTCCGGTCGTAAATCGCGCTGCGAAGCTTGCTTCGGTCGCGATTTACCCCCCTCCGATCGCATGGACGACTTCAACGGTGTCGCCCTCTCGCAGGGTATGGGTGTCGTGTTCGCTCTTCGGCACGATCTCCCGGTTCACCTCCACGGCGAGCCGCCGGCCGGTGAGGTTCAGCTCCGCCACCAGATCGGTCACCGTGGTGCCGTTGAAGGTGTGGGGGGCGCCGTTAACGGTCAGATTCATAGCGCTTTCACCAGGGACCAGGTCAGCCACAGCCAGCCGATGATCAGTGCCAGGCCGCCCAGCGGGGTCACCGCGCCGAGCCATTTCTGGCCGCTCAGCACCAGCACGTAAAGACTGCCGCTGAACACCAGCATGCCGGCGAACAGAATCCAGCCGGCGGCGACCAGCCCGGACGCGCCGAACTGCTTGGCCAGCAGCCCGGTGAGCAGCAACGCCAGCGCATGGTAGAAGTGGTACTGGCTGGCGGTGCCCCAGATTTCCAGCATCGGGCCGTCCACCCGGGCCTTCAGCCCGTGGGCGCCGAACGCGCCGAGCAGCACGGCCAGGGCGCCGTTGAGCGCGCCCAGAATCAGCAGCAGTTTCATAATCGGCAGTGTGTAATGAGTGTGGGCGGCAGTATAAAAGATGTGGAGCCAAAAGGGGGCGTCCACAACCCCGCCGCGCCCATAAAAAAGGTTCATCGCGCTTTAGCGGG
>NZ_ARXR01000052.1 GCF_015356855.1 Alloalcanivorax venustensis ISO4
TTACGTTCAAACTTTTCCTTTGCCACGGCTCAATACCCTTAACAAATTATCCGTAAATTTAAGATTTCTTACCGCTGATGACGTCATCGGCGATATTGCGCGGTGCCTCGGAGTACTTCAGGAACTCCATGGAGTAGCTGGCGCGACCCTGAGACATGGAACGCAGATCGGTCGCGTAGCCAAACATCTCGGAGAGCGGCACTTCGGCACGAATCACCTTGCCGGACAGAGTGTCTTCCATGCCCTGCACGGTGCCACGACGACGGCTCAGGTCACCCATGACGTCGCCCATGTACTCCTCGGGGGTAACCGCTTCGACCTTCATGATCGGCTCGAGCAGAACGGCACCACCCTCTTTCGCGGCGTTCTTCACCGCCAGGCCACCGGCCATGCGGAAGGCGTTCTCGTTGGAATCCACCTCATGGTAGGAACCATCGTAGAGAATCGCTTTCACGCCCAGCACCGGGTAGCCGGCCAGTACACCGGACTTCAGCTGCTCATCGATACCTTTCTGAACAGCACCGAAGTACTCTTTCGGAACCACACCGCCGTGAATCTGCTCTTCAAACTCGAAGTCCGCATCGCGATCGATGGGCTCGAACTTGATTTTGACGTGGCCGTACTGACCACGACCACCGGACTGCTTGACGAACTTACCTTCCACGTCCACCGGCTTGGTGAAGGTTTCGCGGTAAGCCACCTGCGGCGCGCCGATGTTCGCTTCCACCTTGAACTCCCGCTTCATGCGGTCGACAAGGATGTCCAGGTGCAGCTCGCCCATGCCGGAAATGATGGTCTGGCCGGACTCTTCGTCGGTCTTCACACGGAAGGACGGATCCTCCTGTGCCAGACGACCCAGCGCCATGCCCATCTTCTCCTGGTCGGCCTTGGACTTCGGCTCCACCGCCACGGAAATCACCGGATCCGGGAATTCCATGCGCTCAAGGATGATCACCTTGTTCAGGTCACAGAGGGTGTCACCGGTGGTGACGTCCTTGAGACCCACGCAGGCGGCGATGTCGCCGGCGCGCACTTCCTTGATCTCCTCGCGGGAGTTGGAGTGCATCTGCAGCAGACGGCCGACGCGCTCTTTCTTGTCGCGAACGGAGTTCATCACGCTGTCACCGGAGTTCAGCACGCCGGAGTAAACGCGGATGAAGGTCAGCGAGCCCACGAACGGGTCGGTGGCGATCTTGAACGCCAGCGCGGAGAACGGCTCGTCGTCGCTGGACTTACGGGCCTCAACGGTTTCACCGTCTTCCAGTACACCCTGGATCGCCTTCACTTCGTCCGGCGCCGGCAGGTATTCGATCACCGCGTCCAGCAGCGCCTGCACGCCCTTGTTCTTAAAGGCGGAGCCGCACAGAGCCAGAACGATCTCGTTGGCGATGACCTGCTGACGCAGACCGGCCTTGATCTGCTCGTTGGTCAGCTCGCCATTCTCCAGGTAGGTCTCCATCAGTTCTTCGGAGGCCTCGGCGGCGGACTCGACCATCTGCTCGCGCAGCTCGTCGCAACGGGCCTGGAGCTCTTCGGGGATGTCCTTCTGCTCGTAGGTCATACCCATGTCGCCTTCGTTCCAATAGATCGCCTTCATGCGGATCAGGTCGACCACGCCCTTGAAGTTGTCTTCGGAACCGATGTTCAGCTGAATGGGAACCACCTTGGCACCCAGACGCTTGCGGATCTGCTCGACCACGCGCTCGAAATCGGCGCCGGCGCGGTCCATCTTGTTGACGAACACCACGCGGGGCACTTCGTATTTGTTGGCCTGACGCCATACGGTCTCGGACTGCGGCTCCACACCGGAAGTACCACAGAACACCACCACGGCACCGTCGAGTACACGCAGGGAACGCTCCACCTCAATGGTGAAGTCCACGTGCCCCGGGGTATCAATGATGTTGATCCGGTGCTGGTCGTACTGCTGGTCCATGCCCTGCCAGAAGGTAGTGGTGGCAGCGGAGGTAATGGTAATACCACGCTCCTGCTCCTGCTCCATCCAGTCCATGACCGCGGCACCGTCGTGTACCTCACCGATTTTGTGAGACACACCGGTGTAAAAGAGGACGCGCTCGGTGGTGGTAGTCTTGCCCGCGTCCACGTGGGCGCAGATACCAATGTTGCGATAGCGGTTGAGAGGAGTCTTACGTGCCACGCTGCTAACCTCGATTCACTGAATCCAATACAAAAACCGGCCTGAACTTGAGCAGGCCGGTTTACTCATCCTACCTTCTTGCTTAGAAGCGGAAGTGGGAGAAGGCCTTGTTGGCCTCGGCCATGCGGTGCACGTCTTCCCGCTTCTTCATGGCTGCGCCCTTACCTTCAGCGGCGTCCGCCACTTCACCGGCGAGGCGCTGAGCCATGCTTTTCTCACCACGCTTACGCGCGGAATCCACCAGCCAGCGCATGGCCAGGGCGGTACGACGACTGGGACGCACTTCGACCGGCACCTGATAGGTGGCGCCACCGACCCGACGGCTTTTCACTTCCACCATCGGACGGATGTTGTCGAGCGCTTTCTCGAACAGTTCCAGGGGCTCGCCGTTCTTGCGATCCGCGACGATGTCCAGGGCGCCATAAACGATGTGCTCGGCTACGGACTTCTTGCCGTCGACCATCACATGGTTCATGAACTTGGCCAGCAACTGGCTCCCGAACTTCGGATCCGGCAGGATCTCGCGTTTGGCTACGACGCGTCTTCTAGGCATCGGATGTGTTCCTCGTTTTCACCCCGCCGGGGCGGGGAAAGCTTCAGGGTTACCCGGGACGGAGCCCGGCCTTACTCATCCCATCGGGCCAACCGGCCCGACCGTCAGAAAAGGGGTTCGATTTACTTCTTCGGCCGCTTGGCACCGTACTTGGAACGGCGCTGCTTACGGTCCTGAACACCGGCGGTGTCCAGCGTGCCACGCACGGTGTGGTAGCGCACGCCGGGCAGGTCTTTTACACGACCGCCACGGATCAGCACCACGGAGTGCTCCTGCAGGTTATGACCTTCCCCGGGAATGTAGGAAGACACTTCATAACCGTTGGTCAGGCGCACACGGCACACTTTACGCAACGCGGAGTTCGGCTTTTTCGGGGTAGTGGTGTACACCCGGGTGCAAACGCCGCGACGCTGCGGGCAGCCCTGCAGGGCGACCGAGTCACTTTTTTCAACCTTCCTCTTGCGCGGGTTGCGCACAAGCTGGTTTACAGTTGCCATGAAACTACTGCTCCACGCTTACAGTTCTGTGACGAACTTGCTTCGTTTCGCCACCCTTGGGTCCGTCCACGGCCTTTTCCGGGCTATAGACAGGGGCGACGGATTCTAGGGATCCGGGGGCGTCAAGTCAAGACGCCCCCGGAGCCGACTACTCCTCGTCGGAGGAGCTGAGTGCTTCGGAAAGCGCCGCTTCCACCTCGTCCATGGTCGGGCCGTCGCCGTGCGCTTCCTCGCGCTGGCGGCGCCGTTCCATATGGTAGGCGTAACCGGTACCGGCGGGGATCAGACGACCCACCACCACGTTTTCCTTCAGACCGCGCAGGTCGTCTTCCTTGCCGGTCACCGCCGCTTCGGTCAACACCCGCGTGGTTTCCTGGAAGGACGCCGCGGAGATGAACGATTCGGTGGCCAGGGACGCCTTGGTGATACCCAGCAGCAGGCGCGAGCCGCGTGCCGGCATCTTGTCGTCGCCGTTGAGGCGCTCGTTCTCTTCCATCAGGCGGGCGTATTCGATCTGCTCGCCCTTGATGAAGGAGGAATCGCCCAGCTCGGTGATTTCCACCTTGCGCAGCATCTGGCGGATGATCGTCTCGATGTGCTTGTCGTTGATCTTCACACCCTGCAGGCGGTAGACCTCCTGCACCTCGTTGACGATATAGCGCGCCAGCTCCACTTCACCCATCAGACGCAGGATGTCGTGGGGGTTGAGCGGCCCGTCGGAGACCACTTCGCCCTTCTCCACGTGCTCACCTTCGAACACGTTGAGCAGACGCCATTTGTGGATCAGCTCTTCGTACGGCGCACCGCCGTCGTCCGGGGTGATCACCAGGCGCACCTTGCCCTTGGTTTCCTTACCGAAGGAAACGACACCGCTCTTCTCGGCGAGGATCGCGGCCTCTTTCGGGTTACGCGCCTCGAACAGGTCGGCCACGCGGGGCAGACCACCGGTGATGTCACGGGTCTTGGAGGATTCCTGCGGAATCCGCGCGATCACGTC
The DNA here is from genome assembly GCF_015356855.1 of Alloalcanivorax venustensis ISO4. Taxonomy (GTDB): domain Bacteria; phylum Pseudomonadota; class Gammaproteobacteria; order Pseudomonadales; family Alcanivoracaceae; genus Alloalcanivorax; species Alloalcanivorax venustensis. The sequence goes on from NZ_ARXR01000052.1 coordinate 4,206, forward strand.
ACCCATGCCGATCTTGGCGCCGTTCTTGAGACCGGACAGCGCGCCGCCGGGCAGGAAGTACGCCGCCGGCGCGTCGGTGTTGGGCAGTGCCACGGGGTTCCCCTTGGCGTCCACCACGCGAACCACCGGGCGCAGGTCCTTACCCGCGGAGGGCCGGTCCTGGGTGGAGAGCACTTCGATGTTGGTCAGACCGGTGAGCTCATCGGTCTGGTAGTTCACCGAAATACCTTCTTCCATGTCCCCGAACTGAACCTTACCTTCCACCTCGGCGATGATCGGGTGGGTGTGCGGGTCCCAGGTGGCGACCACCTGGCCGGCTTCGGCCTGGTCGTCCTCGCCCACGGTGACCATGGCGCCGTAGGGCATCTTGTAGCGCTCGCGCTCACGACCCAGGTCGTCCACCACCGCCAGCTCCGCGGAGCGGGAAACGATCACCAGACCGTCTTTGTGCTGCACGTGCTTGGCGTTGTGGAAGCGGATCCTGCCACCGTGCTTGACCTGAATACTGGACACCGCGGAAGCCCGGCTCGCCGCGCCACCGATGTGGAAGGTCCGCATGGTCAGCTGGGTACCCGGCTCACCGATGGACTGGGCGGCGATCACGCCGACCGCCTCGCCGATGTTAACCCGGTGACCGCGGGCCAGATCACGGCCGTAGCAGCGGGAGCACATGCCCCACTTGGTCTTACAGGTGATCGGGGAGCGGACGATCATCTCGTCGATACCCATCGCCTCGAGCTTCTCGACCCAGACTTCGTCCAGCACCGTGCCGGCGGTGAAGACCACCTCGTCGGTACCCGGGCGCACCAGGTCACGGGCCACGGTCCGGCCCAGCACCCGCTCACGCAGGGGCTCGACGATGTCACCGCCTTCGATCAGCGGCGTCATCAGCAGGCCTTCCTCGGTGCCACAGTCTTCCTCGGTGACCACCAGATCCTGGGCCACGTCCACCAGACGGCGGGTCAGGTAACCGGAGTTGGCGGTTTTCAGTGCCGTGTCCGCGAGACCTTTACGGGCGCCGTGGGTGGAGATGAAGTACTGAAGTACGTTCAGACCCTCACGGAAGTTGCTGGTGATGGGCGTCTCGATGATCGAGCCGTCCGGCTTGGCCATCAGGCCCCGCATGCCGGCGAGCTGACGGATCTGCGCCGGGGAGCCCCGGGCGCCGGAGTCGGCCATCATGTAGATGGAGTTGAAGGACGCCTGGGTCTCGTCTTCACCGTCACGGTTAACGACGATTTCCTTGTTCAGGTTGTCCATCATCGCCTTGGCGATCTGGTCGTTGGTGCGCGCCCAGATGTCGACCACCTTGTTGTAGCGCTCACCGCGGGTCACCAGACCGGAAGCGAACTGCTCCTCGATCTCGCGCACTTCTTCCTCGGCGGCGGCGATCAGTTTCACCTTGGCTTCCGGGATCACCATGTCCTCGACACCGATGGAGGAGCCGGACAGCGTCGCTTCGCGGAAGCCCATGTACATGATCTGGTCGGCGAAGATGCAGGTTTCCTTGGTACCGAGAATCCGGTAGCAGGTGTTCAGCAGCTTGGAGATCGCCTTCTTGGTCATGTTCTGGTTGACCATGTCGAAGCCGATGCCTTCGGGGACGATGTCCCAGATCTTACAGCGGCCCGGGGTGGTCTCCACCAGACGGGTGGCTTCCTCGATGCGGCCTTCCTGATCCTTGACCACTTCGTGGATGCGCACCTTGACCCGCGCGTGCAGCGCCACTTCCCGCGTGCCCAGGGCGCGCAGTACTTCGGCGATGTCGGCGAACACCCGGCCTTCGCCTTTGACGTTCACCTTCTCACGGCTGATGTAGTACAGACCCAGAACCACGTCCTGGGTGGGTACGATGATCGGCTCGCCGCTGGCGGGAGAGAGGATGTTGTTGGTGGACATCATCAGCGCGCGCGCTTCGAGCTGGGCTTCCAGGGTCAGCGGCACGTGCACCGCCATCTGGTCACCGTCGAAGTCGGCGTTGAACGCCGCGCACACCAGCGGGTGCAGCTGGATCGCCTTACCTTCAATCAGCACCGGCTCGAACGCCTGGATGCCCAGACGGTGCAGCGTGGGCGCCCGGTTCAGCATCACCGGGTGCTCGCGGATCACCTCGGCGAGGATGTCCCACACCTCGGCGGTCTCGCGCTCGACCATCTTCTTGGCCGCCTTGATGGTGGTGGCCAGGCCGCGGGCTTCCAGCTTGGCGAAGATGAACGGCTTGAACAGTTCCAGAGCCATCTTCTTCGGCAGACCGGTTTCGTGCAGCTTGAGGGTCGGGCCCACCACGATCACGGAACGGCCGGAGTAGTCCACCCGCTTACCGAGCAGGTTCTGACGGAAACGGCCCTGCTTGCCCTTGATCATGTCGGCCAGGGACTTCAGCGGGCGCTTGTTGGAACCGGTGATGGCGCGGCCACGGCGGCCGTTGTCCAGCAGCGCGTCCACGGACTCCTGCAGCATGCGCTTTTCGTTGCGCACGATGATGTCCGGGGCGTTCAGGTCCAGCAGCCGCTTGAGGCGGTTGTTACGGTTGATCACCCGGCGGTACAGATCGTTCAGGTCGGAGGTCGCGAAGCGGCCGCCGTCCAGGGGCACCAGCGGACGCAGGTCCGGCGGCAGCACCGGCAGCACCGTCATGATCATCCACTCCGGCGCGTTGCCGGAGGCGTGGAAGCCTTCCATCAGCTTGAGACGCTTGGACAGCTTCTTCAGCTTGGTGTCGGAGTTGGTCGCCTCGATGTCCTCGCGCAGGGTGTTGATCTCTTCCTGCAGGTCGAGCTCCAGCAGCAGCTGCTGGACCGCCTCGGCGCCCATCTTGGCTTCGAACTCATCACCGAACTGCTCGAGCGCGTCGAAGTACTCTTCGTCGGTCAGCAGCTGACCGCGCTCCAGAGTGGTCATACCCGGCTCGGTCACCACGAAGGACTCGAAGTACAGCACCCGCTCGATGTCGCGCAGGGTCATGTCCAGCATCAGGCCGATGCGCGAGGGCAGCGACTTGAGGAACCAGATGTGCGCTACCGGGCTGGCCAGCTCAATGTGGCCCATGCGCTCACGGCGGACCTTGGAGAGGGTGACTTCAACGCCACACTTCTCACAGATCACGCCCCGGTGCTTGAGCCGCTTGTATTTACCGCACAGGCATTCGTAGTCCTTGATAGGACCGAAAATACGCGCGCAGAACAGGCCATCACGCTCCGGCTTGAACGTACGGTAGTTGATGGTCTCCGGCTTTTTCACTTCGCCAAAAGACCAGGAACGGATCAGGTCCGGCGGCGCCAGACCGATCTTCAGTTTGTCGAATTCCGTGACTTGTCCCTGACTTTTGAGCAGATTCAGCAAGTCTTTCAAGGCCAGTCCTCCGTATGGAGCTTTCGCTCGCGATTCTTTCCTAAATCCGGGTCGGGCGGCAGCGCCGCCCGGGTGGCGCGCCGCCCGAAGGCGGCGTCACGCACTCAGTCGTTTTCCAGCTCGATATTGATACCGAGAGACCGGATTTCCTTCAGCAGTACGTTGAAGGATTCCGGCATGCCCGGATCCATCCGGTGGTCGCCGTCGACGATGTTCTTGTAAATGCGGGTACGGCCATTTACGTCGTCGGACTTCACGGTGAGCATTTCCTGCAGGGTGTAGGCGGCGCCGTACGCCTCCAACGCCCAGACTTCCATCTCACCGAAGCGCTGACCACCGAACTGTGCCTTACCACCCAGCGGCTGCTGGGTCACCAGGCTGTACGAACCGGTGGAGCGGGCGTGCATCTTGTCGTCCACCAGGTGGTTCAGCTTCAGCATGTACATGTAGCCGACGGTCACCTTGCGGTCGAACGGTTCGCCACTGCGGCCGTCCCACAGCTGGATCTGACCGGAGCGGTCGTAACCGGCCAGCTCCAGCAGCGCCTTGATCTCGAACTCCTTGGCACCGTCGAATACGGCGGTGGCCATGGGCACGCCGGCCCGCAGGTTCTCGGCCAGCTCCATGATGTCGGCTTCGCTGAAGCTGCCCCACTCCTCGTCGGTGCCGCCGGCGCCGGTCTGGTTGTAGATCTGGTCCAGGAAATCGCGCACCTCGGTGGCTTTCTTTTCCTGATCCAGCATCTCGCCGATGCGCTCGCCCAGGCCTTTGGCCGCCCAGCCGAGGTGGGTCTCGAGAATCTGACCCACGTTCATCCGCGACGGTACACCCAGCGGGTTGAGCACCACGTCCACCGGCACGCCGTGCTCGTCGTACGGCATGTCCTCCTCGGGCATGATCACGGAGATCACACCTTTGTTACCGTGACGGCCGGCCATCTTGTCACCGGGCTGGATGCGACGCTTGATCGCCAGGTAGACCTTGACCACCTTGAGCACGCCGTGGGACAGGTCGTCGCCGCCGGAGATCTTGGACTGCTTGTCCTTGTAGCGCTCGTCCTGCTCTTTCTTGTGCTGCTCCAGGTACTGATGGGTACGCTCGAGCTGCTCGGCCACGTCGTCGTCGGCGGGGCGCAGTTCGAACCACTGGGCCGCGTCCAGATCGTCCAGGATCGCGTCGGTCAGCTCGGTACCACGCTTGAGGCCGGCACCGCCGTTGACCTTCTTGCCCACCATCACGGTGCGCAGACGGTCCAGGCTGTCCCGCTCGAGAATGCGGTACTCGTCCTTCAGGTCCTTGCGGAACTTGTCCAGCGCGTCCTGCTCGATCTGCTTGGCGCGCTCGTCTTTCTCGACGCCGTCACGGGTGAACACCTGAACGTCGATCACCGTGCCTTTCACGCCGGAGGACACACGCAGGGAGGTGTCCTTCACGTCGGACGCCTTCTCGCCGAAGATGGCACGCAGCAGCTTCTCTTCCGGCGTCAGCTGGGTCTCGCCTTTCGGCGTCACCTTGCCCACCAGAATGTCGCCGGCTTCCACTTCCGCACCGATGTAGACAATACCGGACTCGTCCAGCTTGCCCAGCGCCGCCTCGCCCACGTTGGGGATGTCGGCGGTGATTTCCTCGGCGCCCAGCTTGGTGTCCCGGGCGATGGCGGTCAGTTCCTGAATGTGGATGGAGGTAAAGCGGTCCTCTTTCACCACACGCTCGGAGATGAGGATGGAATCCTCGAAGTTGTAACCGTTCCAGGGCATGAACGCGACGCGCATGTTCTGGCCCAGGGCCAGTTCACCCATGTCCACGGACGGGCCGTCGGCCATGATGTCGCGGGCGGAGACCCGGTCACCCACTTTCACCAGCGGACGCTGGTTGATGCAGGTGTTCTGGTTGGAGCGGGTGTACTTGGTGAGGTTGTAGATATCCACACCGGCTTCGCCTTCCACCACCTCATCGTCGTTCACTTTAACGATGATCCGGGAGGCATCCACCTTGTTCACCACGCCGCCACGCTGGGCCACCACGCAGACGCCGGAATCGCGGGCCACGTGACGCTCCATGCCGGTGCCCACCAGGGGCTTCTCGGCACGCAGGGTCGGTACCGCCTGGCGCTGCATGTTGGAGCCCATCAAGGCGCGGTTGGCGTCATCGTGCTCCAGGAACGGAATCAGGGACGCGGCCACGGACACCACCTGGCGCGGGGAGACATCCATATGGGTAATGGTGTCCCGCTCCATGACGGTGAATTCGTAGCGGTGACGCACGGTGACGAAGTCTTCAACGAAGCCGCCGTCGTCGGTCATCTTGGCGTCCACCTGGGCGATCACGCACTCGGCTTCCTCGATGGCGGAGAGATACTCGATCTCGTCGGTCACCTTGCCGTCGATCACCTTGCGGTAGGGGGACTCCAGGAAACCGTACTCGTTGGTGCGCGCGTAGCTGGCCAGCGAGTTGATCAGGCCGATGTTCGGGCCTTCCGGCGTCTCGATCGGACATACCCGGCCGTAGTGGGTCGGGTGCACGTCGCGCACTTCGAAGCCGGCGCGCTCACGGGTCAGGCCGCCCGGGCCCAACGCGGAGACACGACGCTTGTGCGTGATCTCGGACAGCGGGTTGTTCTGGTCCATGAACTGGGACAGCTGGGAGGAGCCGAAGAACTCCTTCACCGCCGCCGCCACCGGCTTGGCGTTGATCAGGTCCTGGGGCATCAGGCCCTCGGACTCGGCCAGGCTCAGGCGCTCTTTCACGGCGCGCTCGACACGGACCAGACCGACGCGGAACTGGTTCTCGGCCATCTCGCCGACGGAACGGATGCGGCGGTTGCCCAGGTGATCGATGTCATCGGTCACGCCGTTGCCGTTGCGGATGTCCACCAGCGTCTTCAGTACGTCGATGATGTCGGAGGTCTCGCCGCCGATCTGCTCGTAGTACTGCTTGCCTTCATCGTCGGTGCGGTTACTGAAGTAGCGACCGTCATAGATGATACCCGGGCCGGTGACGTCCTCACGGCCCAGACGACGGTTGAACTTCATCCGGCCCACGCCGGACAGGTCATAGCGCTCGTCGGTGAAGAACAGGTTGCGGAACAGGTTCTCCGCCGCTTCCTTGGTGGGCGGCTCGCCGGGGCGCATCATGCGATAGATTTCCACCAGCGCCTCAAGGGGGCTGCGGGTGGGATCGGCACGCAGGGTGTCGGACATGAACGGCCCATTGTCGAGATCGTTGGTGTACAACGTCTCGAACCGCTTGATGCCGCCCTTCTCCAGTTTCTCCAGCGCGTCGGCGCCCAGCTCGGTATTACACTCCAGCAATACCTCGCCGGTTTCCTCGTCGATGATGGACTTGGCGAGGTAACGGCCCTGGAGGTATTCGGCGGGAATTTCCAGGTATTCGATATTGGCTTTTTCGAGCTGGCGGATGTGACGCGCGGTTACCCGGCGGCCACGTTCCACCACCACTTCATCGCCGGCCAGGATATCGAACGTCGCGGTTTCACCACGCAGACGTTCCGGCACCAGGCGCATGCGATACACACCGTCTTCGACCAGAATCTCGTTGGTCTCGAAGAAGATGTCGAGAATTTCATCGGAGGTGTAACCCAGGGCGCGCAGCAGGATCGTCGCCGGCAACTTGCGGCGGCGGTCGATACGCACATACACCATGTCCTTGGGATCGAACTCGAAGTCCAGCCAGGAACCACGGTAAGGAATCACCCGGGCTGAATACAGCAGCTTCCCGGAGGAGTGCGTCTTGCCCTTGTCGTGGTCGAAAAACACGCCGGGAGAACGGTGCAGCTGGGATACGATGACCCGCTCGGTACCATTGATCACGAAGGTACCGTTTTCGGTCATCAAGGGGATTTCACCCATGTAGACCTGCTGCTCACGGATGTCCTTGATGGCGCCATTGGACTCTTTGTCGTAGATCACCAACCGAATACGCACGCGCAGAGGCGCGGCATAGGTGGTGCCACGAATGATGCATTCCTTGACATCGAAAACGGGTTTGCCGAACTCATAGCCGGCATACTCGAGTGCCGCGTTCCCGGAGTAGCTTGATATCGGGAATACGGACCGGAAGGCCGCTTCCAGGCCTTCTTCAAAGCGCTCATCAGCGCTTTTGTCGTGTTGCAGGAACTTGCGGTAAGAATCGAGCTGTATGGCCAGAAGGTACGGAACCTCCATGACCTTTGGAAGCTTGCCGAAATCTTTGCGGATCCGCTTTTTCTCAGTGAATGAGTATGCCATCTGCGTTCCTCGGCTGTTGACCTATCACCCCTGGGTGATACTTCTGTACGAAACCCTTCATACAGAAACGACAAAAGGCTGGCAGCCCTTAAGCTGCCAGCCGGCGTCTTTCCGTCATAATGTGGAAAGACATAACGCTCTCGCGCTTACTTAAGCTCAGCAGTACCGCCGGCCTCTTCGATCTTTTTCTTGATCTCTTCGGCTTCGTCCTTGGAAGCGCCTTCCTTGACCGGAGCAGGTGCGCTCTCGACCAGTTCTTTCGCTTCTTTCAGACCCAGACCGGTTACTTCGCGCACTGCCTTGATCACGCCGACTTTCTTGTCGCCGAAACCGGTCAGAACCACGTCGAACTCAGTCTGTTCTTCGGCGGCGGCACCAGCGTCACCACCAGCGGCTGCGGGAGCAGCGGCAACGGCGGCAGCGGCGGTTACGCCGAACTTCTCTTCCATGGCCTCGATCAGTTCAACGAGGTCCATAACACTCATATCAGCTACTGCGCTGAGGATATCTTCTTTGGAAACGGCCATTTTCAATCTCCTAAAATCACCGTACGGGCGATCCCGAGTGAATCGGGTAGTTACGCTGCCGGCCTGAGGCTCAGGCAGCTTCCTGCTGTTTCTGGTCCTTCACGGCGGCCATCGTGCGAACAAACTTGCCGGGCACTTCGTTGAGAGTGCGGACAAACTTGGCCACCGGGGCCTGCATGACGGACATAAGCTGAGCAATGGCTTCATCACGGGTGGGCAGCTTAGCCAGGACATCGATGTCCTTGGCTTCGTACGCCACACCGCCTACCGCCAACGCTTTAACTTCGAGCGCGTCGTGGTCCTTGGCGAAATCCTTGATGAGTCGGGCAGCTGCACCCGGATCGTCTTGGGAAAATGCCAGAACCGTGGGGCCGACCAGCGCATCGGTGAGGCACTCATACTCAGTACCTGCAACGGCGCGCTTGGCCAACGTGTTCCGAACAACTTTCAGATACACGCCGGTTTCGCGGGCCTTGAGACGGAGATTGGTCATTTCCGCCACAGAGAGACCACGATAGTCGGCAACCACGGCGGACAGCGCTTCGGAAGCCGCAGCATTCACCGAAACCACAATCGCCCGTTTGTCCTCCAGATTCAAAGGCACGATTTACCTCCTGGATTCACAAACTTAACCGGATTCATCGACTGCCTTGCTGATGTACCCGGCGGTTGCCATGACCGGTTGCCCGGTCGGTATCGCGGAAGCCAGCCCCTGCTTTGACACAGGATTTGTAACTACCGCGCCTGCGCAGGCGGTTACCCTTTAATCGCGGACGGAAACTTGGCTCATAAAGCCAGACTCCATTCACGTCAGCGGACCTGCGGTCTTTGACGCCCCGTCGGCCGCGCCTCTTGCGAGGCCGCCGCCGGGATCAAAGCCCTTTGGACCGGCCTAAGCCGGCCCGTTTTCTTACATGGCCAGGGAGGCGGGATCGATCGCCAGGCCCGGGCCCATGGTGCTGGAAAGCGTGACCTTCTTGAAATACGCCCCTTTCGCGGAAGAAGGCTTGGCCTTCTTCAGGTCGTTGATCAGCGCTTCCACGTTTTCCTTGATGGCGTTGGCGTCAAAACCCACCTGACCCACGGTGCAGTGGATGATGCCGCCCTTGTCGGTGCGGTAACGCACCTGACCGCCTTTGGCGTTCTTAACCGCCTGGGCCACGTCCGGAGTCACGGTGCCCACCTTGGGGTTGGGCATCAGACCGCGGGGACCCAGGATGGTGCCCAGCTTACCGACCACGCGCATGGCGTCCGGAGAAGCGATCACCACGTCGAAATTGATCTCGCCGCCCTGAACCTGCTCGGCCAGGTCGTCGAAACCGACCACGTCCGCGCCGGCTTCCTTGGCTTCTTCCGCCTTGGCGCCCTGAGCGAATACGGCGACGCGCACGGTCTTACCGGTACCGTGGGGCAGCACGGAGGCGCCACGCACGTTCTGGTCGGATTTACGCGGGTCGACGCCCAGATTCACGGACACGTCGATGGATTCCTTGAACTTCACGGTGGACATCTCGGCCAGCAGAGTCACGGCCTCTTCCACCGGGTACAACTTGCCCGGCTCGATCTTTTCACGGATGGCGCGGGCGCGCTTGGACAGCTTAGCCATTGGTTAGTCCTCCACGTCCAGGCCCATGGAACGGGCGGAGCCCGCGATAGTGCGCACTGCGGCGTCCAGATCCGCGGCGGTGAGATCAGGCTCCTTGGCCTTGGCGATCTCTTCCAGCTGCGCCCGGTTCACCGTGCCCACCTTCTTGGTGTTGGGCTCACCGGAGCCGCTCTTGATGTTGGCCGCTTTCTTCAGCAGGTAAGACGCCGGCGGCGTCTTCATGGTGAAGGTAAAGGAGCGGTCACCGTAAACGGTGATCACCACCGGCACCGGCGCACCCTGATCCATCTGCTGGGTCTGGGCGTTGAAAGACTTACAGAATTCCATGATGTTCACGCCGTGCTGGCCCAGAGCGGGACCCACCGGCGGTGAGGGGTTAGCCTGACCCGCTGCCACCTGCAGCTTGATGTAGGCTTCTACTTTCTTAGCCATGATAAGACTCCTTGGGTTCAAGCGCCCGGGAACGGGCTCCCCTGAGGTTGGTCATCCGCCTTCCGCCACAACAGCGGAAGACACCAGGGATCAGGTCTTCTCGACCTGTCCGAATTCCAGTTCCACGGGGGTGGAGCGACCGAAAATCAACACCGCCACGTGCAGGCGGCTCTTTTCGTAGTTCACTTCTTCCACCACGCCGTTGAAGTCGGCGAAAGGCCCGTCCGTGACGCGGACCACTTCGCCCGCCTCGAACAGGGTTTTCGGCTTCGGCTTTTCCACCGCATCGTCCATGCGGCGAAGAATGGCGTCCGCCTCTTTCTGGGTGATCGGCGATACGCGACCCGGATTCTTCGGATCCTCGCCGATAAAGCCCATCACCTTGGGCGTCTCCTTGACCATATGCCAGGAGTCATCGTTCATTTCCATGTGCACCAGCACATAACCGGGAAAGAACTTGCGCTCGGACCGGCGCTTCTGGCCGGCGCGCATTTCCACCACTTCTTCGGTGGGCACCAGAATCTCGCCAAACAGCTCTTCCATGGAGTTGAGCTTGATCCGCTCCTCCAGGGACCGCTTGACGTGCTTTTCAAAGCCGGAATAAGCGTGTACCACGTACCAACGCTTTGCCATGTGCACCCCTTAGCCGATGAGCATCGAGATTGCGCCGTTGAGCACCCAGTCGAGCACGAACAACAGCAAAGCCACGATCAATACGAACACCAGGACAATCGCCGTGGTTTGCAGCGTCTCCTGGCGCGTGGGCCAGACCACCTTGCGCAGCTCCACCATGGAGTCCTTGCGCAACTGGTTGAACGCCTTGCCTTGCTCGGTCTGCAGGGCCACGAAGGCCGCCAGCAGAGCCACCACCACGACGCCCAGCGCCCGATACAGGGGGGACATGTCGGAGAAATAGCTGTTACCGGCCACGGCGGTGACCACCAATGCAGCCACCACCAGCCATTTGATGCCCTCCAGAACGGAGGAGGAGCCAGACTGCCCTTGTGCTTTCTCAGTCATCTGCCGATGCACCCCGCCGCCCGAATGGCAGCTCTGGGAAATTTGGCAGGCCAGGAGGGACTCGAACCCCCAACAGCCGGTTTTGGAGACCGGTGCTCTACCAATTGAACTACTGGCCTGTAACTTTACAAATGCAACAGCCGGGGCATGAAAGCCCCGGCCATCAACACACTAACTGTCTTACTCGATGATCTTGGACACCACGCCGGCGCCAACG
>NZ_ARXR01000053.1 GCF_015356855.1 Alloalcanivorax venustensis ISO4
CCGCCCGCACGAGGAAGTGGACTGGCCCGCCCTGTGCGCCTACCTCAAGCGCGAGCTGCCGCCCTACGCGATCCCCGTGTTCCTGCGCATCACCGACCACGGAGTGGAAACCACCGGCCACTTCAAGCACCAGAAGAACAAGCTGAAGGAAGAGAAGTACGACCTCAACCAGCACAACGACCCGGTCTATGTGCTGCTGCCCGGCGAGAGCTGCTACCAGCGTCTCACCCCGGAAATGCAGGCCGACATCGACAACGGCAAGCACCGCTTCTAAGCAGGCGCTCCGCCGCTTCCAAAAAAACCCGGCTCCGGCCGGGTTTTTTTATGGCCTCGGAAGTTATGCACAAATCCTGTGGACAAGATTGTGAATAAACACTGGATGACCCCGGCCAGGGCGGTGTTGCCGGGCCGTCCCCCAGAATGCGGTGAAATTAACCAGTCACAACCGGCCGCCGGTAGACCTATGAAACGGAGTTTTCCCCAGGCCGGGTTGTCCACAAATACTGTGGATAAACCTGTTGAAAAAGCGCGGACAAGTCGGCCAAGCGGCAGCAATCCGGCCCCTCTGGCTATTTGACGCTTTTTTAACCAAAATATGAAAACCCTTATTAAACAAAGACTTAGCCGTTATTTATAGGTGAAGACAGCACTTCTGGAAGGATTTGTTACCTTCTTTCCCACTTGTTACCGGCCTGTGCACAGTTTCGGTCCACGGTAAACCTGTCAATAGTGAAAATGCGTCATTGGAAGGCAAAGCGGGCTGCCCGTTTTTCGGGCGCGGGGACGCCGCCGCCCTGCCCCGGTTTGGGTCGCGCCGGGGCGGCTTTGTCCGGTTTTATCCAGGCTTGTGGATAACAGTGTGAACAAACTGGTGGGAAACGGTGAACAAGGGCCGCTTAGCGGCCCGTCGGCGGGTCCTGATCGTCCTTGTCGATATGGTCCAGGGCGTCGGTGAGCTCCTGGACGCGCTGTCGCAGGGCATCCACCTCACGCTTATTGGGAATGCCCAGCCGGGACAGCGCCTTGCCGAGCCGGTCGTCAAAGGCCTTTTCCATGCGGTCCATGGTCTCGCCGGTGTGGTGGCGCACCCGCTCCTTCAGTTCACCGACGCGCGGCGCTTTGTCCTTGGCGCGGCGTTCCACCTCGCGGCCGGCTTCCACCAGGGCATCGAAAAAGCCACTGCCCTCTTCCTCGGCGCGGGCGAAGGCGCCCAGCCCGGCCAGCCAGATCTGGTGGGTGTACTTGCGCAGATCGCGGGACGCACCGCTGAGCGCGCGCAGCGGGTGGCCACGCTCGTCCACGGGGGTTCCGGATTGGTGCTCGGGGACGGCATCGCCGTCGGTTCGCGGGTCCTGATCGGACGGTTTGTTGTGGTCGGCCATGATCCTCTACTCCATCAACGCCAGGGGAGTATAGGTCAAAAATGACAGGCGAAACCAATTGATTGTCGAACAAGGGGTGCGCCACCGGGACGGTGGGGACAGCGGGTCAGGGGTCGATCTCGTCGTCCGGGTCGCGGCCGCGACGGCCGCCCACGAAGCGCGCCAGGTCGCGGGCGCGGTCGCGGATCACCTCGCGGGATTTGCCGGTGAGCACCGCCACGAAGCGCTGTGTCAGCCGGTCGGCGCCGGCCTCGAAGCGCTCGTCGATATGGCGCTCCAGGCGCGGCCCCAGCCAGAACTTCACCAGCACGCCGATCACCGCCAGGGTGATCAGCGACGACAGCAGCGCGCAGCCCACCAGCAGCGGGATCAGGTCGGCGGTGGCGATAGTGGCGTTCTCCATGGCTCAGAGCCCGAACACGAAGATCAGCTGGGCCAGGCCGGCCATGGCGCCCAGGAAGCCGCCCACCAAAATCAGGATCCACTCGTCCTCCTGGAAGGCCGGCCGCAGCAGATCCTGGAAGTCCTCGGAACTGAGCGCCTGCATGCGGTCGCGCATCAGCCGCTCGATAATGCTGCTGCGCTCGCGGTTGAAGTTGTCGTCCTCGAACGGCTCCACCGCCAGGTCCACGGCCTTCTCTTCCACCGCCCGTTTGAGGTCGGCGTAACCGCCCGGGCCCACGGTGAGCTGGGCGGCGGTGCGCACCATGCCGCCGTTGAGCAGCGGCTTGAGGTGGCGCTTGATCAGCGCCTTGGTACGGTCGCCGCGCGGCCCGTTGATCACCTGATGCATGATGTTGCGCAGCGTCACCAGCTCTTCGGTGGTCAGCCGCGCGAACGACTCCGCCACGTCCTTCTGCCGTTTCAGGAACAGGCCCTGCAGGCGGAAGGGCCCCACCCGCACCGGGTTGAGGGGGCGGAAGATCACGTTCAGCGCCAGCCAGTTGGTGGCGATGCCGACAATAAAGCCGAACAGCGGCAGCACCCAGTTGCTGGGCACGAAGATGAAGATGGGTACCTGGATCAAACCGAACAGAAAACCGAAATAGAACCCGGAATTGGTGACGAAGCGGAATTCCGGCTCGCCCACTTCCTGGAACAGCTGCACCATGAGCGCCTTGTCCGAGCGCATGCGCTCGACAATCATGTGCTTCATGTCCACCAGGTTTTCCAGGTTGTGGCTGATATCGTCGACCACGTTATCCATCACCGCGGGAATCGCCCGGCGGGCGCGGGTGTAGACCCGCCGGCGCACGGCCAGGGGCAGGTTCTCCCAGAGCACCGCATTGCGCTCGGTCATCACCTCGTCGACGTATTCCTCGATACGGCCCTGGATGCTCTTGGTCAGGTGGGCGGCGATCTTTTCCGGTTCCATCTCCCGGAAAAACTCGTCCAGGCTGCCCAGCTTCTGGAGGGTCTTGTCCACCACGATGGCGGCCATCTTCTCCACTTTGGAGGGAATGATGCCCTGCCAGCCGAAGAACGGTCGGATGCCGAGGAACTCCAATGGATAGAAGGTCATCTGCACGGCCATCCAGTTGGTGGTCCAACCAACCACGCCGGCTATGAATGGGATACTGAAGTATTTCCAGAAATCCGGATGGGAAAAAATCGAATCCAGCATGTGGGCAGAGACTCCCCTCCCAGGGAAAAGGCTAGACTAGCCGTCTAAAGAGATGACGAACAGTTCCCGCGAGCGTCGACCCGAGTCACAACAGCCAATGTTATGTAATTGTGAAAGAACCTAGTATAAGCAGCCGGCCTGCGCGAAATAAGCACAATAACGTAATTTTTGGCAACCCGACGGCAAATACCTCATACTTCCGAGCGGGCCAACGCCTTGATACAGAAGGATTTCGTATACCCATGTCCTCCCCCTCGTCGCTGACCGGGCTGCTGATGTACGGCGCCCTGGAAACGCTGCTCAACCAGGCGCTCACCGGCGACGAACGCGGCCGCGAGCAACTGGCGGCGCTGGACGGCACCGTGGTGCGCCTGCGCGGCGAAAGCCCCATGTGGGTGCTCTATGTGCTGATCTACGAAGACGGCGTGGAGCTGCTCAGCGACTACGAAGGGCCGGTGGACGTGCGCGTGCGCGGCGCGCTGGGCGCCATGCTGCACTGGCTGCTGGCGCCCAACAGCGGCGACGCCGAGCACAGCCTGCGCATCACCGGCCCGGACGACACCCTGGAACGCCTGCAGGCCACCATCAGCGAATTCAGCCTCTGGCCGCTGGTGCGCAACTGGCTGGACGACCACGTGCGCCTGCGCGAGCTGCTCTCGCTGCTGCGCCGCGAAGACCCGGCCTGGCTGGAAAAGCTGGCCGGCATCCCCGACCACCTGGGCGAGCTCGCCGCGCAAGTGGCCCGCCAGCAACTGCTGCAGGAAGACATCCTCGAGGAAGTGCGCGGCCTGCGCCGGGAAATGCGCCGCGGCCGCCGCCTCGATCTGGCCTTCCTGGTGATCGGCGTCACCCTCATTCTGGTGTCGCTGCTGCGCGCCCTGGGCCAGTGGCACACCACCTGGACCGCCCTCTCCCACGACTATCTGTCGCTGGCCATGATCAGCCTGGGGCTGGCGCTGATTCTGGGACGGCTGCTGCATCGACCCAAAAGCTAGACCGGACTTGTAGGAGCGGGCCCTGCCCGCGAAAGGGAGCGAAGCTCCCGGCAGGATGCCAGAGACGCTTTTTGTGCTCCCGTTAGATATCTCTCTGGCATCCTGCCGGCCGGCTGCACCGGCCTTTCGCGGGCAGGGCCCGCTCCCACAAAGGCCCGCTCATAGCACCGCGTTAGTCGCGATCTTTCTTTCCGAAAAAGCGGCCAATGCGCTCGCCCACCAGCTCGGTGCTGGAGCGCGCCAGGCTGCGGCTGGTTTCCTCCAGCATTTCCCGCGTGGGCAGATTGCGCACGCCCTCGTTGATACCTCTTTTGACCGCTTCCTCCACGCTCTCCGCGATCAGGTCGGAGGCCTTGCGGGCCTCCTCGTCGATGTCCTGACGAACGGTGCGGCGCAGGCGCGGCAAGAAATAGACCTGTCCCCAAATAGCCACCACGGTCAAGGTGATGGCCGCGCTCAATACGGCGGACAGCAAAATCGCGGTCATGATGTTCCCCTTCGGTTCAACCCGATACCGCTTTTGTAACAGCGCCGGGCATTACTGTAACCATTGGTACGAATCGGAAGTATTGCTCAGCAAAACAATTACTATCTTTCTGCGACAGCCAATTTATGGCGCAAAAACAGTGCTAAGGACAGCCCGTGTATACGCAGGAGCATGATAATAAACTCGACACGGGATATTTGAATGACTGCCGGGACTACCTCGATCCGCGCTCAGAGCCATAGTCTCACTCCGCTGGCGCAACTGCTGTCTCTTTGTCAGCGTTACCGATTACCGCTCTCGCTGCTCGCCATCCAGCTTAAGGATGTGGCGTCGTTGAGCAAACAACTGGGCGGCGACCGCCTGCAACGTCTGCAAAAACAACTGGGCCAGGCGGTGCAGCAACGCACCCGCATGGAAGACGCGCTGATCGCCTGGCAACGGGGCTATCTGGTGCTCTGCCTGCCGGGCACCCGCGCCGCCGGCGCCGCCTGCGTGGCCCGCCGGCTGGAGCAGTGGTTTCAGAAAACCCGCTTCACCCTGGACGAATTCACCGTGCAGCTGGACACCGCCATGGCCGTGCACGTGGCCAACCCGACGCCGGAACAAAGCGAAGAGCAGGCCCGCGAAAACGTGCGCGAACTGCTTATGGACACGCTCTGCCTGCTCGCCGCCGAAAACGAACACGGCGACGGCCCGGCGCTGTCACGGCGCGCCCTGGACGACAGCCACAACGCACCGGCGATCAACCACCAGGCAGGCGAAGCGGCTGAAGCGGCTGAAGAGAGCCCCGTGAACGGCCGTCCGCAACGCCGCCGCGACGACGCCGCCAACGGGCACGCCTCGCCGCAACAACTCAAGGACCTGGTGGATCAGCTGCGCGACGACGACACCACCCTGGTGAGCACGCTTTCCCCGGCGCTGCAGCGGCTCGATGAGCGCACCCGCATGCTGCTGATCGATCAGCTTCTGGAAGCCTCGCTGATCCCCCATTAACGGGCCGCCGCGCTACGCCTTGCGGGCGATCATCACCGCCCGGCGTGGCGCCGGGTAGCCTTCCCGGCTGCGCGTCGGATCGTCCGGGTCGAGAAAATCCGGCAACGACTGAAAGCGCATCCAGTCCGTGGCCCGCTGCTCGTCCACCGTGGTCACGCACTCGTCCACGCAACGCACCCGGTCGAACCCGCAACGCCGCAGCCACACCGCCAAATGCTCGGTGCTCGGCAAAAAGAACACATTGCGCATCGCCGCGTAACGCCCCTCGGGCATCAGCACCGCACGCTCGTCCCCTTCCACCACCAGCGTTTCCAGAACCAGCTCACCGCCAGGGCGCAGCGCATCGCGCAATTCCAGCAGATGGTCCAGCGGCGAACGGCGGTGGTACAGCACGCCCATGGAAAACACCGTATCGAACGCCGCCAGCCCGGCGGGCAGTTCCTCCATACGCAGCGGCGCGAACCAGAACGGCGTCTCCGGCGTAAAGCGCTTCACCGCCAGATACTGCATCAGGAACAGCACCGTCGGGTCGATGCCCAGCACCTGGGCGGCGCCGGCCCCGGCCATGCGCCAGCCGTGGTAGCCGCTGCCGCAGCCCACGTCCAGCACCCGCCGCCCGCGCAGATCGGACAGGTGCGGCGCCACCCGCTGCCACTTCCAGTCGGAGCGCCACTCGGTATCAATGTGCGTGCCGAAGAATTCAAACGGCCCCTTGCGCCACGGCATCAGCCCGCGCAAGGCCGCCTCCAGGGCATCGGGATCCACCGCCCCCGGCTCACCGATGGTGACCCGGTCCCGGTCCAGCCGGCACGGCGCCGGCCCCGGCGGCAACGCCGCCACGGCGTCATGCCAGCGCGGCAGATCGCCGTGCGGCTTGTCCAGCAAACGGTGGCGGGTCAACGCCGCCACCGGCGCGCCGCCCTCGCCCAGCAGCGACGGCAGCACCGCGTCCAGTTCATTCAGATAGGTATCCAGCATGGCGCGGATTATCCCGGCGCCGGCCCCCCGCCACAAGGGCCGTTGTGGGAGCGAAGATTGGCCCGTATGGACACGGCATTCACCGGGGAAGCAGGCACTATGTGCACATTCCCATTGCCCGATGTAAGGAAACCCCATGACCGTGACGCTGGACCAACCCCTCGAGCTGCCCTGCGGCGCGACGCTGAAGAACCGGCTGGGCAAGTCCGCCATGAGCGAGACCCTCGGCACCACCGACAACCGGGTCACCGCCAAGCTCACCCGCCTCTACCGGGCCTGGGCCCGGGGCGGCACCGGCCTGTCGGTGACCGGCAACGTGATGATCGACCGGCGCGCCCTGGGCGAGCCCTGCAACGTGGTGCTGGAAGACCGCCGCGACATGGACCGGCTCAAGGCCTGGGCGCGGGCCGGCCGCGAGAACGGCACCCACCTGTGGATGCAGATCAACCATCCCGGCAAGCAGGCGCCGGCGGCGCTTAACCGCGAGACCGTGTCGCCCTCGGCGGTACCGTTCTCCGACCCCAACCTGAAGCGCTTCTTCCATGTGCCGCGGGCGCTCACCGTGGCGGAAATCGAAGACCTGGTGCGCCGCTTCGGCGAAACCGCCGCGCTCGCCAAGGAGGCCGGTTTTTCCGGCGTGCAGATCCACGGCGCCCACGGCTATCTGGTCAGCCAGTTCCTGTCGCCGCGCCACAACCGCCGCGAGGACGCCTACGGCGGCAGCGCCGAAAACCGGCGCCGCTTCGTGCTGGAGGTCTACGACGAGATCCGCCGCCGGGTGGGCGACGACTTCCCGGTATCGATCAAACTCAACTCGGCGGACTTCCAGAAAGGCGGCTTCACCGAGGAGGAATCCCTGGCGGTGGTGGAGGCGCTGGACGCCCGCGGCATCGACCTGATCGAAATCTCCGGCGGCACCTACGAGGCCCCGCGCATGGCCGGTCAGGGACAGCGCGAATCCACCCGCCGCCGCGAGGCCTACTTCCTCAGCTACGCGGAGCAGGTGCGCTCACGGGTAAAGGTCCCGCTGATGGTGACCGGCGGCTTCCGCAGCCGCGAAGGCATGGCGGCGGCCCTGGAAGACGGCGCCACCGACGTGATCGGCCTGGCCCGGCCGCTGGTGCTGGACCCGGCGTTCAGCAACCGCCTGCTCGCCGGCGAAGACGCGGTCAGCGCCGTGGCGCCGATCCGCACCGGCATCCGCGCCGTGGACAACGCCGCGATGATGGAAGTGTCCTGGTACACCCTGCAGCTCGCCCGCATCGCCCGCGGCAAAGCCCCCCTCGCCGACGCCGGCGGCCTCAGCTCCCTGGTCAAGGTCGCCGGCCTGATCGGCTGGCGCCGCCTGCGCATGGGGCGCCTTAGAGCCAGTTAATAGTGAACAGTGAACAGTTAATAGTTGAAAACAGTGCGTAGCAGACAGGTTTGCGTTTTCACAATAGCACCCTGCGTATCTGCAAAGGGCTTTAGCTATTCACTGTTAACTCTTAACTGTTAACTGTCCGTAAGGTATTGGTGCAGCGCCGCTTGCATGGCGCTAAGCGTCAACGGCTTGATCAACTGCCCGTCCATGCCGGCGTCGCGGATGCGGCCGGCGTATTCGGGGAGGACGTGGGCGCTGAGCGCCAGGATCACCGCCGGGGGCCAGCCTTTTTCCTGTTCCAGGCGGCGCATGCGGGTGGCGCTTTCGAAGCCGTCCATGTCGGGCATGTCCAGGTCCATGAGCACCAGCCGGTAGCGGCCCTCGCCGGCGGTGAACGCTTCCAGGGCCTTGCGGCCGTCGTCGCTGAGCACCGGGCCGGGCACGCCGAGGCGCTCCAGGTAGCCGCGCGTGACCATCTGGTTGACCGGGTTGTCCTCGGCCACCAGCACGCGCAGGCCGCCCTGGGTGTCCACCGGTTCCCGTTCCGACAGCAGCGGCACCTGGCCCGGCCCGCTGTCACTGATCAACTGCTGCAGTTCGGTCACCGTGAGCACCGCGCGGCGCACCAGGGTGATGTCGTCGCGCATCACCACTTCGCCGCTTTCGCGCATGCCGCACAGCAGTACCGGCCGCAGCCCGGCGTGGCGCTCGCGGGCGGGCCGCAGCCCCTGATCCAGCAGCACGCCGTCGCTGACGCCGTTGACCAGCAGATGGCCGCTGTCGTCCTCGCTCAGCGCCCGCTGCACCGCCGCCAGGTCGTCCACCACCCGCACCCGGGAGAAGCGCGGGTCGCGCTGCAGCAGCTCACCCAGGTTGCCCACCGGGTCCCACACCAGCGCCGGCACCGAGGTCCATTCCGGCATCGGCACCGCTTTTTCCAGCACCGGCAGCGGAATCACGAAGCGGAAGGTGGTGCCCTGCTCCGGCGCGCTGCGCACTTCGATGTCACCGCCCATCAGGCGCACCAGCTCCTGGCTGATCGACAGCCCCAGGCCGGTGCCGCCGAAGCGCTGCGCCACCGAGGCGGACGCCTGGCTGAAGTTCTGGAACAGCCGGCGCTGCTCCTCGCGGGTCATGCCGATGCCGCTGTCGCTGACGGTGAACTCGATCATCGCCCGGCCGTCGCGCTCCTCAAGGCAGCGGGCGCCCACCCGGATCCAGCCGTGGCGGGTGAACTTGATCGCATTGGAGAGCAAATTGGTGAGCACCTGGCGCAGCCGGGGCGCGTCGCCGCGCAGCTGCGCCGGGATATCCGCGTCGGCGTCCACCAGCACCAGGTCGCCGTTGTCGCTGGCCGGCAGGCTGAACATGTGCGCGCAATCGATCAGCAACGCGGCGGGATCGAACGGTGACTGCTCCAGCTCCAGCTTGCCGGCTTCCAGCTTGGCGTAATCGAGCACGTCGTTGACCAGCGTATTCAGGGTACGGCCGGCGTTCTCGATCAGCCCGATGTATTCCTGCTGACGCGGCGACGGGTTGGTTTCACGCAGCAGCTCCGCCAGCCCCAGCACGCCGTTCAGCGGCGTGCGTATTTCGTGGCTCATGCGCGCCAGGAACTGGCTCTTGGCGCGCACCTCGGCGCGGCCGCGAATGGCGCGGGTGGCGAAGTGGAAGAACACCAGGCTGAGCACCAGCACCAGCAGATACAGCACCAGCAGGCCGGCCGCGATCAGCCCGCTGTCGCGCAGGCTCTTGCCGCGCCCCTGCTCCACCAGCATCACCGCGACGCCGGTGATGTCCTCGCTGAGATCGCGCAGGCGCTGCTGGCGATCGCCGCCCTCGGCCAGCGCCTCCTGCCAGGTCACGGTTACCCGCGACGGCAGCAGCAGCGTCTGCCGCGACCACTGCAGGTAGCTTTCCAATTCCGCGTGGGTGGTCCGCCATTGCTGACGCAGCCGCGCCTCGCCGGTGCGCGAGGCGAGCGCCTGGATCTGCCCCTCCACCTGGGGAATCAACTCTTCCAGCCGGGCCAGGGCCCGCTCCAGCTGACGCAGGTCCACGGTGCTCAGGTAGCCGCCGTTGAGGCTGGTGTAGACGGCGATGGCGCGAATGATGCCCAGGTCGTGGCTGAGCTGGCGCAGCCCGTTCAACGGCAGGGACAGGGCTTCGTTGGGGCTGGGGCGGGTGGGCACGGCGATGTCGCCCATGTAGAGCACCGCCGCCAGCGCGTTGTGCAGGCGGCCGTTGATCTGCTCCACGTTATCGAACGGGCCGGACACGTCCCGCCCGGCCAGCCCGGTGGCCGGCCTCAGCTCGCGCCACTCCCGGCGCAGTACCACCACCTGATCCAGCAGGCTGGGGATGGCGCTGCCGGACACCGCCTGCACGAAGTCGTCCAAGCGCGCCTCGGTGTTGCGCCGCGCGCGCAGAAAGCGCGCTTCCAGGTCGGGCACCTCCAGGTGCACCCGGGCCGGGGCCAGGTCGCGGGTTTCTTCCAGGGGCGCGGTCACCGCCAGGCCGATGCGGAAAATCCGCACGTCGTCGAGCATGCGCTGGTAGCCTTCGTGAAGGCCCACGCGGTACTGCAACAACAGCACCGCGACCACCAGGAACGGCACGGTGACCAGGCTCACTAACAGCAGGATGGCCGGATATTGTTTTCGTTGTGCCACCATCGCCTCCTTGGCTCGACGGCCCGTCCTCGCGTACCGGGCCTTCATCCCGAAAAATTAGCACGGCGCCGGACGCATTACAGGACAAATTTGGCAATAGTGACGCCACCATCGCGTGACGGTCAGGGGGCGGTTACTGTAAAAAAGAACCTTCGTTCGTCCCCTTGGTTAAGAGTCCCGACCATGTGCTTTCGCCGTACCCTGTTCGCCCTGCTCGCCGGCGCCGTGTTGAGCCTGGCCGGCTGCGCCGCCCCGGCACCGGAAAACAACATCCGGACCCTGCAGGGCGGCGACGGCGGCAGCCTGCCACGGCAGCTGGCCGGCCAGACCCTGGCCCTGGACCGCTTCCGCGGGCCGCCGGAGCTCGCCGGCCTGGAGAGCAACGGCGAGATCAGCAGCGACCGCTCCGGCTGGCGCCAGTGGCTGTTCGGCGACCCGGGCACCCGCCTTACCGTGACCGTCTACGGCCTGCCGGCGGGCTGGCAGGACCTGGGCCAGGAGCGCATCGTCTCCGGCCACTATGGCCAACTGCGCCAGCAACGCATCAACCGGGTCTACAACAGCGACAACCAGTCGATCCGCTTCACCAGCGAGCGGCTGTTCGACCTGGAAGGCCGCCTCACCGCCAGCGCCCGCTACCTGGTCAATCAGCCCGGCCGGCGGCCGCTTCACGAAGTGCTGCTGCTGACCATGGACGGCGACCATTTCGTGCGCGTCGAGAGCGGCTCGCGGGAACGCAAGACCACCGAGCTGCTGCAACTGAGCAAACGGGCCCTGGCGGAATTCCGCGCCTACCAGGCGGCCCGCTAGGGCAGCGCCACCATCAACAGCAGCGGCAGCGTGAGGAAGGAGAGCAGCGTGGAGAACACCACCATCGCCGCCACCGTTTCCGGGCCCTGCCGGTAGGTCTGCGCCAGCAGATAGTTGAACACCGCCACCGGCATGGTGGACTGGATCAGAATCACCCCGCGCAGCACACCCTCCACGCCGGCCAGTTCGCACACCAGCCAGGCGGCGCCGAAGCCGAGCAACAGCCGGGCCGCGGCGAACACCAGCCCGCCGCCGGCATCGCGCACCCGCAATTGCGACAGCGACACGCCCAGGGTGATCAACATCATCGGAATGGTCAGGTCACCGATCAGCGCCACGCTGTTCTGCAGCCAGGCCGGCAGGCGGATCTGGAACACCACCATCACCACGGCCACCACCACCGAGATCAGGATTGGGTGGCGCAGCAAACGCCACGACAGCCCCTCGCCGCTGACCACCGCCAATCCCAGGGAAAACTGGATCACCGAGGTGAGCATCATCCAGGCCAGGGCCAGCGCCAGGCCGTGTTCGCCGAACGCCAGCAAACACAACGGCAGGCCCATGTTGCCGGTGTTGGGGAAGGTCAGCGCCGGCAGGAACACGCGCACCGGCCGGCCGCCGGCGCGTATCAGCAACCAGGCGCCCAGCCCGGTCAGTGCCATCACCGCCGCGAACAGACCGGTGATGCGGGCCAGCGCCGCCAGGTCCAGGTCCGACTGGCCCAGGGTCGCCACAATCAGGCACGGCGTCGCCACACTGGTGACCAGCGCGCTCACCATACGGGTGTCGAACGGGCGCCCGGTGCGGCCCCAGAAATAGCCCACCCCGGCGCAGGCCAGCACCGGTGCCATCACCGCCCAGATTTTCATTAGCATGGTAAGATCCCGCGTTCGGAGAAATCGTTTGCAGCGCGCCAGGCCGCGTAGTGTGAGGAGCCCGCCCAGCCATGTCCAACGGACCGTCCCGCGCCGCCGAGGCCGATTTCACGCCGATCACCCCGGCCCGTCTGCAGTGGCAGGACCACACCCCGGTGGCCACCGACTTCGACGACCCCTACTTCTCACGCCAGGACGGCCGCGCGGAAAGCCTTTACGTGTTCCTCGACGGCAACCAACTGGACCGGCGCTTCGCCGCCCTCGCCGACGGCGACCGCTTCGTGATCGGCGAAACCGGCTTCGGCACCGGCCTCAACATGCTGCTGGCCGCCCAGCGCTTTCTGGCGCTGGCGCCGGCCGGCGCCGGCCTCGAACTGTGGTCCGTGGAAAAGCACCCGCTGCAGCGTGACGACCTGGCCCGCGCCCTGGCCCACTGGCCGGAGCTGGGCGAGCCCGCCCGGGCGCTGCTGGATCAGTACCCGCCCGCCAGCCCCGGCTACCACCGGCTGCAACTGGCGGACAACGTCACCCTGACGCTGATGCTCGGCGACGCGGAGGCCCTGTGGCGCCAGTGCCCCGCCGATGTGGACGCCTGGTTCCTGGACGGCTTCGCCCCGGCCCGCAACCCGGACATGTGGCAGGCCGGCCTGTTCGCCGAACTGGCCGCCCACAGCCGCCCCGGCGCCACCCTGGCCACCTTCACCGCCGCCGGCTTCGTGCGCCGGGGCCTGATCGAGGCGGGCTTCGCCATGCGGCGCCGCGACGGCTTCGGCGGCAAGCGCCACATGCTGGCCGGCCACTTCGGTGACGCGGTCTGGCAGCCG
>NZ_ARXR01000054.1 GCF_015356855.1 Alloalcanivorax venustensis ISO4
GGCCGCCGGGCACTGGCGCCGCCTGTTCGAGCATCTCGCCTACCGGGACCAGGGCGCCCCCGGCGCCGCCGACCTGGCCGCCCTGCGGCGCCGTCGCCGCGCCGTGCTGGCGTCGCTGGCGTCGCTGGCATCGCCACGGAGAGCGCAGTAGGCTCTTGGCTGGCACGCTGAATAACAAGGAGAACAGCATGGCCGTGGCCCGCTACAAGCAAGCGCTGACGCTCACCGAACACGCCCCCTGGGCACAACGGTTCTGGGACGCCCTGGTGCCGCTCAAGGACCGCGTCGCCCGCCATCCCCTGTTCGTGGAAATGGGCGACGGCTCGCTCTCCCTGGGCCGCTTCCGCGACGCGCTGCTGCACTTCTACCCGCTGGTGGAGAATTTCCCCAAATACATGGGCCTGGCCCTGGCGAAAACCCGGCCCGGCCTGTACCCCGGCCACGAAGAGACCAAAAACTGGCTGATCGGCAACATCAAGATCGAGCAGCGCCACGCCTACTGGTACCAGGACTGGGCCGCCGGCTTCGGCCTCGACACCGAACGCCTGGAATGCACCCGTCCACCGGCGGCCATGGACGCGGTCAACCAGTTCCTGTGGGCCACCGGCCACCAGGGCACCCTGGAAGAGAGCATCGCCGCCACCAACCTGGCCATCGAATGGGCCACCGGCGAATGGAGCCAGCGTGTGGTCAGCGGCATGAAGCACTACGCCGAGCAAGGCAGCGCCAACATCAACCGCCACACCATGGCCTGGCTGCGCGCCCACGCCAGCTACGACGACGCCCACCCCCACGAGGCCATGGAGCTGGTCAAGCGCCTGGCCACGGACCAACCCGCCCGCCAGCGCGCCTTCGCCGCCGCCCAGCGGGGCCTGGAGTACTACGTTCTGGCGCTCGACGACTGCTACCGGTTCGGCGAGGACAGAGATCAGGAAGCGGTACCGCTGCTTTTTGATGGTCCGGCGGATAGACAATAAACGCACCTCCCGAGGCTACGGGAAAGTTCTCTCCAGCCGGGGGCGCGGGTCTGTGTTATTGCCCTTCCGGGAACGCCGCGAGTACGTCCCTGTAGGCTCCCTGTCGGACGTCCTGTCCTCCAGGGTCCCGGAAGGGCAATAACACAGACCCGCTCCGGGGATAGCTTCTGACACTCCGGGTCATCGCTGGCACCGGAACATTCTACGAAGCGTGAGTTTTGTGGGAGCTTGCCTTGCAAGCGAAAGGGTGGCTTTAGCCACCCGGCAGGATTCCAGAGACGCTGTTTTCTGCTGCCGTTAGAAAGGTCTCTGGCATCCTGCCGGGAGCTTCGCTCCCTTTCGCGGGCAAGGCCCGCTCCCACAAGGCAAGCCCCCAAAAGCTGGCTGCCACAACCCCACTCCCAGAAAGGTTCTGCGCCAGCTAAGGCCCGTGGCGCCGGAATTTGCCCAGGAGCGGGTCTGTGTTCTGCCCTTCCGGGACCCTGGAGAACAGGACGTTCGACAGGGAGCGTACAGGGACGTATTCACAGCGTTCCCGGAAGGGCAGAACACAGACCCGCGCCCCCAGCTGGAGAAAACCCCGCCCGGAACGCCATTTCCGATAAGATACCGCCATGACTGACCCCCGATATTTTGCTCTGCCGGTGGACGCCGTGCTGCC
Organism: Alloalcanivorax venustensis ISO4; assembly: GCF_015356855.1. Lineage (GTDB taxonomy): Bacteria > Pseudomonadota > Gammaproteobacteria > Pseudomonadales > Alcanivoracaceae > Alloalcanivorax > Alloalcanivorax venustensis. The sequence goes on from NZ_ARXR01000054.1 coordinate 1,639, forward strand.
GGAGCTGTGCCGTTGTCTGGAAGAGCAGGGCGGCGCCGTGCTGGAGGCGCCGCCCGGCGCCGGTAAGTCCACCCGCGTGCCGCTGGCGCTGCTGGACGCGCCCTGGCGCGGCGACGACCGGATTCTGGTGCTGGAGCCGCGCCGGGTGGCGGCCCGGGCGGTGGCCGGGTTCATGGCGCGGCAGCTCGGTGAACCGGTGGGGCACACCGTGGGCTACCGCACCCGGCTGGACACCCGGGTGAGCGCGTCGACGCGCATCGAGGTGGTCACCGAGGGCGTGCTCACCCGCATGCTGAGTAACGACCCGGCGCTGGAGGGCTACGCGGCGGTTCTGTTCGATGAATTCCACGAGCGTTCCCTGCAGGCGGACCTGGGTCTGGCCCTGGTGCAGGAGGTCCGTCAGGCGCTGCGCGAGGACCTGCGTTTGCTGGTGATGTCGGCGACGCTGGACGTGGGCCCGCTGGCCGAAGGGTTGGCCCTGCCCACGGTGCGCAGTGAGGGGCGGGTGTTCCCGGTGGAGGTGAGCCATGCGCCGCCGGGCCGCGATCAGGATGTCTGGGATCACTGCGCCCGCCAGGTGGAGGCTCTGGCCGGGGAGGGCACGGTGCTGGTGTTCCTGCCCGGGGTGGGCGAGATCGAGCGGCTGCGCGAGCGGTTGTCGGTGTCGATGCCGGTGCAGGTGCTGCACGGGCGCCTGGCCGGCGACGCCCAGGCGGCGGTGCTGGAAGCGCCGTCCGGGCCGAGGGTGGTGCTGGCCACCAATGTGGCGGAGACCAGTGTCACCATCGAAGGCGTCACCGTGGTGGTGGACAGCGGTCTGGAGCGGCGCCCCAGCTATGACCCGCGCCGCCACCGCAGCCGTCTGGTGACGCGCCGTATCAGCCAGGCCAACGCCGACCAGCGCGCCGGCCGCGCCGGCCGGCTGGGCCCGGGCCGCTGCGTGCGGCTGTGGGCGCGGGAAGAGGTGCTGGCCCGGCATATCGAGCCGGAGATCCACCAGACCGGGCTGGAAAGCCTGGTGCTGGATCTGGCGCGCTGGGGGTGCCGCGACCCCGATCAATTATTCTGGCTGGGCCCGCCGCCGGCGGGGCCGTGGCGGGCGGCGGTGCAGCGGCTGCGCGCGCTGGGCGCCCTGGACGGGCAGGACGCGATCACCGACCTGGGGCGGCGCCTTAATGATTTGCCGCTGGCGCCGGAACTGGCCGCGCTGGTGGTGCGCGGCCGCGACGCGGGCCTGGCCGCCAGCGCCGCCCGGGTGGCGGTGCTGCTCAGCGAGCGGATGCCGGGCCTGGACCGCCAGGTGGACTTGGCCGAGCGGCTGCGCCGTTTCACCGCGCGCCCCGGCGACTGGCCGCTGCTTCAGCGGGCGTTGTCCCGGCTGAACGGCGACCGTAAGGACGGTTCGGCGCCGGACGGCGCGCTGGGCCCGCTGCTCGCCGACACCTTCCCCGATCGGATCGCACGGCGCCGGGACGGTGAGGAAGACCGTTACCTGCTGGCCGACGGCAGCGGTGCCCGGCTGCCGCCGGGCTCGCCCCTGGCCGGGCGGGAATGGCTGGTGGTGCTGGACACCGACGGCCGGCCCCGCGATGCCGTGATCCGGCTGGCCTGGGCACTGGGGCCGCCGGAGGTGCCGGCGCTGCTGGCCCGGCACGCCGAGTGGCGGGACCAGGTGGCCTGGGACGACAAATTGCAGAAGGTGCGGGCGGAGCGCCGCTACGGAGTGGGCGCCATTGCCGTGGAGAGCCAGCCGCTGCCGTCGCCCTCGCCGGCGCAGGTGGAGCAGGGGCTGCTGGACGGTGTACGCCAGCAGGGCCTGCGGGTGCTGCCCTGGACCGAGGCCACCCGTCAGTGGCGGGCGCGGGCGGCCTGGCTGCACCGGCTTGAGCCGGAACACTGGCCGGCCATGGACGACGACACCCTGCTGGCCGAGCTGGAAACCTGGCTGCTGCCGTTTCTGGCCGGCCGCCGCGCCCTGCGGGATCTGAAAAACCTGCCGCTGCTCGACGCCCTCAAACTGCGGCTGGGGCCGGGCCAGGCCGGCGAGCTGACACGGCGGTTGCCGGAGCGGGCCACCGTGGCGTCCGGGCGGGCGGTGACCATCAACTACGAGGCCGAGGGCGGGCCCCGTCTGGCGGTGAAACTGCAGGAGTGCTTCGGCATGGAGAGCCTGCCGGCGCTGGCCGAGGGGCGCCTGCCGCTGACCGCCGAACTGCTGACGCCGGCGGGCCGACCGGCGGCGATCACCGCCGATCTGGCCGGCTTCTGGCGCAACGGCTACGGGCAGGTGCGCAAGGAGCTGCGTGGCCGCTACCCGAAACACCCCTGGCCGGAAGACCCGCTGGCGGCGCCGGCCACGGGACGGACCAAGGCGCGCGGAGGCGGCTGAGCGTTTCGGTCCTTTCCTTGGGCGCCCGGCTCTGCTATCAATAGCCGCTTTCGGTGGGAGCGCATTATGAAATTTGATTCCATTATTGATGCCGCCGCCGGGAACCGGATGACGGTTCCCGAGGGCTGGGGGCAGGGCAGAGCCACGTTCGGTGGCCTGGTGGGCGCCATTCTGATTCGTCATATGGACGCCCATCTGGGCGCCGACGCGCCGCCGTTGCGCAGCTTCACCATCTCGTTCGTGGCGCCCATGGTGCCGGGGCCGGTGGACCTGGAAGCGACCACGCTGCGCGCCGGCAAATCGGTCACCCAGGTGCAGGTGATGGCCCGCCAGGAGGGTCAGGTGGTGGCCACCCTGCTGGGCAGCCTGGGCCACGGCCGCGAGTCCAGCATCCGCGTGCCGGGCCCGGAAGCGCCGCGCTGGAAGGCGCCGCAGGACTGCTTCAAGTTGCCCTACATGGAGGGCCGGTCGCCCACCTTTCTGCGCTTTTTCGACATGCGCATTGCCGGCGGCAATATGATCTTCTCCGGCGCCAAGGAGCCGGATTTCCACGGCTATATGCGTTTTGACGAGCCCGGCCAGACCCAGGACGCGGCCACCCTGGCGTGCCTGGTGGACACCTGGCCCGCCGGTGTGCTGCCGATGCTCAGCAAGCCGGCCCCGGCCAGCTCGCTGACCTGGACCATGGAATTGCTGGAGGACCCCCGTGAGCTGGAGCCGGTGGACTTCTGGCAGTACCAGGTGATCACCGACTCGTTCGCCGACGGCTATGGCCAGTGCCAGGCCACCGTGTGGGATGATCGCGGCCGGCCGGTGGCGCTGAGCCGCCAGACCGTGGTGGTGTTCGGCTAATGAGTACCGATCTGCGGCCGCTGACCCCGGACGCCATCGGCGCGTCGGTGCCGCGCCGTGGCCACTGGCTGGTGGCGGCGCTGGGCCGCGCGGTGTTGCGCCTGATCGGCTGGAAGGTGGTGGGCGAGCTGCCGAACGTGCCCCGGGCGGTGATGATCGCCGCGCCGCACACCTCCAATTACGACGGTCTGGTGGGCGTCAGCGCGATCCAGGGGCTGCGGCTGGATATTCGGTTCATGGCCAAGCACACCCTGTTCCGGGGGCCGGCGGGCTGGCTGCTGCGGGCGCTGGGCGGGATCCCGGTGGACCGCGCCCGCTCACGGGGTCTGGTGGAAGACACCAAGAACCTGATGACCGGCGGCCAGCCGTTCTGGCTGGGGATCACGCCGGAGGGCACCCGCACCGGGGCGGAGCAGTGGAAAACCGGCTTTCACCGGATCGCCGTGGACCTGGAATTGCCGATCATCGTGGTGACCTTCTGCTACCGGCGCAAGCAGGCCCGTATCCTCGATGCGTTCTGGCCGAGCGGCGATCAGCAGACGGACATGGACGCCATCTACGCCATGCTCGACGACGTTCAGCCGGCCCATCCGGAGCGGTTGTCCGGGCCGCTGCGCCGGCTGCGCCAGTAACCGGCCGACAAAGATCGTCTAGCCGGCTTCCTGCCGGTGGCGGCGGATATACTCCTCACGGCCGACGGCCGCCATCAGCGCGTAGGCCAGCGGTGACGCCAGCGATTCCAGCAGCGTGCGGGTGTGGTCGTCGAACGGTTCCAGCGCCGCCAGCTCGATCACGCCCAGCGCCTGGTCGCCCTGCCAGATCGGCAGAAACAGCAGCTCGCCGGGCCGCACCGCGCCGTGGGCGATCTCCAGATCCAGGTAGCCGGCCGGCACATTGTGCCGCACGGTGACGCCGGGGCCGCGCTCCAGCGCGCCGCCGAGCAGGCCGTCCACGGGCACGTTGTCGCGCTCCCGGGCCTGCTGGTTGAGGCCGCGCGCCGCTTCCTGGCGCAAGCGGTCGTCGTCCAGCCGGTAGGCGGCGCCGGCGATCGCCTCGGTGCGCTCCAGCATGAAGGTCAGAGCCTGATCCATCAGCACTTCCACCCGGGGGTTGCCGGCGATGTGCGCCATGAATTCATTCAGCGTGCGTTGCCGCAGCGCTTCCCGGTCGGCGTTGTCGCGCCACTGGCGCAGCCGCGCCGACTCGCGGCCGAGCAGCAGATTGTTGGCGTAGGAGCCGCGCGCGCTGGCGTCCAGCATGTAGCCGTTAAGCGCGCACACCACCAGCGGAAAGCCGTAGAACAGCATCAGCGATACCGGGTCCACGTCCCAGCGTTGCAGCAGCGCCACGGCCAGGGCCACCACCAGCGAGCCCAGGCACCAGAACAGCGTGCGCGTGGGAGGCAGGCGCAGAATCGAAAAGCCGATGATCAGCACATAGATGGTTTCGAAGGCGGCCACCTGGCCGAGGAAGGTGCCGGCCAGATGCAGCGCCCCCAGCAGCGTGCCGGCCAGGGAGGTCATCAACGCCAGCCCGATCAGGGTGGTCACCCAGTCCGCCAGCGCGTCCACCTTCACCGCCACGAACAGCAGCGCCAGGGAAATCGCGATCGGGTAGACGCCGTAGGCCATCCACAGATCCCGGTTGTGCTCGTCCGACAGCAACGACACCGGCACCGATACGATCAGGAACAGGACGATCAGAATATACAGCGAGCGCTGGATCAGCTTGGCCGCGCGGCGCTCGGCGTAGTCGCGGTAACGGTCTTCCAGGGAACCGGGAAAGCGCACCCACAGGGTCTGGACCGCCTGCTTGAGATCCCGCTCCTGGCGGGCGTCCAACTGTGACGCGGACTTGGAAGTGGTGGAACTCGTCATCGGGGTCCCCTTTATTGTTGCGCTGTCCCGCGCTGTTGTTCAAAGTAAAACAGCGGGCCGCGTCGCCCCCCGACGGATCGCGGCCCGTGGAGCCCTTGAGCGGCTCCCTAAGAATCAATAGCCAACTAACAGGTGAGAATAATGGCCGATAAAGCCCAGTTTGAACAGGCCCAGAAGGACGTTAAAACGCTGTCCAAAAAGCCGGATAACGACGACCTTCTGTTCCTCTACGCCCACTACAAGCAGGGCAGCGCCGGCGACGTGTCCGGCAAGCGCCCCGGCATGCTGGATATGGTGGGCCGGGCCAAGTACGACGCCTGGGCCAAGCTCAAAGGCATGAGCGCCGACGACGCCATGCAGAAGTACATCGACAAGGTCGAAGCCCTCCTCAAGAGTCATAAATAACCGCTCCCACTCTCCAGAGAGGCGGGTTCACGAGCAGCGGGCCCCTCTGGAGAGAACCACCGCTCTAAAAACATCGCCATCGGCGCGGCGATGAACATCGACGAACTGGTCCCCACCACGATCCCGAACAGCACCGGCAGCGCGAAGCTGGCCACCGCCGGGCCACCGGCCAGCCCCATGGGCAGGATCGCCAGGAAGGTGGTCAGCGACGTAAACAGCGTGCGCCGCAGGGTCTGGGTCAGGCTCAGGTCGATGATGTCTTCCAGCGGCCGCTCCGGGTCCAGCGCCCGGTTCTCGCGCATGCGGTCGAACACCACCACCTTGTCATTCACCGAATAGCCGATCAGCGTCAGCAGCGCCGCCACCGTGGTGAGATTGAACTCCAGGCCGGTGAGCACCAAAAAGCCCAGCGTCTTGCTCAGGTCCAGCCCCAGGGTGATCAGCGCCGCCCAGGCGAAGTGCGGCGCGAAGCGCAGACGCAGATACACCAGCATGCCGGCGCCGGCCAGCAGCACCGCGAGAATACTGGTCTCCACAAAGCCGCCGCTGACGCTGGGGCCGACCACGTCCAGGCGCGGGAAGCCGGCCTCCGGCGACACCGCGCTGAGCGCCGCCTTGGCGGCCTCGATGCGGGCGTCGCTGTCGGCGCCGGCGGGCAGGCGCAGCAGATACTGGCCGTCGTCACCGAAGCGCTGCAGGCTGCCTTCCAAACCCGAGGCGGCCAGCCCGCTGCGCAGGGTGTCGATGGTGGCCGGCGTGTGCACCTCCATGGCCACGCCGCCCTGGAAGTCGATGCCGGTGTTGAGCCCCGGCCAGGCGAGGGCGCCCAGGGACGCCACCGACAACACCAGGGACAGCACGATGCCCCGGCCGCGCACCGCCATAAAGCGGATCGGCCGGCGCCGGCGCTCCGCGCCCAGCCAGTCCGGGCCGGGCAACGTGAGCGTGCCCCGGGTCCGGCCGCGCAGCCGCCACTCCATCAGCAGGCGGGTCACCGAGATCGACGTGAACAGCGACACCACCAGGCCCACCGCCATGGTCACGGCGAAGCCGCGCACCGGGCCGGCGCCGAACTGGAACAGCAGGCCCACGGCGATCAGGGTGGTGATATTGGAGTCCAGAATGGTGGCGTAGGCGCGCTGGAAGCCGGCGCGCAAGGCGCCCTGGCCGCTGCGGCCGCGACGGGCCTCTTCACGGATGCGTTCGTTGATCAGGATGTTGGCGTCCACCGCCATGCCGACGCTGAGAATCAGCCCGGCGATGCCCGGCAGCGTCAGGGTGGCGCCCAGCGACGCCAGCAGGCCGATCACCAGACCCAGGTTGATCACCAGGGCGGTGTTGGCGATCAGCCCCCAGCGCCGGTAGGCGAGCACCATGAACGCCAGCACCAGGGCGGCGCCGATCAGGCCGGTGGCCACCCCCATGCGAATCTGGTCGCCACCCAGATCCGGCCCCACGGTGCGTTGCTCGACCACTTCGAGCGGCGTCGGCAAAGCGCCGGCGCGCAGCAGCAGGGCCAGGTCGCCGGCCTCGCGGGCGTCGAAGCCGCCGCTGATCTGGCCGCGCCCGGCGGTGATCGGCGAGCGGATCACCGGCGCGGTGATCACCTTGCCGTCCAGCACCACGGCGAACGGGTCGCCCACATGGTGGGTGGTGATCTCGGCGAATTTTCGGGCGCCCTCGTCGTCCAGCTGGAAATTCACCACCGGCTGGCCGGTGCGCGGCTCGAAGCCGAGCCGGGCGTCCTCCAGGTTGCCCCCGTCCAGCAACGGCAGGGGTTTAAGCGGGTAAACACGGTCGCCCTCGCTGGCCGGCAGCCGGCGGGCCGGGGTGCCCGGTTCGGCGAGCAGGTGGAAGCTGAGTTTGGCGGTGCGTCCCAGCAGCGTTTTGATGCGCTCCGGGTCGGTGACGCCGGGCAGTTGCACGACGATACCGTCATCCCCCTGGCGCACGATCAGCGGCTCCACCACGCCGGTTTCGTTCAAGCGGCGGCGCACTACCTCCAGGCTGCGCGCCACCGCGTCGTCGCGGATTTCGGCTTTTTCACGGCCGCTTTTGCCGCGCGTCAGATCATCGGTGTCCACTTTCAGCAGCAGGTGCGAGCCGCCCTGCAGGTCGAGCCCCAGGGTCAGGCTGTGCGACTGATAGGCCGCCGGCAGGGCGCTCAGCCAGGCCGGTGGCAACAGGCTGGGCAGGGCGGCGCCCAGGCCCAGCACGATCACCAGGCCGTAGGTCACGGCCCGGATCCAGAATCGGTTCATAGCGGGTGTCTCTAAACGGTTGTAAACCGCCCGAAGCGGGCGGGCTCAGGCCGATAACCGGTTAGAGAGGGGGCGCCCGTGGGGCGCTGTTTTGGTAACGGGGAAAGCGCGGCGCCGGCGCCGGCACGGCCACCGCCCGGGGCGGGCCGGCGGTGCCTGGAAGCGTCAGCGCCAGGGTGGCGAGCGGGGCCTGGGTCGGTTCCCAATCCCAGCCCGGATCGTCGCCGCTGTCACGGCGCTGCCACTGGCCGCCGGCGTCGCGGGGCAGGGCCTGCCCGAACAGGCCGCCGTCGTCCACCAGTGCCGGCGAAGAGGGCGCCGGCGCGGTGAGCGCCTGGGCCGGCCACACCGACAGGCCCACCGCCAGCCATAGCAGCAGCGCCCAGAACGGGAAGGCGCGGCGGAAGGGCGGGCGTGGAGCGGTCATGGGCGTGGTCGCTGTGGGAAACGTCATGATGCTAGGCCGGTGCCGGCCGGCGCGCAAGCGTCACCGCGCGGCCTACGTCAGCCACTGCTTGAGCACCCGGCGCACGCTGGCCCAGCGGTTGACCACCAGGGACAGGAAGATCAGAAAGCAGCCGCCCACCTGCACCGCGGTCATGGTCTCGCCGAACCACAGCGCCGCGAACAGCGCCGTCCACATCGGCTCCAGCACCATGATCACCACGCCGTGGCTGTGCACCGACAGGCTCTGGGCGTAGGTCTGCACGAAGAAGCGCGCGGCGGTGCCCACCGTGGCGCTGGCGATCACCCAGCCGGCCATCACCGGGGTGAAGGCGCCGAACGCGGCGGGCCAGTCTTCCAGAATCAGCGAGCCGGTGCCGGTCACCAGACTCACCGTGAACAGCACCACCGTGGTCAGCGCCAGCGCCGGCACCCGGTCGCGGGTGGTCACCTGGCCGGCGGCGCCGGTGATGGTGGCGCTGTTGGCGGCGCGGGTGTTGAGGGTGAAATAGAGCGCGAAAATGCAGGCCGCGGCGACGAAGAACAGCTGCCCGGGTTCCGCGTGCAGGCCACCGCGCAGGGACAGCAGCGCCAGCCCGGCGGCGGCCACCGGCAGCGCCACCCAGGTGCTGGCCGGCGGCTTTTCCTTGAACACCAGCCGCGCCATCACCGGCACCAGCACCACGCCCAGACTGGTCAGGAAGGCGCCTTCGCCCACATGGGTGCCGAAGTGCAGGCCCATGATCCAGAAGCTCATCGCCAGGCCGAACACCAGCCCGACCCTGGCACTGCGCTGGTACTGATCGGCGCTCAGGCGCAGCAGTTGCCGCCAGCCCACCAGCGCCAGCACCAGGCCGGCGAGCAGAAACCGCAGCGCCATGAACAACAGCGGCGGCATCAACAGCACCGCCTCCTTGGAGAAAATCCAGCTGACGCCGGCCAGCAGCGTCACCGCCACCAGCAGCAGGTCGGCCTTGCCGGATCCGCCGCCGTTCTGCGCGCTCACGGTTAGAGGTACCGCCCGCCGGAGGCGATCACCACCACGATCAGGCCGAGAATCAGATTGATGCCCACCAGCTTGCGGATCTGACCGACGCGGCGCGCGCCTTCGCTGGCGTCGTTATCGGCCACGGCCTGCTTCAGGCGGCGGAACGGCGCGAAGTAAACGTGGGCGAACAGCAGCATCATCAGAATGCCCAGGCCGATCATGGCGTGGATGTGCCACTCCACATTGGCCATGCCCTTGTAGACGCCGAACACCATGCCGAAGCCGGTGGCCAGCAACAGCACCACCGCCGCCCACACCCAGCGGAAGAACCGCTCCAGGGTGGCCGCCCACAGCGCCGGGCGCCGGGCCGGGTCGATCACCTGCACCACCGCCGGGCGCATGGCCAGATAGGCGTAGAACATGCCGCCCACCCAGACGACGGCGGCGAGCAAATGCAGGGCGAGGGGAAGGGCCATAGCGATAACCATGAAGGGCTCCGTGGTCGGGGGAATTCGGGGGCGCATAGTGTAGCAGAGCGGTGGTCCGTATCGGAGACGCGGTGCAATGGTGGGGCCTTGTGCGAGCGGGCCCCGCCCGCGAAAGGCCGGTGTAACCGGCCGGCGGGATCCCAGAGACCTTTCTCTCCAGAAAGCCC
>NZ_ARXR01000055.1 GCF_015356855.1 Alloalcanivorax venustensis ISO4
CCGCCCGCACGAGGAAGTGGACTGGCCGGCCCTGAGCAGCTACCTCAAGCGCGAGCTGCCGCCCTACGCGATCCCGGTGGTCCTGCGCATCACCGACCACGGCGTGGCAACCACCGGCACCTTCAAGCACCAGAAGAACACGCTGAAGGAAGAGAAGTACGATCTGAACCGGCACAACGACCCGGTCTATGTGCTGCTGCCCGGCGAGAGCGGCTACCAGCGCCTCACGCCGGAGATCCAGGCCGGCATCGAAGCCGGACGGTATCGCTTCTGAAGCCCGTGCCCGACAAGATGGTTTCTTCCCGGGTCTGAATATCCGATACTTCAGGGTATTTATTGCGCCGCCAGCAAAGGCCCAGACCATGCAAGACCCACAAGCAAGACACCGCGAGCGGCCCACCGAGCCGCTTCCCAAATCCGTTAAGCCGGCCCTGCTGTTCCTCGGCTTTTTGTTTATGGTGACGGTGGTGATCGCCGGGGCCGCCTACGTGGTGGACCGGCAAATTTACGGGTGAATCATTTGAACGGGTGATCCATGTCGTCCCAGCAAGAGCACCGTCATCATCCACGCCGCGACCCGCCCCGGGGGGTGTCCCTGACCCTGCGTCGGGATCCGCCGGCGGCGGACGAGGAGTCGCTGCATCTGCTATGCCGGGATGTGTCCCGAACCGGCCTGGGGGTGGCGTTCCCCCACTCGATCACGCCGGATACCGATGTGGAACTGTGGATTACGCTGCCCGGGGACGAGCGCCGCCTTCATCTGTACGGCACCATCGCCTGGTGCGCCGCGCCGCTGGGACAATGGCGCGCGGGCATCGCGCTCAACCTGGAACGCAGTGACGGCCGGTTCTGGTCGGCGCGCTTCGACCAAGACCATGACCTCGACGAACACTGAGCGCCCGCTGTTTCACCGCGGCGGCGACTACCAGAGCCACCGCCCCGACTACCCCGCCGCCCTGTTCCAGTGGCTGGCGCAGCACAGCCCCGGCCACCGTCTCGCCCTGGATCTGGGTTGCGGCAGCGGACAGGCCTGCCGCGCGCTGGAACCCTGGTTCGACACCGTGCTCGGCGGCGACGTCAGTGTCGATCAGCTCAAAGCGGCGCCGCCCGGCACCAGCCATTATCTGGCGGCGCACGCGGACGCCTTGCCGGTCGCCGACAACAGCGTCGATCTGATCACCGTGGCGCAGGCGCTGCACTGGTTCCCCCTGCCCGCTTTTTTCCATGAGAGCGCCCGCGTGCTGCGCGACGAGGGGCTGCTGGCGATCATCAGCTATGGACTGTGCAGCGTGGCCGGCCTGGAGGGCCTGATCGAGGACTTCCACGACCGCACCCTGAAACCCTGGTGGCCGGCGGCGCGCTGGCTGGTGATCGAGGGCTACCGAAGCGTCACCCTGCCCTGGCCGGAGCTCGAAGGCCCGCCGCCCATGCCGCTGGAACGGCAATGGCACTGGCAGGACATGGCCGGCTATCTGGATACCTGGTCGGCACTGGTCAAAGCCCGCGACCACGGCGACGACCCGCTGGCGGCGTTCCTGCCGGTGCTGCGGGAACACTGGGGAGAGGCGGAAAGAACCGTGCGCTGGCCGCTGCAACTGCGGGTCTGCGCGCGGCCACCAAGACCGGCCGGATAAAAGCGGGCGCCGTCAGGATTCGGGGAAGTGCTCGGCGAGCAGGCCGGCCAGGCGGTCCAGCCGGCGGCGGCGCTTGGCCAGTCCGAAGATGTTCATCATGCGCGTGCCCCAGGTCAGCGCGGTGGCCAGGGTGTCGCCGCCACGGCGGGGAATCACGTGCACATGCACATGGGGCACGTGCTGGTTGGCTTCGCGGCCGTCGTTGACGATCACGTTGTGGGCCAGCACGTCCAGGCCGGCCCGCTTGTGCGCACGAATGGTACGCCGGGCCAGCTCGAACAGATGGGCGCAGAGGTCCGGCTCCAGGTCCTGAAGCAGGGGCTGGTGCTGCACCGGAATCACCAGGCAGTGGGCCTCGCGCACCGGAAACAGGTCCAGCAGCACGATGGCCCGCTCATCCCGGTAGACCACGCTGCCCTCGGCGCGCCCCTCCAGTATCTGGCAAAACACGCAGTCAGCCACTCAGTTCTCCGATTGCAGGTAATCTTGCTTGCGCCGCTGGCGCCAGATTTCCGCGCCGGCCAACAACAGCGCCAGCAACAACACGGCCAGCAGAGGTCCGCCGGCACGCCACAGGCTCACGTCTTCCCGGGCCAGACCGTCGAACAGGCTGACCACCCAGGCCGGCCCCCATTCCTGGTGGTTCGGCGACACCGGCCAGGGCATCAACAGCAGCGCCGCCGCCAGGGCGCGCAGCGGCAGCCGCAGCCAGCCGCGCAGCGGCCGGGTGATGTACCAGAGCACGAACAGCACGCCCACCGAGCCGAGCAAATAGGCGAACCATCCCCACAAATAGGCTTTCGTCGTCACGATCTCTCCTCAGTTCACCCAGTGAATAATACGCTCTTCCAGGTCCGCTTCATCCACCGTGGTTTCGCTGACCACCCGCCCGGCCACGCTGACCCCGGCCTCGCGGACCGACTCCGCCCGCCCGGACCGCAACGGGTGCCAGGCTTTCAACGGCCGGCCCCGGGCGCGCAGGCGGTAGGCGCAAGTGTCGGGCAGCCAGTCGAAATGCTGCGCCACCTCGGCGGTGACCTCAACACAATCCGGCACATAGTGATGGCGCTCCGGGTACACCCGGCAGCGGCACTGTTCGGTGTCCAGGTAACCACAGGCCACGTCGGTGAAGGCCACCTCGCCGCTGTCCTCGTCTTCCAGTTTAACCAGACAGCAGCGCCCGCAGCCATCGCACAGGGCCTCCCACTCACGGGCGTCGAGCTGCTCCAGGGGCAGCTCCCAGAAGCGCTCACGCACGGCGCGGGCGGTCCGGGTGGCCGTCGGCCAGATACAGATCCGGATCCGGCGGTGGCGGCATCTGCAGGTAAAAGCCCTGCTGCTGCACGGCGGCCATGACCTTGTTGACGTCGGCGCGGGACAGCGGGCGCTCCGGCGACAGAATCAGATCGGTGACGTGCACGCCCGGGCCGAACTGCTCGGCGAGCGCCTCCGGCAGGTCCTGAAGCCCCTTGCCCCGGGGCACGTACAAATACATGTCCGCGCGCTTGCGGCTCTTGTAGATCGAGCAGAACAGCTTGCCCTTAAGCAGAGTTGAAGCACTCATAGCATCTCTCTCAATGGCCGCGCGACCAGCTCCTCACGCCAGCCGGTGAGCGGCTCCGGCAGCGCGTCGGGATCGCGGACCAGCGCTTCCAGCCAGCGGCGCCGCACCAGCACATCAGGTTTCAGTGACAATTCCTCGGCGATCCGCCCTACCCGCTCGCGCAGCGCCTTCACCGTGCCGCGCTGCTCCGGGTCCAGGGGCCCGGGCAGCGGCGCCGGCGGCTCCGCCTTGGCGGCCTGCTCGATCAGCGCCAGCAGCGCGTCGCCGTCGCGGCGGATGGCGCGCGGGTGCAACCCCAGCTTCTGCAGGTCCACGCGGCCGCGCACGGCGGCGCGGCTCAGGTCCAGCAGGGTATTGTCGCGCAGCACGAAGCCCTTGGGCAGGTCCCGCTCACGGGCGGTGGCTTCGCGCCAGTCGGCGAGCGCTTCCAGCACCGCCAGTTCGCGGCCCTGCAGATGGCCGGCGCCCTTCACCTGGCGCCACACCGCCTGGGGCTCGGCGCGGCGGCGGGCGTCGTCGCGCAGCCGCGCGCATTCCTCATACCACCAGTCCAGCCGCCCCAGCCGCTCCAGCTCGGCCTGAAGCTGCTCGGCGAGCTCCGGCAGATACTTGACGTCGTCCTCGGCGTACAGCAACTGCTCCTCGCTGAGCGGCCGCTTCAGCCAGTCGGTGCGGGTGGCGCCCTTGGCCAGGCTCACCCCCATGCGGTTCTCCACCAGACGCTGATAGCCCACCTGCATGTCCTCGCCGGTGAGCGCCGCGGCGATCTGGGTGTCGCGGACCCGCTCCGGGTAAGCGCCGGCGAACGACGCCAGCGCCTCCAGGTCTTCCGAGCAGGCGTGCATGATCAACGGGCGTTCGGCGAACAACGGCACCAGCGCCGGCGGGTCCACCCGGGTGGTGTCGATCAGACGAATATGCTCGCCGTCGTGCACTTGCACCAGGGCCAGGCGCGGAAAGTAGGTCCGTTCGCGCATGAACTCGGTGTCCAGGTAAAGCGGCTGATCCGGAGCCAGGCCATCGGCCCAGTCCCGCAGGGAGTCGGTGCTGTCGCACCAAAGGTACGCCATGGGAATCCGTTGCGTCGCTGAATGTGCCGGCATTATACGGGCCGCGGGCGGCGGCTGAAACGCGTGCCGGTGAGACGGCCCGGCGGCACTCAATTTCAGCGCCGGTTTCTGCTACCCTTTGCGCCCTCTGAATCGTCAGTTGCACAGGAAACCGCCATGAGCACCAAATTGGTACTGGTCCGCCACGGCCAGAGCGTCTGGAACAAGGAAAACCGCTTCACCGGCTGGAAAGACGTGGACCTCACCGATCAAGGCCGCGAGGAAGCCCGCCAGGCCGGCGAGTTGCTGAAGGAAGCCGGCTTCGAATTCGATATGGCCTACACCTCGGTGCTCAAGCGCGCCATCCGCACCCTCTGGACCATCCTCGACGGCATGGACCAGATGTGGATTCCGGTGATCCGCGATTACCGTCTCAACGAGCGCCACTACGGTGCGCTGCAGGGCCTCAACAAGGCGGAAACGGCCGAAAAATACGGCGACGAGCAGGTGCTGATCTGGCGCCGCAGCTACGACACGCCGCCGCCCAAGATGGACCGCGACGACGAGCGCTACGCCGGCCGTCTGCGCGTCTACAAGGACCTGGACGAGAACCGTATTCCGCTGTCGGAAAGCCTCAAGGACACCGTGGACCGTTTCCTGCCCTACTACCAGCAGGAGATCGAGCCCCAGGTGCGCGCCGGCAAGCAGGTGCTGATCTGCGCCCACGGCAACAGCCTGCGCGCGCTGGTCAAGCATTTGAGCGGCATCTCCGACGAGGACATCGTCAAGCTCAATATCCCCACCGGCATTCCCATGGTCTATGAGCTGGACGACGATCTGAAGCCGATCAAGAACTACTACCTGGGCGACCAGGAAGCGGCCGCCAAGGCCGCCGAGGCGGTGGCCAATCAGTCCAAGGGCTAGTCACTAGCCACCGATCCGATCCAGCGCCCGCACGCGCCGCTGTTCCGCTTCATCGAACAGCGACGCGCGCAGGCGCTGGATCGCATCCTCCCGATCTTCCTCCGCCAGGCCGCTGTCCTCGATGGCGCGGCGCTGTGCCTGGTACGCCTGATAGCGCTCACGCCACGCCTCCCGACGCCGGTCCAGTTCGCCCAGGCGCTCGGCGGCCTCCGCCCCGAGCCGCTGTTCCCGATACTGATACACGCGCGCCTCCGGGGCGCCCTGCTCGCGCAATTGCCGCACCGCCTCGGCCACCTCCGAGGGCCGCCGCGAGGCGCGCACCATCTCGCGCATGTCCTCCGGCAGGCCCGCCTCCAGCGCCTCCAGCCGGGCCTGTTTCTCGGCCGGCTCGAGTTGCTCGTTTTCCAACAGCGCACGCCGCTGCAAGGCGAAGTCCGCGTAGCGGTCGCGGAAGCCGAAAAACGCCTCCCGGGTGGCGGCGCTGAACCACTGGTCGCGCAGCGCCCGGCGCTCTTCCAGGCTTTGCCGCATGCCGGCGACGCTGCCGTCGTGCTCGTCCAGCTCGCGCAGGGCGGACCGATAACCGATATAGCGCTCGAACAGATCCCACGCCTGGCGGGCCGCCCTCTCCGAAAGCGCGCCCCGCAAGTGGGCCGCCACCCGGCCGCGCAGCACGTTCAGCTCCTCTTCGCCCAGAGCGGAGAGGAAATAATCGAAACGCCGCCGCACGTCCTCCGAGACAATCAGATTGCCGCGCTCGTCCTCGCGCAGGGCGCCGTCGGGCACGGTGCCGCGCCAGGACGCCGGCTCTTCGCCGAGCTTGCGTCCGCGGGCCACGTAGTCCTGGAACTCGGATTCGCCGCCGTCCGGGTCCGCCGCCGGCGCGCCCGACCGGGCCGGCGCCGGTTCCGACGGCGTTTCCCGCCACCACACGCCCATCAGCGCCAGCGTCACCACCAGCAACGACATGGTCGCCGCCAGGGCCAGAGGTCCTTTCATTGTTGTTCTCCGTTCCGTTGTTCCCTGTCGACCGCTAGTCGGATTGGTACTTTTTTATTAGTGAACCACCGCTAGCGGTAAGGCTAGCATCAAACCACCGGTCGATAAAAAACAAGGACCGACCGGTGAACCAAGACATTCGACAATAAAAAAATCAGGGAAGCTTATGAAAACCTTAACCCGGACTCTCATAGGGGTCATGGCCCTGGCGATTCTGTCACTGCCCGGCCTGACCACCGCGGACTACACCGAAACCCGTTACCCCATCGTGCTGGTGCACGGCCTGTTCGGCTTCGACAGCGCCGCCGGCGTGGACTACTGGTACCGCATCCCCGAGGAACTGCGCCAGGGCGGCGCCGAGGTCTACGTGACCCAGGTCAGCGCCGCCGAGGACACCGAGGTGCGCGGCGAACAGCTGGCCCGCCAGGTGGAGGACATCCTCGCCACCACCGGCGCCGGCAAGGTCAATCTGATCGGCCACAGCCACGGCGGCCCCACCGCCCGCTACGTGGCCTCGGTCTACCCGCAGATGGTGGCCTCGGTGAGCAGCGTGGGCGGCGTCAACTGGGGCGCCCGCATGGCCGACGTGCTGCAGGGCGTGTCCGACAACGTGCCCTTCTCCGGCGATCTGATCGGCTATCTGGGCAACGCCCTGGCCGGGCTGATCGATCTGTTCTCCGGCGGCGGCAACCAGCAGGACATCATGGCCGCGCTCAAGGCGCTGACCACCGAGGAAACCCTGGCCTTCAACCAGCTCTACCCGGAAGGCGTGCCCGCCGAATACTGCGGTGAAGGCCAGCGCGAGGCCGGCAACGGCGTGTCCTACTTCTCCTGGAGCGGCGCCAAACCGCTGACCAACGGTTTCGATCCGTCCGACGCGCTGCTCGGCGCCACCTCCATCGTCTTCCTGGGCGAAAAGAACGACGGCCTGGTGAGCAGCTGTTCCAGCCATCTGGGCATGGTGATCCGCGACGACTACCGTATGAACCACCTGGACGAGGTCAACCAGGTGCTGGGCCTGCACGATATCTGGAGCACCGACCCGGTGACGCTGTATCGCCAGCAGGCCAACCGCCTGAAGAACTACAGCTTCTGACAGGCGGCGCCACCGGTAAAAAACCGCCCGCCGGCCACGGCGGGACCGAAACGCTCAGCGCGCCCGGCGCCATGGTTTTGTGTCCTTGCCCCGCCCCTCTAACATCGGGTACTCGGCAGCTTTTCCTATGAAGGACCATAATCATGACAACAACCCTCAAAGCGTTTCTTGCTTCCGGCCTGTTGCTGGCCTCTTCCGTGGCCACGGCGGAAACCATCGAACGGGACATCTGCGTCTTCGACATCGCCGGCAAGGTCGGCCCCACCATGGCCGCCATGCAGGATTGGCGCACCGAAGCCATGAACTGGGGGCTGGACGCCAATCTGAAGGTGTACACCAACGAATCGGTGGTCGCGGAAGACCTCAAGGCCGGGGTGTGTGACGCCGCCCTGATGACCGGTATCCGCGCGCGCCAGTTCAACACCTACGCGGGCACCCTGGATTCCATCGGCGCCATTCCCACCATGGAACACATGAAGATCGCCCTGCAGGTACTGGCGCACCCCAACAGCGCCGACAAGCTGACCGCCAACTCCTATGAAGTCATGGGCATCGCGCCGATCGGCGCCGCCTACATCTTCGTCAACGACCGGCGCGTGAACACCCTGGCCAAGGCGGCCGGCAAAAAAGTGGCGGTGCTCGACTACGACCCCACCCAGGCCAAGCTGGTGGCCGCCGCCGGCGCCACGCCGGTGCCCTCGGACATCACCAATTTCGCCGGCAAGTTCAACAACGGCGTGGTGGATGTGATCGCCGCCCCGCTGGTGGCCTACAACGTGCTGGAACTCTACAAGGGCCTGGAACCGGACGGCGGCATCATCGACTACCCGCTGGTGCAGCTCTCAATCCAGCTGATCGCCAAGGCCGACCGCTTCCCCGAGGAAATGGCCCAGACCTCACGGGAGTACTTCTACAACAGTCTCGACCAGGTGCTGGAGCAGGTGGAACGGGAAGCGTCGGTGGTGGACGACAAGTGGTGGGTGGACATCCCCGCCAAGGACAAGCAGGAATACGAAGTCATGATGCAGGACGCCCGCGACCAGATGCGTAACGAGGGCCACTACGATCCGGACATGCTCGACCTGCTGCGCAAAGTGCGCTGCAAACTGAACAGCTCCCGGGCCGAATGCACCGGCGGCTGAACCGGCGGCTTACAGCCCCAGACGCTTGGCGATCACCTCGTTCATGATCTCGTAGGTGCCGCCGCCGATAGAGAGAATGCGGTTGTCGCGGAACAGCCGCTCCACTACGGTGCCGCGCATATAGCCGGCGCCGCCGAAGATCTGCACCGCATCCCAGGTGACCCGGTCGGCGCACTGGGTGGCCTGGTTCTTGGCCATGGACACGTCCAGCACGCAATCCTCGCCGTTGGCCAGCCGCGCCGCCACCCGATAGGTGAACTCCCGGCTCACCGCCACCTGGGTGGCCATTTCCGCCAGCTTGTGGCGGGTCACCTGGAAGCCGGCGATCGGGCGGCCGAACGCCTCGCGCTCACGGGCATAGGCCATGGCTTCGTCCAGGGCGACCTGGGCGGTCATGTTGGCGGTGACCGCGAGAATCAGGCGCTCCATCTGGAAGTTGCTCATGATGCAGAAAAAGCCGCCGTTCTCCGCGCCGATCAGGTTTTCCGCCGGCACCCGGCAATCCTCGAAGAACAGCTCGGCGGTGTCGGACGCCCACCAGCCCATCTTCTTGAGCTTGCGGCCGACGGTGAAGCCGGGGGTGTCCTTCTCCACCAGCAGCAGCGAGATGCCGCCGAAGCCGGGGTCGCCGGTGCGCACCGCCACGGTGTAATAGTCGGCGCGCACGCCGCTGGTAATGAAGGTCTTGCTGCCGTTGACCACATAGTGGTCGCCGTCACGCACGGCGCGGGTGCGCAGGTTGGCCACGTCCGAGCCGCCGCCCGGCTCGGTGACCGCCAGCGCGGCGATCTTGTCGCCGGCCAGTACCGGCGGCACCACTTTTTCCTGCAGCGCTTCCGAGCCCCATTTCCAGACCGGCGGCAGGCCGATATCCAGCGACCCCAGGCTGGCGCCCACGCCGCCGGAGGTGCAGCGCACCATCTCTTCGCAGGCGGCCACTTTCATGAACACGTCTTCGCCGCTGCCGCCCCATTTCTCCGGTGCGCCGATGCCGAGAATGCCGGCGTCCGCCGCCTTCTTGTAAAGCTCGCGGGGGAATTCCCCGGCTTCTTCCCAATCGTTCACGTAGGGCAGAATTTCACGCTGAACGAAGCTGCGCACGGTGTCGCGGACCATGCGATGGGTATCGTCGAAATAAGACAGTTCAGGCACGGGATCTCCTTATTGTATCGAGCGTCATAAACCAAGCGCTTGCTTGGTTCGCATGGTAGCCCCGTGGAAGAAAAGCAGCAAGGCAACCGCAAGGGACACGCGGGCGCCGCCCGCGCAGTTCAGGAAGGGGTCAGGAAGAAAACGGCCGGCGGCCGCGCAGGGCCTGGGCCAGGGTGGCGCCGTCGACGAATTCCAGGTCGCCGCCCATGGGCACGCCCTGGGCGATGCGGGTGACGCTGACGCCCGCTTCCCGGGCCAGGTCCAGCACGTAGTGCGCGGTGGCCTCGCCTTCCACGGTGGTACCGGTGGCCAGGATCAGCTCCTGGATCTGGCCTTCGTTGAGGCGCGCCTCCAGCACGTCCAGGCCCAGCTCGCGGGGGCCGACGCCGTCCAGCGGCGACAGCTCGCCCATCAGCACGAAATAGTGGCCCCGGTATTCCGCCGATTGCTCCACCGCCAGCACGTCCGCCGGCGAGGCGACGATGCACACCAGGCCCGGGTCGCGACGCGGGTCCTGGCAGACCGGGCACAGCTCCTGCTCGGCGTAGTTGCGGCAGCGGCGGCACTGTTTAACGCCGTCCATGGCCGCGTTCAGCGCCGCCGCCAGGCCGCGGCCGTCGTCACGGCCCCGTTCCAGCAGCGCGTAGGCCATGCGCTGGGCGGAGCGCGGCCCCACCCCGGGCAGGCAGGTGAACGACTGGATCAGTTTCTCCACCAGGGGAGTGTGCTTCACGGCTTGAACCCCGGCGGGAAGGGGAAGCCGTCGGTCATGCCCTTCATCATGTCTTTCTGGCTGCTTTCCACCCGGCGCACCGCGTCGTTGACCGCCGCCGCCAGCAGGTCTTCCAGCATTTCCTTGTCTTCGCTCATCAGGCTCGGATCCAGGGACACATTCTTCACGTCGTGGCGGCCGTTCATGACCACCTTCACCAGGCCGGCGCCGGCTTCACCGGTGACTTCCGCGTTGGCGGCCTCTTCCTGGGCTTTCTTCATCTTCTCCTGCATCTGCTGTGCCTGCTGGAGAAGGTTGTTCATATCGAAATCCATGACGCACCTTTTTCAATCGGTGGGTTGGTCGTGGTCCCGGGGCTGGATGCTGCTTTCATCCAGCCGGGCGTTGAACTGCTGAATCAGGGTCTGCACGGTGCGGTCTTCCAGCAAGGCGCCGCGCGCTTCCTCCAGCCGCACCCGGCGGCGCTCCTGGTCGATGGCCTCGGGGGTGTCGCCGGCGTCGGCGTCGTATTCCAGATTGAGCCGGATACGGCGCTGAAAATAGTCGCTGAGGGCGCCGGCCAGTTCCTGGGTACGCTCCGGGTTCACCAGCACCTGGTGGCCGGTGCTCAGGCGCAGGGTCCACTGGTTCTCCTGGCGGGCCGCCAGCACCGTGTTGCGGGCCAGGTTGCGCGCCGCGCCGTCCAGCGGCAGGCGCTCCACCAGGGCGGCCCACCAGGAGCCCACGTCCTGATCGGATTCCGGCTCCGCCAGCGGCATTGGCGTGGGCTCGGCCTGCGGCTCGGGCTCGGACACGGGCTCCGGTTCGGAGGCCGGCGCCGGGGCGGGCGCGGATGACGTGGCCGACGACTCTCCGCGCGCAGCCGGGGCTTCGGCGGGCGCGCGCTCAGCCGGCGGCA
>NZ_ARXR01000056.1 GCF_015356855.1 Alloalcanivorax venustensis ISO4
CCTTTCGCGGGCAGGGCCCGCTCCCACTAAGCCAAGACGATATTGGTTTCCCGGATAGCGCCTCTCTGGTATCATTTTTTGCCATCCTGACGTCGCCCAGGCGTCCGAAATCCGGCCATCCCGTATTTATCGAAGAGAACCTTTGCCCACCCCGGCGGGCAAGGGTATTTTTTTGGAAGGCGTTCGGGCTCCCGCAAGCGGGCGCGTTCAATCCATGACTTACTGGTGGGTGCATGGCACGTTTTATTTTTGTCACCGGCGGGGTGGTGTCCTCCCTCGGAAAGGGAATCACCGCGGCGTCGCTGGCTTCCCTGTTGGAAGCCCGTGGCCTGAAGGTCACTCTGATCAAGATGGATCCCTACATCAACGTGGATCCGGGCACCATGAGCCCCTATCAACACGGCGAGGTGTTCGTCACCGAGGACGGCGCCGAGACCGACCTGGATCTGGGGCACTACGAGCGCTTTATCCGCACGCGCCTGACCCGGCGCAACAGCTTCACCACCGGCCGCGTCTACCAGGACGTGCTGGATAAGGAGCGCCGCGGCGAGTACCTGGGCGCCACCGTGCAGGTGATCCCGCACATCACCGACGAAATCAAACTGAAGATCGAGCAGGGCGCCGGCGACGCCGACGTGGCGATCGTCGAGATCGGCGGCACCGCCGGCGACATCGAGTCGCTGCCGTTCCTGGAGGCGGTGCGTCAGCTGCGCGTGGAGCTGGGCTCCAGCCGCTCGCTGCTGGTGCACCTGACCCTGGTGCCCTACATCGCCTCCGCCGGCGAGATCAAAACCAAGCCTACCCAGCACTCCGTGAAGGAGCTGCGGTCCATCGGCCTGCAGCCGGACATTCTGGTGTGCCGGGCCGACCATCCGGTGCCCCAGGGCGCCCGCGAGAAGATCTCCCTGTTCACCAACGTGGAAGCGCGGGCGGTGATCTCGGCGCCGGACTGCAAGACCATCTATCAGGTGCCGCGGGTGCTGCACGAGCAGGGCATGGACGACATCATCGTGGAGAAATTCCACCTTGACCTGCCGGCGCCGGACCTGAGCGAGTGGGACCGGGTGGTGGAAGCGCAGCTCAATCCGGAACGCCAGGTCACCATCGGCATGGTGGGTAAGTACATTGATCTGGCGGACGCCTACAAGTCGCTCAATGAAGCGCTGATGCACGCCGGCATCGCCACCCGGGCGAAGATCAATATCCGTTATATCGACGCCGAGGATATCGAGCGTGACGGCACCGCCGAGCTGGGCGAAGTGGACGCCATTCTGGTGCCCGGCGGTTTCGGCGACCGGGGCACCGAGGGCAAGATCGCGGCGATCCGCTACGCCCGGGAAAACAAGGTGCCGTACCTGGGCATCTGCCTGGGCATGCAGCTGGCGGTGATCGAGTACGCCCGCCATGTGGCCGGCCTGACCGGCGCCCATTCCACCGAGCTCAAGCAGGACACGCCGGACCCGGTGGTGGCGCTGATCACCGAGTGGACCCGGGAAGACGGCAGCAAGGAGCTGCGTTCGGCAGCGTCGGACCTGGGTGGTACCATGCGCCTGGGCGGCCAGGAGTGCGTGCTGGTGGACGGCAGCGTGGCGGCGAAGTGCTACGGCAAGACGCACATCATCGAGCGTCACCGCCACCGCTACGAGGTCAACAACAACTACCTGGACAAGCTGGAAGCCGCCGGCCTGAAAATTGTCGGCCGCTCCCACGACGGTGAGCTGGTGGAAGTGATCGAAGTGGGCGACCATCCCTGGTTCGTGGCCTGCCAGTTCCACCCGGAATTCACCTCCACGCCGCGTGACGGCCACGGTTTGTTCAAGGGCTACGTGGAAGCGGCCCTGGCGGCGCACCGGACGTCGTCCGCCATCTGAAGGAGTAGAGCATGCGGAACACCACCATCGAGCTGGGTGATCTGGCGTTCGCCAACGACCGGCCCATGGCTCTGTTCGGCGGCATGAACGTGCTGGAATCCCGCGACATCGCCCTGCGGGTGGCCGAGGCCTACGCCGAGGTCACCGGCAAGCTGGGCATGCCCTGGGTGTTCAAGGCCAGCTTCGACAAGGCCAACCGCTCGTCGCTGCACTCCTACCGGGGCCCGGGCCTGGACGAGGGCCTGAAGATCTTTCAGGAGATCAAGGACACCTTCGGCTGCCCGGTGATCACCGACGTGCACGAGCCCTACCAGGCGGCGCCGGTGGCGGAAGTGGCGGACATCATCCAGCTGCCCGCCTTCCTGGCGCGCCAGACCGACCTGGTGGTGGCGATGGCCCGCACCGGCGCCATCATCAATATCAAGAAGCCGCAGTTCCTGGCTCCCCAGGAAATGAAGCACATTCTGCACAAGTGCGAAGAGGCCGGTAACGAGCGGCTGATTCTGTGCGAGCGTGGCTCGTCGTTCGGCTACAACAACCTGGTGGTGGACATGCTCGGCTTCGGCATCATGAAGCAGTTCGGCTACCCGGTGTTCTTCGACGTGACCCACGCGCTGCAGATGCCCGGCGGCCGCTCCGATTCCGCCGGCGGGCGCCGCCAGCAGGTGGCGGAGCTGGGCCGCGCCGGCATCAGCCAGGGCATCGCCGGGCTGTTCCTGGAGGCCCATCCGGACCCGGATAACGCCAAGTGCGATGGCCCCTGCGCCCTGCGTCTGGACCGCCTGGAGCCATTCCTGACCCAGATGCAGACCCTGGATAATACCGTTAAGGCGTTTCCCGCCTTCGACAACCATTGAACCCGATTTCGTTTCTGGAGACCGTCTCCCATGTCCAAGATCGTTGACGTCAAGGCCCGCGAGATTCTTGATTCCCGTGGCAACCCCACCATCGAAGCCGATGTGATTCTGGAGAACGGCGAGCGCGGCAGCGCCTGCGCGCCCAGCGGTGCCTCCACCGGTTCCCGCGAGGCGCTGGAGCTGCGTGACGGCGACAAGAGCCGCTACCTGGGCAAGGGCGTGACCCGCGCCGTGGGCAACGTCAATTTACAGATCCGCGAGCTGCTGGTGGGCCGCGACGCCGCCGATCAGCGCGCGCTCGATCAGGCCATGATCGACGCCGACGGCACCGAAAACAAAGGCAACCTGGGCGCCAACGCGATCCTGGCGGTGTCCCTGGCCGCCGCCAAGGCCGAGGCCCAGGCGCAGAACAAGCCGCTCTACGAGTACATCTCCGATCTGCAGGACGACGACAACGAGTACTCCCTGCCGGTGCCGATGATGAACATCATCAACGGCGGCGAGCACGCCGATAACAACGTCGACATCCAGGAGTTCATGATCCAGCCGGTGGGCGCGCCCACCGTGGCCGAGGCGATCCGCTACGGCGCCGAGGTGTTCCACGCTCTTAAAGGGGTGCTGAAGAAGCGCGGCCTGAACACGGCGGTGGGCGACGAGGGCGGCTTCGCCCCGGACCTGCCCAGCAACGAAGCGGCGCTGGAAGCGATCATGGAAGCCATCGAGATCGCCGGCTACAAGGCCGGCGACGACATCACCCTGGCCCTGGACTGCGCCTCCAGCGAGTTCTACAAGGACGGCAAATACGTGCTGGCCGGTGAGGACCGCAGCATGGACGCCGCCGGCTTCGCCGACTATCTGGCCGAGCTGTGCGACCGCTACCCGATCATCTCCATCGAGGACGGCATGGACGAGTCCGATTGGGACGGCTGGAAGACGCTCACCGACAAGCTCGGTGACAAAATCCAGCTGGTGGGCGACGACCTGTTCGTCACCAATACCAAGATTCTGCAGCGCGGTATCGACGAGCACATCGCCAACTCGATTCTGATCAAGTTCAACCAGATCGGCTCCCTGTCGGAAACCCTGGACGCCATCAAAATGGCCAAGGACGCCGGCTTCACTGCGGTAATCTCCCACCGCAGCGGTGAGACCGCCGACACCACCATCGCCGATCTGGCGGTGGCCACCGCCGCCGGTCAGATCAAAACCGGTTCGCTGTGCCGCTCCGACCGGGTGGCCAAGTACAACCGGTTGATCCGCATCGAGGAGGAACTGGGCCGTGCCGCCTACAACGGGCGCAAAGAGTTCCGGTTCCTGGGCTGACGCCAGCATGGCCGGCCGTAGCGTTCCGTTCCCCGGCCGTGGTCAGGCGCCGTGGGGCGCGCGATGAAAGTGTCGCCCGCCCGCCAGGTGGTGCTGGCCGTACTGGCGCTGGTGCTGGTGGTGTTGCAGGCGCGGCTGTGGTTCGGCGAGGGCAGCCTGCGCCACGTGGCCAGCCTGGAGCGGCAGGTGGAAGTGCTGAATGCCAAGAACGCCGAACTGGCCGAGCGCAACCGCCTGCTGGCCGCCGATGTGCGTGACCTGAAAGAAGGCACCGAAGCGGTGGAGGAGATCGCCCGCAAGGATCTCGGCATGATCCGTGACGGCGAAAGCTTTTTCCTGATCGTGGAGCCCCAACAGGACCCGGACCGTGACTGAGCGCCGCTCTCTATCCTTGCCGCCTCCCTTGTTCGCCGTGGTGCCCGCCGCCGGTGTCGGCGCGCGCATGGGCGCCGGGCTGCCCAAGCAGTACCTGACCCTGCAGGGCCGCACCCTGGCCGAGCATACCCTGGGCCGGCTGCTGGCCTTCGCGCCGTTGCAGGCGGTGGTGGTGGCGGTGGCCGACGACGACCCCTGGTGGCCGGAACTGGCGGTGGCCGGCCATCCCCGCGTCACCAGCGTCACCGGCGGCGACAGCCGCGCCCGGTCGGTGCTGGCCGGGGTGGCGGCGGTGCTGGAGCGGGCGCCGGACGCCCGCGTACTGGTGCATGACATGGCGCGGCCGCTGGTGCGGCTGTCCGATATCCAGGCGTTGCTCGACCATGACGACCGGGGCGACGGCGCGATCCTGGCGCGGCCGGTCACCGACACCATCAAGCAGGCGGACGCCGACACCCGCATCCGCGCCACCCTGGACCGGTCGCTGATCTGGCGGGCGCTCACCCCCCAGCTGTTCGACGCCCGGCGTCTGCACGACGCCTTGCTCAGCGCCCTGCGCGACGATCCCGAGGCGATCACCGACGAGGCCTCGGCGCTGGAAGCGGCCGGCGCCCGGCCGGCGCTGGTGGCCGGCCACGCCGACAACATCAAAATCACCGTTCCGGAAGATCTGGCGCTGGCGCGCTTTTATCTCCGGGCCCAGGAAGAGGAAGGGCTGGCATGGCAATTCGTATAGGCCAGGGGTTCGACGTGCACGCCTTCTGCGAGGGCGACCATGTGATGCTGGGCGGTGTGCGCATTCCCCACGAGCGCGGCCTGAAAGCCCACTCCGACGGCGACGTGGCGCTGCACGCGCTTGCCGACGCGCTGCTCGGCGCGTTGGCGCTGGGCGATATCGGCCACTACTTTCCGGATCACGATGAGCGCTGGCGCGGCGCCGACTCCGGCGGCCTGCTGCGGGCGGTGATGGACGGCGTCAGCACCGCCGGCTGGCGCATCGGCAACCTGGACCTGACGGTGATCTGCCAGGCGCCCAAGCTGGCGGACCATATCGCCCCCATGCGGCGCCGCATCGCCGGCCTGCTGGACTGCGGCATGGATCAGGTGTCGGTGAAGGCCACCACCACCGAGCGGCTCGGGTTCACCGGCCGGGGCGAGGGCATCGCCGTGCAGGCGGTGGTGCTGCTCACCCACGAGGACCAATGAGCCGCGACGCCGACCTGCCGGCGCCGTTGCCGGCCACGCCCGCCGCCCACGGCGGCCCCTTCGGTAAAGCGCTGCTGCGCGCCGGCTTCGAGGATTTCCGCGTCACCGAGATCATGAACGTGGTCCCGGAAGGCGAGGGCGAGCACCTCTGGCTGGAGATCGAAAAAACCGACTGGAACACCGAGGACGTGGCCCTGTGGCTGGCCAAACAGGCCGGCATCCACCGCCTTTCCGTGGGCTACAGCGGTCTTAAGGACCGCCGCGCCGTGACCCGCCAGTGGTTCAGCCTGCATCTGCCCGGCAAGCCGGACCCGGACTTTGCCTGGCCGCCGGGCCTGGTCGCGCTCCAGGCCCGGCGCCACCGGCGCAAACTGAACCGGGGCACCCACCGCGGCAACCGCTTCGAGATCGTGTTGCGCGAGCTGGACGCCGACCGCGAAGCGCTGGAGCGCACCTTGCATACC
Source organism: Alloalcanivorax venustensis ISO4 (assembly GCF_015356855.1). Lineage (GTDB taxonomy): Bacteria > Pseudomonadota > Gammaproteobacteria > Pseudomonadales > Alcanivoracaceae > Alloalcanivorax > Alloalcanivorax venustensis. The sequence goes on from NZ_ARXR01000056.1 coordinate 6,097, forward strand.
CTCTCCGAGCGGGGTGTGCCCAATTACTTCGGCGAACAGCGTTTCGGCCGGGGCGGTGGCAACTGGCAGCGCGGCCAGACCTGGCTACTGGGCGGCGAGGCGCCACGCAAACGGGCGCTGCGCGGTATCTGGTTGTCGGCGGTGCGCAGCGGCCTGTTTAATCGGGTCCTGGCGGAGCGGGTGCGCGAGGGCGTCTGGGACCGGCCCCTGGACGGCGACATTCTCCAGCCCCGTGACAGCCGGGGTCTGTTCGAAGCCGACCAGGACGCCAGCGCCGGCGCGCGCATGGCCGCCGGCGAGGTGCATCCCACCGCCCCTTTGCCGGGGAAGGCGGGCATGGCATCATCGGCGGCTTGTCAGGAACTGGAAGCGCGGGCGCTGAGCGGCTGTGACGCCCTGATCGAGGCGCTCGCCGGGGAAGGGGTGGACGCCGCGCGCCGGGCCACGCGCTTGCCGGTGAATGGCTTACAATGGGCCTGGAGCGAGGGCGACGTGCTGACGTTGGGGTTTGATCTGCCCACCGGCGCGTTCGCCACCACGGTGCTCGCCGAGTTGGTGGAAACACATACGCCGGTCAACGATAACTAAACATCCGGCGCATCATTGGATTGGGGATGCATTAACACACATGAACACAGAGCTGCGCGGTATTGGCATGACGTCGGCACGGACCCGGGAGAGGCTGATCAGCCGTCTGCGGGAAGCGGGCATCGAGGACGAGCGCGTTCTCGAAGTGATCCGCAACACCCCCCGTCACCTGTTTATCGACGAGGCCCTGGCTCACCAGGCCTATGACGATACCGCCTTGCCCATCGGTTACGGCCAGACCATCTCCCAGCCCTGGGTGGTGGCGCGCATGACCGAGCTGCTGATCGCCGACCGGGTGCCGCCCAAGGTGCTGGAGATCGGCACCGGCTGCGGCTACCAGACCGCCGTGCTGGCCGCGCTCTGCGAGCAGGTGCATTCGGTGGAACGGATCCGCCCGCTGCAGGACCAGGCGCGCCGCCGGCTGATCAGCCTGGGCATGGCGCGGGTGCAGCTCAAGCACGCCGACGGCGGTTTCGGCTGGAAAGCCGCCGCCCCCTTCGACGGCATTCTGGTGGCCTGCGCGCGCCCGGATATCCCCGATGAACTGCTCGGCCAGCTGGCCGACGGTGGCCGCCTGGTGATGCCGGTGGGCGACCGGGTTCAGAAGCTCACCGTGGTGGAGCGCCACGGCGACGACATCACCACCCGGGCCCTGGACACGGTGCGCTTCGTGCCGTTTCAACGGGGCGTGCAATGAGCGGCCCCTGGCGTCCCGGCCTGTTCCTGCGGGGCATGGCCATGGGCGCCGCGGATGTGGTGCCCGGCGTGTCCGGCGGCACCCTGGCGCTGATCACCGGCATCTATCAGGAACTGATCGATACCCTGGGCGGCATCGGCCCGCGCCTGCTGGGCGTGTGGCGGCGCCAGGGTTTCCTGGCGTTCTGGCGGGCCGGCAATTTTACCTTCCTTTGCACGCTTTTGGCGGGAATCCTCACTAGCATTGCGCTACTGGCCCGGATGATCGGCTGGCTGCTGGAGAACCATCCGGTGCCGGTATGGGCGTTCTTTTGCGGTCTGATCCTGGCCAGCATCGTGATGGTGCTCAAGCCGCTGCAGCAGCGCGGGGTGACGCAGGGCGTGGCCTTCGTGATCGGCACCACGCTGGCGGCGCTGATCGCCCTGGCCCCCGGGCTGGGCGCCTACCCGGTGTCGCCGCTGATCTTTTTCCTCGGCGGGGCGCTGGCGATCTGCGCGATGATCCTTCCGGGCATTTCCGGCAGCTTTATTCTGCTGCTGCTGGGGTTGTATCCCTCGGTGCTGGCCGCGGTGGAGCAGGGCGACTGGCCCCTGTTGCTGGCGTTCATGGCCGGCTGCGCCTGCGGCTTGCTGGCGTTCGTGCGGCTGTTGAAATGGCTGCTGGCGCGCCACCACGACACCGTGATGGCGCTGCTCGGCGGTTTCATGGCCGGCTCCCTGGTGAAGCTGTGGCCCTGGCGGCTGAGCGTGGAGGGCGGTGTCGGCGACCGTTGGCTGTGGCCGGCGGAGTACGCCCGCGCGGTGCAGGGCTCCAGTGAGCTGCCCGCGGCCCTGGTGATGACCGCGGTGGGTCTGGTGTTGGTGTGGTTACTTTCTTTCGCCGCGCCCGGGCATAATGAGGTCACTGAAACGGACGAGTAACCTTTTGCGTGTTTTGCTCTCCACATTGTTGTCGCTGTGTCTGTGCGGCTGCGCGGTAGGGAATCCGCCGCCGGTGGTGGACATCTATCAGCGCGACAGCAAGGCCACCAAAGTGACGTCGGGCAGCCACCGGGTAGCGCGTGGCGAAACCCTGTATTCCATCGCCTGGCGTTACGGCTGGGATTACCGGGCGCTGGCCGAGGCCAACGACATCGACGCGCCGTACACCATCTATCCCGGCCAGACCCTCTCTTTCGCCGGCGGCCCCAAGCAGGCCACCCGACCGTCGCGCCCGCCCGCCTCGTCGAGCAGTGCCCCGGCCAAGCCGTCGTCCTCGTCGTCCGGCGCCGCCAAGGCGGAACCGGCCCCGCCGCCCGCACCCAAACCCAAGCCGAGCACCGACACCGGCCCGGTGAACTGGCAGTGGCCGGCCTCCGGTGAGGTGCTGGAACGTTTCTCCAAGGCCTCCGGCGGGCGCCGCGGCATCACCATCGGCGACCGCGAGGGCAGCCCGGTGCGCGCCGCGGCCGACGGCCGCGTGGTCTACCGGGGCAGCGGCCTCACCGGCTACGGCAACCTGCTGATCGTCAAACACAACGACCGCTGGCTGAGCGCCTACGCGCACAACAGCAGCCTGCTGGTGAAAGAGGGCGACCGGGTCAGCGCCGGCGACAAGATCGCCACCATGGGCGCCAGCGGCACCTTCCGCACCCAGCTTCACTTCGAGATCCGCAAGGACGGCCAGCCGGTGGACCCGCTCACCGTGCTGCCGAACCGGTCCTGATATGAACGCCGACAGCGAACGTCAGCAACGCCGCCTTCTGACTCTGGCCGCCAGCGCCTCGGTGGCCACCGCGCTGGTATTGATCGCGGTGAAAACCGTGGCCTGGATGATGACCGGCTCGGTGAGTCTGCTGGCGTCGCTGGTGGACTCGGTGATGGATTCCCTGGCGTCGCTGATGAACTTCGCCGCGATCCACTATTCGCTGGTCCCCGCCGACGACGAGCACCGCTTCGGCCACGGCAAAGCGGAAGCGCTCGCCGGCCTCGGCCAGGCCGTGCTGATCGGCGGCTCGGCGCTGTTTCTGCTCAAGGAAGCGGTGCTCAAACTGATCGAACCGGCGCCGCTGGAGGCCACCGCCCTGGGCGTCGGCGTGATGGTGTTCTCGATCCTGCTCACCGCGCTGCTACTGCTGCTGCAGCGCTATGTGGTGCGCCGCACCGGCTCCACCGCCATCGACGCGGACGCACTCCATTATCTGTCCGACCTGGCGGTGAACCTGGGCATCATTTTCACACTGATCGTGGCCGGCTACGGCTTCGAGGAGGTCGACGGCATCGTCGGCCTGGCGATCGCGCTCTATATTCTGCGCTCGGCCTGGAAAATCGGTTGGGACTCCACCCAGCTGCTGCTTGATCATGAGCTGCCCGGCGAGGTGCGCGACGTGATCAGCGCGGTGGTCGCCGAGCAGGAAGACGCGCTCGGTTTCCACGACCTGCGCACGCGCCAGTCCGGGCGCACCCAGTTCATCCAGCTGCACGTGGACATGGACCAGAACCTGTCGCTGCGCGACGCCCACGACCTCGGCGAGCGCATCCGCGCCGGCATCGTCGAGCACTACCCGGCGGCGGAAGTGATCATCCACCACGACCCCGTCGCCGAGCGCCCCCACGTGCCCATCGACGACCACCACTAGCGACCCCTTTGGGGTGGGGCCCTCCAGCTGGGCCGCGGGTCATAGCACGGATTGTGCGAGCGGGCCTTGCCCGCGAAAGGGAGCGCAGCTCCCGGCGGGATCCCAGAGGCTTTTCTCTCCAGAAAGCCCGCGCCGGTATCGGGTGGGCCCG
>NZ_ARXR01000057.1 GCF_015356855.1 Alloalcanivorax venustensis ISO4
CACCGTGATCGGCCTGGGCATGAGCGCCACCTTCGACCACGTTTACGGCCTCAAGCATCCGCTGCGTCTCGACTTCGGCTATCAGTACCACCTGATGGAAGAGCGTGAGTTCCAGATCGTATCCAGCCAGCCGACCGCACTGAACAACGACGTGGTGGAAACCAAAGGCGACGTCAACGTATTCGCCGGCTCCATCAGCATGCAGTTTTAAGAGGGAGGGACAATAATGAAGACAACAATCCTGAAGCAGTCATTGCTACTGCTTTCCTCCGCCACGCTGCTGGCCGCCTGTGGCGGCGACGGCGGCGACTCACCGGTGGACGACTTCGGTAGCAACCCGGGCGAATCCGGCGCGCAGGCCCTGCTCTACGCCTACCCGGACAACGGCCAGGGCGAAGTGCCCACCAAGGCCCCCATCGCGCTGCGTTTCACCAGTAACGTCGCGCCGGGCAACGTCAAGCAAAGCGTCACGCTGTGCTGCGACGACGCCGGCGAGAACCTGGACTTCGAGGTGGAAAGAGTCGGCGGCGAGCCGCGCGGCGTGCTGCTGACCCCCACGGACGGCCTGGCCCCCGGGACCCAGTACACCGTCGAGATCAACGATCTGCGGCTTGGCAAGGGTACCGCCAAGGACCAGACCCTCACCTTCACCACGCGCACGCTGCAGGAAGGCCCCAAGAGCGAAGTGGTCCAGGAGGTACCCGAAGGCGAGGACGAATTCCAGCTCAGCCGGACCATTCCGAACGGCTCGGAGCTAGAACCAGTGATGGACTTCTCCGCCTTCCGCTTCCAGTTCACCCAGCCCATCGACCGTGCCACCGCAAGCTACGGCGACGGCAACAGCGTGGTGCTGCGTGACAGCGAAGGCGCGGTGGTGGAAGCCGGCCTGCTGGTGGACGGCGCCTACATGACCGTCGACCCCACGGACGACTACCTGACCCCGGGCGAAACCTACACCCTCACCCTCGGCGGCCTGGAGAGCACCTACGGCGAGACCTTCGCCGGCGAGACCCTCGAGTTCACCCCGAAGGACTCCTCACCGCGCGGCGAGCCCGGCTTCCTGGTGCAGCGTATCACCCAGGACGGCACCTCCCGCCTCACCGGCAAGGGCATCAACCAGGTACCGGTGAACGGCACCCTGCTGGGCGAAGACGCCAACGTCACCCAGGCGCAATCCGATTTCGTGATCGCCGAACTGGCGGACGTCACCCAATACACGGACGTCACCCCGATCCGCTTGCCTAAAGGCACCCTGCTCGAAGGCACCCCCATCGAGACCGTGCTGATCGGCGGCAACGTGGACGCCGGCTTCGGCTCCGGCGACGTCACTATGCGTATCCTGTCCGACGCCACCGGTTATCTGGTGCCCAACCCCTACACCGAAAACCACCCGGACAAGCTGCGCATCGTGCACCTGTTCATGGACGTGGGCATCGCCACCGCGAACCCGCAGGCCAACGGCGGCTTCACCCAGAACCTGCTGCACATTCACCTGGTGGGCGTGGCCGAAGTGGACCCCAACGGCGGTGTGCTGAACATCGACGCCACCAGCATGGTGGAGCCGGATGTTCTGGGGCAGGAATATGGCTATGGCCTACTAAGCTTCCAGCTGCAGTCCTACAAGGACCAAACCGACGCGCTGCTGGCCGACGCACGGGCCGCCCTGAAAGACACCACCCCGCCGACGCTGCAAAGCCGGATGCCGGGGCAAAAATCACCGGAGATGCCCACGGACGAAAGCGGCGATGCGTTGTCCTGGTTCCAGCAGCCCGGCGCACCGATCATTCTGAACTTCGATGAACCGCTGGACCCGGCAAGCCTGAACCAACCCGGTGCGCTGGCTGTTACCCAAGACGGCACCACCCTGGATATCAGCTACAAAGTAGACGGCGCTGCCGTGGTGATTCAGCCGGAAGGCGGTTTGGAATACTTACCCGCCGACGGCAACCCGGAATATACGATCCAGTTGGGCAGCCAGATCACCGATCTGGCGGGCAACAACTTCGTACCGGAAACCTTGACCTTCAAACTGCCGGGTGACGTTACGACGCGGAGCATCCCTGACAATGACGGCAACTATTCGGAGGAAGACGTTCAGGTGAATTCACCGATGCTTCTAAGCGCCTATCCGGGTTATCCCTGTGTCACCGATCCAGCCACACGGGATCTCGCCAATGGCCTGGTCGGTCGCTGCGCGGACGGCCCCGGAGACTGGCCCAACGAAGACTATCCGCTGATTGACTATCATCCCGACGATATCCTGCCGCTAATGTCGCTGCCGGCAAATCGGCCGATTGTGTTGCAGTTCACCAAGGCAATCGATCCGGCCAGTGTCGAGCTAGGCGGCAGCTTCGATATTTTTCGTGTTGATGCTTCCGGGCAGCCGTTTGACGGAGAAACAATTCAAGGTTCTCTGATCGTTGAAGGCCAGAACATTACCTTCACGCCGGAAGAACCCTGGGGTGACGGTAATTATTACAAATACACCTTGGGTTCCAACAACGACACATCCGAAGCGCAGGGCCTCGGGCGTGGCTGGAAAGGTAAATTTATCGGCAGTGAAGATGCGGCCTGTGACGGCACGGGGTCCATCTGCGGTGAAGACGGCCACCCGCTCCGCACCCAGCCGCTTGGCGTAACCACGCGCGTCCCGATTAACCCGAATGACGGCGGTGGCGCCATGAAGGTGGCAGCTGATTATCAGATATCCAACGATTATTTCGTTCCCTATGGCGGCGGGCCAGATATGGCCATCTTCTTCAAAGGAACGACGACCACCAGCAACGATGTATTGCAGACGCTACGAACCAGTCCTGATATCGACAGCAATGGGAACCTGACTCACGATGTGGAGAACATGATCGGTAAAGTCCCCGCGGTGTCGCGCGCTGACGCCCCTTTCTATAACACGGACCCCGCAACCCGTGGTACGCCTCTCCCCGATGGCACTTTTCCTACCGTCGATTATGCCTTCCGTGAAGCGTTACCGAGTGTGCCTGACCCCGACGCTGACCCGGATTACGATCCCGAAGGCGTTCAGGGCCTGCCAAACAGCGCGAAAATCCTTTCCATGAATACCCGAGGGACCCAGGCGCCGGACGTTCCCTGGTATGCGGATGGAGCAAACTTTGCGGCTAATCCCTTTACCGCTTGGGGGTTGAGCGGCCAGGCAAGCGTTGATGGTGGCAATGTGGGCTGTGGCTACAATGAAACCTATGACCCTGTTACTGGCGACGCAGGGTACTATGAAAACGTGTTCTTGAATGATCCAATGACCGTGATTGGTCATATGGCCGCTAACCAGTATCCGGAAAGTGAGCCGGCCGTTTGCCCCGAGAAGAAATTCACCTACCTTAAAATGGGGTTAAACGCAAGCGTGGGTCGGTATGATGAGGAAAAGGAAGCGATCAAGGTAGAGATATACCCTTCACAAGCCGTATCCACCTCGTTCGTAACGTATGCGCGCAACGCAATTGGCGGTGCAGCAACATTGGCCGTGCCCTCAGGGGAACAAATCATGAGAATGCGGTATGCGAAAGACGACCCGGCCTGTAACGACACGCCTTCTACTCGCTGCCCTCGAACTCAGCCGATCACCGGTTGGATTAAAAAGGGAGATAATGGACCGGTACTTACCGCGGACGTCGATCTATACATTGACGCCCCGTTCCTCGGTCCGATGCTAGGCAATATTACATTCAACATGAGTCATACCCTGCGAAGCTATGAAGCCACGATGTCGCTGACCGGACCCGTTTCATTCCTGGATGACGGTAGAATGATAGTCCAGCAACGCAATGAAAACCCTATCGATATCGATCTGAAGATATTGTTCAATCGCGAAGATGATTCTGCAGCTGCAAACGGGATCGCGATCGGCAGAATTCCCTATCGTATTCCGGCGGACGGCGTCTTCCTGCAGATGGTCTCCGAGCCCATCAAGTCAATGGAGTAAAGCTCGGCAATGAGTTTGGGCTGCCTGTTTGGCGGCCCGCTTTAAAGATGAAGCCAACTCTATAATAGGTTTACACCTATTTCAGTTGAAAACGCCCGATGCACCGCATTGGGCGTTTTTTATGGGTGCGCCAGGCATGGCGCGAAGCGCCATAGAGTGGCGCAGCCAATAAAAGCCCCGGCAAAAACCGGGGCCCAGTAGGAAAGCTTCCAGTACAGGCCAGTGAGGAAAACCGGCGCTGAAAGCCGTGCTGCTTTCTTTAGTAGATGTTCAGCTCGTCGGCGTTATCAAGGTAAAGGACACCGTCGATATAGCAGTCGCCGTTCCCACTGCAGTCGGTGAACGTCACATTTGTGAAGTTGAAGTTGGCCGTGGGTGCAGCACCTTGGTTATTAGCCGTAAAGACCACGTCATGCAAGTGCTCCGCGTCAATGAGCGTTCCCAAGAAGTTGCTAATAGTGACCTCGCCAAAATATCCGACATAGTTGGAAGCGCTCGGATCATAGGGCACGAAGTTGTCGCAGTCGTCCGTGAACGGGCATTGGCCGGGGTGGCTATGATTCGACGGATCCGCTAAGTACCACGGGAAGCCACTGAGGTCTTGATAGTTACACCAGAAACTACCTGAGAAGTTGCCATCGGTTACTCTCACGCCAAGGCGCCAGTTCCCGTCAGAGTCCTCGCACTTCTTGACTTGGCCATTCAGAACGACATCGCAGCTAGGATTTATGCCAGGGCATCCCAGCTCCACACTGCTGCCTGAGAAATCGAAATCACCACCGCCCTCGGCGGCTGGCCGGCCATGCCATACACCGGCGTGGCCACCTGTGCCATTAAAGTGATAGGTATTGCCGCTTATCACCGTTTCGATACAGGGTGCGGGGCCGGCATGAGGCTGGGGACAAGCCCCAGAGTTCCAGCTTGCCGCCGTGACGCTGGAAAGCGTCCAGATGGCTACGCCGAGAAGCGCTGAAAGCAGAATTTTCGTTTTCATAATTATTTTCTCCTTACTTATCCAGAAAACACCTAATAAAAAGCCCCGGCATAAGCCGGGGCCGAGTAGGAGAGCTTCCAGTACAGACTAATCAAGATAGCCGGCGCCGAAAGCAATGCTGTTTTAGTAGATGTTCAGCTCATCGGCGTTATCGAGATAAAGGATGCCGTCGATAGTGCAGTCGCCGTCGCCGTTGCAGTCGGTGAACACTTTGTTGCTGAAATCGAAGTTGGCGGTAGGTGTAGCACCTTGGTTATTAGCGGTGAAGATCACGTCATGCACGTGCTCTGCGTCAACAGCCGTACCCAGGAAGCTGCTAACAGTGACTTCGCCAAAATGTCCGACATAGTTGGAAGCGCTCGGATCGTAGGGCAGGAAGTTATCGCACTCGTCGGTGAACGGGCATTGACCGGTCGCATGGTCATGACTCGCCGGATCTGCTGAGTACCACGGAAAGCCGCTGAGCGTAAGGGCGTTACACAGGAAACTACCTGAGGCGTCACCACCGGTTACTTTCACGCCAAGGCGCCAGTTCCCGTCAGAGTCTTCGCACTTCTGCACCTGGCCGTTCAAAACCAGATCGCAGCTGGGATTTATGCCAGGACAGCCCAGATCCACACCGCTGCCAGAGAAATCGAAATCACCACCGCCCTCGGCGGCAGGCCGGCCATGCCATACACCAGCGTGACCACCGCTGCCATTAAAGTGATAGGTGTTGCCGTTGATCACCGTTTCGATACAGGGCGCGGGACCACCAGGCGTAGGGCACGCACCCGTGTTCCAGCTGGCCGCTGCCATGCTTGAAAGCGACCAAGCGGCCACGCCGAAGATTGCTGTAAGTAGAAGTTTTGTTTTCATGATTAAGTCTCCGTAATTGTTTGTCTTCCGTATGCTGCAGAATGTGCAGCCACTTCAAGCTAGCAAGGTTTCGGCGAGGGTTCCGCTTTTTAAAAAGGTTTAATTTGAGTGTTTTCGGTAAGGCTTTCTTATTCAGTAACTTAGCGAACTTCTTGTGGTACGCCTTAACGCCGCACGGCTATTGAAAATAGGTAGATGCGGAATTTCCGCTCACAATGGGACAGGGAATTAGCGTAATTCAGAAATATTAATTAGGTAAGAAGTTGGCCTGCATGCCAGCGCGATCATGCAGGCCGGAGGGCTTTTAGTTTTTGATGCCGTCCGTGTTGGCGATAGCGGCGACCAAATCATCGGGCGTCATATAGCCGCCCAGGTTCCTGCCGTCCTGGCTGAATACGGACGGCGTACCGCTGACGCCCAGGGTTTGCGCCATGTCGTATTGGTCGGCGACCGGTGCCCGGCAAGGCATGACCTCTTGCGTGAACGGTTTGCCGGCGTAGGCATCGGTAATGGCGGTTTGCGGGTCTTGAGCGCACCAAATCCTGGCCATGGTGTCGGCGACCGACGTATTAACGCCCGAGCGCGGCAACGCCAGATAGTGCACGGTTACGCCCCGTTCATTCATTTCGTCCATATGGGCGTGGAACTTCTTGCAATAGGCACAGGTGGTGTCCATGAACACGAAGATTTCATGCTTTTCCTGGCCACTGGCGGCAAAAGTGATGGCCGTGCCAGGGTCCAGATCTTGAAGCGCTCGCACCCGGGCTTCTCTTTCGCTTTCTTGGGTGAGATCAACCAGCGAATTATCCTTAAAGACCAGCAGACGGCCTGAAAAGACATGATCGCCGTTCGGTGAGGCGTAGAGGAAGCCGCCGTTGCTTAGTTTTATCTCTTTAACGCCGTCTACCGGGCTGTCCGTGACGCCCTCCACGCTCAGGTTCGGGTTGGTGATCGCCAACGCCTCGACCACCCGCTCGCGGAGATCCGCCGTAGCCAGGCTGGGGAGTGCCAGCGTAATAAGCAGAACATTCAGAATGTAATGATATGGTTTCATGGGTATACCCCCTTCCAATGGTGGTTATCAGCTTCTATCGATCACTTCGACTAGTTCCAGTTCGTAGATCAGGGTGGATTGCGGCGGCACCTTGTCCCGCAGGCCCTTTTCGCCGTAGGCCAACTCCGGTGGTATGAAGAGTCGCCACTTTTCGCCTTCTTTCATCTGCATCAAGGCCTTCTGCCAGCCTCGTAGCGCCACGCCCATATTCACGCGCACGGCTTCGCCCTGGGCCAGGTTGCTCTCCACGAAGGTACCGTCCAGCAGAGTGCCGGCGTAATGCACACGAACCGCGTCTTTGGGACCGGGGGTGGCTCCACTGCTGGATTCCTTGAGCACTTCGTACTGCAAGCCGCTCGGTAACGTCTTCACATCCTGGCGCTGCTTGTTTTTCTCCATAAAGGCGTCACCCTGAGCCCCGTTGCGGGCAATCACCTGCTGTTTCTCTTCCTCCAACCGTTGGGTGATTTCTTCCTTGTAGGCTTCAGATGCTGCCCTCGCCTCTTCGTCTTCAAGAAGCAAATCGTTGCCCTTCAACTGGTCATGCAGTGCCTGCAGGAACAGATCCTTATCGAGGTGGTTCCTAGAAAGGTTATTCCCGAGCTGCTCGCCCAGCATCATGCCGGCGGCGTAGGAGGCTTTTTGCTGGTTGGTTTCAAGGTTGGTGGCGTGCGCGGGGGTGTGGCTGCATCCGGCGAGAAACACCAATGACAGCGCCCCCAAGGTTAGGCTTCTCATAGTTTCCTCCTGGTTTTTGTTCGATATCGTTTCGATATCAGTTTTAAACTTCCGTGATATTTTTTGACGTTTATTTTCTCTGTCTTCCTCTGTAAAGATGGATATATATTATTTAAGTTCCGTTTTAAACACGTTGTGTATCACACATTTTCCTTGGATCTTTATGAGCGGTCAGAAGACGATTTATAAATGCCTGTTTCTGCTGGCTTTATTTTTTTTATGCGTTATTTTCTTTTTTTTGAGAGAGAGTAATGGCACGGATGATGCGGATAATAAGAAGGCGGAAACACACACCGTATCCCCACAACCCGACGTGGCGCGCGCGCCGGCACCGCACACGGAAGCGCCTGCCGCACTCTTGCAGCGGGAGACTGTGGATACCGATTCACTGGCGTTACTGGCCGTTTTCCAGGCCCATAGCCCGCTTGCCGCCGCCGTCATCCATACCGAGGGCCATGGCGCCCACCGGTACAACGTGGGCGAGACGCTGCCGGAAGGCGGCCTACTGGCGGCCATCCGGCCGACCGAGGTGATCATCGAAGACCAGGGCAGGCAGATCACTCTTCGCCTGGCGTTAAGAGGTGGGGGGCGCGCCGAGATCGCGGACGCCGATAAGGACGAGGCGTCGGCGGAAGATGACGATGGCCCCAAGGTGCCACAGCGCGTCCTGGACTTTCTCGAAAAGTTCGATTTGACGCCGGTCAGCGAGAGTTCGCCACAAGGCTACCGGGTTGGCGAAGATTTCCCCGAGAGCGGCACCCAGGAGGTCGGGGTCAAGCCGGGGGACACCATTGTCACCATCAACGGCTATCCCGTCGGCGAGTACCACAGCGACTATCTGGTATGGCTTTCTTTCAAGGACACCCAGAAAGCCAGCGTTCAGGTCCGAAGTGAGGATGGCAAACAATTCTCGTTTCATTACCCCGATGACATCAAAGGCGTCAGCGGCTACGTGCCGGACAGTTAAAGAGGAGAATACGGGGTCAGGTCTTGTATTTTGCACTGCTCGCAACTTTGCTTGTCAGACACGCAAAAGTCGGGTTTTTTAGTCTTCTGACACTGTTTTCCCGCTTTTTTGCCCTGCTTTGCCAGCTTATTGACTTGAAGACCACGCAACGACGGTGTTCCGTGTTTGGTAAAGTGGCTGTCAGGCCCGGAACAGGCCGGCTTACGCCGGGCTTACCTGGAATGGCTGCGCCGCCGGCTCCCCAAATGGTTTCCCGGCGAAACCTTCCCCGAGATGCACGATCTGCAGGAGGCGTACGAGATGATCACCAACCGGTTCGAAGACCGGAAGGAGCGCCCCCGAACGACTAACCCAGCACCCCGTACTTCCGGTACACCTCTCTCACGAAGCGCACCAACCCGGTGAGCTTGCAGCGCTTGAGGAGAAGACTAGGCCAAGTCTTGCCTTTTGCGCTGTTCGCAACTTTGCTTGTCGGACACGCAAACGTCCGCTTTTTCAGCTTTCCGACACTGTTTTTTGCTCCTTTTGACCCTGCTTTGCCGGCTTTTTACCACTAGCCTCTGCTCACACTCCGCCTTCGCCTACAAGAACCGTCCGCATCGTAGGACAGACAATCCGGCTCGTCCCGGCCACGCTGGACGACACATATTGACTGAAGGCCCGCGGACGAGACCCGCCGTGCCGACCGTCAGGACACATACACCTTTCCTTCTTGTATTTTTTAAACTACAATGAGCATCAAATGTATTCAGTCCCCGGTCTTTCGCTTTTGGCTTTCCACTCTTAAGGATGGCAAAGCAAGGGCTTGATTGTCGCGCGCATAGACCGGCTAAAAGAGGGCCTAGCCGGCGACACCAAGCAACTTGGTCATGGTATCAGCGAGTTGAGGATCCATTATGGACCGGGCTATCGGATTTATTTCCATCGTCACGGAGATACTTTGATACTTCTTCTGTGTGGCGGGCGAAAAGCGACTCAGAAACGTGACATTCGACGTGCCCGGTCACAACTGAAAGCA
>NZ_ARXR01000058.1 GCF_015356855.1 Alloalcanivorax venustensis ISO4
CCCTGGACAATTTCGCCGATGCGGCCGTGTACGGGCTCGCCCTTTATGCGGTTGGACATAGCGTGAGAATGCAGTTACGTGCCGCGCATGTTGCTGGTGTACTGCAACTGATCTTGGCTGTGGGCGTACTCATAGAGGTGGTGAGACGCTTTGTATTCGGTAGTGAGCCTGAATCGCTGGTGATGATGGCTATCGCATTCGTCGCATTGATTGCCAATACCAGTTGTCTGCTGCTCATATCCAAACATCGGGAGGGCGGGGCGCACATGAAGGCAAGCTGGATATTCTCGGCCAACGACGTGGTGATCAACCTGGGGGTCATCACCGCCGGCGCCCTGGTCGCGTGGACCGGTTCCAATTATCCGGATCTAATTATCGGCACCATCGCGGGGCTCGTCGTGCTTAACGGTGCCAGGCGCATTCTGGCGCTCAAGGGTTAAATAATGCTCATTATTGGCAAAAAGCTCTCGCCGTACGCCCTGTTGTCCATATCGGGCCTGCTGGCAACGTCTGATCAGGCTGTAAAGTGGCTGGTGCAGCAATCAATGGCCTATGGCGAGTCTGTTTCGGTGACCCCGTTCTTTAACTGGGTGCACCTATGGAACACCGGTGCCGCATTCAGTCTTTTTGCGAATGGTGGAGGCTGGCAGCGCTACTTTTTTATCGGGATCGCGGTGGCGGTCTCGATTTTTCTGATCAAGCTGATCCTTGAAAATCGTCATAAAGGAGAAGCCATCGCTTACAGTCTTATCCTCGGTGGCGCCATGGGCAACCTGATTGACCGGGTCTTTCGTGGCTATGTTGTGGATTCCTTTGATTTCTATTGGCGAGACTGGCATTGGCCGGCCTTCAACCTGGCTGATATTGCAATTGTCCTCGGTGCCTTACTTTTCGTTTCCGGCAGCTTTTTGGGTAAAAAAACAAACACCAATGCCGAGTCGGATGGATCTGACTGACACCTTCGCCTATACAACACCATGACCGAACTTCCCGACAACATTCTTCCCCTGCCGCAATACCAAGTACTGGGCTGCAAATCAACCGACGACGAAATGCACTTCCAGGTGGACGCGCCCGATCCCGTCGCTTGCGAGGAATGCGGCGTGCAGGGTGAGTTCGTGCGGTTCGGCAAGCGTGATGTTCCCTATCGTGATCTGCCCATCCACGGCAAGCGGGTCACCCTCTGGGTGGTCCGCCGCCGGTACACCTGCCGGGCCTGCAAGACAACCTTCAGGCCCCAGCTACCGGAGATGGTGGACGGCTTCCGTATGACGCTGCGGCTGCATGAATACGTGGAGAAGGAATCCTTCAACCACCCCTACACCTTCGTGGCGGCACAGACAGGTCTGGACGAGAAGACGGTACGCGACATCTTCAACGCCCGCGCCGAGTTCTTGGGGCGCTGGCACCGCTTCGAGACGCCCCGCATTTTGGGCATCGACGAGCTGTACCTGAACAAGCGCTACCGCTGCATCCTGACCAACATCGAGGAGCGAACCCTGCTCGACCTGCTGGCTACCCGCCGTCAGGACGTGGTGACCAACTACCTGATGAAGCTGAAAGACCGCCAGAAGGTCGAGATCGTCAGCATGGACATGTGGAACCCTTACCGGGCAGCGGTCAAGGCCGTGCTGCCACAGGCCCGCATCGTGGTCGATAAGTTCCATGTGGTACGCATGGCCAACGATGCCCTGGAGAAGGTGCGCAAGGGCCTCAGAAAGGAGCTGAAACCCTCCCAGAGCCGAACCCTCAAGGGCGACCGGAAGATCCTGCTGAAACGCGCTCACGAAGTTTCAGATCGGGAACGGCTGATCATGGAGACCTGGACAGGCGCATTCCCGCAACTGCTGGCCGCCTACGAGCACAAGGAACGCTTCTACGGCATCTGGGACGCCACCACACGGCCCCAGTCAGAAGCCGCCCTGGACGAGTGGATAGCCACCATTCCGAAAGGCCAGAAGGAAGTCTGGGGCGATCTGGTCAGGGCTGTCGGCAACTGGCGCGAAGAGATCATGACCTACTTCGAGACGGACATGCCCGTCACCAACGCTTACACGGAGTCGATCAACCGACTGGCCAAAGACAAGAACCGTGAAGGGCGTGGTTACTCCTTCGAGGTGATGCGGGCACGAATGCTCTACACCACGAAGCACAAAAAGAAGGCACCCACTGCGAAGGTCTCTCCGTTCTACAAGAAAACCATCGGTTACGGACTACCGGACTTCGCAGAGGAGCTCAACTACGGGGTCGATCTATCAACCATCTGAGGGTGGTACCGAGTAGGTGGGGCAAGAGCACCCCATCAACCATTTAATCCGAATACCCAAAATAATAAGCAAAGGTCAAGACGCTGGCCAGCAACCACCGCAAACTTCCTCTCATCGCAGAACATTTGAGGAAACGCACATGGCTTCCCTGTTTGAGCCGCTGGTTACCGCTTTGACCGCACTTTTTGGGCGTGAGCCCACGCTGAACGAGATGATTCTGATCCCGATGATTCCTGTTTTCATCAGCGCCTTTCTGCTCGAGTGGCTATACACCTACCGCAAGACGGGCGACGCCGCTCTGAGTAAGGGAAAGCCATTCTGGCTTTCGGAGGTGTTGGCTAACTTTTCTTTAGGAGCGGGTTATTACGTATCCGGCGCGCTAATGAACCTTCTGTTCGTGGCGGCGTTATTTACGGTGGTCTGGGAGCATCGCCTTTTCACGATCCCGATGAATTTAGGAACAATCGTTCTGGCGTTTTTTGTGCAGGAGCTTTGCTATTACTGGTTTCACCGCACCGCACACCGAGTGCGTTGGTTCTGGAGCCAGCACGTCGCCCACCACACCGGCGAAAACATGAATATGTCGACCGCGGCGCGCCAGAGCATTCTGAACGGCATCGTCGGCACCTGGATGTTCTACCTTCCGGCCGTACTCATTGGGTTCTCGCCAGAGCTGATACTGGGATTGCTTGGCGCCAACCTGGCCTTTCAGTGGTTCGTGCATACCGAAGCCGTGCACAAATTCCATCCCTGGGTCGAATGGTGGATCAACACCCCTTCCAATCATCGTGTTCACCACGGCCGCAATCTGCAGTACATCGACAAGAACTACGGCGGCGTCATCATGTTGTACGACCACCTGTTCGGCACCTATGAACCGGAACAGGAAAAAGTGGAATACGGCACCCCGCGGCAGATCAAAAGCCATAACTGGTTTGTCATGAACCTTCATGAGTTTGTCGACATGTTCCGCGACGCGATGGCACCCGGCCCGCTCGGAGAGCGACTCAAGCATTTCTGGAAGCCGCCGTCATGGGAGCGCGAGGGCCACATCCCCGTCCATACCTGGACAGTCGAGCGCCATCCGGAGCCGGTTGAGAAATGAATAAAGCTGCCAAGATCTTCCTCGTCCTTAATGCCATCGCATTCATGCTCATTGGCATCAAGACCACAATCGACCCCGTAGCGTCGCTGGCCTCCCAGGATTTGTCACCACAATCGATCACGGCCGCCAACGAACTGCGCTCCATCTACGGCGGCATGCACTTCACATTCGGCTGCATGATGCTCGCTGGAGCCCTGATGGCGAGCCTGACTCGGCACGCCTTGTGGTTCTGCGCAGCCTTTCTCGGCGGCCTGGTTGCTGGCCGGCTATCCAGCCTGATCCTTGATGGCCAGCCGAATGATTTCGTCATGTTCCTGCTGGTTTTCGAGAGTGTTGTGCTGCTGTGTGCACTGATCCTTCAGCACGGGATTCGAGGCGACTCAACCCCGAAGAGCGGTTAACGCAAAGCCGTACCCGAAGTGCGTGCCCCTCTCCCGGGTTATCCGGAAGCCTCACAAGGGGCACACGCCGTATGAGCTTTCCCGACGCTTATGCGGAGGTCGATTTCTTAGGAAACCAAGGGAAGAAAATGCTGGTCCGCGCCTGGTATTCCCGGTAACCCGGCCGTTTTTGAACCGAGTAGTACTCGGCCGGTATGGCCCCGGTCAGGAAGACCAAAGTGATGAACATCATCACCGAAGCACCTACAGCACCCACTCCGGCAAGCCACCACACCGGGCTCGATTCAATGGACTGCATGGCCAACCAGGAGGGAACCGTAGCCAACACCAGCCCCGTCCAGACCAGCCACTCACCGAAGTAGTTCGGGTGGCGACTGTATTTCCACAGGCCGATGTTGCATACATCGCCGCTCTTGCGAGAGATGAACAACAGCTTCTGGCTGTCAGCGACGGATTCCAGGATATACGCCGCTGCCCAAAGAAGCAGGCCGGCGATTTCCCAGGGCGAAAGGCTGCTTTCCGGGTTAATCGCCATCAAAAAGCCCGGAATGGCCAGCACGGACATGTTCGCGAAACCCTGTGTCAGAATCTCCGTCAGCATGTGCAGCTTGACGTGCTTGGTTCCGCTTTGCTCCAGCACCATATGGCGATACTGATAACGCGGAAACTCGTGTTTGAAAATCACACCGGTCTTGTAGGCCATGACGACGGCGCCTACACCCATGCGCAGACCGATGAACAGATATACACCCGCAACGACCAGCCGACGCAGCGTGTCACCTTCACCAAACAACAATATGCAAAGCCCGATGGTTGCCACCCCAAAAGGCCAGGCGATATCCACGTAGGAAATACGCTGTGTGCGCCAGAACGGAATGCAGGCGACCAAGGTAAACAGGGTCAACTGCGCGGCGGCATTCACCGTAAATAAGGTCGCCAGGTTCGAAATGTCGGTCTGCAGCATGCCGGCCCAGATCGCGATAAAGGCCAAGGACAGCCAGGTACAAAGTTGCATGATGTCTCCAGGGCTTTGCCCGTGGCGTTGAGGTGGCGACCATCTTGCCGGAGCTTCAGCATTTGAACGATGGTCAATTGAGAAATCCAGTTGGCAAGCCTGGAATTCCAAGTATTTGGTAGCCGGGGCGTGGATGTGGCCATCTATACTCACGGGAGTGAAATCGAAACCGGGGAGAAAGATGCGCACTGAAAAAACCTATTGCCGGATTTGCGAAGCCCATTGCGGCCTAGATGTCACGCTGGACGGCGAGAAGGTTGTCGCCGTGAAGCCGGACAAGACCCACCCGGTTTCCAAAGGTTATGCCTGCATCAAGGGCGCCGCTATTGGCGAATTGCATCACGATCCGGACCGGGTGAACCACCCACTCAAAAAGGTCGGCGGCGAATGGCAGCGCATTAGCTGGTCGCAGGCGGGAAACTCACGCTTCTGGCAATAATTTCTTCGCGAGCGGCACCTCAGCGTGATCGGTCTCTGAAGACGACCGGATTCAGTGGACGGCGTGGGATATCCATTGCGGAATTGACCGTGCACGCCACCACTGCATGCTCAGATCGCCGACTGTTCCGCTCTGGATCGGACATCGCCCTGAAGTCACGATCGGCTCGTGGAGCGTCCATCCACCCGGCCGAGATGCAGCCGAGCGCTCGATCCAAGGGGGCTCATCGACAGA
Organism: Alloalcanivorax venustensis ISO4; assembly: GCF_015356855.1. Lineage (GTDB taxonomy): Bacteria > Pseudomonadota > Gammaproteobacteria > Pseudomonadales > Alcanivoracaceae > Alloalcanivorax > Alloalcanivorax venustensis. The sequence goes on from NZ_ARXR01000058.1 coordinate 5,462, forward strand.
CGATTGCCAACGTATTCGAGCGACTTAGCTGTCGGCGGCCCTGCGCATTCGCTGACGGGCGGAAACAGCGGCGGCGTGGCTGGACCAATGGCATCCTCGGCATCGCGTTCTGATCTGAGTGCGGGCAACGTGCAGTTTTTACGTCGCGGGTACGTTTGCTCTGGACAGCCGGTAGAGCACGACCAGCCAGATCAGCAGGCCGGCGATCATTCCGGTTTGCAGCCAGTAGGCCGTGGTCGTCCCACCGTCGATCATCTGCGCCAGCGCCGCCGAGCTGTTGACCGCGGACAGACCCAGCACGGTGCCGACCAGCGCCACCAGCAGCGCCGGCACCGCGACGCGGTGGCGATAGGCAGCAAAGCTGAGCGTGGCGTAGGTGAACGCGCAGAACGAGATGATCATGTCCTGATAGTGGTTGGACGGCACATCCCAGTAGACGAACAGCACCGGCACCTTGAAACCGATGAAGTGCGCGGTACTCATCGCCAGGAAATATGCGGTGCAGGCCAGCAGCGACCACTGCAACAACCGGGTTGCATTCATATTCGGAAAACTCCGTTTTGGGCATGTCATGGATTCAGGTTGACCGCAGCTTAGGCACGGGACCACCATCAGCCCATAGTCAGAATTGACATTCAACGGGTTGATTCCGCCATGACGCCAGCGCTTGTAGATCCCGTTGCAGAACCGGAGGCGCGGACCATCCCTACCCCCATTGCCACGCCGATCACCATCGGCATCGTCGACTACCCGGGTGCGCAGCGCGCCGCGATCTACGGCCTGCTCGACCTGTTTGCCACGGCGGAACGCCTGCGTGCAGAGCGTGCGTCGGCGCCCGGCAAGGCGGGTGCGCCCCTGGACGCCATAATCATCGAGGTGCAGGCCGTGCCGCCTGCCGAACCTGGCGCTCTGGCAGCACTGATCCTGCCGCCGAGTCTGCAAGGCATCCCGGCGCCTGGGCTGGCCAAGAAAAGCTTGATTCAGCAGCTAGTTTGGGCGCATAGCCGACTACCAGTAGATCAGTGGCGGCAGTCCGGTTACAGAACAAAGCCGCCAGTCCTGTTCGGGGACAAGTAACTTTCTGAGTACCTGAAAGCTGCCATTCGCACGCCGCAGCACGCGTCCGGGTCAACCCAAGAATTTCGTTGAAACCCTTATCGAGGAAGGCCAGGGTGATGCGAGATCGGATCAGCATGTTCGGCGCAGGCGAAGGTGCATGCGCCCAGTTACCAGCGCCACCGGCCCGAGCAAACGCTGCTCTACAAGCTCGTGGAGGAGTACTACCCGGCGTTTGCTGAGCGGATGTCCTGTGAGGGCAGGGCGCTGCCGGCGTATGTACGCCGGGAATTTGATGAGTTTCTGCGCTGTGGGCGATTGGGGCATGGGTTCCTGCGTGTGCGCTGCGACAGTTGCCACGCTGAACGCCTCGTTGCATTTTCGTGCAAGCGTCGAGGCTTCTGCCCCAGCTGTGGTGCCAGGCGCATGGCGGAAGCGGCAGCACTTCTTGTAGACGAGGTCTTTCCAGAGCAGCCGGTGAGGCAGTGGGTTCTGAGCTTTCCATTTCCGCTGAGATTCCTTTTCGCCAGCCGGCCAGAGGTGATGGAGAAGGTCCTGGGCATTGTTTACCGCGTGATCTCGACGCACCTGATTCAATCAGCTGGTTTCACACGAGGCAGTGCGCACACTGGTGCCGTCACGTTGATCCAGCGCTTCGGCAGTGCGCTCAATCTCAATGTTCACTTCCACATGCTGTTTCTGGACGGTGTGTACGTTGAGCGTCCGGATGGCCGGTTGCGTTTTCGCTGGGTGAAGGCACCGACGAGTGCCGAGCTGACAGGACTGGCAGACAAGATCGCCCGCCGGGTGGGCCGATATCTGGAGCGGCAGGGGCTTATCGAGCGTGACGCCGAAAACAGCTGGCTGGCCGGCGAAGATGTCGACGAAGACCCCATGAGCAGCGTGATGGGGCACTCCATCACGTACCGAATCGCGGTTGGGCCGAATGCAGGACGCAAGGTGATGACGCTGCAGACGCTGCCGGCGGATGACCCACCATTCGGTGAAGAGGCCGGAAAAGTCGGCGGCTTCTCACTGCATGCCGGTGTCTCGGCGCGTGCTGACCAGCGCGACAAACTGGAACGGCTTTGCCGCTACATCAGTCGCCCGGCGGTGTCCGAGAAACGGCTGTCACTGACCAGCAACGGTCTGGTGCGCTACCAGCTTAAGACACCCTACCGGGACGGAACCACCCACGTGTTCTTCGAACCGCTGGATTTTCTGGCGCGGCTGGCGGCACTGGTTCCAAAACCGCGCGTTAATCTCACACGGTTCCATGGAATCTTTGCACCCAACAGCAAGTTGAGGTCGCAGGTGACTCCGGCCAAGCGGGGCAGGGGGAGACAGAGGCCCGGCGTTGAGTCAGCGGAGAAGACGCCGGCTGAGAAACATGCGGCGATGACCTGGGCCAAGCGCTTGAAGCGCGTCTTTGATATGGATGTTCAGACCTGCGATGCCTGTGGCGGCGCCGTCAAGATCGTAGCTGCCATAGAAGATCCGGTCGCCATCAAGAAAATCCTGGACCACCTGGAAGAGCAAGGCGCGATGCCGCAGGCCTATCACAGGCCAGCAGTGCGTGGCCCACCATGGCAGCAGAAATTGCCGCAACTGCACAGTTAGCACCCAGCGAGACCGTCATGCTGCATCGAGTGGCAGGGATCTGTTCGCGTCGGGGATAGGAAATCGCCGTGCCGGATGTTCCCAGTGGCTGAAACAGTTCCAAATCACGCGTGCAGGATGATCAGATCTCTCGCTCACACCCCAAAGTTCGACCGTTGACAAGACTTCGGCTACGGTTGCCTACTCGAAAAAGAGCGTTTGTTCGTCCTATACCCTCCTCATGGTCAGTTTCACCGTATTCGGGCTGTGGATACTGGCTCAGCCATTAACCGCAATCTTGCCTCGCTAGTCGGGTGCAGACGCGAGGATTCCTCGCTTCAACCAACTCGTTCGTAGCTCATTGGCTACGGCTCAGTGCTTTGCGAACCTGTAAAGGAGTTTTACCCGTCCAGTTACGAAAGGCCCGGCTGAACGCACTTTGTTCGGAATACCCCAGCATTAGTGAAATCTCGCTCAAGGAAAGAGCGGGATCGGCCAGATATTGATTGGCCAGTTCCTGCCGCAACTTGTCGAGCAGCCCTTTGTAGGTTTGGTCACGCTGATGAAGAGAACGGTACAGGGAGCGCAAGGGCATATTCAGCTTCTTCGCAAGCCAGGCCATGCTGAGTTCGCCCTCTTCCAGGCCGGTCATCATGGCTCGCTGAAAGGTGTTGAGAAATTCATCAGACGCCGACAGGCTGCGTACCATCGCGTCAGCCTTGCGATCCAAAATTTCGCAGAGATGGGCATCTCGGCTGTTGATCGGCAACTTCAACAGGCTGATTGGCAATTTCATCGCCAGGGCTTCGCAATCAAAATGAACCGTACAGCCGAGCAGCTCTTCATGCCGTTTGGCATCTGCCGGTTGCGAATCGGGAAACTCAATCAGTGACGGCCGCACACGCTGCGGAGCTGTCAGTGAATTCAAAACAGTCAGCAAAGCGGAAACCAGCACATCATTTGAGGCCGCCGTGGAAGGACCACGCTCGCCAGCCCAGCCAAAATACAGATCGTGCCCTTGTTGACGCATCCAGGAAAAGGACAAATCGTGCAGCAAAACCTGGAAGCGTTGGAGCCGTTGCAGCGCCTGACCCAATGTTTCGCAGCTGGCGGCCAGATAACCGAGAACGCCAACATCCTGTGCCTGAGCGTAACGACCAACGCGCAAACCTACCGTCGGGTCGCCGCTGACCACGGCCAATTCATCCAGCAATTGCCACCACTGTTCGATGGGAATGCGTTCGGATCGACAAGCGTCATCGAGCCTCTTGTTCAAGCCGGCATGGGTGATCCCTTCGGCCTCCATGAAGCGACGAATGAGGTAAGTGGTTCGGGCAAAGACCTGGGCGCCAGTCGCCATAAATTTTTTGTTTGGCACGCGATGTCAAAAAATAATGGGTATACGGATTAAATGGTTGATCT
>NZ_ARXR01000059.1 GCF_015356855.1 Alloalcanivorax venustensis ISO4
ATGTGCCAACTATGTTGACAGACTCCGCTCACCCTCTACGACCAAGTCTACCGACCCACCACCGGCCTGTTCCTCAGCTTCCAGGAAAAGCCGCTCGACACCGTGCCCGCCCGGGCCAACCCCAGCCAACAACCGCAAATCGGCTGGGAACCCGGCTACCACGCCGCCCGCCGACACCTGGAAGCCTTGGCGAAGGACCGCGACCTTACCATCCACGCCCTGGAACGCTTCGCCTACACCCCGCACAAGAACGCCCTCAAGCTGATGGCGCGCACCAGCAGCGACGTAAACGAGCGGTTTGGGGAGACCTGGGTGTACTTGGAAGCCACGGACGGGGCACTGCTGGGCCACTACCTGCCAACCGGGGAAGCGGCGGGGAATACGGTGACGACCTGGCTGACCAGCCTGCATATTGCGGCGGTGGGTGGAATCGCTTATCGGGTGGTTGCGACGGTGCTGGGGTTGGCGGTGATCGTGTTGAGTGTGACGGGGGTGATGGTCTGGTGGAGGAAACGGAAACCGAGCTCCCGCAGTTAGAGTCGATCTTTCCAAATGGCTTCGGTTGCGACGATAAAGCGCCTGCCTCTTAGGCAAACTCCCCATTTTGCAATCGGTCGTCGCCAACTACACGACTATGGCAAGCGAAGTTCCCACAACCCCACGGGGAGGCGGGGGGCTAGCCAAAACTTTAATTACATAATAAATTGATTAAGATCGTCATCGCTAATCGACAAGAACACCCCAAAATGCTCTACAAATTAAGAATATATTTTATTAGATGCCTTTTGAGATGGCACACGCACACCGACGAGATCCATAGTGATGCCCGAAACTATGACTGCTACTGGATCCATCTTTGGTCTAATGAGGATGGTGAAGCTAAGTTCTATCTATGCAGCCCGGACGATGAAATTGAAGCGCGGAGTAATGACCCCAATGGGGTCTTTTTCAGGAAGCTGAGAGAAAGCGACTCAGAAGAAAAAAATCCTGCAATAAAGTTAACCCCTAGCTTCCTATATGGAAAAAGAATAAAGGTTGTACATTATTTCAGAAATGAAAAGCTCTCCTTTAAAAGCATCGAAGCCGCTTTTATAAATCGCATACTAATGCTTCCATGGCTTTACTGCTTACTAAAAAAAGCATTAAGCAAAATCGTTGGTTTTGGGCCCCGTCCAGCAGCAAGCTATATCGAAGTTCTCAAGGCTGTCTGCGATGTTTATTTCGAAACAGGGGATTCTTCAAATCCATACGTGGTCGCGCTCAGAATTAACGGCCCTGTCTTCAAAATAATGCCGAGCAACTATAGATCGGAAGCATTAGAGAAATACCGAAGAATATTGGAATCTCTGGAAGAAAGCGGGGAACTCAAAAAAGCCGGAGGAATATTTTATCGCACATTCAACCCAACAGGCAAAGCACTTCGAACGCTAACTGACTGGGATGATCAAGAGAATGAAAGACGTTGGCAGAGGCAGCACTCAAGGCAGATGCTGGGCGTCACCTTTATTATAGGTTTTGGAACACTGGCGACAGCCATACCTGAATTAAAAGAAGTGATACAGAAAGCTTACGAGGAGTATAGTCATTTTGTGCTTTTCGCGGCAGCTGTTTTTATACTCTTTTTCTTTATTCCTAGGCTTAGGAAAAACAAATAGAACATGTCACTTGAGGGCCATTCACAAAATTACCATTCATCGAGAGACAAACCTGCTGCTTTCATCTCTATAATTACGCGCCTCCTCATACACTAACTGAACAAGCACATCTACATACTACCGTCCATCCTTGGCCAGAGTAAGCGATGGATTTAAAACGTTCATGAGAAAAGCTTCATCTCTGTTTCCGTACAACTGACACATTGACAGTAGCCCAAATCGAAGTACACTTTCTTTTAAGGAGCGTCGAAACTCCCACAAGCGGGCATCACCGCAACCCGAACCAACCGCGGTATTTTTTTGCCTGAAAACCGGCCTGTAAGGGTCGGGAGGTCTGGGGAATACAACACCTTCGGGAAATACCCAGAGCAGTTCTTGTGGCTGTTTCGAACCTCCTGACCACCCATTGCTTTTAATTCGAAATAAGCACAAGGAGCAATATCATGAAACAGCGCAAGCTGAAAGTCCGTAAAGGTCACTGGGGCTACACTCTGAAAAGCGAGCCTTACGGCGGAAATCGAATCATTCCCTTTGTTCTTCTCAAGGGCACTTGGCTGAAAAAGCCGGGTTTACCGTCGATACACCAGTATTCGTATCTGTTGAGGATGGTCGACTGTCTATTATTCGAGATAGCCGCCAATAAGAGTGGAGCCCGGCAATGATCCGACGTCTTCCACTCTTTGCCAAGCCAAGCAAGAACTAACGCGTCAACCATCGGCGCAGCTTAGCTGCGCCCGAGTGCTTTGAACTGTCAGACTCTCACACGCAAATACAACGTGAGATTTCAAGCTAGCCAAGGTCTGCTCTCTATTAGGCGAAGCTTGAACAGAGATAACTGGAATACGCATGATTCTGGCTTGTTTCAGCTCCCACTGAACCCACTTCGACTTTTTTATTGAACCTGACGATATAAGTAATAGCATTTTAGCTTTGGACAACATTAGAACCACATGGCCCTGCTTATCGACCGAATCGTTATGCAATAAGTCTATATAAAAATCACCACACCCTGAAAGCACCTCAGGAATGGCCTGTAACAGCTCTCGATCGACGTAATAGTCTCTCGTTGTATAGCTAACAAAAATAGTCATGTCACTTTTCTACAAAACTTAAGGCGTACGAAAGCCAGCCGCCCAAACCAAGAACTAGCAAAGCATAATAAAGAGACATCGAGTGATTAAACGCTGCCATGAACCAGCTTATTGATAATTTCGGAATATTATAATCATCAAGATCATTTCGCGCGGCAATAGCTTTAAACTTTTCGTTCATAGCTATCCTCGTTTTTCTTTGGTAATAGTAGGCAGAAAGATCGGCCACCCAAAACCCGAGGCATATAAACAAAGGAATTGAGAAGTATGAGTGGCCAATTTCACCACCCGTCAACTTAACTGTAACCGCTAAAACGGCGCCAATAAGACCTACGCATATTTTTTTGAACTCGAAACAACTTTTACTGATCTGAAGGGTTGCTTCGTGGAGCTGATATATATTGGCCCAATCTAGCTCATCCTCACATGTTCTTTTATACTCTTCCATACTTAACTCTCAGACTTCTTCTGAGCCACGAACACCAAATAGTTCACTGCGCCAGCGTGCTTTTAACACTCGAGTCAGAAGATAGATGGGTTATAGTCTTTCATCCTCATGGCTCTCCTCATATCATACTCACACTCCGAGCGTGCATTGTGCGCACAATCAATCAGCAACCGGAGCCTTTCTGGGTTTTCTTCTATTACACTCCAGTTAGAAACTGATATCTTGCTTTTAGATTTCAATAGATTGTCAATGATTCGATCCGGCAAATAAGGGTACCGTCTCTGGTACTCTTCTCTATTATCGATTGATGCCCAACTGGATACATGTGGGTACACAGCCTTCTTGATTTTGTCGAAAGGGGCTGTGAAATACTCTGACTCACAATCCGGTGCATGCAATACTACCACCCCTGATTTTCCGAAATTCGTACCGTTATACATGCTAGAGTAGAGCTCCCAATCAACGTGCTTCCGGTACTTTGTCTCCCGTCCGACTAGCAGCAAGAGAACAGTTGATCCGCTTAAATAATTCCTTCTAATAATTTGTCTTATTGCTTGAGGCTCTAAATCCTCATTAACGTCACCGGTGCTTACCGAGCAATCAAAAAAAATGTCACTCTTATCGTTAATTTCTCCTAAAGCTTTTCTGAGATAGTTCTCGTTTTTATGATGATAGCTAACAAATACTCTATGCATGAACGCCCCTTAAATCATTCCAAACCAGAAATTAGCTTATACATCTTCTTCCGATATTCGATCAGCCTTTTGTTTACCTCAAGAAGATCATCCGCAAGCTCACCTAAGTTAGGATAGCCTTTTTGAATTTCTTGAGGAGAAAGGTCACTATTGTCATCTTTTCCCAACTGCTTTTCGTACCACCTTCTGTATCTAGCTTGCCACTTTGTCAGGTGAGGACGCAAACCTATGTTTAAAACATCTATAGATATCCGAATTATCTTCTCTGTATCTTTTCTTTGAAACCTGGAAACTGGCACATCTTTAATCAAATCTCTAGTAACTGAAAAAAAGTTATACCATGAGGCATAGATTTCATATACCACATCATCCTCTAGATCTATGGGTATGCCTATCTTTCTTGTGCTTAGCTCGACCCAGATCTGATATGCTATTTGCTTGTCCGTGATATTGGGCTTCAGCTTCACTTTTTGGTTGCCAATACCGAACTCTGCCTCATCTATCTCGAACGAACGCAAGGATCCAAATCGCGCTGCAATCCTAAAAATCAAGAATAGCAGCACCAAGATCACGATAGTTAAAGTTACATAAGAAGACGCCGAAAACGTAATCCCTAAATCACCTTCTATTACCAACTTGAGTAGATCTCTACTTTCAGTGCTTTCTTGCATAACTCAGGGACCTGTGGCTCGTTCCGATCTTACGCCACACACAGCGGCGTATTTATAATGAAGGCGCAGCCGCGGCGAAGAGCGCACTAGGAGGCTGCCGGTCTTATCCTTATTCTTCAGTGCCAATCCTTAACGACCTGATCCGAAAAAACCGCTGTCTTTGTACCCTTGTGAAGATACTCAATCACACCTACCAGCTCTTTGGAATAATTGATATTAATTGGCATTTTTATTGGCAGAGAGACCGAATACCTTATAGTATATGCAGATAATTTTAATTTAAGGCCTTCACAATAGATATACGCATTATTAAATTCTCTTTTTAGTGTAAATTCGCCAGACTCTCCCTGATGAGCAGCACCAAGCTTTTCTTCAAGTTGCAAAATGGTGTAGCGTTCTCCAGCGTCTTCATCTTCAACGGTAATGAGATCATTCCTCGCATTCAAGCTAAGCGGTTTATCCAGATCAATATCTGTATTCTCTTTAACCCAAACCCCGTCGATTTCTGGAGAAAACGTTATAGTTCGTGCAGCGGAAATCAACTCCATATTTATGGCAATTTCCTTTATCAGCGGGTTCCCATCTTTGTCCCGCCAATCATCGTCAGACTGCTCGCGAACTATTAGCAAATCGATCTTATTAAAGTCAGCTTTTTTCTTTGCTCCAGATTGATAGCCTGTCTTGGTGGCAAAAACAGCTTTGACATCAGGTAGATCACGCGTTTTTCCGATCAATGCATCAATTTTTTCAACCGACACTCGCGATTGATAATCTTTACATTCAATCACAGTTTTATACGTTACACCTGCAAGCTCATATTCCCAGTAGAGATCAAACTCCCTTTCGATACCACAACCATCAATCAACTTTTTGTTTGCTTCAATTTTTATATTCTTTTGCTTTATTAAAGCTTCGGAATCAAGCAAAGCTTGCTGAAGAATTTTTACAAACTGTTCATAGTTTCTTCCGTCATTTGCCACGATAACTCCTTGCTACAAAAAGAGGCTAGGCCACGTGCACGTCTTGAATAGTGGTCGGTTTGGCCACCACAGCGCGAATGTCCCGCTTAGACAAGCGTCTTGCGCCCAAACAGAATAAAACTTGTTGGGCATAACAAGTCAACACTTGTACGCTGACGAACGAGCTGAGTGAACGATGCTTCTGTGACCGTCTCCGGGCTGGTGGTGAGGGGGCATGTTGGCTAGAAGCTCTTCAGGCCTGAAACGAACCGAAACTATCGCTTGGTTTCTATGTTTGGCGCGGCAACGAATGGCTTATCTTTGTACGAAACCGTGATATGAATTTCCGGCTTTCCATATTCCATCAGCCGATACAAGTCATCCATTTCGAGTCGACAACTCCACAACTGTCCAGGTCCAATGAATAGCGGCAATGTTTCGGGCGAGTGGCTCTGAAACCGAGGGAAGCCGAATGAGAGTGTACCGTTTCCGTTGTCCACGTGAGTAGCCTCGATGTTCGTTACAGTTGCCGGAAGCCTCCCAGTATTGGTAATCTCTATATGGCAATATGTCGCCAGCACCCGGGATTCACCGTGCTCGCCTTTTTCGGTGGCAATTACTCTAGCGTCCGGATACGAAGTTTCGGGCCTGAGTTTAACCTTCAATCTTGGCGCGTTGGTGACGGTATTATAAATGTTCCAACCGAACGCGAGGGTCGCCAGAACCGCGCCCCACCACTTCACAAAGTCAATGTTCTCCATCTTTCTCCTTAGGTATCTGATCAAGCTAGCGCGGCTGTCCAGGCACGCAGTTTACTGCATTAACAGCAGCCATTTGCTAGGAAGGCTGCTGAATGTTCAGCGGAACACAGACAAGCGTCCCTTTTTCGATCGCATATACACCACCGCCCTGAAGGTATAATTCGAACCGAGGCTCACGAGGAAATTGCACGCCTTTCCGTTCTGCCTTGCTGGCAATCTCTTCTATATTTTTTTGAAGCACTTTCTCCAGATCCTGCAGATATCTCTTTGTGGAAACTTCTTTAATTACAACTTCAGTGCTTTCGCCAGACATCACGACCCCACCCCCGAGCGGCGCGTACACCGTTCCATCTTGCATCTCAAGCGGTGGATTGACGTTCTTTTTTCGTAAGGTCTTCACTTCTGCGTCGCTCATAGGCGTCTGGCTCGCAACAATGTCAGGCATCCGCATATGTCGTATGCTATCGGGCCAGTTCTGATGCAGAGTTCGAACAAGATCCTGCTTGGTCCATGCGCCGTGACCATATACTCCGATGAAATAGGCTATTTCGTTGTCGAACCGGCAGAACAGAACATCGCCGGTTCGACTCATAAAGCCATCGCCATCCTTAGTTTCACCCAAGTGCAGATGATGGATCCCCCAATGATTAAGCAGGCCCGGTTGCCCTGGATCAAGACCCTGGAGCAGTTCGACTTCAGCTTCCAGCCGAGTCTTGACCCCAAGGTGATCCGGGAGCTGTCGGGGCTGGGCTTCGTGGGCCGCAATGAGAACGTGATCCTGCTGGGCCCACCTGGCGTCGGCAAAACACACCTCGCCGTGGCCTTGGGCGTCAAGGCCGCGGAAGCCGGCCACCGGTTGCTGTTCCTGACCCTGGATCGACTGGTCAGCGCTCTGGTCAAGGCCCGGCAGGAAAACCGGCTGGACCGGCAACTCCAGCAGTTCACCTACCCGAAAGTGCTGGTGCTGGACGAAATCGGCTACCTGCCCATGACCCGGGAAGAAGCCAGCCTGTTCTTCCGGCTGATCAACCGGCGTTATGAGCGGGCCACCACGATCCTGACGTCCAACAAGAGCTTCATGGACTGGGGCGAGGTGTTCGGGGATCAGGTGATTGCCACCGCCATCCTGGATCGGCTGCTGCACCACTCCACCACCCTCAACATCAAAGGCGAGAGCTACCGGCTCAAAGAGAAACGTAAGGCCGGCCTCGTCACGGAAACCACACTACCCAAGGAGGATACCCATAACGACCAACCCCCAATCATGGACAACGAGCAGTGATGAAAACCGGACAATCTAAACTGATGAAATGCGGTCAAACCGCGCTGGCGTTGACACTGCCGCAAACGTGGATTTGTCAGCTTCGAGTTTGTCCCGCTAGATCCACGCAATGTCGCAAGGACATCGCCCTGGGCATAATGGCGCTCCATAAGGCATCATAGCCCCATAGAACCACATATGGAGCGAGACATGGGTACAGACCCCGAAGCCCTGAGAGACGCCGCCCTGGCGCTTTCCGATGCGGAACGGGCGAAGCTGGCCAGAGACCTGATAGCCAGCCTGGACGGCCCCGCCGATGACGATGTTGCCGAAGCCTGGGACATTGAGCTTTGCCGCCGCATCAATGAGATCGAGGCCGGACAAGCCCAACTGCTAGACGTGGAAGAGGTTCTCGCCCGCGTACGGGCCCGGATCGCATAGAGGACCAGTTTTGATCGTTGAAGTCAGCAAGGAAGCTGCCCAAGAGCTGGAAGAATCCGCAGCCTGGTACGAAAAGGAAAACCCGGGGCTTGGCGCTCGCCTGGTTGACGCTTTTGCCCACGCCGTGCGCCTTCTTGAAGAACCCAATCCGCCGCTCACTCCCGTGGGTGGCAAAGCCGGCAGCCGCGGGGCCAAACGATTGCTTCTGCATCGCTTTCCCTTTTCCCTCGTTACCCTGAGCCGTGGGTCGACCATGGTTGTCATTGCATTCGCCCATCATTCCCGCAAGCCGGGTTACTGGATAGATCGCGTCTAGCATTCCAGCAATACCAGTCATCAAGCGCCCTGTAGTGGAGGGAAATGCTCTCAAACAGAAGCGCAAATGGCTTACAGAAATTTCAGCCTCAGCTTACTGCGCTCCAACGACGTGACGACTAGCCTGAATACCGGTGCTTAAACACACCCTATCAGCGGTCGTCTCGGCCGACAGAATGCGGTACTTTTGTGCCCACGACCAGTCGATGGTCGGGTAGCGCGTAGCCATACAAGACCTTCGGGAAAAGCGCGTGGCCGTCTGATAGCGGTGTTTAACTGCCCGACCGCCCTAATGGGCACTCGTTAAACGAACCTATCAGTGGAGCACGACCATGAAATACCGCACCCTCAAAGTCCGCAAAGGCCATCGGGACTACACCCTGAAAAGCAAACCCTACAGCGGCAATCCAATCATTCCCTTCCTTCTCCTGAAAGGCACCTGGCTAGAACAAGCTGGGTTTACTATTGACACGCCAGTATCGGTATCCGTCGAGGATGGGCGGCTTTCGATTGTGCGAGATTGCAGCCGGTAAGCGTCAGGCCCCAGCGATAAGCTGGGGCTTTTCCGGGTCTCCGTCATTCGCTAAATCGAGAAACCACAGCAGCCTAACTACTAGTTATTTTCGATTTCTGATCATTGGCTAAAGCCAAGAGCTGTCTATAGTTCGATATTCTATGCGCTTCGGGCGACGAGTGAGGGTGAAGCCCCTTGGGCAGACCTCTTTTCGTCTTGTCTTCAGTACTTAAGGTCTTTATTTTTTCTTCAAATTCTCTTGCCAACTCATCAAGTTTATCAGCACGCCCTGAAGCTCCAACAATTTTTTCAAGGCCTTCCGCTCTTTCCCTTATCGCCTTGAAAAAATGCGCTTGCCGGGCGGCCTCGTCGATAAACCCAAAAAGTGGCAATCCTACAAGCATTGCAAATAAAGCAGAAAGTGAGGCTTTGATAGTCTGATACCCCCCATCGCTGTCAAAACGACTCCATTTATCAGGCAGCCAAAAAAGCATTGCGCTTGCCCCCTGGTACAGGCAGACCAACAACCCAATTGCTGAAAAAATCAAAAAGTGTAGTTCCCCCGCTTTAGTGGACACC
>NZ_ARXR01000006.1 GCF_015356855.1 Alloalcanivorax venustensis ISO4
CGGGCGGTGTTGCTTCGGCCCGGGGCTCCGGCGCCACCGGCTCCTTGGGCGCGGTGCGTCGGCCCGTGTCACCGCCGAGCAAGGCGCGCAAATCCCCCGGCCCGCCGCCCTGGGGCGACGGCGCCGGGGCGTCAGGCTTTTTTGCCGGGGCGCGGGCCTCTCCGCCCGGCAGCACGCCACGCGGGGAAAACAGCACCATGCGCAGCAGGATCATTTCCAGGGCCGCCCGCGCGTCCGGAGCGTCCTGGATATCCCGCCGTCCGCGCAGCGCCACGTCGTAATAGAGTTGAATCTGTTCCGCCTGGAAGCGCTCCGCCAGGCCCGCCATGGTCGGGTCGGCGCCCTCCCCGCCCAGCGCCTGGATCACCGCCAGCTCGTGCAGGGCGGATACCAGCTCATCGAGCAGGGCCAGCTCGTCGGGCGCGTGCTCGGCGATCGCCGCCAGCCCCTGCAGCACACCGGCGGCTTCGCCACCGGCCAGCGCTTCCAGCAGGGTATGCACATGGCCCCGGTCCACGGTGCCCAGCATGGCGCTCACCGACTGGGCGCTGAGCTGCTCGCCGCCGAACGAAATCGCCTGGTCGGTGAGGCTCAGGGCGTCGCGCATGGAGCCCTGCGCCGCCCGGCCCAGTGCCAGCAGCGCCGGCTCCTCGAAGCGGATCATCTCGCGCTCGAGCAGGGCTTTCAGGTGGCCGGCGATCTGCTCGGCGGGCAGCGCCTTGAGGCTGAACTGCAGACAGCGGGACAGCACCGTTACCGGCAGACGCTGGGGGTCGGTGGTGGCGAGCAGGAATTTCACGTGCGGTGGCGGCTCTTCCAGCGTCTTCAGCAACGCATTGAAGGAGTGCGCCGAAAGCATGTGCACCTCATCGATCAGGTACACCTTGTAGCGGCCCCGGGTGGGCGCGTACTGCACATTCTCGAGCAGCTCGCGGGTGTCCTCCACCTTGGTACGGCTGGCGGCGTCCACCTCGATCAGATCCACGAAGCGGCCTTCGCCGATTTCCTCGCAGGTGGGGCAGACCCCGCACGGGCGGCTGCTGACCCCCTCTTCGCAGTTCAGACAGCGGGACAGGATGCGCGCGATGGTGGTCTTGCCGACCCCGCGGGTGCCGGTGAACAAATAGGCGTGGTGCAGGCGGTCCTGATCCAGCGCGTGGGTGAGCGCCCGGGACACATGCTCCTGGCCCACCAGCTCGTCGAAGGTGCGCGGTCGATATTTGCGGGCGAGAACCTGGTAACTCATCGCTCTCCAGCCAAAGGGCTATCCGGGGCTTCGGGGGAAAGCCGTATGCTAGCGAATCTGACCGGTTTAAGACAGCGGGAGGGGCATGACGGGGGAAGAAATTGGAGGCCTTCCCGCCAGCCGCACCCCGGCACACGAGTCCACTGCTACCGTTGCTCCCTTCCGGGCCTGGCGGGGTTTACAGTTTGTCGTTGCGGGGGGACCAGCGGGTCGGCCATAACGCGCTTTTCAGCGAGCGCGCATTGTGGCCAAAGGCCGGATTCTTTGCAAGCGCGGCTCAGTCGAACGGGCTGAAAGAATCCTCGCGGCCCACTTCCCGGGCCTCGCCGTGGCTGTCGTTCATCACCCGCACGATGCGTCCGGCCTGGGCGTCGTCATCGGCGTCCACCATCACCAGGTACTGGCCCTTCTCCACCTCGCGCCAATAGGGCCGCAGGTGGTGGTTGCGCGATGAAATACCGAAGATGCCGCCCAGCCAGGCGCCGAAGCACAGGCCGAACAAGGTGGTGATCGGCACCACGCTCACCGACAACTGCCAGCCCCAGGGGTCCATGCCGGCCAGCATGAAGCCCAGCACGATGCCGGCGATGGCGCCGATCAGCGCGCCCAGAAAGCCGGTGTGCATGATCTCGGTGTCTTCCCATATGGTGGTGCCGTGCACCTTGGCCGCTTCCAGCGGCCCCGGGTCGCGCCCCAGCACGTGCAACCGTCCGGCGTCGATGCCGGCGCGGTCCAGATCCCGGGAAATATGCTGCACGCTGTCGATCGACGCGGTCAGATAATAGAACCGTTTCACGATGCTTCTCCCTGTCACCTTGGGCCGGCCCGGTACCGCCCTCTCCGGGCCCTCGCCTTCGATTGTGCTACCGGGGCGCCGGGGTACGCAGTGAAGAAGCTAGATTGCTTTGCTATATGGGCGGAGCGCTCATATCGAAACGGGATAAACGAAACAGGGCCGGCGCGGGCCGGCCCTTCGGGCGGTTTAGTGCGGTTCCCCGATTGGGATCTGGCGCGGTTTGTGCGCCTCCGGAACCACCCGGGACAGATGCACGATCAGCAGGCCGTCTTCCATGGTCGCGCCCTCCACCTGAACGTGGTCGGCGAGCCGGAAGCTGCGTTCGAAACCGCGGCGGGCAATGCCCCGATGCAGCCAGGTGCGCTGCTCGCTGTCTTCTTCCGCCGGTTTGCCGCTGATGCGCAGCAGGTTTTCCTGCACGGTGATGTCCAGGTCCGCGCGGCTGAAGCCGGCCACCGCCATCACCACCCGGTAGGTGCCGTCGCTTTCGCGGATAATGTCATAGGGCGGGTAGCCGTTGGACTGATCCGAACGCAGGGCCGTTTCCAACCAGTCGTCGAACCGGTCGAAACCCACGCTGTGCCGGAAAAGGGGTGCCAAAGTATTCATCACGTTACCTCCATAGCATCGTAAGCGGTCCCCGCAGGCGACCGCGCAAACAATCTTCAAGTAGGCGTGACAACTTCAGCCGGCTGTTCGTCACGGTGAAATAAATAGGGTCACCAAAACGGATTTCAAGGCTTTCAAGAAGGGATTAGCAGGGTGGGTCGGGGCGGTCCGCGGTGCTGTTGTTACAACGGAACCAGCCGGCCACGGAGACCCGCTGGCGGCGGGCTTCCAGTACCTCGTGGGGAATCCGGTCGCTGAGAAAGCAAACCAGGGTACCGGCGCGCGGCTCCACTTCGGTGGCCGGGTGAATCGCATCCGGGTCGGCCCAGACACGGAGGCGGCCGCCCTCTTCGCTGCGCCATTGATCGTTCAGGTACACCACCACGGACAATACCCGCCCGTTGCGGCCGTTGAAGGCGTCCAGGTGGCGCCGGTAGAACGCCCCGGGGTCGTACACCGCGAAGTGGGATTCGAGATCGAACAAGCCCATGAACAGCTGCCGGTTCACCGCCAGCCGCAGTTGCTCGAACTCGCCCAGCAGACGGCACTGGGCCAGCGTCGACCCGTCCAGCCACAGGGTGCGGTCGCGGCGCACGCGGGCGTTGTGCTGGTGTTCGCCGCGCCGGCCGATGCCGGCACTCTGGAATTCCCCACGCCGGTCACGCAGCAAGGCCTCGCGGCGCAGGGCGCGCACCAGGTGGGCGGGGAAGTAATTGGGCGCCACGGCGTACTGCCGGGCCACCAGATCATCGATCAGCCGCTGGCAGCGGGGGCTGCCGCCGTCGAACAGATCAGCGTGATTTTCCAGGGCGGGGTCCTCGGAAGGCGGGTGCCGTATTAGTGCAACGAGCCCGGTTCGGCGGGCGGGACATCGTCGTCGGGCCAGAACAACCAGTCGGCCTGCTGGGAATCTTCCAGCAGTTGCACGGTGGCGTCCAGCGTCGCCTGCACGAAATAGAGAAATTGCTCGAAGGTGACGCCCCGGCGGCCCAGCAGCAGGTCGCAGGCGACCAGCCGCGGCATGGAGTCGTCGTTCACATCCAGGAACAGCTTCAGGGAGGGGTATTCCATATTCAGGCGGGTAAGGTCCGCCTGCACCGTGAACAACGCCGCCGGCCTGACTTCCAGCTCGGTGGAGAACAACACCCCGTCTTCTTCCACGAACAGACGCGCGTCCACCACCCCTTCCCGGCCCTGCAGTTCGGAAAGATGCAGGCCATGGCACTGGTCGCAGATATAGTGTTGGATGTTGGCCTGTTCCAGCCAGCGCGTGACTTGCTCCGCATCCGGCGTGACCACCGTCAGCATCGGCTTACTCCTCTGTTCAGGGGGCGCATCATCCGGCATTCGCAACCTAAAGGAAAGAGGTTGCCTCGGAAAATCGGCCCACTTGCGCCGCCGGGTGGAACGGTGGTTATGATTCAGCAAACTCCCCCACAGAGAGAGACAATGACAACAACTTACGTGGCCTTCCGCTCCAGCGACGACCTGCACCAGACCACCGACGGCTTCATCCAGCGCATGCGCGACGGCGCCAGCAAACCCGAGCCCAAGGTGGTGGAAAAGATCATGACCACCTTTATCGACGAAGCCCTGGACGCCTTCTTTCTGCAACCGGCCGCCATGTCCGGCCTGAGCGGCACCCAGAAGCGCCTGGTGCAGGTGGCGTCGGATACCATTTCCAAGGCCACCCGCCTGGTGATCGGCCGCAGCGCCCGCAAAATGGACCTGGAACAAAACAAAGCCGCCGCCGAATACATGGATGAGATCCGCTTCCCCGGCCCGGACCAGGCCTACTGGTACGTGGCCTTCCCGATCAGCGACCCGCTCGCCGCCCAGGGGCGCGGCCTCGCCGACATGGCCGAGGACGGCACCACCAACGCCGCCGCCCGCGACGAGATGGTCGCCTACCTGCGCGGCGTCACCGACGAAGCGCTCAAGTGGTACTTCAACAAGCCCATCGCGCTGCTCGGCTTCGGCCCGATCCTGCGCAAGGTCGCCGACGTGGGCGTCGACACCACCCGCCGGGCCAGCTACGGCGTGATCAATAAAGTGATCCCCAACCTGGATGACGAGCAGTTCCTGCAGTCCGCCGTGTACTACCGTTCCATGCAAATTACCCGCTAGGCCGACGGCCTTCCCGGCGCCGCCCGGCGGCGTCCGGGTTTCATTCCGATTCCGAAATAAAACGATTTGATAACAAACACTTACGCTCGTACCGGGAGCGGAAGGAACGTCACTAAGTTTTTACAAAAGTGCTTATACAACGGATTGCGCAGCGCGCAAGCGGCTCTCTACTATCCCTCTAGTACCACGAATAACGAACCGAGGAGTCAGCCGTGTCACTGCGCCACGCTATTCTTGTCCTACTGCAAGACCAAGAAGCCAGCGGCTATGACCTCGCCAGGGAATTCGCCAATAGTATTGGCCTGGTGTGGAATGCCACCCACCAGCAGATTTACCTGGAACTGGGGAAGCTTAACGAGCAACACATGGTCAGTTTTCGCCATGTGCCGCAGGAGGGGAAGCCGGACAAAAAACTCTACAGCATCACCGAGGACGGCCGGCAGGAGTTGATCCGATGGCTAAAGAAGCCCGCCGGGCCCGCCCGCATCCGCGACGCCTTCATGGTCAAGGTCGCCGGTGGGCAACTGGCGGACTCGGGCGCACTACTGGGGGAACTGGAACAACTGTCCAAACAACGACGGGAACGCCTCGCCACCTTTGAAGCCCTGGCCCAGCGCCTGGACGAACAAGGCCGCGAAGAGAACCTGTACAGCTACCTGACGGTACGCCGTGGCATCCTCGACCAGCGCGCCTGGCTGCAATGGGCCGAGGAAGTCCGTCAGGCCCTGGAACACGCCTCGGTGGGCCTGCCCACCTCGTGAGCGACCCGGCGACCCTCGCCGGGGAGCTGGCATGGCTGACTCAGGCGCCGCCGCTGATCACACCGCCACCCGGCTGTGACAGCGCCGACGCCATCCTCCGGCAGTGCGCCGGCGAACCCGGCGTACTGCGCCGGGCCGCCGCCACCCTCGTCGAACAACCCCGCCCGCGCCGGCTCGGCCTGCACTTCGAAAACCTGGTCGCCGCCGTCCTCCAACACAGCCAACGCTACCGCCTGGTGGCCCGCAACGTGCCCCTGCGCCTCAATGGCAACACCCTCGGCGAACTGGACATGCTGGTCGAGGACCGGGACACCGGCGACCTGATGCACTGGGAGCTGGCGCTGAAGTTCTACCTGGGCCTGCCCGGCGAGCCGGCGGAACGTGCCTGGCCGGGGACCGACCCACGGGATCAGTTAGCCACTAAAATTCGCCATCTTCATGACCGTCAACTGGCCCGTTGTGACGACCCTGTGGTCACCACCTTGCTTGCCGAGCAGGGCTGGCGTGTGAGCCGAAAGATGCTGCTCACACGGGGGCGGCTGTTTCATACCGAACGCGAGACCGCCCTGCCCAAGGAAGCCAATCCGTCCCATCAACGGGGAAGCTGGTTGTACGCGCGGTCACTCGAAACCCCTGGCGTGGTTATTCCACACGACCAATGGCACTACCATCAAACCTTGTCCGACAACCGGACTGACTTTGTTGCCGCCGAGGTGTTGCGCGACTATGTTCAGACCTTGTCGTCGCCGGTGATGATAGGAACCGAGTCGGGCCGCCTCACTTTTGCCGCCCCGGACAGCTGGCCCGATCACTGAGCGCGACCGACCAACTACAACGCGAGCACTTCATGACCCAGCACCAGCCCGACCGGTTACTGATCAATAAAAACGGCGATATCACCACCGGGCTTTTCGAAGATACGGTGGCTCGCATCAACGGTCGCGACTACGACTACCGCACGCCGCTCGGCAAGCCGGCGTCCCGTCGGGCGCGGCACTTTCATTACAAGCAGTTCCAGTATTTCGGCGTGGTCAGTGATGAACTGCTGATCGGCTGCGCGTTCGCGGATACGGCGTATCTGGGCATGGCGTTTTTCTATGTGTTCGACACCCGGACCGGGGCGTTGAGCGAGCACACCTGGCGCTCGCCGCTGGGGCGGGCGCTGACGTTGAGTGATTCGCCGGTGGACGGCGAGAGCCGTTTCCGGCAGGGCAAGGTGAACATTGCCATGGGCTACTCCCAGGCGCCGGGCGGCACGCGCCGGAAGTCGCTGACGGTGACGATGCCGGGGTTGAATCTGCAGGCGGCTCTGCATGAGCCGGCCGGGTATCAGCCGATGTCGCTGTGCACGCGCACCGGCATCAACGGCTGGACCTACGCCAACAAGGTGGCCGGTGTGGATGTGTCCGGGGAATTGCGCCGCGACGGCGACACGCTGGATCTGGGCACGTTGAACGGCGCCGGTGGCCACCATGATTTTTCCGCCGGTTATATGCGCCGGGAGACGTTCTGGAACTGGGCCTGCTTGTCGGGTCGGGTGAAGGGGCGCCGGCTGGGGCTGAACCTGTCCTGCGGGGTGAACGAGACCAGTGTCAATGAGAACTGCGTGTGGGTGGACGGCCGGCGGATCAAGGTGGACGGCACCGCGTTCGCGTATGATCGCGACGATCTGACACAGCCCTGGCGGGTGGACAGCCGGTGCGGCCAGGTGGCGCTGCGGTTCACGCCGTTGGGCAGCCACCGCGAGCGCCTGAACCTGGGTCTGTTCGCCAGTAATTTCCAACAAATTTTCGGGCGCTTCGACGGCGAGATACGCGTCGCCGGCGAATCGCCCCTGGCCGTGCACGGCCTGCACGGCTTCGTCGAGGAGCAGTACGCCAAATGGTAGACGACCATCGCGAGAGCAACGACACCGGGCCGGCCGACGCCGGCGCACCCCATCAGCCTGAGCCGCCCCAGGGCGACGCCGTCAATGAGCGTCTGCGACGCGGCCTGTTCTGGGCGCTGCAATACTGGCGGGAGCTGTTCAATTTCCGCTTCGACAAATACATGATCATTCAGGTGATTCCGGGGGTATACGGCGTGGCGCTGACCGCCATCGGCCTGGGCCTGGTGTATCTGTGCGCGGAGGCGTTCATGGCCTCCACCTGGCGCGGTCTGTTTTTTCTGTTCGTGGGCGGGCCGCTGCTGTTTCTGTTCATGGCCACGCTGCTGCGCGCGTTGCTGGAGTTCTACATGGTGGTGTTCAAGATTTCCGAGCATGTGGATCAGCTGGTGGGGCTGCGCGACACCGTGGACCGGCTGTCCGGCATCGGCGATTCAGTGGACGAGATGGTCTCGGTGACCCGGCGGATTCCGTTCTGGCGGGTGCTGGCCGGGCCGCGCCGCGGCGACATGCGGCGCAACGACAAACCCCGACCCGGCGAACGGGACGACTGACAACCGGCGCGGGGGCGCCCTGTCCGGCGTATACTGAAAGCCTCAGCGCCGAACGAGGCCCTAATCATGGAACTGCTCAAACCCCATGCCCGCGACATCGGTTTTCCGGTGCGCCGGCTGTTGCCCGCCGCCGGCCGGCAGCGCATCGGCCCCTTTATCTTTTTTGATCATATGGGCCCGTCGGCGTTCGAGGCCGGCGGCCGCAATGGCGACGTCCGCCCGCACCCGCATATCGGCCTGGCCACGGTCACCTATCTGTTCAGCGGCGCCATGGACCACCGCGACAGCCTCGGCACCGTGCAACGGATCGAGCCCGGCGCCATCAATCTGATGACCGCCGGCCACGGCGTCGTGCATTCCGAACGGGTGCCCGAAGACGTGCGCCGGGACGGCATCGAAGTGGAAGGGATCCAGACCTGGCTGGCGTTGCCGGAAGACAAAGAGAACGGCGAGCCCGCCTTCAGCCATCACCCCCAGGACAGCCTGCCGCTCTACCAGAGCCGGGGCGTGCGGGCGCGGGTGTTGATCGGCGGGGCTTTCGGCGTGCAGTCGCCGGTGCCCACTGCCTCACCGGCGCTGTACGTGGATATTCAACTGGATGCCGGCGGCTCCCTGCCGCTACCGCCCAGCGATCAGGAGCGCGCCGTCTATGTGGTCTCCGGCAGCCCCACGGCCGGCGACGAACCGCTGCCGCTTCATCATGTGATGACATTGGACGGCCAACGCAGCTGGTTGCTGGAAGCGTTGGAGGAGCCGGCCCGGCTGATGCTGTTCGGCGGCGCCGCCCTGCCCGGCCGGCGCTATATCAACTGGAATTTCGTGTCATCCGATAAAGAGCGCATCGAAAAAGCCCGGGACGACTGGCGCCACCAGCGGTTCCCCGGCGTGCCCGGGGAAACCGAATGGATACCGCTGCCGGAATAAGCGGCGGCATCAGGCTTCGGTGGCGTCCAACGCGGTGAGCAGCAAGCGCTGATACAAGCGCTCGCGCAAGCCGTCGGTGTCCGCCAGCCCCATGCGCGCCAGCTCGGCCTGGTAGCGTTCCGCGTCGTGGTCGCCGAGCAGCGCGCGGCGGCCCAGGGACAGGAAGTCCTTCTGGCTGACTTTTTCCTTGAGCCAGGTGAGCGCCTTCATCAGGCGCTGTTCGCGCTCGTCGAAATCGGTGCCCAGCGGGAAGGTGGCGAAAGAGCCTTCGCCGCCGGTCTCCGCCACCCGGCGTAGAAATTCCGGATTGTTGTGCCGGAAGCGCTCCGGAATGCTGTAGTCCCGGCGCAGTTTGCCGGCCTCCTGGGCCTGTTCCATCAGCTCCACCTGGAAGCGGCTGTCGGCCACGTTGAGCATGGCCATGACCACTTCTTCATCGGTTTTTCCGCGCAGGTCCGCCACCCCGTATTCGGTAATCACCATATCGCGCAGATGGCGGGGAATGGTGTTGTGCGCGTAGGAGAACAGCACATTGGAGGCCGCCTCGCCGCCGCGCTCGCGCCACGCCCGGGTCATCAGAATGGAGCGCGCACCGGGCAGTTCATGGGCCTGGCTGACGAAGTTGTACTGGCCGCCGACGCCGCTGAGCACCCGACCGTCCTCAAGCTGATCAGAGACCGCCGCGCCCAGCAGCGTGGCGGTGAACGCCGTATTGACGAAGCGCGCATCGCGGCGTTGCAGAAGGCGCAGATCCTCGCCGCCGTAGAGGTCGTTGATGATGTTCACCCGGGTCATGTTGATCGCCGCCCGGGTGTCGTCGTCCAGTTCCCGCAGCCGCTGATAGAACGCTTCAGGGCCGAGGAAAAAGCCGCCGTGCATGATGATGCCGCCATTGAGGCGATCGCCGAACAGGCCTTCCAGCGCTTCCCGCGTGTCGGGATGGTCCAGATCATTGGGCACGCTGTCGTCATTGGGCAGACGCAGGTGGCTGGCTTCCACCACCACCCCGGCGCGCAGCACGCCGAAGCGGGTCAGCCGGGCGAGCTGCTCCGGCGTCATCGGTGACGATACGCCGCTGTCCTGACGCAGCGCGTCCAGCAGCGACCAGTCCGGCCGCGCCTGCGGGTGCGCCAGAACGTAGCGCTGCAGTGCCGACCAGTCGTACACCGGACGGCGGATGATGCCCTCATCGATCAACCGCAGCAGACCGTGGGTCATCATCTCGCTGCAGCCGTAGAGGCCCTGGTCGAAACGGCCGGTGCCGCCTTCGCGCTCGATCAGCGCCCGGTGTTCGTCGGGCAGATCGAGCGCGTTCAACAGGGCGCGGTAGTTATCGTTGTGCTGCTGGCGACGCAGGGTGTGATGCACCAGGGCGTCACCCAGGGCGCCGATGCCGATCTGCAGCGTGCCGCCGTCACGGACCAGCGAGCTGGCGTGCAGGCCGACAAAATGGTCCTGCAGATTCACCGGCATATTGGGCGTGCTGAACAGCCGGGTGTGCCCCTGAGGGTCATCCAGCAGGATGTCCATGTCGGCGAGCCACTCGCCCACCCGGGCGTCGTTTTCCATGAACGGCAGATCGCGGTGCACCTGCCCCACGGTGACGATGGTTTCACCGGCGTCGCGGCGGGCCTTGAGCATGGGCAACAGTTCCAACGTCACTTCCGGGTTGCAGGAGAAACTGTAATCGTTGCCGTTCTCGCCATCGGCCCCCGGACGGCACGCCAGCAATTGCGCCACCACGTTCACGCCGCGCGCGTTCAGGTCACGGGCGGCGTGGGTGTAGTTGACGCTGATGTAATGGCGTTGCGCGCTGTTGCTGCCCAGCATGCTGCCCGGCTGAAAGAAAAACTCGAACACCCGGATGTTGTCGGGCAGCTGATCTTTCTTGGCGGCCTTCAGGTAGTCCAGCTCTTCATAGTCACCGAACACCCGCTCCGCGAAGGGCTCCAGAAAACGCTTTTCCAAATCGCTGCCGGCGCCCGGGCGGCCCAGTGACAGAGCGGTATAGATGTCCAGCCGGACGTCCGGGTTTTCCGTGGCCCGCTGATAGAGCGCGTTGACCAGACGGTTCGGCTTGCCCAACCCCAGCGGCAACCCCAGCCGTATTTCACCACCGGTGAGTTCAATGATCCTGTCGGCCGCTTTCAGGGCATCGTCCATTTGCTCGGGCACGGCGTTCTCCTTATCGGTACGTTTTCAATGGCCGGCGGTGCGCGACACGGCGCTGACCAGCACCACACCGACAATAATGAACAGCATACCCAAGACCGCGGGCAGGTCGGGTAACTGTTTGAAAAAGATGGCGCCGGAAATCGCGATCAAGACGATGCCGGCGCCGGCCCACACCGCATAGGCGATGCCCATGGGCACGGTGCGCAAGGTCAGCGACAAAAAATAAAACGCCAAACAATAGCCCACCACCGTAACCATGGACGGCCAAAAACGTGTGAACCCCTGGGAGGCGTTCAAGGCGGAAGTGGCGACCACCTCACTGAGGATCGCCACCACTAAATACCAATAGCCCATATCGGCTCCTTGCGGGCGTCGAATCAGTCCGCCAGCAGCGGCAAGCGTGTTTCGGGGGGCGCGATGCGGCGCTCGAAACGGTGCTCGCCATTCACCACCAACGCGTCCAGGGCGACGCCGTTGAGAAATTCCAGCAGCGGCACGTCCGCCGCCACCAGCCCGTCCGGGCTTTCGCAGCGCCAGGCGTAACGCGCCTGGAATTCGGCGGGGTCCGGGGTGGCCGGCGGCATCAGGGTGGTGGTCGCCTCCTCCCGGGTCACCGTGCAGCCGGCTTCCGCCGCCGGCACCAGCACATTGTCGGCTTTGCCGAGCCGCGCCAGCGCCTCGGTGACCGCGATTTTTTCTTCGTCGCTCTCCGGCCGGTGGCTGAAGCCCACCACTTGTTCGGCGGGCAACGTCAGGCGCGCGATCAGCGCCTGGCCCTTGCGGGCGATTTCCAGGTCACCGGCGGCGCGGTCGCCCTCGGCGGCGGCACCGGTGACGGCGAGACTCAACACCATGACAGCGATAAACAGACGCATGATCCTTCCTCGTTTCCATTCCATGGCAACCGGGCTCAGGCACTGGCCACGTCCGCGAGCCCGAGATAAATACGCCAATGCTCCAGCCAGCGCGTCGGGGTGCCGGCGTCCTCGCCGGCGGCGATCACCACCAGGCGGCTGTCCTCGTCGCCGCCGGGCCAGGCCGGCAACGGCGCCACCTCCACCGCCTGGCCGGCCACCGCCTGGATCAGCAAAGGCCCGTCCAGCTTATCAATGGCCACCAGGCCCTTCAGGCGCACCAGTTCGTCGCCGGCCTCGGCACGCAGTGCCGCCAGCGCCTCCTGCAGGCGATCATAGGCGATCCGCCCGCGCCAGCGTAGACCCGACGGATGCAGGTGGTGGCCGCGCCGTTTCGGCCGTGGCGCCAGGGTGGCCACCGCGCCGGTCGGCGCCAGGGTGCCGGTGATCCGGCACTGGCGGGGGAAATCCCGGTCCAGCAGCCCGGCGTCGGCGCTGGCCGCGTCGTCCACCCCGGCGCGGGGGTTAAGACGGCGCAACGCGTCGACCAGGGCGCCGCGTTGCGCCGCCGTCGCCCGGTCGGTCTTGGTCAGCAGCAGTTGATCGGCGGCGGTGACCTGCTCCAGGGCCTCCGGGAAGCGGGCCAGTGCCGCCTCGCCGGCCACGGTATCCACGGTGGTCAGGATTGAGCGCAGCGTGAAGCGCTTGCGCAGCCAGGCGTCCTGTTCCAGCACGGCGGTCACGCCGAAGGGGTCGGCGGCACCGGTGGTTTCCAGCAGCACCGTCGAAAACGGCGGCAGATCGCCGCCGGCCCGGGCCATGTAGAGATTGCGCAAGGTGGTGCGCAGGGTGCCCTGCACGGCACAGCAGACACAGCCGCCGGCCAACAGGCTGATCGGCGCGCCCACGCGCCGGGCCAGATCCTTGTCGATGCCGATCTCGCCCAGCTCGTTAATCACCACCGCCAGGTCGCCGCGCTGGTCGAGCCAGCGGTTAAGCAAGGTGGTCTTGCCACTGCCGAGAAACCCGGTCAGCACCACCAGCGGGATCGGCGCCGTCATTGGCTTTCGCGGATCGCCCAGGGCAGCGCCTGACCGGCCATGAACGGCACCATGTCTTCACCGGCGGCGGTGACCGTCTCCGGCACGGCCCAGTCGCGCCGCTCCAGGTTCACGGTGTCCGGGTTGCGCGGCAGCCGGTAGAAGTCGGCGCCGAAATGGCTGGCGAAGCCTTCCAGCTTGTCCAGCGCTCCGTGGCGGTCGAGAAAGGACGCGTACAAAGGCAGCGCCGCCCGGGCCGAGTAGCAACCCGCGCAGCCGCACGCCGCTTCCTTCTTGTCGCGGGCGTGGGGGGCGGAGTCGGTGCCCAGGAAAAAGCGCGGATGCCCTTCCAGCACCGCCTGCTGAATCGCCTGCTGGTGGGTGCGCCGCTTGAGGACCGGCAGGCAGTAGTTGTGCGGGCGCACGCCGCCGACCAGCAGGTCGTTGCGGTTCATCAACAGATGCTGGGGGGTGACGGTGGCGGCGGTCAGGTCGCCGCCCTCGCGCACGAAGTCCACGCCTTCCGAGGTGGTGACGTGCTCGAACACGATACGCAGCGCCGGGAACCGTTCGCGAATGTCGTTCAGGTAGCGGTCGATGAACACCCGCTCGCGGTCGAAGATGTCGATTTCCGGCTCGGTCACCTCGCCGTGCACCAGGAACGGCAGATCGTGCTTTTCCAGTGCCTCGTAGAGATGGTGAATGCGCGCCGGGTTGGTGACGCCGCTGTCCGAGTTGGTGGTGGCCCCGGCCGGGTACAGCTTGAAGGCATGCACAAACGGGCTTTGCGCCGCCCGTTCGATCTCCTCCACCGGGGTTTCGTCGGTCAGATAGAGCACCATCAGCGGCTCGAAATCCACGCCCGCCGGAATCGCCGCCAGGATGCGCTCGCGGTAGGCCTCGGCCAGCGCCACGGTGGTCACCGGCGGCGTCAGGTTGGGCATCACGATGGCGCGGCGGAACACCCGCGCGGTGGCGGGCACGGTTTCCTCCAGCATGGCGCCGTCGCGGAAGTGCAGGTGCCAGTCGTCCGGGCGGGTCAGGGTCAGAGTATCGGTCATCAGCGCGCCCTCAACGTTCCACCGCCAGGGCGACGCCCTGACCGCCACCGATGCACAGGGTCGCCAGGCCCTTCTTCACGTCGCGGCGCTGCATTTCGTGGAGCAGCGTTACCAGCACCCGGCAGCCGGACGCGCCGATCGGGTGGCCCAGGGCGATGGCGCCGCCGTTGACGTTGACCTTGTCCTGGTCCCACTCCAGGTCCTTGCCCACCGCCAGGGACTGGGCGGCGAAGGCTTCATTGGCTTCGATCAGGTCCACCTGATCCAGGGACCAGCCGGCGCGCTCCAGGCAGCGGCGGGTGGCGGACACCGGGCCGATGCCCATGATCGCCGGATCCACGCCGGCGCTGGCCTGGCCGGCCAGACGGGCGAGGATCGGCAGGCCCAGCTGGTTGGCGCGCGCTTCGCTCATCAACATCACGGCGGCGGCGCCGTCGTTCAGCGCCGAGGCGTTGCCGGCGGTGACGGTGCCGTCCTTTTTGAAGGCGGCGCGCAGGCCACCCAGGGACTCGGCGGTGGTGTCGCCACGCGGCTGCTCGTCGGTGTCGACGATCTTCGGGTCGCCCTTGCGCTGCGGTACTTCCACCGGGGTGATCTCATTCTTGAAGCGGCCTTCGTTGATGGCGGCCGCCGCCTTCCGGTGGGAAGCGGCCGCGAAGGCGTCCTGGGCTTCCCGGCTGAGGCTGTATTTCTGCGCCAGATTCTCGGCGGTGATGCCCATATGGAAGTCGTTGAAGGCGTCCCACAGGCCGTCTTGAATCATCGAATCCACCAGGCTGGCATGGCCCATGCGCAGGCCGGTGCGCGCCTTGGGCAGCACATAGGGGGCCAGGCTCATGCTTTCCTGGCCGCCGGCGATGATCACGTCGGCCTCGCCGCAGCGGATCGCCTGGCTGCCCAGGTGCACCGCTTTCAGGCCGGAGCCGCACACCTTGTTGATGGTCATGGCCGGCACTTCGTCGGGCAGGCCGGCGAAGATCGAGGTCTGCCGGGCGGTGTTCTGGCCGGCGCCGGCGGTGAGCACCTGGCCGAGGATCACTTCGCTGACCGCGCCCGGCTCCACGCCGGTGTCCGCCAGCAGGCGGCGCACCACCGCTTCACCGAGTTTGGTGGCGGGGACGTCCGCGAGCCCGCCCTGGAAGCGGCCGATGGCGGTGCGGGTGGCGGCGACAATGACCACGTCTTGCATGTTGTTCTCCCAAGCTAAGATTCATGAGCAGCTGTTAACCGCGCATGGTAACACGGCCGCCGTGGCGCCCCCATTGCGCTGAACGCGAAAGGCCGTTAGGCTTCAAGCATAGATTTTGGAGATTCCATGGCCGCAGCACTGCTCGACAACCTGATGCTTGTGAACACCGCTTCCGCGGTGGCGCTGGCTGCTGCCTGCTATTTCTACGGATATTGGTTTAGCCGCGCGCGCGTCTGACCTCTATCCGGTCAGGCGCCCGCTTCGGGACGCCTGCCGTAGAATCCTGAAACCCCGGCTGGTCGTCCCGCCGGGGTTTTTTCGTTTCAGGATGATCAAAATTAAGGAAGTTGCTATGAACGCCAGTCTTGCCGCCGTCACCGCCGACGACTCTTCGACACCCGCGTCGGGGACCGTGAGCCGCCGTCTGCCCAGCGCCCGGCAGCTACGCCAGACGCTGCCCGTGGACGCCGCCCTGGGCACGCGCATCGCCGCCCAGCGCCAGGCGGTGCGCGACATCCTCAACGGCGAGGACGATCGCCTGCTGATCGTCACCGGCCCGTGCTCGCTGCACGACCCGGAGGCGGCGCTGGAATACGGCCGGCGGCTCGCCGCCCTCGCCGACCGGGTCAGCGACCGTGCCCTGCTGGTGATGCGCGCCTACGTGGAGAAGCCGCGCACCACGGTGGGCTGGAAAGGGCTGCTCTACGACCCGCACCTGGACGGCCGCCAGGATCTGGCGGAAGGCCTGCGTGTGTGCCGGGAGCTGCTGCGTGATCTGGCCGGCCTGGGCCTGCCCCTGGCCAGCGAGCTGCTCAGCCCGGTGGCGGCGAGCTACCTGGAGGACCTTCTCAGCTGGGCGGCGATCGGTGCCCGCACCACCGAATCCCAGATCCACCGGGAGCTGGTCAGCGGCCTGTCGTTGCCGGTGGGCTTCAAGAACGGCACCGACGGCGGCATCGCGGTGGCCCGGGACGCCATGCAGGCGGCCGCCCACCCGCACGCCCATCTGGGCGTCGATGACGAGGGCCACCCGGCGCTGCTGGAAACCGCCGGCAACCCGGACACCCACCTGGTGTTGCGCGGCGGCCGGGGCGGCCCCAACTACCACGCCGAGCAAATTCAGGCGGCGCGCGAGGAACTGGCGCAGGCCGGGCTCAACCCGCGTCTGATGGTGGACTGCAGCCACGCCAACAGCGGCAAGGACCCGCGCCGCCAGCCGCTGGTGGCCCGCGACCTGATCCAGCAGCGCCGCGACGGCGAGCGCGCCATCGCCGGCGTGATGCTGGAAAGCCACCTGCACGACGGCAGCCAGCCGCTGGCCCACCCGCTGCGCTACGGCGTGTCGATCACCGACGCCTGTCTCGGCTGGGGCCAGACCGAAGACCTTATTGGTGAGTTAATCGAAACTCCCTGACTTCGCGCATCAGCAAACCGGCCTGACTCTCCAGGGTCTCCGCACGCTCCGCGGCGGCGGCCACCAGGGTGACGTTCTGCTGGGTGACCCGGTCCATTTGCGACACCGCCAGGCCGATCTGCTCGATGCCCCGGGTCTGCTCGGCGGAGGCGCCGCTGATGCGCGCCATGATCGCCGATACCCGCTCCACCGCGGCGACGATCTCGGCCATGGTGTCGCCGGCCTGGGCGGCCTGCTCCGAGCCTCGCGCCACCTCGGCGCTGGAGTCGACGATCAGCGTGCGGATTTCCTTGGCCAGCCGGTCGCTGTTCTGCGCCAGCAGACGCACTTCCTCGGCCACCACGGCGAAGCCGCTGCCGTGCTCGCCGGCCCGCGCCGCCTCCACCGAGGCGTTCAGCGCCAGAATATTGGTCTGAAAGGCGATCCCTTCGATGGACCCGACAATCTGCTCAATGCGCTGGGAGCGCGTTTCGATCAGCCCCATGGTGTCCACCACCCGTGCCACCGCGTCGCCGCCGCGGGCCGCCACGCCGCCGGCATCGCCGGCCAGCCGGTGGGCCTGGTCAGCGTGCTCGTCGTTGTCTTTCACGGTGGCGGTGAGCTGTTCCATGCTGGCGGAGGTTTCCACCAGCGACGCGGACAGTTGTTCAAAGCGGGTGGAAAGATCGGTGTTGCCCCGTGTAGTTTCCACCGCCGCGTCCTGAATCCGTTCGCTGCTGGTGCGCACCTGCCCGACGATGGCGGCCAGGCTGCCCTGCATGCGCGCCAGGCCGGCGTAGAGGCGCCCGATATCGTTGTTGCCGCGTGGCGGAATCGCCTCGGACAGGTCGCCGTCGGCGATGCGGTCCAGGTGCCCGATCACGTTGCGCAGGGGCCGGATCACGTTCACCGTGACCCCCCACAACACCGCCGCGACCATCAGCAGGGCGGCGAGCACCGCCGCCACCATGGCGGCGTCCAGCCGTTGCACGCGCCGGTCGAAACGCGACACCAGCGCATTGGCGGCGGCCCGTGAATCGGCCAGAAAAGCGTCCGCGGCGTTGATAAAATCCTGGCTCATGCCGTTGAGCCGCGAGCGCCCGGAGCGGTAGCCGGCGAAGTCGCCCTCACGGAGCAGCACCAGTTGCAGCCGCAGGCCCACGTCCGTGAGCCGGTCCATGGCGTCGGACAGCGGCACCACGGCCTGCATCGCCGCGCCTTCGCCGGTCATCGCCAGGAAGTTTTCAAAATGCCGCTGTGCCTGTTCGATGAACCCCGCCGCCTGATCCAGCACCGGCCCGGGTTCATCAAAGGATGGCACCCGCACCAGCTCGGCGGCGCGGTCCATGGCCACCTGCGCCTGCAGCAGGTTGATATAGGTACGCTGCAAGGCGCCCGCCCGCTCCACATGGGTCTGATTCAACGTCTCGAACGATTGCCGGCTCTGGTGGCTGGTGTAAATGCTCAGCCCGCCGATCAGCAGAATAATCACACTGAACGCCAGCAGCACCAGGCTCCAACTCGTCTTCACCGTCATGTTGTTAAGCCGATTCATTGGCTTTCCCCCAGCTCATGAACAATGGCTGGAAAGGCTAGCCGCAAACCATGAAGGAAAGACGACAAAGTGACTTTTTGTTGTTTTAAATCAATGTTTTAGCGCCGAAAACCAAACGCTGAAAATTGATAAAAAAGCGGAAAAAGATATCGGCCGGGGAACGGCTTTCTTTAGAAAAAAGATAAAAAAAGGCGGCCGAAGCCGCCCTAGGGAGGAGAAAGTATGCCGGCGGGCTCAGTTGCAGCCGTCGGCGTTGTCGTAATCACCGTCCACCACGGTGTTGATCCACTGCCGCATCAGGGCGGTGGCGCCGTCGTGGGCGACGCTGCGCGCGATCGGCGGCATCATCCGTTGCGGGTCGTTTTCCGCCTCCATGCGGCAGGAGACGATGGAATCGTCGCTGCTGCCCGGCACCACCACGTGCTGGCGGCCGCAGGACCCGCCGCCGGTGGCGGTGGGCTTCTTGCAGATGCCGTAACCCGCGTCCACGGCGCGGAACACGTCCAGGTAATACCCGGTGTTGGACGCGGCGCCCTTGTCGTTGTGGCAATGCTGGCAGTTCACTTCCAGATAGGCGCGCAGGCGGTGCTCGATGTCCGCCGGTGAGTTGGCGGTGTCGCCGCCGTCGCCGGGCACGTTCCAGCGCGGCAGCCGCTCCACGTTGGTGGCCACGCCCTGCCCGTCCAGTTCCAGCTCCGGGGCGCCGGCCAGCAGGCCCTGATCGACCCAGTACTGCAGCTGGTTAACGCGCGGGAAACCGGCCTGACCGGCGGTGCCCATGAAGCTGCTTTCCGGCTGGTAGGCGCGGTTCAGGTTGCGCGGCTTGGGGCCGATCGGCGCGCTGCCGGCGGGCCGGTCGTCGTTGCCGTGGCAGGTGATGCACTGGTTGGCGTTGGGCACCGAATAGCTGTCGGTGGACCCGGTGATCAAGGTGCCGGTATCGGCGTCGCGGAAGTGCCAGCTCGCCGCGCGGCTGCCGCCGCCGGGGGTCAGCACCGCCACCGGTTCACCCTGGTTGTTCTGCTCCCAGATGTAGGGCAGCCCGGCCCAGAACGCCTTGCCGCTCTGGCTCACTCTCTTGATCAGCAGCCGGG
Source organism: Alloalcanivorax venustensis ISO4 (assembly GCF_015356855.1). GTDB lineage: Bacteria > Pseudomonadota > Gammaproteobacteria > Pseudomonadales > Alcanivoracaceae > Alloalcanivorax > Alloalcanivorax venustensis. Next base: position 19,264 of record NZ_ARXR01000006.1, read on the forward strand.
TTTCCACCAGCGCTTCGCTGTTGTTGGCTTCGTCGGTGAAGGCGAAGGTCTTGGCGATCACCGTGCCCACCGGGAAGTCGATGGTGCCGTTCACGTTGTTGCCGCCCTGCCCGTCGCGGTAAACCGCCTGTTCGCCCGGGGGCACGAACAGCACCCGGTACTTGGTGGCGTGGTCGGAGAACAGTTTGCTGTTGAGCACGTAGGGCACGCCGCCTTCGTGGGGCAGGCTGCGCGGGTCGTCCGCTTCGGCGAACAGGTTGTACTGGGACAACAGCGGGCAATCCACCTCGAAGGCCGCGCGGTTGATCTCGCCCTCTTCCACTTCCGCCTCGCAGAGATGCGCGATGTATTCCTCGGAGGCGGCCGGGTCGAAGTCGCCGCTGGGCTCGAACGGCGGAATCTCCACCCTCGGCAGGGACGGCAACACGCTGCCGAAACGGGCCTGGCAGTCGTGGTCGGACAGGTTGGTGTCCGACGGGAAGTTGAGCAGGCCGCCGACGATATCCAGCAGGCCGCCGGGGGTGAGGATGGACAGGTCCTGGTCGACCAGGCCGATCACCAGTTCCAGGCCGTCGGTGCCGTGGAAATTCAGGTAGGGCGCGCTGTCGTCGGACAGTTCGTTGTCATGGATACAGGAACCCCAGCGCGGCAGCTTGCGGTTGCCCTGGTCGTCGAACTTGTAGGCGTTGTAGTGGCAGGACGGGTTGGGATGCTGGTTGGTGTGCAGCGGCTTGCCGTGCTCATCCTGGGGTACCGGGTTGCCCTGGGCGTCCACCGGATAGGGGCAGTCCTCATCCAGCTCGTCACGCAGGCCGTCCCAGATGATGTGCGCGCCCTTACCCAGGTTGGCCAGGTTCTGCAGGCTGGAGAGAAACTGCGCCGGGTCGTTGATGGTGGGCAGGTTCTTCAGGCCGATCAAGGTCGGCAGCACGCTTTCGATTTCCCCGTTGAGGGTTTTCTCCAGATCCGGCGGCGGCAGGTCATAGCCGGAATTGCGCATCACGTTGTCGTGGATGTGCAGCCCTTCGGTGTAGGGGTCGAGTTTTTTGTCGGCGGTGCCGCCGGGGCCGTCAATCAGTTCATAGCTGATATAGAGCACCGCGGCGGTGCTGTGGTCCTCGAAAACGTTATCCACCACTTCGATGTTGTCGTAACCCAGGGTGATAAAGCCGACGCCGCGCGGCACCACCGATACCAGACCGCTGTGGGCGAAGTTATAGGTGTTGTTGTTGCGGGCGGTGTTGTTGAGCATCACCGAGGTGTCGCCGTACTGGGTGATGTTTTCCAGATCGTAGATCAGGAAGCCGCCGGTGTTGCACTCCGCCAGGTTGGAATCGTATTCACCGCCCTGGACGTTTTCGATCTCGAAGCCCATGACGTTATACACCGCGCGGCTGTCGCGGATGATGGCGGTGTTGGTCTGGCCCACGTAGATGCCGGCGTCGGAGGCGCCCACCGATTCCGATTCCTCCACCAGAATGTTCTCGGACTCCACCGGGTAGATGCCGTAGCGGCCGCTGTCGGAGCTGGGCACGTAGTCCGGGGCCGGGTCGCCCTCGTTGAACGGCGGCGCGGTGCAGGCCACGTTCAGGCGCTGCGGGTAGTTGTCCTCGGTGATCGGGCCACCGCCACCGGACCAGATCGCGCGCACGTTGCTCAGCGTGCCCCATTTGACGCCCTTGAGTTTGAAGGCGTCGCCGGGGGAGTCGAGGATGGTCAGATCACGCACGGTGATGCCGCGCACGTTGAGCGCTTCCAGGCCGGTGACGTTGGCGCTGTCGCGGAACGACAGCACGGTTTCGTCCTTGCCGCAGCCCTTGATCAGCACGTCCTCGGTGGCCTGGATCAGCAGGCCCTGGTCCAGATTGAAATAGCCGCAGGCGAATTCCAGGGTGTCCCGGGGGCGCAGCTGGATCATGGCGTTGACCATGTCCTCGGTGGCCCCTTCGCCGGGCTCAATGAGAAAAGTCCGGCCCTCGGTGAAGCGGTCCGGTTCTTCTTCCTCGGGCTGGTTGGGCGCCGGCGACGGCGTGGCGCCGCCGTCGCCGCCGGAGTCACCGCCGCAGCCGCTCAGTGTCAGCCCCAGCATCAACGTCAGTAGCGCTAACCAGGATGTGTTGCCGTTCATGGTCGTTCCCCTGTTGGTGTTGGCCGCCCCGTTCATCGCGGGGCCTGCTCCAGTCTTTCCCACATGCGCAAATAGGCTTCCGCGGAGGTGAACAGCTGGTTCACCGCGTCTTCGATCTGCTCCCGGGGGCGGTCGCTGTTGGCGATCATGTCGGCGATCTGATCCGCATAGAGGCCGTAGTGCGCCACGCCCCTGCCCTCGTAGAGGCTGAATTCGTGGTCGCCGGTGCGCTGCACGTCGAAGCGCACACGGCCGTCCACGGATTGGAACGGATACAGGTCGTCGTGCTGGTCCTCGGTGCCCGGGTTGCTCGCCAGCTGCGCGATGCCGTTGACGTCCGAGGCGAAGCCGGCGCCGCCGAACGGCCCGACCTTGAGCGCCTCGTCACGGGGGCGCTGGCCGTCGCGGGTCAGTTCGTCCACCCAGGCGCTGCGCACGCTGCCGAACGAGGCCACCACGCCACCCTGGGAGGCCACACGGTCGCGCAGCGCTTCGGTGCCGCCCCAGGCGCCGTGGCTGTTGATCACCGGGTAACCGCGCCGCCCGGTCAGTTCGAGAATCTGTTCCGCCGCCTTGCGGCTGATGTGGTCGGTTTCGATCATCATGCGGCGCTTCATCAATTCCTCGATCAGGAAGAAGCCCAGGTCGGACAGGCCACGGCTGTTGCAAAGATGGTCGGTGCCCCGGCGCGGGTCGTATTCCGCCAATTGCTCCGGTGTGGCCGGGAAGCGGTCGCCGACGTAGTCGAGCTGGAACAGCAACTGGTCGATGAGGCCCAGCGGCGCCAGCGGGTCCGGCAGGGACGACGCCGGCGGCGCGTCGTCGCCGTGGTCGTGGGCGCAGGTTTCGAATTCGATGGTGTGGCCGGTTTCCAGAATGTTCCCCGCGTAGAGCACCGGACCGATGCCGATGCCCGAAGACAAATCCGGCAAATGGCCGCCGAAGGCGTTGTCGAATTTGTGCACCGGGAACAGGCTGCGCACGTCCATGGCATAGAGACGGTCGAGCCGCTCGACGATCTGCTCGCGGGTGCATTCCGGCGCGCCCAGGAACTCGCCGCAATTGAGCACCTTGGAGGCCTCCACGCCGAGGATCACCGCCATCTTGCCCTCGCCTATCACGTCCCGGGCCTGGGCCGGATCGGTGACGATGCGGAACCAGCCCTCGCCGGGGCCGCCGTGCTGGGCGTCAATATAGTCCTGCATGGCGTGCATCTGCTCGGCCTGCATTTCGATCGCCGCCATGGTGTCGCAATCGTTCTGCTTCTGGGGGTTGAGCTGACACAGCACCTGGTTGTGCACCAGATGGTTGACCAGGATTTTCAGACCGGCGAGATGGGCCCGCTCGATCCAGCGGTAGTAACTCTGGTGATGCTGCAGCGAGTTGTGACGCGGCCAGAACTCATAGCCCGGCCAGCCTTCGGTGGCGTGGGGCCCGGGACTGCTGGTGACCTGCTCCACCAGACCGGTGAGTCCCTGGGGGCCATGATTGACGGCGCAGTCGTCCAGGGCATGATCGACACCGAAGGGATGGAAAGGGTCGCCGTAATTCACCCGGCCGCCGATGAACTCATAGGCGGAAATATGGCTGTGCGCGTCGACGAAGCCGAACACGTCATCGTCGTCCAGCCCTTCCACGTTCTGGAAACGGGGCACCTCGCGCAGATAGTTGGCCGGGCCTTGCTCGGCCACGGTGGCGTTGAGCTCCGCTTCCGGATAGGCGTCACAACCCTGCGCGGGGAGCAGGTGGAAACGGTTGGCTTCGCTCTCCAGCGACGGTGAGGCCAGAGTCAGCGCGTCCTCGCCCACGGTGAGCAACAGCCCGGTGGCGTCGGAGGCCACCGTGAAGGTCTCGCCTTCGCTGCGGTTGAGATTCCACACCGCCAGATCACTGGCCTGGTCCACCTTGCCCAGCGTGGGCCGCGGGGTACGGTCGCCGAGGCGCGTGCCCGCCACCTCCAGGCTCTCGCCCAGTTCCCGCAGCACGCCCCCCAAGGGCGCCACCGGATCCAATACCAGGTTCAGGGTGTCGCCCAGGCCGGCGACCAGGTAGCTGACTTCCGCGATCAAGCGACCGCCGCCGTCGAGCAGCTCGCCGGCCGGGTCGGAGATACCCAGCAGCTCCTTGTCGCCGGCCTGGCCGGGATCGCGGCGGTAATCGGACAGCAGCAGATAGGAACCCAGTGCCGTGGGCTTCATATAAAACGACGCCGCCCGACCGGGGTCCAGGGTCACACCGTAGCGCCCGTCCAAACCACTAAGGTAGCGCCCGTCGGCGTACAGGTGGTAGCAGCCATTGGCGAACTGAAAGCGGTTGAGGGCCTGGGGTTCGGGTTCCGGTTCGGGTTCGGTGGGCGGCTCCGGCTCCGGTTCCGGCTCGGAGGGCGCCGGCGGGTTATTCGCCTGTCGGTCGTCCGACGAGGACGAACCGCCCCCACAAGCGGTAAGGCCGAGAGCCAAAAGCAGCAGCAACCAATACGTCGACACCCGACGCACGCCTTTCACGGTCATAGCACCTTCCTGTTCTTGTTTTATTGGTACGTTTGTACAACTTATTACCGTGAAACGTTGTGGCGTTATTGTGAACGATTGGTGAACGGGCCCGCGGCACTCAAGTTTTCCGCCCTTCCGCCGAGAAATGCGTTGGATGGCGCCGTGTTGGCGGCTATGGCATATTCAAAAAAAGGCGATAGATAGTATGTATACGGCGCGCCGTATTACCGCGCCGCGCCATGCGGGGAGGGGGACCCTGATGCAGGACAAGGGGATGTCAGAGACGGAGCGGGCCCGGCTGGAAAGCCTGGCCAGCTACAATATTCTGGACAGCGCCCCGGAACACGAATACGACGACATCGTGCAGCGCGCGGCGGCGCTCTGCGAGTGCCCGATCTCCACCGTCACCCTGGTGGACCGTCACCGCCAGTGGTTCAAGGCGTCCGTCGGGCTTGATATCCGGGAAACCGAACGCGACATCGCGCTCTGTGACCACACCATTCGCGGCACCGGCCCTCTGATCATCCCGGATACCCGGCTCGACCACCGCTTCGCCGATAACCCGGTGGTCACCGACCCCAACGGCATCCGCTTCTACGCCGGCGCCCCGTTGGTCGCCCCGGACGGTCAGGCCCTCGGCACACTCTGTGTCATGGATCACCGGCCCCGGCATCTGAGCGAGGCCGAGGCGAACTATCTGGCGCTGCTGGCAGACCAGGTGATGATGCATTTGGAGCTCCGCCGACAGAATCAGCGGCTACAGGACGCCGTCGACGAACGGAACCGCGCCCTCCATAAGGCCGAACGTCGCGCCGCTCATTTGGAGGAGTCGCAACGCATCGGCCGGATCGGCAGTTGGACCTTCCATCTGGATAGTCAGACTCTCAAGTGGTCGGAGCAGACCTTCCGCATCTTCGACCTGTCCCCGAAAGACTTGGACGGCCGCTTCGAGCGTTTTCTGCAATGCGTGCACAACGACGACCGGCGCCGCCTGCTCGACTACCGCAAAGATGCCCTCGCCGGCCACACCCCTTTGGATATTCAGTACCGCATCAATTTACCCCAAGGTGGACAACGCCACTTGCATGAGCGTGGAGAATTGCATAAGGACAATCACGGTCGGCCGATGTATCTGCAGGGCACGGTTCAGGACATTACTGAGCTCAAGACCTTTGAAATGCAACTGCAACACACCCAGCGACTCACCGGCATCGCCGGGAGGCTGGCTCGGGTCGGCGCCTGGAGCGTGGATGTGGCCTCCGGGCAGGTTTCCATGTCACCGGAAATTCTCGCTCTGCATGACCTTGGCAACGACACACGCATGGCCCTGGAGGATTCGCTCAGTTTCTATGCCCCGGAGGACCAACCCAAGGTACAGTCCCTGTTCGCCGCCTGCGTCAATCGGGGGCAGCCCTACGACGAAGAACTAAGGGTCGTCACCGCCACCGGACAGCCATTCTGGGTACGCGCTCTGGGCGAACCCGTGTTTGATGAGGTGGGCAAAGTCGTCCGCGTCGATGGCGCCTTCCAGGACATCAGCGAACAGCGCAATGCCGCCAATGCTTTACGCGAAGAAAAAATCCGCTTTGAGGCCGCCGCCCGCGCCACCGCCGATGCGATCTGGGACTGGAACACGTCCACTGACCGGTTGTGGTGGAGCGAAGGCATGGAAACCCTGTTCGGCTACAGTGCCGAAGACCTGGAACGGGACAGCCGTTCCTGGACCACGCGCATTCATCCGGACGACAAAAAGCGCGTGCTCACCGATATTGAAAGGGTCATTTACAGCCAGCAGCAGAAATGGGAAGCGGAGTACCGCTTCATACGCAAGAACGGCAGCGTGGCCTATGTGTCGGATCGCGGCTACGTAATCCGCGATGAAAACGGCGACGCCCTGCGTATGGTGGGCGGTATGAGCGATGTCACCGAGCGCCGCCACTTCCTCACCAATCTGGCCCGACAGGCCGCCCTGCTGGATAAATCCCGCGACGCCATCATGGTGCTCGATCTGGATCGCCGTATTACCTATTGGAACCAGGCCGCCGAGGGCATCTACGGCTGGCGCCAGAGCCAGGCCCTGGGACAGCGCATTGATGAGGTGCTCGGCGAGGACCCGGATGTCCTGAAAGCCGCCACCCGGGAGCTGCTGCTCAGCGGCCAATGGGCCGGCCGCTTGGCCAGCCACGGCGTGAACGGCAAAACCGTGATCTCAGACGCGCGCTGGAGCCTGGTCGCCGACGACCACGGCCAGCCGGACGCCATCCTGGCCATCAACACCGACATCACCGAACATCTGGCGCTGGAGGAGCAGCTCCAGCAGTCGCAGCGGTTGGAAGCCATCGGTCAGCTGACCGGCGGCGTCGCCCATGATTTCAACAACCTGTTAACGGTGATTCTGGGTAATTCCGAGTTACTCGAAGAGCAACTGGAAGAGGCCTCGCCATTACGGGCTTCCGCGGGCTTGATCCGCGGCGCGGCGGAACGGGCGGCGGAGCTGACGCGCCGGCTGCTGGCTTTCGCCCGGCGCCAGCCACTGGCCCCGCAGATCGTCGACGTCAACGAACTGATTCACGGCCTTGCCCCCCTTCTTCGCCCCTCGCTGCACGAACATCTGGAGATCGATATCGTGCCTTGCCCGACGCCCTGGCCGGCGTTCATTGATCCGGGGCAGCTGGAGTCGGCGATTCTCAATTTATGCCTCAACGCCCGCGACGCCATGGACGGCGGAGGCTGCATCGTTCTTGAAACCGCCAACGTCAGCCTGGACCAGGATTACGCCAACCGCCATTCCGAAGTGGTTGCCGGCGACTACGTTCAGGTGGTGGTCTCGGATACCGGTGCCGGCATCCCGGAGACCACACTGAAACAGGTATTCGACCCCTTTTTCACCACCAAGCCCAAGGGCAAGGGTACCGGCCTGGGTTTGAGCATGGTATACGGTTTCGTTAAGCAGTCCCGCGGCCATATCAAGATTTACTCCGAGCCGGGTGAAGGCACCACGGTAAAACTCTACCTGCCCCGGGCGGACCGTGAGCGGCAGGAGCCGCTTCCACCAGCTTGCCCGGTGCGGTTCACCAACCGCCAGGAAACAGTACTTGTCGTGGAAGACGATGACGAGGTGCGCGACCAGGCCGCCCGACAACTGCGCGAGCTGGGCTATCGGGTGATCAGCGCCGCCAACGGCGATGACGCCCTGGAGCGGCTTTCCGAACAAGAAGTCGACCTGCTGTTCACCGACGTGATCATGCCCGGCGGCCCGAACGGGCCGGAACTGGCGCGGCTCGCGCGGCAGCGTCTGCCCGAGCTGCCGGTGCTCTACACCTCCGGCTACACTGAAAACGCCATTGTCCACCACGGCCGTCTGGATCCCGGCGTGCATTTATTGGAAAAGCCCTACCATAAGACGGATCTGGCGCAAAAGATCCGCGACGCTCTCGACGAGGTGCCAAGATGACGCCATCACAACAATCAGAAACGATACCTCGGCTCCTGGTTCTTGATGACGACCCTGACATCGGTCAGACGGTTTGCAGCATGGTCTCGAGCCTGGGTTACCAATGCCAGGTCACCACCCTGCCGGACACTTTCTTCGAGATACTCGACACCTGGCAGCCCACCCACATTCTGCTCGACCTGGTGATGCCAGCGATGGACGGCGTGGAAGTAATCCGCCATCTCGCCGAGCGTCACTGCGACGCAGGCCTGATTATCTCCAGCGGGCTGGGCAGCCGGGTCATCGATGCGGCCGGCAGGGCCGCCAGCCAGCACCGGTTGCACATGACCGGTGTGCTCCCCAAACCCTTTTCGATCCGCGATCTGCGTGCTCTGCTGGGCCAGCAACCGCCGCCAAGCCGCCAGCCGCGCCAGGCTCCGGTGAGCCCCGAGCAGGACATCACCCCGGCAATGCTCGCCGACGCCATCGATAATGACCAGATCCGCCTGATGTATCAGCCCAAGGTCAGTTGTGCCGAGGGCAATCCTGTTGTCGGGTTCGAAGCGCTGGCCCGCTGGCGGCACCCCCAGTGGGGACCCATCGCCCCGGACCGCTTTATTCGCCTCGCCGAACGCGAAGGGTTGATAGAGCCCCTTACCCGCAAGGTAGTCGTCCAGGCCTGTGCCGCTATGGCGGCCCTGTTACGAAGTGGCGGAGCGAAGGCCGAGCACTGGACCATGGCGGTGAATCTGTCCGCCTCCTGCCTGACCCGGTTCGATATGGCGGACAAGCTGGTGGTCCTGTGCCGACGGTACGGTCTGGAGCCGCGCCATTTAACGCTGGAGCTCACCGAGACGGCGGCCATGGAAGACGGCGTGCTGGCGCTGGACCTGCTCACCCGGCTGCGCATGAAAGGCTTTCAGCTGGCGATCGACGATTTCGGCGTGGGGTATTCCTCCATGGTGCAGCTGGCCAAACTGCCGTTCTCCGAGTTGAAGCTGGATAAAGCCTTCGTCATCGCGGCGGACCATTCCCGGGAAGCACGCACCATTATCAAATCGGCGGTGGATTTGGGGCACCAACTGGATCTGAAGGTGATCGCCGAAGGGGTGGAAACCGACGCGGCTCTGGCGTTCCTCCGCGAAACCGGGTGCGATTTCATGCAGGGGTACTATATTGCGCGGCCGATGGAGGGAGAAGATATTGGGGGGTGGTTGGAGGACCGCGAAGGGCGCTGCTGAGAGGCCTGGGCGCGCTGGGGCGCGCCGAGAGGGAGGGATTGGCTCGCTGCGCTCGGGGCTGCGCCCCGTTGCCGCCGGGCGGCAACGCCCCTCACGGCGCGTTGCGCCGTTCGGTCGAACGGAGGGTTCGAATCATCAACTCCCTCTCCGCCATACACAAAAAAGCCCGGCGTTGGCCGGGCTTTTTTGTGTATGGCGGAGAGGGAGGGATTCGAACCCTCGATACGCGCAATGCGTATGGTTCCTTAGCAGGGAACTGGTTTCAGCCACTCACCCACCTCTCCGGAACTCGGATTTTTCGATCGTTGGATAACGATTTAGCCGCGCATGATACCAGCTTGCGCGAAAAATACAGCCCAAAAATCAGGCATTCTCGCCGGTGTCGCTGCTTTTTTCGTGTTGAATCCGCTGGTAGATCTCTTCGCGGTGCACCGCGACTTCCTTCGGGGCGTTAACACCGATGCGGACCTGGTTGCCTTTGACGCCAAGCACGGTGACGGTGACATCGTCGCCGACCATCAACGTCTCGCCGACGCGACGCGTAAGTATCAGCATGGAAAATCCCTCCTGGGTCCATCAGATTGTTCAGTGAGCGCGTTCCCGCACACCAGGTGTGAGAGGACCCGTCATCCTTGTGTTCCATCATGCGGACGGCCCGGCTCCCTGGTGAGCGAGGCCGCATTATGCCGCATCAGATTAGGAAAGTCTCCCTAGAGACTAGCCACGCCCGCCCCGTGAATGCAATCACCGGGCGGGCCCCGGCATCACGCCGCCGGCTGGTCCAGCTCGAAGGCCTGATGCAACGCACGCACCGCCAATTCGAGGTATTTCTCGGCCACCACCACGGAGACTTTAATCTCGGAGGTGGAGATCATGGTGATGTTCACGCCCTCGGCGGCCAGCGTCTGGAACATCTTGCTGGCGACACCGGCGTGGGAGCGCATGCCAACACCCACCAGGGAGATTTTGGCGATCTTGTCGTCACCGATGATTTCCGGGTTGCCCAGTTCCTCGGCGGCCTGCTTGAGGGCCTCCTTGGCTTTGGCGAAATCGTTGCGGTGCACGGTGAACGTGAAGTCGGTGGCGCCGTCGGCGCCCACGTTCTGCACGATCATGTCCACTTCAATGTTGGCGTCGCTGACCGGCCCGAGAATCTTGAAGGCAATGCCCGGAGTGTCCGGCGCGCCGCGTACGGTGATCTTTGCTTCGTCACGGGTAAAAGCGATGCCAGAGATAACCGGCTTTTCCATATCCACCTCGTCGTCGACGGTAATGAGGGTGCCCGGGCCCTCTTGAAAACTGGACAGTACGCGCAGCGGCACGTTGTATTTGCCGGCGAATTCCACCGAACGAATCTGCAACACCTTGGAACCCAGGCTGGCCATTTCCAGCATTTCCTCGAAGGTGATGCTGTCCAGACGGCGGGCGGTGTCCACGACCCGCGGGTCGGTGGTGTAAACCCCGTCCACATCGGTGTAGATCTGGCACTCGTCGGCTTTGAGCGCCGCCGCCAGGGCCACCGCGGTGGTGTCCGAGCCGCCCCGCCCCAGGGTGGTGATGTTGCCGTCCTGGTCGATGCCCTGGAAGCCGGCCACCACGCACACCCGGCCGGCGTCGAGATCGGCGCGCATCTTGCGGTCGTCGATCTCTTCAATGCGGGCCTTGGAGTGGGTGTTGTCGGTGCGGATGGCGACCTGGCCGCCGGTGTAGGAACGGGCGCCCACGTTGAGCTTCTGCAGCGCCATGGACAGCAGCGCGATGGTGACCTGCTCGCCGGTGGAGACCAGCACGTCCATCTCCCGCGCCGGCGGGTTGTCGTGCACGCCGTTGGCCAATTCGATCAGGCGGTTGGTTTCACCGCTCATGGCGGAGACCACCACGACCACCTGATCACCACGTTCCCGGAAGCGCGCCACCCGTTCGGCGACGGCCTGAATGCGTTCGACGGTGCCTACCGAGGTGCCGCCGTATTTCTGGACAATTAGAGCCATAGTGACTTGGTTTCTGCCAAAAGAGGCGCGCAAGCATAGCATTTGCGCCCCTGATTTTCATGTGAGGGTGGTCAGAGCTGCTCCGCCACCCACCGATACGCACTCTCCAACGCCGCCGGCAGAGCCGCCGCGTCGCTGCCGCCGCCCTGCGCCATATCCGGCCGGCCACCGCCCTTGCCACCGACCTGCCCGGCCACGTGTTTCATCAAATCACCGGCCCTGACCCGGTCGGTAAGGTCCTTGGTGACGCCGGCCACCAGCGACACCTTGTCGCCTTCGGCGGCGGCCAGCAGGATCACGCCGGAGCCCAGCTTGTCCTTCACCTTATCCATGGTGACCCGCAGCGTCTTGGCGTCGGCCCCGTCGACACGGGTGGCCAGCACCTTCACTCCCTGGACGTCACGGGCGTCGGCGGTCAGATCACCGCCGGCACCGGAGGCCAGTTTCTGCTTGAGCCGTTCGACCTCCTTTTCCAGCTCGCGCACGCGGCGGGTTTGGGCCCCGACCCGCTCGGCGGCCTGCTCCGGCCCGCTTCTCAGGGTCGCGGCGATCTCACCCAGCGCCTGTTCCTGGTGGCGCACCCGCGCCAGAGCGTACTCGCCGGTGACCGCTTCGATACGGCGCACCCCGGCGGCGGCGGAGGTTTCCAGGGTGATCTTGAACAGGCCGATGTCGCCGGTGCGCTGCACGTGGGTGCCGCCGCACAGCTCCTTGGAGAAACCGTCGCGGCCCATGGTCAGCACCCGCACTTCGCTGTCGTATTTCTCGCCGAACAGGGCCACGGCACCGGCGTCCTTGGCCGCTTCCATGTCCATCAGCTCGGTGGTCACCGCCGCATTCTCGAGAATCTGGCGGTTGACCAGGGTTTCGATTTCCTCGCGCTGCTCCGCGCTCAGGGCTTCGCCGTGGGCGAAATCGAAGCGCAGGTAATCCGGCGCCACCAGCGAGCCCTTCTGCTGCACGTGGTCGCCCAGCACGCGGCGCAGGGCGGCGTGCAGCAGATGGGTGGCGGAGTGGTGGCGCATGATGGCGCGGCGGCGCTCCACGTCCACATAGGCGTCCACCTTGTCGCCCACCTTCAGGGTGCCGGTGCTGACGGTGCCCACATGGATGTGCGCCTGGCCCCGCTTGCGGGTGTCTTCCACGTTGAAGCGGATTGCATCGGCGCCGGTGCCGCCGGCGAGCACGCCCCGGTCGCCCACCTGGCCGCCGGACTCGGCGTAGAACGGCGTGCGTTTGAGCAGCACCATGCCGGTTTCCCCGGCCGCCAGGCTGTCCACGGCGACACCGTCGCGGTACAGGCCTTCCACCTCGGCCTGGTCCTGATGCTTCTCGTAGCCGGAGAAGTCGGTGACCGCCTCGATGTTGAGCCGGTCGCTGTAATCATTGGCGAACGCGCCGGCGCCACGGGCGCGCTCACGCTGCGCCTGCATTTCCTGGTCGAAGCCGTCCATGTCCACGGACAGGCCGCGCTCGCGGGCCACATCGGCGGTCAGATCCGGCGGGAAGCCGTGGGTGTCGTACAGGGCAAACACCACCCGGCCCGGCAGCTCGTCACCCTGCAAGTCGGCCATCGCCGCTTCCAGCACCTTCATGCCGGCGGCCAGGGTGCGGCCGAACTGCTCTTCCTCGGCCAGCAGCGCTTTTTCCACCCGCGCCTGCTCGCGGCGCAGTTCGGGATAGGCGTCGCCCATCTGCTCGACCAGCGCTGCCACCAGAGTATGGAAGAACGGCTTTTCCTGGCCGAGCTGGTGCCCGTGGCGCAAGGCGCGGCGGATGATGCGGCGCAGCACATAGCCGCGCCCTTCATTGGACGGCACCACCCCGTCGGTGATCAGAAAGCTGGCCGAACGGATATGGTCGGCGATCACGCGCAGGGATTTGTTTTCCAGGTCGTCGCGGCCGGTGGCCCGGGCGGCGGCCTGGAGCAGCGCCTGGAACAGGTCGATCTCATAGTTGGAGTGCACGCCCTGCTGCACCGCGGCGATGCGCTCCAGGCCCATGCCGGTGTCCACGCTGGGCTTGGGCAGCGGCTTCAATTCGCCGTCGTCCTGGCGGTCGTACTGCATGAATACCAGGTTCCAGATCTCGATGTAGCGGTCCAGCTCGCCGTCCTCGGAGCCCGGCGGGCCGCCGGGCACGTCGACGCCGTGATCGTAGAATATCTCCGAGCTGGGGCCGCAGGGGCCGGTGTCGCCCATCTGCCAGAAGTTGTCCTCGTCCAGGCGCGAGAAGCGGTCGGCGCTGACGCCCATTTCCTTGAGCCAGATGTCCGCCGCTTCGTCGTCGGACACATGCACCGTGACCCACAGCTTCTCCGGCGGCAGCCCCAGCTCCCCGGTAAGAAACTCCCAGGCGAAGCGGATGGCGTCACGTTTGAAATAGTCGCCGAAGCTGAAGTTGCCCAGCATCTCGAAGAAGGTGTGGTGGCGGGCGGTGTAGCCGACGTTCTCCAGGTCGTTGTGCTTGCCGCCGGCGCGCACGCAGCGCTGCGAGCTGGTGGCGCGGCTGTAATCGCGCTTGTCGCGGCCGAGGAACACATCCTTGAACTGGTTCATGCCCGCGTTGGTGAACAGCAGGGTGGGATCGTTCTCCGGCACCAGCGAGGACGACGCCACCACGGCGTGGCCCTGGCGGGCGAAGTAATCGAGAAAGGCCTGGCGAATCTCAGCGCTCTTCATACGCAAGCAACTACTTTAGACAGGGAAATGGGGAGCAAAGTATAGCGTTGTCAAAGGGCGGTTGCGATGGGGAAGGCGCGCCACTTACTTGAGCGCCGCCGCCGCGCAGACCGTTACCACCATCACCAGCAGGATCCATTTCAGCACCCGCTGGGAGACCTTGTGGGCGAAGCCCACGCCCAGCCGCACGCCCAACAGGGTGCCGGCGGCGACCAGCAGGCCCGGCGCCCAGGCCACCTGATCCCGCCACACGAAAATACCCAGGGCGAGAATAGTGAAGCCGGCGGTGATCGCCAGCTTCAGGCCGTTGGTGCGCACCAGGTCGTAGCGGAGCTGGCCCGCCAGCACCGCAATCAAGAGAAAACCCACCCCGGCCTGGGCAAAACCGCCGTAGGCCCCGGTCACGAACAGCCCGGCCCAGGCCGCCGGCGTGCTGGCCAGGGCCCGGGGCGCCTCGTCCGGGCCGGCCACCAGCGTGGACGGCTTGAGCACCATCACCACCGCCATCACCACCAGGGTCGTGAGCAACACAGGTTCAAGAATGGTGGTCGGCAGGAAGGACGCGGCCAGGGTTCCCAGCAAGGCGCCGGCCAGGGTCGGCACCATGATGCCCGGCAAAGCCGCCACCGGCATGGAGCCATGACGATGGAACTGGCGGGCGCCCTCCAGGCACTGGATCAAGACGCCCACGCGCATGGTGCCGTTGGCCAGGGCCGGCCCCATGCCGGTGAGCATCAGAAGCGGCAGAATCAACAGGCCGCCGCCTCCGGCCAGGGTGTTGATGAAGCCGGCGATCACGCCGGAGCCCAGCAAGGCCGCCACCAACCAAGGGTCGCCCAGGTACTCCACGTCGATTCCCCGCTACCAGTCAGAAAGGGAAAGCATTATGACCTGCCCGGCGGGGGAATAAAGTCGCGGCAGGGATTAAATCAGTCGAGGTCCTCTTCCCCGGCCAGGTCCAGGGCGTTAAAGCTTTGCTCCGCGTCGAAACCCCGGGATTGCAGAAAGCGCAGTTGGCGGGCTTTTTCCTTGCGGTCCGCCGGCGGCTGACGAAAACGCCGGGCATGGGTCTCCCGGGCCAGGGCGAACCAGTCACAATCGGCCTGTTCCAGCGCCTCTTTCACCAGCGCCTCGGGGAGGCCCCGTTGCTGAAGCTCGGAGCGGATTCGCAACGGTCCCTGCCCGCGCTCGATCCGCGAACGCACAAAAAAACCGGCGAAGCGCCGGTCATTCAGAAAATCGTGTTCCTGGCACCAGTCCAGCGCCGCGTCCAGCTCTTCGCCGTCACCGAACTTGCGCGCCATCTTGACGCGCAACTCGGCACGGCCGTGATCCCGGCGCGCCAGCATTTTCACCGCGTACTGACGTAACTCAGCAGGGTCGGCGGGGCCGTCTTCAGGGCCCCGCTGTCGCCGGCGCCGTTCAGTCATCCTTGCCGTCTTGCGCCTCGTCACCCTCGGCTACGGACGCTTCCTCACTGGCGGGGGTTACCACATTCAGCAGACGGGCACGGATTTCCTTCTCAATGGCCTGGGCCACGTCCGGGTGCTCGGTCAGGTAGTCGCAGGCGTTCTGCTTGCCCTGGCCGATCTTGTCGCCCTGGTAGGCGTACCAGGCGCCGGACTTGTCCACCAGGCCCTGCTGAACGCCCAGGTCCAGCACTTCACCAAGCTGGTTGATGCCCTGGCCATAGAGGATCTGGAATTCCGCCTGCTTGAACGGTGGCGCCACCTTGTTCTTAACCACCTTCACCCGGGTTTCGTTACCGGTGACTTCGTCGCCCTGCTTCACCGCGCCGATACGACGGATGTCCAGGCGCACGGAGGAATAGAACTTGAGAGCGTTGCCGCCGGTGGTGGTTTCCGGGTTGCCGAACATCACACCGATCTTCATGCGGATCTGGTTAACGAACATCACCAGGCAGTTGGCGTTCTTCACGTTGCCGGTGATCTTGCGCAGCGCCTGACTCATCAGGCGGGCCTGCAGGCCGACGTGGGCGTCGCCCATCTCGCCTTCGATTTCCGCCTTCGGCACCAGGGCCGCCACGGAATCCACGATCACCACGTTAACGGCGCCGGAACGCACCAGCATGTCGGTGATTTCCAGCGCCTGCTCGCCGGTATCCGGCTGGGACACCAGCAGATCGTCCACGTTAACGCCGAGTTTTTCGGCGTAGTCCGGGTCCAGGGCGTGCTCCGCGTCCACGAACGCGCAGGTGGCGCCCTGCTTCTGCGCCTGGGCGATCACGCTCAGGGTCAGGGTGGTCTTACCGGAGGACTCCGGGCCGTAGATTTCGACAATCCGCCCTTTCGGCAGGCCACCGATGCCCAGGGCGATGTCCAGGCCCAGGGAGCCGGTGGAAATGGCGGGAATGCGCTCGCGCTTCTGGTCGCCCATGCGCATCACCGAACCTTTACCGAACTGGCGCTCGATCTGGGACAGCGCCGCCGACAGTGCTTTACTCTTGTCGCTCATTTGTGAACCCCTCTCCGATTCCATCCATTGGCACAGAAACTGACCCGATGGCCAGCACTGTCTTTCTGGACAGCATTATGGGCAGTGTTTGTGCAGGGTGCAACCCCCACTGCGGGCGTGACGATGGTCGCCATGATACACGTCCCCGCGAAGGAACAAATCCGCGCGCCTCACAGGCGCTCGATCAGCCCCTCCAGGGCCGCCAGCATGCTGCGGTTACGCACCTCGTCGCGGTCGCCGGGGAACAGGAAGTGTTGCGCCTCGGCGATGTCCTCGCCCAGGCCCCAGCCGATCCACACCGTGCCCACCGGCTTCTCCGCTGAGCCGCCGTCCGGGCCGGCCACGCCGCTTACCGAAATACTGACGTCGCCGTTGGAGTGCGCCAAGGCGCCCCGCGCCATCGCCAGCACCACCTCTTCGCTGACCGCGCCGCGGGTTTCCAGAAGGGAGCGCGGCACGCCCAGCATTTCCTCCTTGGACAGATTGGAATAGGTCACGAAGCCGCGCTCGAACCAGCTCGAGGCCCCCGGCTCGTCGGTCAGCAGGCGAGCGATGCCGCCGCCGGTGCAGGACTCCGCCGTGACTACGGAAAGCCGCCGCTGTTGTAAAATCTTGCCTAACTCGCGGGCTTGATTCGCCAGTCCTTGCATGCTCTTAACCTCGCCAAAGCCTGTGATTACGGCCTCCATGATGGACGACTTCCGGTTTGCTTCCCAGCGCCCTGGGGGCTCCGCCACCTTCCAAGACCGGTGACGGCTGTGCTATTCCCGGGGGCACCGACGCTAGTGAAGGAGCACTACCGTGACAACCGCGAACGGCACTACGCCAAGGGTCTCCATGGAAAGCGTCATTCACCTGGTCGACGAGGACCCGGGCGCCCGCGATCGTCTCGACCGCGTGCTGCGCCGCGCCTACCCGCCCTGCCGGGACTACCGGGACGCCGACGATCTGCTGCTGCGTCTCGTTGATGACCGGCCCGGCTGCGTTCTGGTGGCCCTGCGCACCCCGGGGATGGCGGGTCTGCGAACCCAGCAACGCCTGAGGGAAGCAGGCTCTACGCTGTCGGTGATTTTCCTGGGCGACAGTCCCCGGGTCAGCGCGGCGGTCGGGGCGATGCACGCCGGCGCCGAGGATTTCCTCGCCAGCCCTATCGATGACGACACCCTGATCG
Organism: Alloalcanivorax venustensis ISO4; assembly: GCF_015356855.1. Classification (GTDB taxonomy): domain Bacteria; phylum Pseudomonadota; class Gammaproteobacteria; order Pseudomonadales; family Alcanivoracaceae; genus Alloalcanivorax; species Alloalcanivorax venustensis. Next base: position 36,876 of record NZ_ARXR01000006.1, read on the forward strand.
AAACGGTGCAACAGGCCATCGCCCGGGACCGCCGCCGCAAGGTCCGCCAGGCCGCCCGGCAGGCGCTGCGCGAACGTCTCGCCCGGCTGACACCCCGCGAGCGGGAAACCCTGGAGGCGGTGGTGTCGGGGTTGTCCAATAAAGGTATCGCCGAGGCACTGTCGATCTCGCCGAAAACCGTGGAACTGCACCGCGCCCATATGATGCACAAAATGGGCGCCGGCTCGGTGGCCGAAGTGGTGAAGCTGTATCTGCTCGAACGCCCTGTAGGCAACCGCCAGCGCACGGACTAGCTGGCCTTTCACCTATGGAACCGCTGCTGGCATCTGCCGAACGGCGGTATTCGCTGTGCGAAACCAGCAACCCCAACACGGCGGACGCCGCCCAGGCCGACGCGGACTTCAACGCCAAACAGGACGGTTGTATCAAGGTGGTCATGAGCCCCTGAGCACCGGCGCCCAGCGATAAAAAACCCCGCCGATGGCGGGGTTTTTTATGGGCCTCTGATGGTTGCCGGTTGCGATCAGGGCAACATCGTCTTCAACGCGCCGGCGTCCTCGCTATCGTCTTCCACTTCGCCTTCCAGGATCGCCTCGACGGTGGTGGCGCGGGTGTAGTACTCCTGGTTGGCTTCGTCGTCGGCGAACACGTCGCTGACGCTGATGGCACCGCCCGCGAACAGGCCTTCGGTGCTGCTCCAGAACAGCACATCGCCTTTGCCATAGCTGCCCTGGGCCGCGTTGGACCAGTCCAGCAGTGTCAGGCCGGCGTCCGCGTTGAGCGCGAAGTTGTGATCCTGCTTAAAGGATTCCACAGCCTTATCGGTCATCAGCAGCATCGCCACCTCACCGGCGGCGACACCACCCTGGGCACCGGCGCTGACCGCGCCGAAGTTGAAGAACGCCGGGCCGTTCCAGTCGCCGCCTTGCTTGGTCAGCACCACGCCCTGACCGCCGCGGCCACCGAACACGAAGGCACCACGCCCGAAATCGGGCACCAGGAACACGCCCTTGGCCTGCTCCAGCGCGGCGTCCATGCCTTCCTCGCGCTTCATGTTTTGCAGCACCTTCTGTGATTCGTTGAGCACTTCCCGGGTATCGTGGCGCTCGCCTTCGGTCTCCAGGTTGGACGCCTGGTCCTCCATATGATCCATGCTTTGCGTATTCTGCATGGTCTCCGCGTCATCCACGTCCCGGCCGGTCTGGTTGGCGCTAACCGCCGCCGTGAGCGACGCCAATGCCAATGAGGTCGCTGTGATCATTGCTATCTTCATGGTTCTCTCTCCTTCCTTGATGAGGAACCCCCACGCTAGGACGCCAGTCCGACAGTGCAAATACGGGATAACCCGTGGTCGGCGGCCGCGGTGTGCTAATCCGAGTCGGTTTTTCATTCCTTAACAGAAAACCCCGATACCATGACCTCCACACCCAACCGCGCACGACGATGGTTCGAAAGGCTCAACGGCTCCAGGCACATGCTCTGGCTGCTCGCCGCCCTCTCCTTCCTGGAGACCATCATCCTGCCGGTGCCCATCGAGCTGGTGCTGATCCCGCTGATGGCCCTCAACCGCCAGCGCCTCTGGCGTATCGCCACCGTCACCACCGCCGGCTGCCTGGCCGCTTCGCTGGTGGGCTACGGCGTGGGCATGGCGCTCTACCAATCGGTCGGCACCTGGTTCATCGACACCCTGGGCATGCAGGACGCCTACCAGGCCTACCAGGGCTTCTTCGACCAATACGGTTTTATCGCCATCCTCACCCTGGGCATTCTGCCGATCCCCTTCCAGGTCGCCATGATCACCGCCGGCCTGTCCGGCTATCCGGTCGCGCTGTTCGTGCTGGCGGCGTTGATCGCGCGCGGCCTTCGCTATTACGGCCTGGCCTGGCTGGTGTGGCGGTTCGGGCCCCGTGTGGAAGAACGGTGGCGACGCCACGCGGTGGTAACCAGTCTGGTGGCTGGCGCGGTGGTGCTGGGCGCGGCACTGGGCCTGCAGGCGCTAGCCCGGGCAGTGATGTAGGTCACCGGAACGTCTCCGGCACGGTCAGTTCATAGGTACGGCCCAGGCTCGAGAGTCCGAGTAAGCCGGACGGCCCCCGCTGCGAGCTGAAGTACAGTCGTGAACCGTCCGGGGTAAACGCGGGACCGGTGAGCTCGCTGCCGCCGCCGGGCACCTGCAGCAGGATTCTGGCCGGCTGGTTGGGCACCATCAGTCGCATCGCGTCGCCGGCGGGGCTGACCACCAGATTGTCGACATCGTAGCCGGACACGGTGTCCCGGGCCCCCTCCGGCCAGAACTGGATCCAGATGCCCTCGCCGCCCTTGAAGCGGGTGCCGGGCGCCCCCGCGCCGGTGCTATTGATCCGGGTGTTCCGCAGGATCGGATAGGCGTCCAGCATTATGACGCTCCGGTGAAGCGGGGACGGGGCGTCGTTTCGTTGTCGTTTCGCAACCGGTCAGGAGCGCGACACCCGCTCCTGATATTTCCGGGTCCGCGCGTTATCCGGGGCAATGCGCTCCTGCGCGCCCGCCATTCGCTTAACCCAGTGCCCCAGCCGTTCAGGCAGGGCCTGCTCGATGGCGCCAATCGGAAACAACCATTTCGGCATGGTCACTTCCGGCTGACCATGACGACAGGACGCGACCACTTCCGCGGCGATCTCGCAAGGCCGGGCCTTGGGAATACCACGGATGTTCATACCCGCGGTCAGGTCGGTATCGACCACGGACGGCATCACCGTGGTGATCGACACGCCGTAACCCGCGATTTCAGCACGCACCGTGCGTGACAGGCTGGCGACCGCGAACTTGCTCGCGGTGTAAACGGCGGCCCCCGAGCAGGTCATTTTTCCCGCCATGGAGGACACATTCACAATGTGCCCGTAACGCCGCTGCTGCATTTCCGGCAGCACAAGCCGCATGCCATTGATCACACCGCCCACATTGATCGCCATTTCCCGGTGCAGCGACGCCGGATCCAGAGTGACGAACGCGCCGGTACGCATGATGCCGGCATTATTCACCAGCAAATCCACCGGCCCCATTTCCCGCGCCACCTTCAAAAATTCCTCAAACGAATCGGGATCGGCCACATCCAGCTTTACCGCCTGCACGCCGGACAGGGACGCCGCCACCGCTTGCGCCGCCGCCAGATCGATGTCGCCGATCACCACGCGGGCCCCTTGATCGACCAGCGCTCTGACCGCGGCTTCCCCGATGCCTCTGCCGCCGCCCGTGACACAGGCGACCGCGCCATTCAGTGTGATGGGCATTGATCAACACTCCCTAGCGCACGAAAGGATAACGAAGCGCAAAATAGCCGACGACGTCCCAACCGTGCTTGGCCCGGTACACCACCCGACCCAGAAAGACGTCCGGCACGATTTCCACGATCTCATCACGCACTTTCGGAAGAATCAGCGGATTATTGAAAGACGGCTCGTCATAGGTGATCCCGCGAACCTGCAAATGAGGCGCTACCGGGGAAGTGTCGATACGGTGGTGAAAGTCGAACCCGAGCAACTCCCTGCCCTGCTTTTGCAGCTTGTAATGCGGCATGGCGAGCCGGGCGGGAACGTAAGTGGAGGCGGTAACCCGGTTGTAACCGGTACCGGTTTCCGGGTTGAAGGTTTTACCGGTCCAACCCATGCGCCCCAGAAGCTGCCCCAGCAGAACGGCTCGGTTCAGCGTCCGCATCAGGAAGGAACCGTGCAGGTTCATCACCATCCCCTCGGTGTCCCCGTTCGGCGCGTCGGCGTCACCCTTGCCCTGGGCAAACAACCAGGGCAGGCGATGAAACTGGGACTCGTCCTGGAGCTCCCCGAGCAACGCCCAGGCCGCCTCTTTGGCCAGATCCGGATTGCTCCCGGCCTGGGCTCTCAGTTGTTCCAGACGTTGCTCGTCCGACACCGGCGCGGGCACCGTGGACGCCTGTTTAAGCGTAGCTTGCGCTTGCATGGTCACTCCTTGTATCGCGTTGGCGGTTACAAATCACTCTTGGTACAGTCATGTACCAAGAATAGAATCCGTCCTGCTCGGAGGTCAAGACTGGCTTGGCCGATTTTCTTGCTGTTACCATAAGTCGTTGATCGAACAGGAAATTCAGCTCATGGCCTACCCCACTCGTCCTTTCCAGGGGCAATCAGCGGCGTCCCGGATCCATGCCCGGCGTCAACAACTGCTGAGCCAGGCGTATCAGATCATCGCCGCCGAGGGCTGGAGAAAACTCACCATCCACAAGCTTTGCGCCCAGGCCGGGTTGAACAAACGCTACTTCTACGAAAGCTTTGACAGCCTGGATGCCATGGCCGCCGCGCTGGTCGACGACCTGGCGGAAGAACTCATCGGTATCGGCCAGAACGCCGCGCTGAGTGGCTGGCAAGAAGGCATGGACACCCCGGCACTCGCCCGCCAGGTGCTTGATCGCTGTATCGGCTGGATGGTGGACGAGCCCGCCCGAACCCGGTTGCTGTTTTCCTCGGCCTCGGAGAATCCTCAGGCTCTGGAACAGCGCAAAACGGTCATCCGGAAAATGGCGCGGGTGCTCTCCACCTTCAGCCTCCAATACCATCAGGCTGGCGAGCCCCTGCCCATCGCCCATGTCGGGTCCGCGCTGCTGGTGGGCGGCACCATCGAAGCCGTGATGTCCTGGCTGGACGCCGATGTCGTGGTCAGCCGTGAGGAGTTTGTCGAGGATATCGCCTGTTTCTGGGTGGCCGTTGGCGACAGCGCCGTCTCGCTTTCCCAAAGCCGGGGCATCGGGCGCGCCTTGGACGCACCCGGTACCGGCGATCCGTGGCCTTCCGGCGGCGGTTAGCAGCGGTTAGCAGCCGCCGAATCATGGCACTCCGCCAGGTAGATCACCGGAACCCCTCCGGCACGGTCAGCTCGTAGGTGCGCCCCAGGGGCAGCAGACCGGTAACGCCGGACGGCGCCCGCTGGGAACTGAAATACAACCTTGAGCCGTCCGGCGTGAACGCCGGCCCGGTGAGTTCGCTGCCGCCACCGGGGATTTGCAGCAAAATCCTGGCCGGCTGATTGGGCACCATCACCATCAGGCGCATGGCGTCACCGTCCTCGGCCACCACCACATCGCCGGCCGGGCTCACCACCAGGTTGTCCACGTCGTCGAAGGCCGGCTCGTCCACCGCCGCCAACTGGTCGTTGTCGAACACCACCTCGATCAGGTCGTTGTCCACGTCGAGGGCGTAGACCCGGTTGTCACCCTTGCAAGCAAAAAACGCCACCGCGCGCAGCGGGTGTTCGTAGCCGGACACGGTCTGTTGCTCACCCTCGGGCCAGTACTGCATCCACAGCCCCTCGCCGCCCTTGAAGCGCGTACCCGGCGCGCCCTGCCCGGTACTGTTTTCAATGTCCGAACGCACCTGGCTCTGAGGCCGGTCCGGGGATTGCACGTCCACCCAGCGCACCCGATGAATCTCACGAGCGGCGGCCAGATCTTCCATATAAGCCCCACTCTCGAAGCCTTCCACCTCCAGCACCTGAAGCACGCCGTTATCCAGATCCAGACCCTGGTTGCCGTTGATCGCACTGACCCGGCCGTGGGACACGAACCGGTAAAAACGACCGTGGCCCTCGTCCTCGGTCATGAACACCGTGTTGGTCTCCAGGTCCACGGCGGCGGCCTCGTGCTTGAACCGCCCCAGCGCCGGGTAGGATTGCGCCTGGCGCGGCGTGCCAATAGGGTCGCACTCGTAGACTTCACCGTCCTCAATCTCTTCACAGGACAACCAGGTGCCCCAGGGCGTGGCGCCACCGGCGCAGTTGATACGCGTGTTCTTGAGAATCGGATAGGCATCCAGCAGCTCGCCATCGGCACCGAAGCGCAGCGCCCCCACCCCGCCGGGCAAAAACTCACTGTTGGACACATACACCCAGCCGCCGTCCGCCATCGGGAACACCGCGCCACCGTCTGGCAACGGGTGCCACAGAAACAGCGGCAGGCCCGGCACCGGCTGGCGCCCCGCCGTGGCCACCAGACGCAGGGAAAACCCCTCGGGAATCAGCACGCTATCCACCCCGGAGTCGACCAGCGGGCCGATGTCCGCCAGCGGCCCGGCTCGCAACGGCAACTCCCGGGCCGGCGGCAGGGGCGCCGGCCCCGGGTCCACCGGCGGCCCGGGAGCCGGATCACGCGGCCCTTCTCCCCCGCCGCCACTTGCCGGCGCACTGCCGGAGGAGCCGCCCCCACAGGCGGTGAGCACCGCCGCGCCGCCGCCCAGGAACATCATCTGCAACATGATTCTGCGTGAAATCGCCATGGTTCTCTTCGCACTGATTGAAGTGCGAAACAGGCTAGGCGGGGAACATGACAGCGGGATGGGGTGGGACGCCGGTTCCGGTTGAGTTCGTGTTGGCTATCTGAGAGTTTATGTAACAGAGAAACGAGCGATCTTTCGGCTCGGACTAAGCGGTTCGCCAGCTTTCGTCAGCGAGGGGCAGCGCGTTCAGGTCGTCCCTGGCTTCACGCCAATTGGGATAGTGCTTATCCAGAATAGTGACAAATCGCTCATTGTGGGTCGGCTCAATCAGGTGAGCCATTTCGTGAACGAGAATGTACTCAAGCAGGTCTTTAGGCTTTCTCACCAGCTCGGTATTCAAACGGATATTCCCGGCCCGGTGATTACAACTACCCCACTTCGTCTTCATACGTTGCAGATAGTACTTCGCGACGGTGACATCCAGCTTAGCTTCCCACTTGGCGATTAGGGGCGGTACAGCCTCGTGCAACAACCTTTTATGCCAAGCGTGCATGATTCGGGCGCGGCTTTCCGTGTCACTTCCGGGCTTCACCTTTAACGTGACACGCTTATGATCAAGACTCACCCCTGGCCGGGCTTTACTTTCGACCACGTCCAGAAGGTAGCGCCGCCCCCACAGATAGTGGCTTTCTCGCGTAACGTACTGCCTGGGCGTTTCGCGGGCCTGTTTCTTGAGCTTGGTCTGTTGGCTACGAATCCAGTTCAATCGGGAAATGGCATAGGCACGGGCGACTTCCGCGCGAGTCGCCATCGGAGTCACCATCGTGACTCTACCGCTGGGCGGGTGGACGGATAAATGCACGTTACGGACCACCTTACGGTGAATCAGAATGCGGATGTCGCCGAGTTCGATGGTTTCCGTCATTAGTACCCTTTCAAATTTCTGACCAGCTCGAACACCGCCTTTGTAGTCTCACGATCACGATCCAAAACGTCATACAATACGTTCTGTACCTGGCGCTCCTTGACTTCATCGCCCTTCCAGTTGGCGGGCGTTTGTTCCCGCATAGCGGCATCCACTCTCAGGGTCATGCGAACCAGTGGATCCATATAACCGCCTGGCTCCTCAGCAACTTTAGGTTGATCAGGTGAAGCCGGTAGAATAGTCGGAAGATTTTTATACAGCACCAGAGCCGCACGGTTGCCGACGAGCTCTTGGGGAGCCTCATCGGTGTTATGACCCTGCGCCACGGTTCGAACCAAAGCTTCCGCCCGCTCCAAAAACTGCTTGTAGGACGCCGTCTCACCACGCCAATCTTCAATCAGGTCATTCAACAGCGTGGACATCTGCTCATAAAACCGCGGGTCGGTAAGCTGTTCACGGATGATGGTTTTACGCACATTGTTGATTATGCCTTCGGCCACCGCGTTGTTCGACATCTTACCCTTGGCATTAAGCTTTTGGGCAATGGCATCGTGGATGCCGGTCTCCACGATTAACTCCACCAGGGAATAGGTATCCACCGAACCCATCTTATCCGCCGAATCGGCTTGAACATAGGTATTGATCAGGTGGCGCATATCGGCTTCAAACGGCTTGATGTCCAGTTCTTCGCCGGAGTGGTGTTTAATTGCGTCGCGCACCTCACTATAGAACGCCACTTCGTCGTTCAAACGCTGGATGTGCTTTTCGGAATAGCCCGCTTCATCCAGGTGCTGGGCGATATTGGAAAAGGCCCGCACGAAACCGGTAACGTGCTTATAAAAAGAAATCCGCAGGGTCTCGGTGTTATCCAGCGCCTCCGGATTGTAGGCCTCGCCACAGAAGTAGTGAATGTGCTGCTCAATCTCCTTGGGCGGCGGCACCGGCTCGCAGAGGTAGTGCAATTCCTCCCGGGCGTTGTCCAACTTATCCCTGCCCTCTTTCAACCAGTCCTTCAGCTCAATGTTATTCTCCGCCACGCCGCCGTCATCCAGGTCCAGCTCGTCCGAACTGTACACGGCGATAGCTTCCTGCACGTCGCCAAACAGTTGTTTGAAGTCGACGATATGCCCGTAGTCTTTGTCATCGCCGTCCAGCCGGTTGGTGCGGCAGATGGCCTGGAACAGGTTGTGGTCGTGCAGCTCGTTGTCTAAATAGATGTACGTGCAGGTAGGCGCATCAAAACCGGTCAGCAGTTTGCCCACCACAATCAGCAGCTTGCAGTTGGCCGGCTCCTCCCTGAAACGGCGCTTCATTTCATTCTCGTATTGCTTGGTGGACTGGCTATCCTTCAATACGTACTGCTTGTAGGTATCAAACTTGAAACGCTCATCGCTGTCTTCCGATTCACGGGAAATCGCGTTGTGGTTCGGGTCATAGGAAGTGATGACGCCGCAGTACTTGCCGAAGCTGGTGCTGTGGAGCAGGCGGAAGTAATGGCAGGCATCGTAGATGGAAGCCACCACCAGCATCGCCGTACCCCGATTGTTGTTCAGGCGCGGTTTGAGGCTGAAATCCTCGATGATATTGGCAATGATGCGCTCCTTACGCTCCTTGGCACTCATCAGGTGTTCCAGAGTGGCCCATTTATTACGAAGCACAGCCTTCTGATAGTTGTTCAGATTCTTGGTCGCATTCTCAAACCAGGTGTCCACGGCCGTCCTGGAGGTCAGTCGCTGGGGTACATCCCGGGCCTCGTATTTCAAGTCCAGCACCACCTTGTCCGCCACCGCCTCGGGGAACTTGTAGGTGTGAATGTAGGTGCCGAACACTTCGCGGGTGGTCTGCTTGTCCTTACGTAGCAGGGGCGTGCCGGTAAAGCCGATAAATAGAGCATCCGCCAGCCAGCGCTTCATCTGCTTGTTCAGATAGCCGCCTTGGGTGCGGTGGCACTCGTCCACAAAAACGTAAAAACGCCCGTGTACCGGCGGCGGGTCACCCTTGAAGTCGGAGGGATTGAATTTGTGTACCAGCGCGCACAGCAGGCGCGGTGTACTGGCGCCGAGTTTTTCCACAAACTGGGCACGAGAGGTAATGCGCGGGGAAGGCGCATCCTCGCCCACCACGCCGGCGTTACGCATCACGCCGACGATCTGCTGATCCAGTTCGTCCCGGTCGGTGACCACCAAAATGCGGCCCTCCGGATCGTACTCGAGCAGCCATTTGGCCAACAGCACCATCAGAATGCTCTTGCCGCTGCCCTGGGTATGCCAGATCACTCCGCCCTCGCGCTTGCCAACGCGCTCCTGCGCCGCCTTGATACCAAAATACTGATGCGGACGCGGCACCTTCTTCTGCCCAGCATCGAAGATCACGAAGTTGCGGATCAGGTCCAGCAGCCGCTCTTTACGGCAGAGGTGAGCCAGAGGCCGATCCAACAGCGAGCCGGGGCCGATCTCATCGGGGCGCTCTTCGTCCTTCCACTGCACAAAGAATTGCTCCGGGGTACCGGTGGTGCCGTAGCGCAACCCTTGGGAGTCGCTGCCCGCCAGCAGCAGTTGCGAGGTCGTGAAAAACCCTTCATTGAATAAAGGTTCCTGATTGGTGCGAAGCTGGCGTACCCCGTCGCCCACCTCCACAGAGCTGCGCTTGAGCTCGATCACCGCCACGGCGATCCCATTCAAATACAGTACAATATCCGGACGCCGTTCATGTCCACCCTTGAGCGTGACTTCCTCGGCCAGGGCAAAATCATTGCTTTCCGGGTGATCCCAGTCGATCAGATGCACATCTTCATGAGGCTTGCCCGGCGCCAGCAGCACCTTCACCGGGTAGCGCAGCAGGTTGTAGGTGCGCATATTGGCCTGGTAGAGGCCCACCCCGGTGACATCGGCGGCCGCTTCCAACTTCTGCAGGGCCGAGGCGATATGGGCGTCCGAGTAACCCCGCGCCTTCAGGTTGGTGCGCAGCAGCTCGGGCTCGATGGGGCGGTTATTCTCGCGCTTGCTCCAGTCACCGAGATACCGATAGCCCAGCCCGCCGTCTTTTTCAGGCCGCGTAAACATCGCGACCACACGATTCTGGGTCAGGCGTTCCGGGCGGGTTGTCAGGCTCATACGGCTATCCCTTATTCTTTATATTGTTGTGCTGTTGCAGCCAGGCGTTGCCAGTGGTCGTCAGGCGGTATTTTTGCAAACGACTATTGGGTTTGTCCGGTATCGTCAGCTCGACCAGCCCGGCTTCCAGCGCCGGGCGAAGGTAGGCATCTCTGAAATGCGGGGTATGCTTCAGGCCCAGCGCTTCCTGTAACTCCGCTCTCTTCATTTCACCTTCCATCGCCATCAGCAGACGCCCGATCTCGGGAGGCACTTGGTCGGTCACTTGGTCGGTCACTTGGTCGGTCACTTGGTCGCCACCCGCTCCTGAGCGCCACTCCGCCTCTGGTCGCCAAGCCACGGCCGTGAACTGATTGCCCGCCGGGTCGTCCAGCAGATCGATGCGGGGCCAGGCTTCCAGGGCGCGGGGGATGCCGCTGCCCATGCCGCGATAGGGCAGAATATGGCTCGCGTGCTCGGTGAGCGTGGGGTTGCGGCGGATGGTCTTGCCTCGGCGGATATCCTCCGGGCTCAGGCTGTCCGGCAGGTGGCCGGGGCTGACGATCTCGACCCGGTCGGCGAAGACCATCAGGCGAATGGAGGCACTGGTGAAGTAGTCCCGGTGGATCAGAGCATTGACCAGCAGCTCTTCCAGCGCGGTTTCGGGAATCTCCAGCTCGCCCAGAGTGTTGAAGCCGCGCCCGTGCTGCACATGGTGCAGGTTGCGCTTGATAAAGGCGAAGGCGCCCCGGAACTGCTCCAGCAGGGTGCCCTTGATGTCCTCACTGTCCAGGTAGCGGGTATCGTGCAAGGCCGTGCCGGGGAAGGCCACCGCCTTCACTTCAAAGGCCGGGCGCCAGCGCTGGGGGGTGCGGCCAAACAGTATCAGCCCGGTCAGATTCAGCTCCCGGCCATCGCCCAGGCCCAGGTTCTGCAGCAACTGCTCGCGGGTGAGCCCGGCGTATTCACTGCTCTCGCCATAGCGGCGGTTGAAGTAGTTGGCAAAGGCCTTCTCGTCGATATCCTCGACTGACGTACCCGCGACTGGCACTACATCGGCGTAAACCAGCCCGGAGCGCTGGAACATGCGCTGCATTTCCTCCCGGGAGGTGACATGGCGCTTGTCCGAACCCTGCTTGACCCAGATACGGCCCTGGTTATCCAGGTAGGGCTTGGCCAGCCCATCGGGCACCTCCACCACCATCACAATCCCCTGATCCGTCTGCACGTTCTCGCTAAGCGGATGCACAGGCGGACGAACGTTATGAGAGGCCGCATTGCTAACCAACTGATTCAGCCGACGAATCGCGGCGCCATCCAGGCCCGCGATGGAGCCGTCGTCATTGACGCCCAGAAACAGCCAGCCCCCGCCGCTATTGGCAAAGGCGGCCAGTTCGGCGGCAAGGCCATCGGCGTTGGTGGCATTGCGTTTGAACTGGTGGCGGCTGTCTTCGCCACACGAAAGAATGCTGGTGAGTTCCGAAATATTCATGCCACCCCTCTGGGGTGTGCTTCAATCTCTGTATCCAGTTCTTGGAGAAAATCCACTATCAATGCTCGATCGACCGTGCGCTGATAGCGGCCTTCCACCTCTTCGAACTGCGACTTTAAAAAGATCCCTGCAAGAGCCACATCGTCTGGTATAGGCAAATAAACCAGATACTCATTCTCTCCTAGCCCAATTTCGATTGTCAGCAATACATTCAGTTGGTCAGAGGACAGACTAATATGCGGCTCGGAATAGGTGTCATTAACAGATTGATAGTCGGCCCTGAGCGAAGACAGCTTGATTCCTCCGGCGCTAAGCTGCTTGTAGAGACAAAATGTGAAAAGCTCTGCGTGTGCACCATTCATCTGAGACCGCTTTAGCAAATAGATATGGCCTCGCTCATCAATACGAATCATTTTTCGCTCACAGTAATCCAATACCGCAGGGCAGTGAGCAGCCTCTTGACGCCAGACTTCTAACGCTTTGTCGCCTTCGATCACACTGTTGAGCTGATCAGCAAGATCCACTCCTGGCGAAAGCTTGCTGAACAGTGTTTTGAGCAGAGCGCGCGACCTTTTCGCACGAGCGCCTGCGCCGCTGAGCAATCGCTTCCAACTAGCCTCTTCGGTTGTAGCATTCACTACGAAAGAACGGTTTCGGCCGCTCGGAAGTAGGTAATCACCCAACGTCAGGAGTGCCCTTTGCCAGAGGTACTTGCCTGGATCTAAGAGCCCCTGTGCCGAAAACATGGTTTCTGCCAACTCCAAATCTCTTAAGAAAGCATCCTGGTAATCAGCATGATCGGAGCTACTCCAACTTTCCGGCGCAGAGTCAGTACACTTTGCCGTCACTCCGGCGAACTCCAGAAGGAAGCCGACTTGGCCCCGGAAATAGCCATGAGCTTCAGCCCGATCGAGCAACGGCCGCCAGCCGTCGTCGGCCAGAATCAACTGCGCCTTAACCTTCTCCTCCTCAAGCTGCAACTCATTGAACCCGGTAACTGGTCTTTCTGACTGAGCCATATGGGTAAGGATGTCACTAGTGTGCTCCAGCATTACCATTACACCCTGCACGCTACGCCTGAAGTCATCGGGTCGATTATAGGCAGTATTCACCACCAGATTCCGGATGATACGCATCCACTCCTGAAAGGCGTCGACACTGCCCGAGCCATGGGCCAAAATAAACTGCGTATAAGCCACGAGCTGAACTAGCTCGACATAAGAACAGTTTGCGCCGTCAACAGTGATCTTTCTAAAGAAAGCCGGCTCGTTAAAATAGCGCGTATCCGGCAACAACTGGCGTAGCTCGCCACTAGGGGTACACCATGTGTCAAGAAGACCAACTAGGAAGCGCGTAAAAGGCTCGTCCAACCAGCACTGAGTATGAAAATCATGGTATGAGGGCGGATTAATGCCCTTCCGTAGCTTTCCAACATCATCCAAGTATTGGTCTGATTCAGGGGTACGACTCACCAGCGCCACTATACGAAATATATTCATGAAAGCATCGTCATACAGTTCGCTTCCTTTTTTTCGATGCTTCCAGAAAAGGTCGGCCCAGTTGGTATCTAAGCGGCGGGAAACGTACTCAGCCGCGTTAAACTGCTGGCCTCCAAGAGCGAATGTTTCGCCCTCAAGCTGACCTGCTAGCTCTTCTTCATAACGTGCCTTGAACATCTCAAAAGCAGTAAGTGGCTTACCGCGTGCGTTCATCTTGATATACAAATCATCGGATAGCCCGAAATTGCGCAGGTCCAACAACTGAAAGGTAATCGCCGGAGCCTTTTCATCCAGCAATCGCATAAACAGCCCCTCAGACAGGGCAAATCGCTGATGAATTGCATTCAGCATGTGCAATACCGACTGTATAGTCGGATCGAGCCTCCAGCTCCGGAAATACCAGGGTTGGTCGGCGATCAGTTTTGCTAGGTCTGACACATCACCAGGCGCATACCCGGGGCGATAACATGTCAATGCATCAAAAAACTCATTGCTGCTAGGCCTTGTGCTATAGGCGAAACGGGAGCGGCCATTGCAAAGAAATACCCTCTCAAAGGTAGTCCATGCTTCATCACTCCAAGCCAAGTACCAGTGCAAGAGATAAAGCGTTGTCAGCCGTTGCTGGCCATCGAGAGGGGTAAAACGGGTTTGACCATCCCCACCCTCGACGCTGCCGTAAACAAAATCGAGATTCAGAGGCAGCGCCGGATCGCCGGTAGGCTTTTGCAGCGCTCTCTCAAGTGCGTCTAAGAAAGCATCCCGCACCTCTGTTTCCGAAGGGCGCCCCTGCGCGTAATCGCGCTGAATCATCGGCACCCGTATAGTTCCGTGCCGGTCCAGCAACTGTTTGTAATTGATCTGGCTGCCGATACTACTCATCAGAGCGACTCCATATTTGCGCTGAAGAAATCAACCAATACGTCGGTAATGGTCGACACATAACCATTCCGATCAGCTTCACTCCAGAACATCAGGTTATCCACCTGTGGGCTGTAACACTTTAAGAACACATTGCGGGTACACAGAGGCACAAAAATGCCTGCCTGATCGAGCTCCAGAAGACGCTGGCGCTTTACGGCGAAGACCGCATTCTTGTAACCTCGGTTGGTACTTTCATCAAGCAGGGTCAGGTTCGAGATTCCATGCTCAGCATCCCCGTCATAGGCTTCATGAAAATAGTCAAGTACTCGAGGGTAAAGTCGCTCGAATAAGGCATTGGCGGCGTCCCCCTGAGATAGCTTTAAGAACTCTTGGATATTATCCTGTAACTGCGTTTCTACACCCTGTGACTTCAGGTAGCCAAAGGCATTCTCGAACCATCGCCGACGATCATGATGACGCTCAGGCCGATCATCTGTAACGGAGCGAATATGCTCGATGTCCCAGCGCTCTCGCTTGAAACTGTCAAACTGAAAACGCAGATTGGAGCGCCGGCTCTGCAGAATCGTAGCTAAGTTAAACAGCAGCAGAACTGCCCGAATTTCCCTCTGTCCAGATGAGGAAAGATAAGAAAGCTCCTCCAGCCGGTTGGCGACGCACTCACGAATTGACTCGCGCTCGTGTGGGCCCGGCATATCCTCACCCATGGTGTGCTTGAAAATTTGCTTGCGAATACCTGACTCGAAAACGCTCTTGGTGCAATTCTCGGCAATTGTTCGAATATCGCTAATCGACACTCCCTGGCTCACTAAGAAGCCAACCATGTGGTAGAGCACACGATTTTCGAACCACTCTTGCAGCATAAGAAAGCGCTGCTTGATCCTGCGCCACTCTCCCTCCGGTGTTGTGTTAGCCTTTTTAAGTTTCCGATTGAAGGCGTAGAAGACCGCATAGGCGTCGTGCTCCGAACCCGGAATCAACCCCTCTTCTTGGGCAACTAGGTCAAATAAGAAGCCAATGCGGCTCTGATCTGCCCCAGGTTCGTTGCTCAGAAAATACCAGAACGCATCAGATTGGAGTGATTTCTCCACTTGATCCCACTCATAGGCGATCTGCAACTGCGTACTGGTAGCTTCGGTGTCATCGGAGCCAGCGGTCCTACGCAAAAATAGCGCCCGAATCAACTCATCATTGGTCAACGGTATTTTGCCTACATTGAGACGGGTAAACGCTTCAACCGGGTTATCCGCTACCGCCAGTTCGAACCAGATGACCTTGGTTTGGTTAAGTAGCGCATCCTTGATTTTTTCAACTTCGCTGTCACGCTCAGAAAACCAGGCTTCAATGGTACTGATTGCGTGATAAAGGTGATAAAAGTCAATATTCCGGCCGGCTGCATCTTCATCAGGGTTGTCCAAAAATGCATCAAGCTCTGAGCGGGTCTCGTATTTTAGATTGAATAGCGTCTGACGGAACTTTTCGGCCAGGCGCTCATTGAAGTGACGCAGTATCAGAAGAAGCGTGGTCAGGCGCTGCTGGCCGTCAACTACTTCAAAATCGCCCGTTTCAGGGCGCGTTTTGATGACCAAAGGCTGTAGGCAATAGAATTCATCTGGCTGGGGATTTCGGCGTTGCGTAAACTCCTGGATGTCATCCAACAGCTGTTGCACCTGAAGCGGAGACCAGCGAAATCCTCGCTGATAGGCTGGAATGAAAAACTGACGTGCTTCACCGTCGGAGTCGGCACGTAGATCATTAACGGACCAAAGCGCGATCTGCTGATCACTCATACTCCTGCCTCCGCGACAGCTTCTGTTTCTATAAGCCGGATGCGACCAGTCAATAGATCCTGCATCATGGCCTGCTTTATGGCGGCGGTTTTGGTGCGGCTTTGCTCTAAAAACTGTATTTCAGTGTCTAGGTCGGATAGGACTGAAGAAATAGCTCGCTGCTCCAAAGGCTGAGGGCAGTTAATTTCGATATTCTCGATTGTTCGCGCACTCAAGCTCGGAACGCCGGATGCTTCGTTGTATTGAAGCCAGTCAATCATCAAAAACTGGTAGTAGAGGTACTTTGCGTCGTTATCTTCCTCAATAACAGAGTAGAATAATGTATCAACTGACCAAAAAGGCGTGGCCATATACCTCGGTTTATTAATCGTCCCTTTTCGCCCAATCAATACTGATGGCCGGTTATATAAGGCGTGCTTCGAAGTGCCGATTACTCCACTGGTTGCCAGAATAGGAAATTGGCCATCTTTCACTTCGACCTCGTGCTGATTTCTTCCATGACAAATTGTTAGCAACTCACCAATACGCTTAGTTTCCCACTCCTGCTCAAACCCCGGCAGGCGGGTTTGGCCGGTGAGGAGTTGTTGCATGGTGGCTTGTTTGATGTCGCGCTTTTTGGCGATCAGGCGGTCCAGTTCTTCGAGCAGGGCGTCTACGTCGCTTAGGGCGGTGGCGATGGCGCGTTGTTCGCTCACATCGCTTGGCAAGCCGATCGGCATTTTATCAACGATTGTAATATAAATGTGCTTGATCGTTGATCCACCTGCGTCTTCAATCATTCGTTTCTGATAGCTGTTGCCTTCCAGTAGAAACTTGATAAAAAGTGGGTCGGCCTTTCGGTTGGTGCGTATAACTGCCACTGATTGATTTATGCAAATAGTTTCTTCGCCAACAACGGCAAGGCGACCTAAAGTTCCGTCTTTAGTTAGCAAAATGTCGTTTTTTCTCGGTCTACTTTTGTCTGTGAGTAAATTTTTGTAAGCCTGAAGCGAAGTCATTCTTGCCGTGTCTAGCTGAATCCTACCATCTCCAATATCTGCAGCGGTAACCATGTAAATGCCACTTTCAACCGTCGGCATGGGATTGGTGAATCCATACGAAATAAAAGAAAGAAACGCTTCGAGCTTCTCACACTCCCAATCCTCTGGAATAGCTCCCACTTTAGTCTGTTTATACCCCTCCGGCACCGCCGGCTTGGCCGCTTTCAACGCATACCCCGGCGAAACTTCCCGAATTTCCATTGCCTCCCGATTCATACCCACTCAACCCCCATCCTTTTCAGGTGCTCGTCCACTTTGGACGAAAGCTCCTCCACCCGCTGGGTGATTTGCGGCAGGGGCGTGGCGTAGCGTTCGGTCAGTTGGCGTACGCGGCTGGTGAGGGTTTGGGAGACGCGTTCCAGTTCGCCCTGTACGGCGGCTTCCAGGGCGGTGAGCCATTTGTGGTCCACCACCAGGGTTTTGATGTCGGCTTCGTTGAGTTTGGGGTAGTGCTCGTAGGCGAGCTGATCGAGCTCGGCGTCCTGTTCCTTGATCTGCTTTTTCAGTTCGCTTTGGCGCTTTTCCAAATCGCTCCACTGTTTGAGGATCTTGGCTTCCTCGGCGTAGTCGGGGTTCTTTTTTATTTCCCTAAGGCGTTTGTTGACTTCGCCCCTGTTGATTTTGTCCAACTCGGCAAAGGCGCCGTCTTCGCCGCTGTGCTCTTTTTCCAGCTCGGTCAGTTGGCTGGCGAGTGTTTCCTGTTCGGTTTGCAGGGCATCCAGCTCGGCCTGTTGGTCGGCGAAGTAGTGCTCCACGATATAGGGCTTAGACAGCAGGTCGCAGGTCCAGCCTTTGTCTTTCATCTGGCCTTTTTTCTTGCCGCTGGTGATTTCTTCTTTAATGCGGCGGGTTTTGGCTACCCAGCCGTCGGCGGCGATTTCGTAGGCGTCGTCCTGCAAGGTCTCGTACCAGTAGTCCATCAGGTGTTGGTAGATGTCGTAGGGATCCAGCAGGGGTGCCCGGCGAAAGCTGTCGAGCAGGTCTTCGCCCACTTCGGTGATCAGTGCCTTGGGTTGGCCGTCTACGCCAAAGGCCTTGAGGCGCGGGGTGTTGCGCTGGCGCCAGTCCTTGAACAGGCCCATGACTTGCTGGCGGAAGCGGGCAAACTCTTGGTGTTCCAGAATCGTGGACTTAATGGCGGTAGCGTCCACCGCCGGGTCGGCGTAGCCCGGATGGCGGTTGGGTTGGAACAAGGCTCTGCGCAGCGCGGGGAAGACCTGCCAGTAGGCGGCTAGGCCCGGCATGGGCGGGATGGCGTTCGGGTCGCCGTCGATATCCCGCTCGGGGATGCCGCCGTTCAGGTGGGCGTGGATGTCGTGGCGGTCTTCCGGTTCGCTGGTGTCGATATAGCGCGGCAGGTTGAGGTTGAAGTCGTTTTTGGCGTCGGCGATTTCATCGAAGGGCACCATTCGGGCGTAGCGCGTTACGTCCATTTGCTTCTTGAAGGTATCCACCATGCGGTGGATGTCCTGCTCGCGCAGGCGGTTCTTGTTGCCGTCTTTGATAAAGCCTTTCGAGGCATCGATCATGAAAATGCCTTTCCTTCCCTGGGCGTTGTCCTTGTCCAGCACCAGGATGCAGGCGGGGATGCCGGTGCCATAGAAGAGGTTCGCCGGCAGGCCGATAATGCCCTTGAGAATGCCCGAGCGCACCAATTGCTTGCGGATCACCGCCTCGGCGTTGCCCCGGAAAAGCACGCCGTGGGGCAGGATCACCGCGCCTTTGCCGGCGCTGTTCATGGAGCGGACGATGTGCAGCAGGTAGGCGTAGTCGCCCTGCTTGGCGGGCGGCACGCCCCAACTGAAGCGCTGGTAGGCGTCGTCTTCCGCCGTCAGGCCGGTACTCCAGGCCTTGTCGGAGAACGGCGGATTGGCCACTACGTAGTCGTAGGTACGTAGCTTTTCGCCATCAAGAAATTTGGGGTTCGCCAGGGTGTCCCCCTGGACAATATTGGCGCCGGGAAAGTCGTGCAGGATCATGTTCATGCGGGCGAGGCCGGCGGTGGTCACGTCCTTCTCCTGCCCTTCCAGGGTAATTCGCTTGCCCGCCTCGGCCGCCACCTTGAGCAGCAAGGAGCCCGACCCACACGTCGGGTCATAAACCGTGGTGGCGCCCACGGCATTTTCGGGCGAGATACCGATGACCTGGGCGATCACCCGGCTGACTTCCGAAGGAGTGTAGAACTGACCCTTGCTCTTGCCGCTTTCGCTGGCGAAATGCCGCATGAGGTATTCGTAGGCATCGCCGAGGATGTCGTCGTGTTCAGCCCGATTCTTGGCGAAATCCAGCTCCGGCTTTTGAAAGATACCAATCAAGTTAGTGAGCCGGTCAACCATGGCTTTGTTTTCGCCAAGCTTGTTGGGATCGTTGAAGTCTGGGAAGTCACTGCGCGCCAAGCGAGCGTTGTTATCGATCAGCGGCTGGATAATCTGAATATTGATTTTGTCGCCGATATCGCTCTTACCCTTGAGCTGGATCATGTCCTTAAAACTGGCGCCCTTCGGGATCACCACCGGCGGCGCGAAATCGTCGGAATCCGCGTACTTGTCCGAGATGTACTTGATGAACAGCATGAACAGGACATAGTCCTTGTACTGAGACGCGTCCATACCTCCGCGCAGTTCGTCGCAGGAGGCCCAGAGGGAGGAATAAAGTTCGGATTTCTTGATTGCCATGTGTTTACGCTCCGCTTGGGCTTAATGCGTTGGGGAAAAGCTACTCTTCACTAAAGTAGTCACTGTCAATCTGCTTCACTTCATAGACCTGTTTGATACTCACACCCAGGTTGTTCTCCACCATCAGTTGCGCTAGTTCCCGGCCATCGAGCAGCACCACCTTCATGCTCAGGCCGTTAGCGGCCTCACGGGCGCCCGGGGAGAAATCGGAGGTGGTGATGAAGACTCCCTTGCGGGCGCCCTGACGGGTGAGCGCCCCGATAAACTTATCGATCTCTGGGCGGTGGACCGTATTGGCCCAGCGCTTGGCCTGGAGGTAGATCACATCCAGACCCAGCTTGTCTTCCTTGATGGTGCCGTCGATGCCGTCGTCGTTGGTGAGCTGGGTGGCCTGCCCGGCTTCCTTGCGGGAGCCGCCGTAGCCCATGGCCAGCATGAGGTCGACCACCAACTGCTCAAAGAATTGGGGCGAGGACTGGCGCACCTGAGTCAGAATCTCGTCAGCCAGGGCTTCCATCAGGGACTGATGGGCCTCGGCCAGGCGTTCGTCCGGGGTGGTCTGGTCCAGGTCGTCGGCCATATCCTGGCTGTCGTCAGTCTTGTCCTTGGGAGTGTGACTGTGAAAGCGCTCAAACTCAGGGAACTGTTTGAGCCAGCGGACGGTGATCCGATCAGGGCCATTGGCCAGCGCAGCCTGACCCCGGTCGGTGATTTCCACCATGCCACGCTGGGGAATATGCAGCAGGCCGGCCTTGTTCAGGTAGGTCCGCGCCCAGCCGACCCGGTTATTGATTACCGTTTGGCGGCCGGAGGGGAGACGCTGCTTGCGCTCTTCTTCGGTGAGCTGAAAGGCATTCGCCACGTGTTGCCGCACGTCCCCCAGGGCCAGGGGCTGCCCGTGGCGGACCGACTCCAGCACGGGACGCATTACAGTTTGAAAATCCGGAATCGACACGGTGGCTCCTCAATCTTTCGGGCGGGCTATCGGCGCGGAGCGTCGTCATCCAGCCTCTTATTATCAGCCGGAAACTCTATCACACCGAAGCCGGTGTTCCCGTCATATCAAACAACCGGATAACTCGCCTCACCCCAAAGCGCCCCGGCGTTATCCATCATCACCTCAATCACAACCGGCACCAGGTCCGCCAGGATCGCCACGCAGTCGCGAATCTGGTCGCGATTGACTTTGCCGCCCCAGGTGGCGCCGCCGTGCATGATCTGGTTTCTCAGTGTGTAGATGCGACTGAAGACGATGGAGAGCACCATCGGAGTGTTCTGCTCGGCCAGGGCTGAATGCGCCGCTTTCTTGGCGCCGTCGAAGCTGCGCTTCCACTGTTCTTCGGTCAGGTAGCCTTTCTGGTGGTTCCAGAAGCAGGGGAACACGTAGGGGTTATCCAACAGGACGCGGATCGCGTTCGGGTAGGCGTTCCACACCAGCTCGTCGAAGCGCTTTTCGCCGTCCAGGTCGCACAGTTTCCGCAGGAAGCTGTTGAAGGTGGCCTGTTCGTTGAGGTGGACGCGGTCGTCGATTTCCGTGGCGTAGGCGGCGTTGAAGGCGATCCACAGGAAGATGAAGCGACTGTCCGGGTCGTCTTCCTGTTCGGCACGGTCGAGCCAGCTCAAGGCGCGATGCACGCGCAGGCTCAGATTCTCCGGGTAGTTTTCGCGCTCGGCGCGCTGGCGCGCCTTCAGTTCTTTGTGGGTGCTCCCCATTTCCCCTCCAAATGCCCACCTTGGCGGACCGACGTTTATTGGCGGACTCATTCTGTCGTCGGTTCCCTATGCCGGTGTGCCGGCTTTTTTGAGAACCTTATCACATCGGAAGGAATAGGTGATTACCTTCATATCGCTGCCTCCACCCAGACGAAATTTGCCTCGCTGAGCGGCCCGGCGCCGTCCCAGCGGTAGGCGGCCAGGCGCCCGCCGTGGCGGGCGGCAACGCTGTAATCCAGGCAGGCGACGTGGTCGGTCAGGGGCTGGGGTCTGCCCTGGAACCAGTAGTGCCCGACGAACACGGGCTTGTCGTTGGCGTAGCCGGGGAGCACGCCGTCGGCCACGGGCAGGTCGGGGATCGCGTGCAGTGTGGTGTCGGGCACCAGGGCCACGTCGAGATAGGTGGCCGGCGCGGTTTGCCACCAGCGGGTGCGGATGTGTCGCCGGGCCTGGCCGTCTTTGTCGTGAAAGCCTTCGCCTTCGGGCAGTTCGATCTCCAGGCCTTTGAGGGTGGTTTCCACGGCCGCGAACAGTGCGTGGCCTTCGATGGCGGCGGGTGCCCAGGCGTCGGCGGGCAGTCTCGCGTGGTCGTCCAGCCAGGTGTCGAGCGTGTCGATGTGCGCCGGGTGCCAGCAGGCGTGCACCGCGCGGAACTCCGGCAGGTCCAGGTACAGCGGCAGGGTGCGGAACCAGTCCAGCACCTCTTCGTGGAGGTCCGGGTACTGCCCGATTTGCTCCAGGAAGGCTTGATGCTGGTGGCGGTTCTTGGCGGAGTGCGGGCGCAGGTACTCACCGGGTTGCGACGGGTCCGGCGTGGCCCAGGCCACCGCGTTGAACTCATGGTTGCCCATGATCGCCAGCGCTTCGCCGGCTTCGACCATGGCACGCACGACGCGCACCACCTCCAGTTGCTCGGGCCCGCGGTCGATGTAGTCGCCCAGGAACAGCGCCTTGCGGGTCGGGTGCCGCCACACGCCCCGGGTTTCCGTGTAGCCCAGCCGGTGCAGCAACCGCTTCAGGGGTTCCGCGTGGCCGTGGATGTCGCCAATGATGTCGTACATCGTGCGTCCTCGTAATTCGAAAGGTGGCATCCCTGCCCCAGTATCTATCCTAGATGGTGTCCATCCGTGACATCCGCCACTCTATGACTTCAGTGACGACACATCTATACTGGCTACATGAACACGTCCAGTTTTCAGGCAGGTCGCCATGCCAACCAATAAAGAGGGAGAGTGCCATGGCTCGCGTTAGCCGCAAAAGCGCCGGTGCATGGCCGGTACGTTGGGATCTGTTACTGCGCTACAGGTTGATCGAGGTGATGGCGCTCTGGGAGGGCCGGCTCACCACCAATCATCTGATGCGTGCCTTCGGCATCGGGCGCCAGCAGGCCAGCAAGGACATCAATACCTATCTGGCGGATTACGGGCCGGACAATCTGACGTATGACCGCTTCCTCAAGGGCTACCGCCCCACGGAGGCGTTCAAGCCGGTGTTCACCCAGGGCGTCGCCGACGAGTACCTGCAAATGATGCACGCCCGGGAGGACCTGGCCTGTTCCTTTGAGTCGCTGACGGTGCGCGAGCTCAACACCGAGGTGCTGCTGCCCCCGGCCCGGGATCTGCGTCCGGCGGTGTTGCGGCCGGTGTTGCAGGCCTGCCGGGAAGGCAAGCGAGTGGAGATCGAATACGCGTCGCTGGCGAACCCGGAGCCGGAGTTCCGGGTGATCCAGCCGCACACCGTGGTGCACACCGGCTACCGCTGGCACGTCCGCGCCTGGTGCGAGAAGAACGGGGACTTTCGGGATTTCGTACTCAGCCGGATCAGCGACCGGCCCGAGCTGGTGCTGCACGGGGACCGTGGCGCCGAAGACGACGAGGCCTGGCGGACCCGAGTCGTCGTGCGCCTGGGGCCAGATCCTCGCTTATCGCCGCCGCAGCAGGCCCTGATCGAGCGGGATTACGGTATGCAGCACGGTGAACTGCGCCTCGAGACCCGCGGGGCCCTGGTGAGTTATCTGCTCCAGCAGCTGCGGGTGGATACGCCGGCGGACCATCGCTCGCCGGAGGCACAGCAGGTGGTGGTTCTGAATCGGGATGAGGTGGAGCACTGGGCGGTTATGCCCGGCTAGCCGCCACCAATAGAGCCCCGCCCAAGGGTTTGCTATTCTGCCCCGCTTACGTCCCGTTACCCGCCGGGGCGCCACCACTCTTCAGAAAACAGGCGATACCGCGCTTATGGCAATGGACGACCTCTCCGGGCATACGCCCATGATGCGCCAATACCTCGGCCTGAAGGCCAACCATCCAGATCAGCTGCTGTTCTACCGGATGGGGGATTTTTACGAGCTGTTTTTCGGCGACGCCCAGAAGGCGGCCCGCCTGCTGGATATCACCCTGACGCAGCGCGGGCAGAGCAACGGCAAGCCGATTCCCATGGCGGGGATTCCCTACCACGCCGCCGAGGGCTATCTGGCGCGGCTGGTGAAGTTGGGCGAGTCAGTGGTGATCTGCGAGCAGATCGGCGATCCGGCGCTGGCCAAGGGGCCGGTGGAGCGCAAGGTGGTGCGCATCGTGACGCCGGGGACGGTGAGCGACGAGGCGTTGCTGGAGGAGCGCCGCGACACGCTGCTGTGCGCGCTCTATGAGGACGGGCCGCGCATCGGCGCCGCCAGCCTGGACGTGGCCGCCGGGCGCTTCGTGGTGACGCAGGTGGACGGCCATGAGCAACTGCAGGCGCTGTTGGAGCGCTGGCAGCCGGCGGAGCTGTTGATCAGCGAGGATCACGGCCTGCCGGGCCCGCTGAGCCAGCGGCCCGGTTGCCGGCAGCGGCCGCCCTGGGATTTCGACGCGGAGGGCGCGCGCCGGCAGCTTTGCCAGCAGTTCCAGGTGCAGGATTTGTCCGGCTTCGGCCAGCCCACCCCGGCGTCGGTGGCGGCGGCCGGGGCGCTGTTGCAGTACGCCCGGGAAACCCAGCGCAGCGACCTGCCCCACGTCACCGGGCTGACCCTGGAGGCGTTCGACGACGGCGTCGCCATGGACGCCGCCACGCGCCGCAATCTGGAGCTCACCGAAACGCTCACCGGCCAGGAGGAGCCGTCCCTGGCCTGGGTGCTGGACAGCACCGAGACGGCCATGGGTTCGCGGTTGCTCAAGCGCTGGGTGCACCGGCCGCTGCGCGACCGCTCGGTGCTCGGCGAGCGTCAGGACCGCATCGCCGCGCTGCGCGACGGCTGGCGCTTCGAGTCCGCCCGCCAGGTGCTGGACCGGATCGGCGATATGGAACGGATTCTCGGCCGGGTGGCGCTGCGCTCCGCCCGGCCCCGCGATCTGACGCGACTGCACATCAGCCTGTGCGCGCTGCCCGAGCTGCACGCCGCCCTGCCCGACGACGCGGTGTTCCAGGGGCTGCACGACCGGCTCAGCGATTTCCCGGATAAAGTGGCGCTGCTGGCGCGGGCGGTGATCGAGAACCCGCCCATGCTGATCCGCGACGGTGGCGTGATCGCGCCGGGCTACAGCGAAGAGCTGGACGAGTTGCGTTCGATCAGCGAGAACGCCGGCGCGGTGCTGGTGGATATTGAAACCCGTGAGCGCGAGCGCACCGGCTTTTCCACGCTGCGGGTCAAGTACAACCGGGTGCACGGCTATTACATCGAGCTGTCCCGCCGCGAGGCGGACCAGGCGCCGGTGGATTACCAGCGCCGCCAGACGCTGAAGAACGCCGAGCGCTTTATCACACCGGAGCTGAAGGAGTTCGAGGACAAGGCGCTGTCCGCGTCCAGCAAGGCGCTGAACCTGGAGAAGCGGCTTTACGAAGCGCTGATCGAGGAGCTGGCCGCCGATCTCGGCCCACTGCAGGCGAGCGCCGCGGCGGTGGCCGAGCTGGACGTGCTGGCGTGTCTGGCGGAGCGGGCGGAAACCCTGAACTGGGTGCGCCCCAATCTGGTGGACGAGCCGGGCATCGAGATCGTCGACGGCCGCCACCCGGTGGTGGAACAGGTGATGGACGACGCCTTCGTGCCCAACAGCCTGCAGCTGGACGATCAGCGCCGCATGGTGATCATCACCGGCCCGAACATGGGCGGTAAGTCCACCTACATGCGCCAGACGGCGCTGATCGCCCTGCTCGCCCACATCGGCAGCGCGGTGCCCGCCGCCAGCGCCCGCATCGGCAAGATCGATCGCATCTTTACCCGCATCGGCTCGTCCGACGATTTGGCCGGCGGCCGTTCCACCTTTATGGTGGAGATGTCGGAAACGGCCAACATCCTCAATAACGCCACGCCGGAAAGCCTGGTGTTGATGGATGAGATCGGCCGTGGCACCAGCACCTTCGACGGCCTCAGCCTGGCGTGGGCGGCGGCGGAGCATCTGGCCCGCAATCTGCGCGCCTACACGTTGTTCGCCACCCATTACTTCGAGCTGACGCAGCTGCCGGAGCATCTGCCCGGCGTCTACAACGCCCATCTCACCGCCAGCGAGCACAACAACCGCATCGTCTTCCTGCACCGGGTACAGGAAGGGCCGGCGAGCCGCAGCTACGGCCTGCAGGTGGCGCAGCTGGCCGGGGTGCCCGCCGGCGTGATCCGTCAGGCGGCGGACAAGCTGGCGGAGCTGGAAAGCGGTGAGCGGCCGGTGCCGGCGGCCCACTCCGAAGCACCCGCCCAGGCGGACATGTTCGGTGCCATCAGCGAGGTGGATAAAGCGCTGCGGGATCTGGACCCGGATGATCTGACGCCGCGCCAGGCCCTGGAGGCGCTCTACCGCCTGAAGCAGTTAAGCGACCACTGATAAACCGCGGCATTGACCACTTCGGTCAATCGCGGTGCCCGCGGCGCTTGCCAGCCCGGCACAGTCGGGTAGACTAGCGCGGCCCCGAGGGAGGGTCACGCGCCGAGCGGCTGGCGCCCCTGGCGATATACCCCAAGCGGGCCGGTGATCTGATAGAATTCAGTGCTGGCCCTGGAAAGAGAATACACCTGGCGAGGACAGGCTATGACGTTCGTAGTAGGTGAAAACTGCATCAACTGCAAACACACGGACTGCGTGGAAGTATGTCCGGTGGACTGTTTCTATGAAGGCCCCAACTTCCTGGTGATTCACCCGGACGAATGCATCGACTGCGCCCTGTGCGAGCCCGAATGCCCGGTGAACGCCATCTTCTCGGAAGACGAGTTGCCCGACGACCAGCAGGATTTCCTGGAAATCAACGCGGAGCTGGCGGAGAAGTGGCCCAACATCACCGAGATGAAGGACTCCCCGGACGATGCGGAAGAGTGGGACGGTGTCCCCAACAAGAAGGAAAAGCTCGCCCGCGAGTGGTAATCGGCGGGTAGCCTGAAATAAGAAAGGGCGGCATCCTGCCGCCCTTTTTGCGTCGAGTGTTCCTTACCCGATTGCGCTCACCTAGAACCTCCGTGTCCACCGTCCCTAGCTTTCCGTGTGCTCTTCTCCATGAGCACGGGAGGCACTATAGCAATCGCGGAGGCCGGCAAGGGTTAAAGATATATAAAAACTGCGGACAAGAAATGAGCTCTTTCGGCTCTTCCCCAGGTATATCAATAGCTTAGCGAATTCGCCGATAAAAATTGACGGCATCCGAGGACAGAAGATTGGTAGAAATGCTTACAGTCTTGTAAGATATTGCTTACAAACTCAGAGCATTTCAGCAGGCTGTTCCGGTGCCTTAAGGCCTCCGGGACACACAGCGGTGCCACAAAGCCGCCAAGTTTTACAATCGCTCACGGCTTTTTACAGCATGGGCAAAGTGGGACATGTAACCTTTTGATTAGATAAATGGTATCCCCCCAAGGCGCTAGCAATAGCGCTCACAACCCCCCCTCATCCACCCCCTTTGGATGAGGGGTTTTTTTTGCCCGCTCAACAGGCGCCGAGGGCGTCGCAGGACTTCTGGAACTGATTTTCCAAGGCCTCCATCAGGGTGCCGGCGGCGGCCAGGTCCCGCTCGCGGGCGTATTGCTCGATTTCCAGGCAGATGCCCGTTACCCGCAACGCACCGAGATTGCCGCTGCTGCCTTTGAAGCTGTGCGCCTGCTGCCGGACGGCTTCGGCGTCGCCGGCGGCGAGGGCGTCGTGGAGGGCTTGCAGGCGCTGACCGCCATCGCGGATGTAGGAGGCGACCAGGGTGTCGAAGTCGCCCCCCATGATTTCTCGAAGTTCATTGATAACGGCGCTGTCGAGCACCGGTGGCTGTTCCATGTCTCACTCCCTTGATTGAAGGCGGCCCGGATTCCGATGATAAGCCTAAAGGACCACCTGGAAGGCCAATATACTAAGCCGGAAGCGCGGGGTTCAGGAAGCCGGAAGTACCGGGAATGGGACTCAGGGCAACACACCCAGGTTGCGGGCGCGGGTCACGTCCTCGGGGATATCCACGTCCCAAAGGGGCGGCAATACGGTCACCGGGGCCACGTCGTTGAGCGCCACCAGCGTATCGGCCATGGCGTAATCGGTGCCCAGGCGCACCCCTTCGAAGCGTCCGTCGTGCCAGACCGAGGCGTCGCTGCCGCCGATCAACACATAGCCGCCGTCCTCGCTGGCGCCCAGCACCACCCGGGCGTTGTCGAGCCCGTCCACGGCCAGTGCCAGGTAGGTCTGGTCCAGCACCGGGCAATCGCTGCCCACCAGCAGCACACGTGGCGCCTCTTGCAGGCCGTCCCGCAGTGCCGCGTTCATGCGCTCGCCGAGTCCGCCGCCGTGCTGCAGCCCCACCTCCAGGCCGATTTCCCGGGCGTGGGCGGCGAGCCGGTCGTCATGATCGTCGAGCATCAGCCTGGCGCGGCCGGGAAAGGCGGCGGCCTCCCGCAGGGTGCGGTCGAGCAGGCGCTGGTGTACATCCAGGGCGGTGTCCTCGCCCAGTTCGGGCACCAGGCGGGTCTTCACCCTGCCCCGGCGCGGGGCCCGGGCGAAGACCAGCAGCAGGGTATCCATGGCGGGCGCGCGCTCAGCCGCCATGGTGCTGCTGACGGTAATGTTGGCGGTAGTAGTCGCGGTGCAGCCGGGCCGGGTCCTCGCCGCGCCAGTAGCGCCAGCGCAGCTGCCACATCAGCATCATGGTGCGCCACACGCCGTGTTCCTCCCAGCGCCGGCTGTCGGCCACCAGCCGCGGACGCAGGCAGGCGGGCGCCGCCAGGCGGCGCAGACGCTGGCTCAGCGCCACGTCTTCCATCAGCGGCTGCATCGGGAAACCGCCCATTTCCAGGAATTGGTCGCGCCGCACGAAGATGCCCTGGTCGCCGGTGGCGATGCCGGTCCAGCGCGAGCGGATATTCATGGCATGGCCGATCAGCGGGAACAGGCGGTGATTGCCGGACAGGCGCACGTCGAAGCGGCCCCAGACGGCGTCCTCGGGCAGCGCTCTCAGGGCGCGGATGTGACCGCGCACCACCCGGCCGCAGTCGGCGTGCAGGAACCACAGCCAGTCGCCTTCGGCGCGCTCGGCGCCCAGGTTCATCTGCCGGGCCCGGCCACGGTCGCAGTGCAGCACCAGGTCGGCGTGCTCACGGGCGATCAGCGCGCTGTTGTCGCTGCTGCCGCCGTCCACCACGATGATCTGATCGCCCTCGCCCAGGCGTTCACGAAGCATCTCCAGGAACGGCCCCAGACATTTCGCCTCGTCGAGCACCGGAATTACCACACTCAGGTTCATCCCAAAGCGCCTCCACAGCTACTGCCGGACCCCGCGGTGCACCCGAAGCAATGATCGGCCACGTACACCGGCTCGCCTTCCTTGTCGGCGTCGAGCAGCTCGCTGACGTGGGGGCGCCGATCATGGTGCCCCTGGGGCATATCCAGCATCTGGTTGAAGTCACAATCGTACAGGTAACCCTGATAATCCACGCTCAGGGTATTCCGGCACATCACGGCTTCAAGATTGTCGCGATTGTAGTTGTCGCGCAACAACTGCATGTAATCGTTGAACTGGTTATGCGCCAGCAGCACCGCGCCGAAGCGGCTGATGGGCATATTGGTGATGGTCAGCAGGCGGTTGAAGCGCACCCCGAAGCGCGCGTCCAGCTCGCGGTGGTAGTCCGCCTCCAGGGCCGCCTGCGGCGGCGGCAGATGGGCGCCCACCGGGTTGTACACCAAGTCCAGGGGCAGCGCCGGGTCGCCGTAGCCGACCGCGTTCAGGCGCCGGATCGCCTCGATGCTGCTGCTGTACACGCCCTTACCGCGCTGCTCGTTGACGTTCTCTTCCAGGTAACAGGGCAGCGACGCCACGATCTGCACGCCCTGCTCCGCCAGAAACGCCGGCAGATCCTGATAGCCGTCCTCCAGCAGGATGGTCAGGTTGCAACGGTCGATCACGGTGACGCCGCGGGCCCGGGCGGCGCGCACCAGATCGCGGAAATGCGGGTTCATTTCCGGGGCGCCGCCGGTCAGGTCCAGCACCTCCACGCGGCCCCGGTCCAGCACCTGGATGATCTGCTCAATGGTCTCGCGCTCCATCATTTCGGTGCGCGTCGGGCCCGCGTTCACGTGGCAGTGCACGCAGCTCATATTGCACAGATAGCCGAGATTGACCTGCAGAATGCTGGTGTGGCGCCGGCGCAGCGCCGGGAAGTCGGTACCACTGCGGAGCAAAAGCCCTCGGGTGTCCTTCATGGTGCGCTCCTCTACTTCCAATACGCCCATGGATGCACGTTCAGGGGAAACGTTACGTCAAACAGGGGGCTCCGGCGAGGTTTATCCGAAAAACCGAGGAAAGATGGCGCCCCGAGCAGGAGTCGAACCTGCGACCTAGCGCTTAGGAGGCGCTTGCTCTATCCAACTGAGCTACCGGAGCTGAGGGTTGGTATTGTAATTATCTTGGCGCTTGATGCCAGTTCGTGGGTTTACGGGCTTTTACCTTCGTTTGGTTTACCGGGGCGGCGAGTGTGGTTAGCGTCGGGGTATCCATTCTATGAACCTAGGGAGCGGGCACATGAGCAAGATACTCGGCTTAATCATTCTGGTGCTGGATATTCTGGCGATCATCAAGATCGTTCAGTCCGGCGCCTCCACCGGCGAGAAGATTCTGTGGGTGATCCTGGTACTGGTACTGCCGGTGATCGGCCTGGTGATATGGGCGCTGTTG
The DNA here is from genome assembly GCF_015356855.1 of Alloalcanivorax venustensis ISO4. GTDB lineage: Bacteria > Pseudomonadota > Gammaproteobacteria > Pseudomonadales > Alcanivoracaceae > Alloalcanivorax > Alloalcanivorax venustensis. Next base: position 67,295 of record NZ_ARXR01000006.1, read on the forward strand.
GGCCCGGGCTCACCGGTCAAGAAGTAGCGCCACGGCGGCCGGCGCTATCCGCCGGTCGCCGCCTTTATCAGCGCCTGATTGTCCTGGCTGATCAGCCAGAAGCCCACACTGCCAAGCGACACCATCAGAAACTGCATATGCTGTTTGCGCCCGCGTAGCCAGGCCTGGGGCCAGTGTTCGCGGACCGCGCCCACCTTCTCCATCAGAAACAGCAGCATCACCGCCACCGCCATCAGCGGCGTGGACGCCCAGGCCGGCAGAAACGGCGTGGCACAGGCGGCCACCAGCAGCAACGCCGCCATCGGCACCAGACCGGCATCCTCCCGCGCCAGCGCCGACCCCGTATAGAGCCCCACCTGCAGCAACAGATGCAGTGCCGCCAGCAACGCCACCAGCGTCACCCAGGATTGCGCCACGGTCGGTGACGGCAGCCAGATCGCGGTGGCCACCGCCACCACCACGAAGCCGTGGATGAACTGCAATCGGGACAGGGTTTTCAGGCCGGCCGGAAGCTCCGGGTCGCGGGGCAAACGCATGCAACATCCTCATTGCCAGAAAAGGTTATAGATAGGGCTCGAACAGGTGCGCCAGCGCGTTGCGCGCGTGGCGCCAGCGGCCCATGGCACGGAACTCCGCCTCGCCGACCCGGCGCGCGCCGCGCAGACGGCGGTCGATCAAATCGTTGGCCTGCTCCGCCAGCGGGTCATCATAACACTCCATATCGAATTCGAAGTTAAGGCGCAGGCTGCGCGCGTCCCAGTTGCCCGAGCCCAGCAGCACCCAGTGGCCGTCCACCGTCATCAGCTTGGTGTGATCGAACGGCGGCGCCGAGAAATGCAGCTCCGCGCCTTCGCGCACCAGCCAGCGAAGCGCGTGCAGGCTGGCCCACTGCACCAGCCGCAGGTTGTTCTTTTGCGGCACCACGATGTTCACCCGCACCCCTTTCAGCAACGCCAGCTGCAGGCTCGCCAGCAGGGTCTGGTCGGGCACGAAATACGGCGTGACGATGCGCACTTCGTGCTCGGCGGCGCCGATCGCCGCCAACAGCGTCAGCCGGCGCTTGTCGAAATCCGCGTCCGGGCCGGCGTTGATGCCGCGCGCCAGGGTGTCGCCCGCTTCCAGGGCGCCCAGGTAGTTGTCATCCAGGGTCTCGCCGCAGGTAAAGGCCCAGTCGGCGACGAAGCTGCGCAGCAGATGCACCACCGCGGGGCCCTCCACCCGGGCGTGCAGGTCCTGCATGTGTGCCGGCTCGCGCAGGTAGCCGGCGCGGATGTTCATACCGCCGGTGAAGCCGATGCAGCGGTCCACCACCATCAGTTTGCGGTGGTTGCGCAGGTTCAGGTAAGGCATTCGCCAGGGGGCGATGGAGTGCAGAAAGCGCTCCACGCGCACGCCCCGGCGGCGCAGGCGCAGGGTGATCGGCGGCAGCGAATAGAGCGCGCCGACGCCGTCCACCAGCACCCGCACGGTCACGCCGCGCGCCACCGCCCGCTCCAGGGCCTCCGCCAGCGGCTTGCCGGCGGCGTCGTTGCCGAAGATATAGGTGGCCAGCAACACACTGTCACGGGCCTGGTCCACCGCCTGGATCATCGCCGCCAGGGCCGGCCCGGCCTCCAGCAGCGTGACCCGGTTACCGCCGGTAAGCGGCAGGCCGGTGAGACGCCCCACCAGCCGCGCCAGCACCCGCAGGCGGTCGGATTGCAGCGGCGTGCCCTGATCCCGGCCGGCGCTCAGGGCGGCATCAATGGCGCCGCCGCCGGTGAGCTGGCGGGCGCGCCGCTGTATGCGGTTCACCCCCAACAGCAGATACAGCAGGGCGCCGACCAGCGGCACCAGCCATACCAGGCCGGTCCAGGCCGCGGCGGCGCGGGCATCCCGTTTGTGCTGCGCCACATGCAGCGTCACCCAGACCGCCGCGACCACGCCGGCGGTGGCGACGATGGCGGGCCAGAACACCTGTAGCCAGGCGATCAGCCACTCCACGAGCGACGCCGCGCCGGCGACCCATTCCTGCATGCTCTCTCCCTTCCGATTGCTTCCCCGTCCGCACGCGGCCCAGCATACACCAGGGCCGCCGCGCATCCGTCCCCGGCGGCGCCGTTTTGCGCTCGGCCGCGCAAACGCATACCATAGCGCCGCTTTACACCCGCCGCGTTAACGACGCGCCACCCCTGGCCCTTGCGGCCCGCAGGGGTACTTATCCGGCCCAAAAGGCCATGGGGTCAGCCCCCGACGCAGACAGATATAACATGAACCACGCTGGTTGAAGCGGCCAGTGTACCGGCGCGCCCCTTGTCGCCGTCGGCGCATGATCAGGAGCGAAAACCATGTCAGAAGCCAATACGGTTATTCCGCTGCGTGAACATCAGGAGCCGGCCACCCAGGAGCCGCGCCGCTTCAAGGTGTTCACCGCACGCCAGTTGGACAAAATCGAACAATTGCAGCGCCTCGACGATGACGCCCGTTTCGCCATGCGCGTGGTGGCCAACGTGCTGCCGTTCCGCGTCAACGAATACGTGATCGAGGAACTGATCGACTGGGACAAGGTGCCCGACGACCCGATCTACCAGCTCACCTTTCCGCAGAAAGGCATGCTCGCACCGGAACACTTCGACAAGGTGGCCGACGCCATGCGCGGCGGCGACAAGGCGGAGATCGACGCCGCCGTGGCCGAGGTCCGCGAGGCCCTCAACCCGCACCCCGCCGGGCAGATGGAACACAACATTCCGGAAGTGGACGGCGAAAAGATCGACGGCATTCAGCACAAGTACAACGAGACGGTGCTGTTTTTCCCCAGCCAGGGCCAGGTGTGCCACAGCTACTGCACCTTCTGTTTCCGCTGGGCGCAGTTCATCGGCGATAACGATCTCAAGATCGCCACCAAGGAAGCCGGCCAGCTCAAGCGCTATGTGCAGGCGCACCCGGAGATCACCGACATCCTGATCACCGGCGGCGACCCGCTGGTGATGAAAACCAAGAACCTGCGCGCCCACATCGAACCGCTGCTGGAGCTGGAGCAGATCCGCACCATCCGCATCGGCTCCAAGGCGCTCACCTTCTGGCCCCAGCGGGTAGTCTCCGACAAGGACGCCGACGACCTGCTCGACCTGTTCCGTGAAGTGCAGGCCGCCGGCAAGCACCTGGCGCTGATGGCCCACTACAACCACTGGCGCGAGCTGGAGCCGGCCATCGCCCGGGAAGCGATCGCCCGGGTGCGCGAAACCGGCGCCCAGATCCGCGCCCAGGGCCCGCTGCTCGCGCACATCAACGACAATGCCGACGACTGGGCGCGCCTGTGGCAGACCCAGGTGGAGCTGGGCATCGTCCCCTACTACATGTTCGTGGAACGGGACACCGGCGCGCGCCGCTACTTCGAAGTGCCGCTGGCCCGCGCCTGGAATATCTACCGCGACGCCATGAAGCAGGTCTCCGGCCTGGCGCGCACCGCCCGGGGCCCGAGCATGTCCAGCCACCCGGGCAAGGTGGAAATCCAGGGCGTCACCGAAGTCGCCGGCGAGAAAGTGTTCGTGCTGCGCCTGATCCAGGGCCGCAACCCGGACTGGGTACAGCGCCCGTTCTTCGCCAAGTACAACGAGGACGCCACCTGGCTCAACCACCTGGAGCCGGCGTTCGGCGAAGACAAGTTCTTCTTCGATGACGAGCTGGCGGCGATGGAAGACTAGGATCGCGGCCCGTCAGGCGCGGCAGCGGCCGGTCGACGCTCAAAGCAGCGCGGCCAGCCGCGTCAGCGCCCGCTCCACCCGGTTGTCCCAGCGCACCGCGCAATTCAAACGCAAACAGTGATCGAACTTGCCGGAGGCGGAAAACAGCGCCCCCGGCGCGAAGTTCACACCCGCGTCCAGGGCCCGCTCCGCCAGCTCGGTGGTGTTCACCCGGCCGGGCAGTTCCAGCCACAGCACGAAACCGCCCTCGGGCCGGCTGACCCGGGTCTTCGTGGGAAACAGCTCGGTGACCCGGTCGGTCATGCGCGCCACCGCCTTGGCGTGCAAGCTTCTCACCCGCCGCAGATAACGGTCGTAGTGACCCTTTTCCAGGAAATGCGCCAGCGCCAGTTGTGACGGCGTGGCCACCGACACCGTATTGATGAACTGCAGATACTGCGCCCGTTGAAAATCCCGCCCGGGCACCAGCCAGCCCACGCGCATCCCCGCCGACAAGGTCTTCGAGCACGACGAGCAGTAGTACACCAGGCCGTCCCGGTCCCAGGCCTTGATGGGCAGCGGGCGCGTGCCGCTGAGCGACAGGTCGCCGTAGATGTCATCCTCCACCAGCGGCACGTCGTGGTCCGTCAGCAGACGCAGCAGCGCCTGTTTGCGGCTGTCCGGCATGCGCGTGCCCAGCGGATTCGAGAAGTTGGGCACCATCACGCAGGCGGCCACCGGCCAGCGCTCCAACGCCAGCGTGAGCGCCTCCAGGGACAGGCCCTGGATCGGGTCGGTGGGAATCTCCAGGGCCTTGAGGCCGAGGGATTCGATCACCTGCAGCAGGCCGTAGTAGGTGGGCGACTCAATGGCCACGGTGTCGCCCGGCCGGGTCAGCATGCGCAGGGCGATGGCGGTGTTGCTGCTGGCGCTGCTGTATCCGGTCTTTTTCAGCGCCGACGCGCCACCGCTGCCGGCGCCCGCGGCGACCCCGCCGCAGTGGTGGCTGAGCGTTATGTAACCGCCGCGGCAGCCGGCACTTTTTCTTTGCGGGTGAGTCGCTTAGGCTTGGCGGGCGGCCCGCCCGGGCCGTGGATACGGGATGCTCAGGGGAAGGCGGCGATGCACAACGGTTTCATGGTGTTGCACGGCAACCGGCTGGAGACGCTCACCGAGCTGGTGGCGGACTGGCTGCGGCAACACCCGCTGGCGCCGCTGGACGAGGAGATCTTCCTGGTCCAGTCCAACGGCATGGCCCAGTGGCTGAAATTGCAGCTGGCCGGGGCGCTGGGCATCAGCGCCGGTTTCCAGTTCCAGATGCCCGCCCGCTTTCTGTGGAGCGCCTACCGCACCGCGCTCGGTGAAGACCGGGTGCCACGCACCTCGCCGTTCGACAAGTCGCGGCTGCTGTGGCGCCTGTACCGGCTGCTGCCCACCCTGCTCGACGCCCCCCATTTCGGTCCGCTGCGCCACTTCCTGGCCGACGACGTGGACGGCCGCAAACGCCACCAGTTGGCGGAACGGCTGGCGGATCTGTTCGACGCCTACCAGGTCTACCGGGCCGACTGGCTGGCGGACTGGGAACGGGGCGACGACCGGCTGCGCCGCGCCGAGGACCGCGACCGCTTCGACGACTTCCCCGCCAGCCAGCTGTGGCAGGCGCATTTGTGGCGCGCCCTGCTCGCGGACATGGAGGCGGACAAACAGGGGCTCAGCCGCAGCGCCATTCACCGGGCCTTCGTCGACACCCTGCAACAGGACACTCTGCAACAGGATACGCCGCCGGCGGGGCTGCCGCGCCGGCTGATCATTTTCGGCATCAGCGCCCTGCCCCAGCAGGCACTGGAAGCCCTGGCGGCGCTCAGCCGCCACTGCCAGATCCTGATGCTGGTGCAGAACCCCTGCCAGCATTACTGGGCCGACATCGTCGAGGACAAACAGCTGCTGCGCCGTCAGCTCGACAACCGCAAACGTCACCTCACCGCGTTGCCGGACAACCCGATCAATCCGCTGCTCGCCGCCTGGGGCAAGCAGGGCCGCGATTTTATCGGCCTGCTCTACGACCACGACGACCCGGACAGTTACCGCAGCGCCTTTCAGAACCAGATCGATCTGTTCGAGAACCTGGAGCCGCGCACCCTGCTGCAACGGTTGCAGCAGGACATTCTCGACCTGGAGCCGCTGCCGCCCCCCGGAGAACAGCCGCCGCTGGCGGCGGACGGCTCTCTGCGCTTCCGCATCGGCCACAGCGCCCAGCGGGAGGTGGAGATTCTGCAGGACGAGCTGCTGGACCGCTTCAGCGCCGACCCGGACCTGCAGCCCCGCGACGTGATCGTCATGGTGCCGGACATCGAAGCCTATGCGCCGCACATCGACGCCGTGTTCGGCCGCCTGGAGCGGGACGACCCGCGCTACCTGCCCTACACGCTCAGCGATCGCAGCGCCGGCGCCGCCTCGCCGCTGGCCCAGGCGGTGGAGTCGCTGTTGCATCTGCCGCAGTGGCGCTTCACCGCCACCGACATCCTCGACCTGCTGGACGTGCCGGCCGTGCGCGAGCGCTTCGGCATCGACGAGAGCGACCTGCCGCAGCTGGCCCGCTGGATCGACCAGGCGCGCATCCGCTGGGGCCTGAACAGCGAACAACGGGAAACCCTGGAGGTGCCCGGCTTCGAGCAGAACAGCTGGGCGTTCGGGCTGAAACGCATGCTGGCCGGCTACCTGCTCGGCGACGGCCCGGCCTGGATGGGCATCGAGCCGCTGGACGAAGTGGCCGGCCTGGGCGCCGAGCTGGCCGGGCGCCTGGCGCGCCTGCTCGACACCCTGGAACACCACTGGCGCCAATGCCGCCGTGACGGCGGCGCCCGCGACTGGCGAGAGCGCTTCACCGCCCTGCTCGACGATCTGTTCCTGCCCGTGGACGAAGCGGACCAGAACCTGGACGCGGGCCTGCGCGACGCCCTCAACGACTGGATCGCCGCCTGCGACGAAGCGGATTTCGACAGCCCGCTGCCGCTCACCGTGGCGCGCCGGCCGCTGCTCGACGCCCTCAACGCGGAAAGCCTGTCGCAGCGGTTCATGGCCGGGCGCATCAACTTCTGCACGTTGATGCCGATGCGCGCTATCCCGTTCCGCCATGTGTGCCTGCTGGGCATGAAGGACGGCGACTACCCGCGTCAGCAGCAGCCCATGGATTTCGACCTGATGCGCCAATGGGGCAACTACCGGCCCGGCGACCGCTCGCGCCGCGACGACGACCGCTACCTGTTCCTGGAGGCCCTGCTCAGCGCCCGCGACAGCCTCTACATCAGCTGGACCGGCCGCAACGTGCGCGACAACAGCGAACGCCCGCCTTCGGTGCTGGTGGCGCAACTGCGCGACCACATCAACCAGCGCTGGCGCGTGGACCGGGGCGAACCGGTGGACGCCCTCACCGTGGCGCACCCGCTGCAGCCGTTCAGCCCGGACTATTTCGACGCCGACGATGACCGGCTGCACACCTACGCCAACGAATGGCGCGCCCTGCACCAGGGCGACGCGCCCCGGGCGCGCAATGAACAGCCGCTGGCGCCGCTGGAAACCGGCGAGCCGGTCACCTGCGCCGCCCTGGGCCGCTTTCTCAAGCAGCCGGTGGCGCACTTTTTCGAGCACCGTCTGAAAGCCCGGCTCCGACAGGAACGCCGCGTGCTGGACGACACCGAGCCGTTCGCCTTCGACGGTCTGCAACGCTTCCAGCTGCAGGATCAACTGCTCAGCGAGGCCCTGCGCGCCGGCCCCGACCAGGCCGACGCCGCCATGGCCGCCGGCCTGGACCGGCTCGCCGGCAGCGGCGACCTGCCCCTGGCGCCGTTCACCGAAGGCAGCCGCGACAGCCTGTTGATGCCGCTGTCCCAGCCGCTGGCGCAGTACTTCGCCCTGCTGGCCGAATGCGGGGAACGGCGGGCGCAGCAGGAAATCCGCCTGCAGGCGGGGCCGCTGCTGATCGAGGACTGGCTCACCGACCTGCGCGGCAGCAACGCCGACCCGCGGCGGCTGGTGCTGCACACCGGCCGCCTCAAGGACCGCTTCGACAAGGTCACCCCGGAGTGGACCCTGCACCTGGCCGCCTGCGCCGCCGGCCACCCACTGACCACGCACCTTCAGGGCCAGGACGGCCGCCTGACCCTGCCGCCGCTGGCCCGCGACGCCGCCCAGCAGCACCTGGACCGCATCGGCCAGGCCTGGCGCCAGGCCCTGTGTGAGCCGCTGCCCATCGCCTGCGCCACCGCGTTCGCCTGGCTCAAGGGGGAGGAGAAGGACAACGGCGAATACGAGGCCCGCAAGCAGTTCGAATCCGGCTTCATGCACACCGGCGAACAGGAAAAAGAGCCGGCCCTGGCGCGCGCCTGGACCGGCTTCGACGCCCTGCTCGCGCCCCGCCACGGCGACCTCAGCGCCTTCGAATACTGGACCGGGCAGCTCTACGCGCCGCTGTACGCGCACGCCCAATGGCACGAACCGGGGGAGCCGGCATGAACGCTGAACGACCGCTGCCGATCACCTTCCCGCTGCACGGCACCCGGCTGATCGAGGCCAGCGCCGGCACCGGCAAGACCTTTACCCTGGCCGCCCTCTACCTGCGCCTGGTGCTGGGCCACGGCGACGACGGGGACCACAACAACGCCTTCCACCGGCCGCTGCTGCCGCCGGAAATCCTGGTGGTGACCTTCACCGAAGCGGCCACCGAGGAACTGCGCGAGCGTATCCGCCACCGCCTCGCCGAAGCCGCCCGCCTGTTCGCCGACCCTGACGCCGAAGCCAGCGACCCGGTGCTCGCCGAGCTGCTCAACGATTACCGCGAACCCGAGCAACGCGCCCGCTGCGCCCAGCGTCTGGAGGCCGCCGCGCAATGGATGGACGAAGCCGCCGTCTACACCATCCACGGCTTCTGCAACCGCATGCTCAAGCAGCACGCCTTCGATTCCGGCAGCCTGTTCAGCCTGGAACTGCAGGAGGACGCCAGCGACGAGCAGCAGCAGGCCGCCCGCGATTACTGGCGCACCGTGATCGCCGATTTCCCGGTCAGCGCCGCCAATGCCCTGCAAAGCGACAACCTGGGCAACCCGGACGCCCTGCTGGCCGCCTGCCGCCCGCTGCTGGGCCTGCGCGAAGCGGACCCGGACGTGCTGCCGCAAAGCGTGCGCCACTGGCTCACGCTCACCGGCCCGCAGGCGGACACGGAGCAGCGGGCGCGGCAACAGCTGGCCGCCGAACTGCCGGACTTTCTGGAATGGGTGCGCGCCGCGCGCGACAACAAATGGCTCAACGGCAACAGCTACCGCACTAACAGCCTGCCGGGCATGCTGCAGACCCTGCAGCGTTACGCCAACGGCGAGCGACTGAACGACAAGGGCTACGAGACGCTGGCGAAGTTTTCCCACGACGGCATGAAGCTCACCAAGGCGGGCCAGGCCCACCGACCGGACTTCGCTTTCTGCCAGGCCCTGGACGCGGTCATGGAAGGGCGCGCCAACACCCGCCTGCCGCGCACGGATCTGCTCGCCCACGCCGCCGCCTGGATTCATCAGCGGGTGGACAAGGTGCGCCGCCAGACCGCCACCATCGGCTTCGACGACATGCTCAGCCGCCTGCACGATGCCCTGCACGGCGACAACGGCGAGCGGCTCGCCGAGGTGATCCGCACCCAGTTCCCGGTGGCGCTGATCGACGAATTCCAGGACACCGACCCCACCCAGTACGGGATTTTCTCGGCGCTGTACGGGGGCCGCGAGGCGGACTTGGCTGACAAGCGCACCGGCTGGTTTATGATCGGCGACCCCAAGCAGGCGATCTACGCCTTCCGGGGCGCCGACGTCTTCACCTATCTGAAAGCGCGCCGCGCCACCGAAGGCAACCACTACACCCTGGACAAGAACTTCCGCTCCGCCGAGGCCATGGTGGAGGCGGTGAACCATTTGTTCACCTACAGTCAGGAGGCGTTCGGCGATGTCTTCATGATGGACAACGCCATCCCCTTCGAGACGGTGAAAGCCCAGGGGCGCAAGGAAGAGCTGCTGGTGGACGGTGCGCCCAAGGCCGGCGTCACCCTGTGGGTGGAGGACCGGGACAAACCGGTGAGCGCCGGCCCCTATCGCGAAGAGCAGGCGGCCCGCTGCGCCAACCACATCGCCCACCTGCTCAACGGCGCGGAACAGGGCGTCACCGGCTTCCGCGACGGCGACGGCTTCACCCCGCTGCACCCCAACGACATCGCCATCCTGGTGCGCGACCGCATTGAGGCCAAGGCGGTGCGCGACGCGCTGATGGAACGCCAGGTGCGCAGCGTTTATTTGTCCGATCAGGATTCCGTGTTCGCCCAGCCGGAAGCCTTCGACCTGCTGCTGATTCTGCACGCCTGCGCGGCGCCGGAATCCGACAGCCGGGTGCGCAGCGCCCTGGCCTGCTCGGTGCTCGACCTGGCCTACGCAGAGCTGGACGCGCTCAACCAGGACGAGGTGCGCTGGGAAAAGACCGTGGAGCAGTTCCACGGCTACCGCCACCAGTGGCGCACCCAGGGCGTGCTGCCAATGCTGCGCGGCCTGCTGATGGAGTTCCAGGTGCCCGCCCGGCTCAGCCAGAGCCTGGACGGCGAGCGCGCCCTGACCAACCTGCTGCACCTGGCCGAGCTGCTGCAGCAGGCCGCCACCCGCCTGGACGGCGAGCAGTCGCTGATCCGCTATCTGGAAGACGCGGTGGAGAGCGCCGTGGAAGAGCAGCGCTCCGGCAGCAAGGAGAGCATCCTGCGCCTGGAAAGCGACGACGACCGGGTCAAGGTGATCACCATCCACAAGTCCAAGGGCCTGGAATACCCGCTGGTGTACCTGCCCTTTATCTGCGGCTTCCGCCCGGCGGACAAGAACAAGCCGCCGCTGCGCTACCACGAGAACGACCACCTCAATGTGTCCCTGGAGCCGGACGACAGCGTCGAGCACAAGGCCGACCACGAGCGGCTGGCCGAGGACATGCGCCTGCTCTATGTGGCGCTGACCCGCGCCCGCCACGTCTGCACCCTGGGCCTGGCGCCCTACATCAAGGGGCGCGGCAAACAGAACCAGCTGGAACGCAGCGCCGTGGGGCGTCTGCTGTTCGGCCGCGGCGTCGCCAACGACGGCCTGATGGCGGCGCTGGCACCGCTGGCCTGCGACGCCATCACCGTGATGGCCCCGCCGGACAGCGACCTGGAGGTCTACCGGCCCACGGAACAGGCCATGACGCTCAGCGACGAGCTGCGGCTTCCGGCCCGGCAGCGGGAGCCCTGGTGGATCGCCAGCTACAGCGCGCTGAAACAGGTTCAGGAAACCCTGGCCCCGGCGGATCCGCGCGGCGATCAACTGGCGGAACAGCACAACGAGGACAGCGACCCGGCGGACGTGGACCAGCCGCCACGGCCGGACAGCATCCACGCCTTCCCGCGCGGCGCCGCGCCCGGCACCCTGCTGCACGACCTGCTTGAGCAGGCCGCCGACCAGCGCTTTGCTCAGACCCTGGCCGAGCCCGCCGACTTCGATCTCAACCTGGAAGAAAAGCTGCGCGCCCGGGGCTGGCAGGACCACAGCGACGTGATCCGTGACTGGTGGAAACAAACCCTCAGGGCCGAGCTGCCGCTGGCCGAGGGGCGCATCAGCCTGGCGACGCTGAACACCTATGTGCCGGAACTGGAATTCGTGTTCCCCGCCCACCGGGTCAAGGTGGCGGAGATGGACGCCCTGATCCGCCGGCATATTCATCCGCAGCATCCACGCCCACGGCTGGAAGCGGACACCCTCAACGGCATGCTGAAAGGCTTTATCGATCTGGTGTTCGAGCACGACGGCAAATACTACGTGCTGGACTACAAATCCAACTGGCTGGGCGCCGACGACCAGGCCTACACCCGGGACGCGATGACCGACGCGGTGCTGGAGAAACGCTACGAGGTGCAGTACGTGCTCTATCTGCTCGCCCTGCACCGCCTGCTGCGCAGCCGCCTCGGCGACGGCTATGACCCGGAGCAGCACCTGGGCGGCGCCGTCTATGTGTTCCTGCGCGGCCTGCGGGGCCCGGCGGCGGGCACCGTGTTCGACCGGCCGGATACCGCCCTGATTGAAGCGCTGGATGCGCAGTTCGGAGGCGCCCATGCAAACTGATTTGTTCGCCACGCTCGACTGGCAGGACGCGCTGGCGCAGCTGCGCGACCAGGGCCTGCTCCGCGATCTGGACGTGGCGGTGGCCCGCTTCCTGCAGCAGCAATGCGCCGAGGCCGGCAACGAAGTCCTGCTGCTCGCCGCCTTCACCAGCAACCAGCAGGCCAGCGGCCACCTGTGCCTGGACCTGAACAACCGGGATCTGCCCACCCAGCTGTGGGGCAGCAATCCGCCGCCGGCGCTCACCGCCCTGTTGCCCGGCGGCGTGGACAACTGGCTTCGGCACTTACAACAGAGTGCGCTGGTCAGCGAGAACGGCGGCACCCCCCTGGTGCTGGACGGCGACCGGCTTTATTTGCGCCGCAACTGGTCCCGGGAGCAGGCGGTGGCCGAGGCCATCGAGGCGCGCCTGGCGGGCGGCGAACCGGTGCCGGTGGACGCGCTGCGCGCGGCCCTGGCCAGGCTGTTCCCCGGCGGCGACGGGGCGCACACCGACTGGCAGCAGGTGGCCTGCGCGCTGGCGGTGCGTGGCGGCATCGGCATCATCACCGGCGGCCCGGGCACCGGCAAAACCACCACCGTGGTGCGCCTGCTGGGCGTGCTGCAGAGCCTGGCCATGGCGGACGGCCGGCGCCTGCGCATGCGGCTGGCGGCGCCCACCGGCAAGGCGGCGGCGCGGCTCACCGAATCGATCGGCGAGCAGCTGCAAAAGCTGCCGGTGGACGCGGCGGTGCGCGACGCCATCCCCACCGAGGTGACCACCCTGCACCGGCTGCTCGGCACCCGCCCGGACAGCCGCCACTTCCGGCATCACCGCGACAACCCGCTGCACGCGGACCTGGTGGTGGTGGACGAAGCCAGCATGATCGACATGGACATGATGGCCAGCCTGCTGGACGCGCTGGATCAACATACCCGGCTGATTCTGCTCGGCGACAAGGACCAGCTGGCCAGTGTGGAAGCCGGCGCGGTGATGGGCGACCTGTGCCGCGACGCGGACCAGGGCCTGTACACCCCGGACACGGTGGCCTACCTGCGCCAGGCCTGCGGCGCCGACGTCAGCCCCTGGGCCGGCGACGGCGCCGCCCTCGCCCAGCAGACCGCCATGCTGCGCACCAACTGGCGGTTCAAGGACACGCCGGGCATCGGTGAGCTGGCGTTGGCGGTGAACGGCGGCGACCCGGCGGCGGTGGCGCGGGTGTTCCAGCAGCAGCGGCCCGGCCTGCGCGGCCTGTCCCTCGGTGAAGAAACTGACGCGCTCACCGACCTGCTGCTGGACGGCGACGGCCAGCACCCCGGCCTGCGCGCCCTGTTCGCCGACGTCGCCACGCCGCCGGCTGACGGCCAGCCCGACAGCTGGGCCGCGCAACGGCTGCGCCAGCTCACCGGCCAGCAACTGCTCAGCGGCCTGCGCAGCGGCCCCTTCGGCGTGGACGCGCTGAACCGGTCGATCACCGAGCGCCTGCGCCGCGAAGGTCTGGCGGGGGACCACGACTGGTATCCGGGCCGGCCGGTGATGATGACCCGCAACGACTACCAACTGGGCCTGATGAACGGCGACGTGGGCCTGACATTGCCCCACCCGGACGGCCTGCGGGTGGCGTTCCAGCTGCCTGACGGGCGCATCAAGTGGGTGCTGCCGAGCCGCCTGGACAGCGCCGACACCGTCTACGCCATGACCGTGCACAAGGCCCAGGGCTCGGAGTTCGGCCACACCCTGCTGGTGCTGCCGGACCACCCCCATCCGTTGCTGACCCGGGAGCTGATCTACACCGCCGTGACCCGCGCTAAACAAGCTTTCACCCTGATCGAGCACGGCCCGCCCACCGTGCTGGCCGACGCGGTGCGGAGGCGAACTTGGCGCGCTTCAGGCCTATGGCAAAAGCTGAACCGCTAAACCATAAAAAAGGGGCGGCAAAAGCCGCCCCATGGGTTCGCTGAGCAAGGCAGCTGAATCACTCCTTGAATTGCGCTTCCTTCTCTTCGCTCTCCACCACGATGTCGGCGCGGCGGTTCTGCTCGCGGCCTTCGGCGGTGTCGTTGGGCGCCACCGGACGGCGTTCGCCGTAGCCCTGGGTGTCGATCACGCCGCTCTCCACCTGGTACTCCTGGATCAGCTCATCACGGACCGAGTTGGCGCGCCGCTCGGACAGGCCCTGGTTGTACTCCTCGGTGCCGATGCTGTCGGTGTGGCCCTCGACGCGGATGCGGTTGCCGTCGCCGTCGCGTACTTTCTCGGCGGCGCTGCGCACTTCGTTGTTGAACTGGTCACGGATATCGGACTGGTCGAACTCGAAGTAGATGGTTTTGATGGTCTCTTCCCGACGGACGTCGTAGACCTGACAACCACGGTCGTCGACCACCGCGTTCGGCGCGGTGCCGGGGCAATCGTCGCGGGCGTCGATGACGCCGTCGCCGTCGCTGTCCTTGCTGACCACCTCGGCGGGTTCGTCCACGGCGGTGCGCGGCTCGCTGTCGGACTCGCGGCCACTGACCGCGAACATCAGGTTTACGCCGGCGTAGACCTGGCCTTCCCAGAATTCCCGGTCGCTGCTGTAGGCGTGCCGCGTACCCAGATCAAGCAGCACGTTTTTGAAGAAGGCGCGCTGGATGCCCATCTCCACGCCGCTCATGGTTTCTTCGTTGTCGTTGATTTCCTGGGTGCCCACGTTCAAACCCATGTAGGGCTCGAAACCGAGCAGGCTGGTTTCATCGAAATGGTGACGCAGGCTGGCGTAGTAGTTGACCACATCGGATTCGCGGTCGGTGTATTTATGCTCGACCTCGTCGTTTTCTTCGTACCAGGCCTGCACCGACCAGCGCGGGCTGAAGCGCCAGCCGATCTGGCCGCCGAAGAACTCGGAGTCGTCGAAACCATCCACGTCCCCGGTCACTTCGTTATCGTAGAAAAAATACTGGCTGACGTGCCCGCCGATGTACCCGTAGGTATCCGGCACGTTTTCATCGGCGAACGCGGGGGAAAACAGAAGCGGTGACGCAAGCACCGCGGTCATCATTGACTTCTTCATGGCAAGCTCCTTTGCGAATCAGTGCTGAACATCAGCAATTCTGAGCCGCAAAGGGCAGCTTGGGGATGGGAAAACGTAAACAGTTTCGAAAATCCAAGCGGATTTTACGCCGTTATTACAATCCTGTTTCCCGGTGTTACCGGACGTTCAAACCCCTTAACCGGGCGCCTGCTTTGGGAAACCTTTTATTTGGTCACCCACTGCCCGGTGGGGGTCTTCACATATTCGCCGGATGGGGTTTTCTCGATCGCTTTCTGGCCGGCCAGATTGGCGACCTGCTCCAGGCTGATACCGTTTTCCCGGGCGATGCGCTGATACGCCTCACGGCGTTTTTCGTTCACGTCGGAGACCAGCTCCACCGCTTCCGAAGTGGCCTTGACCACGCCCAGGTAGCCGTTCGGCTGCTCGCCCACCAGGCCCTGGCTTTTCGCGCTGTCCAGGTCCAGGGCAAACGCCGCGCCGGCGAAAACCAGGGTGACCGCGAACAGCAGGTGTCGAATGAATGTCATGTTTATCTCCTGATCCCTACCCTAGAACAACTCGCTGTCTTCACTGAACAGGTCGTCAATATCCTTCTCGACCTTAAGACGGATTTCATGATCGATCTTAACGTTGAGGTTGATCGTGATCGGCTCCTTGGGGGCTTCCAGCGCCACCCGCGGCGTGCAGGCAACGGCCAGAGGCACCATCAGCGCCAGGGCCAGCAGGCCCGCGCTCCGGTGTCCGTTGATCCGGTCTGTCATGGTCTGGTCTCCGTCATCACTCTGTCGGTGATTCGTTCACCGATGCGTAAACTGCGTAATAGCTCTAGCACATTTTCCTTGTGGGTGTAATTAAAGACCACCGGCAGCCCGTTTCGTTGCGGATTGGTGCCGCGAATGTGCACGGCGGCGTCCAGCCAGCCGTCGTCGGCCATATCCACTTCCGCGCTGAAACGCTCCACGCGCAGCGGGTTGAGCGCCTCCAGAGCGATCGATACCGCCCGGTTGGATTCCGCCATCGCCTGGGTGCCCGCCGCCGGCAACAACGCCAGCGACAGCGGTGTCTCGTTGGCCAGCCGGCCGTCGCGCACCGCCACGCTGTCGGCGGCCAGGCGCAGCGGAATGTAGCCACCCACCTCGCCGGTAAGACTGACCACCGCCTCGTTCTGCAACGCCGCCAACTGATTCAGCTCGATGCCGGTCAGTACCACCGGCTGCCACTCCGACGACGGCCACCGCAAACGGGGCGCGCGCACTTCACCGCCCAGCAGTTGCGCGCTGATCTTTTCAAAACGCCACTGATCCAGATCGGTGTCCACGCCCATGCGCACCTCGGTAACCGGCACGCCCACGTCCAGGTTGGCCAGGGTCAGCGGCGCGCGGCTGCGGATGTTCGGCGCCTGCCCCTGGCGCCAGTCCAGCGCCAGATCCGCGTCCAGGCCACGCGCCTGGATGCTGCCCCAATCCAGTGACAGCCCTTCGCCGCGCAGGGTGCCGTCGACCTGGAAGGCGTCGCGCCACTGCCAGCGACCGTCCATCACCAGGTCGCCGGCGCGGGTGGTCAGTGGCAGCCCGCGGCTCATCGCCGGCACCAGCGGCGAGCGGCCCTGCAGCGTGCCGCTCAGCCCGGTGCCGCCCTGGCGGCCGCGCATGGACAGCCGGGTGCCCCACTGGTCCACCGAGAGGTCCGCCTGGAAGGCGGCGCCGTTGAGCCGGGCACTGCCGGTCACCGGCGGCAGGGTCCAGCGCTCCGCCACCAGGCCTTCGGCGCGCACTTCCAGGGCGCCGGTGGGCCCGCCCTCGCCGATCACCAGCGGCTCGCTGACGCGCAGGGTAAGCGGTTTGACCAGGCGCGTACCGCTCACCGTACCGCCCACGGACAGCCGACTACCGGCCAGCAGGCTCAGGCTGTCACCCCAGCGCCAGCGGCCCTCGGCGGTGACCGGCCCGCCCTGACCGAGCGTCGGCACCAGGCTGTAGAAGTGTTCGCCGCTGGCCTGGATCCGGCCCGCCCAGACGCCCTCGTCGAGCGCGCCGCTCAGCTGGCCCCGGAACGGCACGCTCTGGTAGCGGCCCTCCACGCTGGCCTGGAACGGCCACTGTGGCGGGCGCAGGCCGTCCACCGGCAAGCGCGCCGTCACGTCCAGATCGGTGGATTGGAGGCGCAGCCGGGCCGGCTCGCCGCGCACCCCGGTGGGGCCGGCGTCGCCGGTCCAGCCGCCGCTGACCCGGTAGCCCTGCCAGCGCCCGTCCACGGTGACGGCGCCGCGCCACTGCAGATCATTGGGCCGCCAGGCCAGGCCGCTTTCCGTGGTTTCCAGAGTGAGCTCCCGCCAGACCAGCGACAGCGGCAGGCTGGCCTGGCCCTGCATCGCCAGCGGCGCGGTGACCGGCTCGCGCAGGCGCACCGTCAGGTCCTCGGCCAGCCCGCTGACCTGGAACGGCGACACCGTAACCTCACCGTCCCGCCAGCGGAACGCCACCTCGCCATCAAGCCCCTCGCTGAGCGACAGGCTGCCCTGCCCTTCGCCCAGCCGCGCCGCGTCGCTGCTCAACGACAGAGCCGCCCGCCCCTGGGGGCCGTTGGCCACCAAGCGGCCGTCCGCCCGCACCAGCGCCGCGCCTTCGCCACGGGCCTGCAGGTCCTCGCCGGGGCTCACCACCCAGCCGGCGCCCACCGCCAGCGGCTCGTCCAGGCCGGCGCGCAGCCGCCAGGCGTCGCCCTGCCATTGGCCGCGCACGGTGACGTTGCCGCGCGGCCCGGGGGTTTCCAGACCCAGGTCCCGGCCCAGCAGCACCAGCTCGCCAGTGAAGTGTTCCGGGTCGGTCCAGTCCCCGGGCCACCACAGGCCGTCGCCCTGCACCCGCACCTCGCCGGCCAGGCGCTGGTCCAGATGGCCGCCTTGCAGGGTGCCGTCCACCCGCCAGCGGCCGCTGCTGCGGCGGTACTCGGCACTGAGCCGGCTGTCGCGGAACTCGGCCCGCGCCCGCCAGGCGCCGTCGCGCTGAGACAGGTTGACCATCACCGGTGGCAGATCGCGGTACTGCACCGCCCACACGGTGACCTCCAGGGCCGGTAAGGAAGGGATGTCGGTGAGGCCGTCCGGCGCCGTATCGGCGTCGTCGGGGCAGGCGTGAATGCCCAGGGTGTCGATGCCCAGGGTGAGCGGGCGCAGCGCCGACAAGCGCACGCCGCGGGCTTCCAAGGGCCGGCAACCGTCTGTTTCTTGCCAGACCGCGTCCAGGGTCAGGCCGTCGCGCCAGCCCGGGCCCTGCCAGTGCCAGCCGGCCAACCGTATCGCCAGGGCGGCGACCAGCACGGCCAGCAACAGGCCCGCCGCGATCACAAGCGGCAGCAGCCAGATCAGCCGCTTGCCGGGAAACCGTTTCGCCATCAACAATTCGACCTTTTTCCCTGGTCAGCAGTAAAGGGAAAGGATGGCGGTTTCACGCTCGGAAATACAGGCCTTTGCGACTCAACCGCGGGCGAACGCGGCCAGATGCTGGTCGGCGCCACCGAACAGGCCGTCCATGGCGGTGATGCGCTTAAAGTAACGCCCCACCGCCAGCTCGTCGGTCATGCCCATGCCGCCGTGCAGCTGCACCGCTTCCTGGGCGATATGCCGGCCGGCGCCACCGATGCGGGCCTTCAGCGCGTGCACCGCCTGGCGGGCGTCGTCGTGGCCTTCCAGCGTCTTCAGGGTGGCGGCCAACAGCAGCGAGCGGGTCTGCTCCAGGGCCATGAACATGTCCGCCATGCGGTGCTGCAGCACCTGGAAGCTGCCGATCGGCACGCCGAACTGCTTGCGGGTTTTGCTGTATTCCACGGTGTCGTCCAGCAGCACGGAGAGCGCGCCCACGGCTTCCGCCCCCAGGGCGAGAATGGCTTCGTCCAGTACTTGGCGGACCGGTTCGAAGGCGGCGTCTTTCTCGAAGATCAATGCGTCGGCGGACAACCGGACCCCATCGAGCTGCAGCCGGGCCGCCCGGTGGCCGTCCACCAGACGGTGCGGCGTCAGCGTCACGCCCGGGCTGCCCGGGTCGAGCAGGAACAACGACAGGCCGCGCTGATCGCCGGGCTCGCCGCCGGTGCGTGCCAGTACCAGAATACGGTCCGCCTGATCGCCGTTAAGCACCACGGTCTTGCGACCGTTCAAAACGAAGCCGCCGCCCTCCTCGCAGGCTTGCAGCGCGGTGTTTTCCGGCGCGAACACACGCTCCTGTTCGTCCACCGCCAACGCCAGCTGCAAGTCGCCCGCCATCAGGTCCGGCAGATAGCGGGCACGGCAGGCCGCGTCGGCGCGGCGCAGGATGCCGCCGCCCAACACCACCGTGGCCAGGTAAGGCGTGGTCACCCCGCCGCGACCCAGTTCTTCCAGCAGCACCATGGTTTCCACCAGGCCGGCGCCCAGGCCGCCGTCGTCCTCATCGAACGGCAGCGCCAGCCATCCCAGTTCAGCGAACTGACGCCACAGGGCTTCCGGCTGGTAGCCGCCCTGCACAAAACGGCGCGCGCTGTCGGCCAGCATTTGCTGCTCATCGCTCAGCGAAAAATTCATCCTCGTTCTCCTTCCGTCGCCGTCACAGGCCCAGTACCGCCTTGGCGATAATGCCCCGCTGCACCTCGTTGGACCCGCCGTAAATGGAACAGGCCCGCGCGTTCAGATAGGACGCCATGGCGGTGAGCGCGTACTCCGGGCCCAGCGGCGCCTCGTCACCGCCGGGCACCAGCGCCTGCGGCTGCCAGACCAGCGCCTGGCTGCCCAGCGTCTCGATACCCAGCTCGGTGACCCGCTGCTGCAGCTCGGTGCCGAGGATCTTGGTCATCGACGACAGCGCGCCCGGGTCCTTGCCCGCGGACAGTGCCGACTTGATGCGCTTTTCCGTAAAGGACAGCGCCAGCACCTCGCTTTCGCAGGCGGCCACCTTGTGCGCCCACACCGGATCCTCGCGCAAGCTGCCGCCGCCGGCGGTGGTCTGCCGCGCGGCGATCTGCTTCAGCCGCTGCAACTGCACGCCCAGCGCCGGCGCGTAGTCCTGGCCGCCGCGCTCGAAGGTGAGCAGGTACTTGGCCACCGTCCAGCCGTCGTTCTCCTCGCCCACCCGGTTGCGCTTGGGCACCCGCACATTGTCGAAGAACACCTGGCACTGCTCCGGCACTTCATCGAGGCCGACAATCGGGTCCACGGTGATCCCCGGCGTGTTCATATCCAGCAACAGGAAGGTAATGCCCGCCTGAGGCTTGCCGTCGCGGCGGGTGCGCACCAACAGGAACATGCGGTTGGCGTGGTGGGCGTAGGTGGTCCAGATCTTGGTGCCGTTGATCACATAGTCGTCGCCGTCGCTCTCCGCGAACGTCTTCAGCGACGCCAGATCGGAACCGGCGCCGGGCTCGGAATAGCCCTGGCACCAGATATCCTCGCCGGAAAGAATGCGCGGCAAATAATGCGCCTTCTGCTCCTCGGTGCCGAAGCCGATCAGACAGGGCCCGCACATCTGCAAGCCCATGGGAATCAGCGGCGGCGCCTCGGCGCGCACCAGCTCCTCGGCGAACACCGCGCGCTGGCCGACACTCCAGCCTGTGCCGCCATACTCTTTCGGCCAGTGCGGCGCCGCCCAGCCCTTTGCATGCAGAAGACGCTGCCAGGCCATCACCTCCTTCACCGGCGCGAACACCGAGGTGGTCTTGCGCCCCGCCTCCAGAATCTCAGGAGTCAGCGATTCATTCAGGAACGCACGCACTTCCTCGCGGAAATGCCGCTCCTGCTCGGGTACTTTCAGGTCCATGGTTCACCCCGGTAGCACGTTGGCTGGCCAGCATAGAACCAGCGGATTTGAGAGGCACTGGCCTTAAACACCGGCGCCCTGACGGAAACGGTCAGGCACGACATCCCAGCCCCACTCTACCCGGGGCCGGCGCCGCCGCTACTCGGCGAAACGGACGAGGTTTGCCGGCAATCAGCCGTCGCAGGCACACCCCGGCGGCTTCGTGCAGGTGTAGCTACGGCTGATGCAGGAATTACCGCAGGCCTTGCCCTTGCGGCACACCTTGCAGCAGCTTTGGAAAACTATATGAATCTGTTAACGAATAATCAGCTCCCCGATACTTCACTGAGCGCTGGTCTTCCGAACATGCTGTCGGTATGTGGTTGGACGACCATGCCCAAACCCTGTGTGGTCGGGAAAGACGTCCGACCAAGAAAGCTCTCTGTCGTTACCAAAAAGGACGTGGAACTTCTGAAGTTTCGGCGCATAGTCTTCGATATCGTTGTATACCTCGATAAAGCCATCGAGCTTGGCAATTTCCGGGTTTTCGAGAATTGCCTTAAGCATCTCCGACGTGGCCTGGACCGCCCTAGATACAGCAAGCACATCTCTAACGAGCTGCGTACTGGGCAGATCCTTGAAAACTAAAGTGTCGAGAACTCTCTGTGTCTGAATCAAACCCTGCCGAACAGCCTTAAGGTAGATAGGGTGAACCTCGCCCTTCTCCTGCACGATGCCCACAAGAGTCTCCACATCGGTCCGGGCCATACTCAGTGCGGATTTAAACCTGGCAATAGACTCCAAATGATCCATGTGAATTTTCTGCCGATACAGATCAACGGCATCCTGCATGGTCTTCCGGCTCCTGCTACCTGCATACCAAATGGCCAAACCAGCGACGATGGCTTGAACCCAGGCTGCGGTTGCTGGACTCCAGAACCACGTGGCCCAGCAATTCCAGTCACCTTCACACCAATACAGTTCCATTACTCCATTCTCTTCTACAGCGTCAGGGAGGCATGCCGAATTCCGTCACCAGGTTTCAAGGATTTGAAAAGCGAAGTAAGCCACGAAATATCGCAATCACTCCTAGGCAGCTTCAATCCTCGCCAAGCTTCTTTTCTTCAGGCCCCTCATCCTTCGACGAGATCTGAATGCCCGGAAACTTTGCTTTCTGGCTGGTGCGTAGCTCCACGGAGAATATCGTCATCGCCTCGATAATAGCACTCATAACCGCAACCTGATCTTCCAGAACCGCTAACGTTTGGTCAGGAATGGCCGGTCGTAGACCCAGGGGACTCAATGTGCCGCGCGACGCTTTGGCCTGCTCCAGAATGTCCTCAATGACGATGCACACTTGCTCACTAGGGAGCATATATCCCGAAAGAGCCAAAACGACTTCTTTATGGGCAGTCGGTTGAGTCATCAGGAACTCAACCTGACGATGGGTGAACTGAATCTGGCGAAGGGTGGCAATAAGTTTTCCAAGCCCGATTGGACCTCCCTTTTTAGCCTCTTTGATTACTTCCTCAATAACCGATGTACAGTACCTCTGCACTTGTATGATCGACTCAGTGTTCCTCTGGATGGCATCGCGCTTAGCCTTCGATTCACGCTGTGCCGCATGGCTAGCCACAACCACCGCCACTACAGCAGCCGCCAACGCACCAATCCCTTGCACCCAACCAACAGTTGCAGGGTTTGTAAGCCAGGCCACCCAGCAGTCGATATTAGATCCGCAAAAGCAGTAAGACATCACGCCCCCGAGTATTTTTAGGGTAAGCACGCTTTATCCGACCGCTCCACACCAAATCAGGGTTGGAGGGGGCCGCATCACATGCGAATTCCAAAATAGCTAACGTTGAACCACGGCTTTAGCTTGAGCTTCTCCGGCGTTCCTAGCCGCATCAAGGGTCTCGAAAGATGTATCCATCAGCTCAAGCGTGCCTCCAATTTTCCTTCCATTTTTGTCGTGCAACTCAACCTCCACCACCCACCGGCCCTCAGCAGTGAACTGGGTAGAGTGAATGGTGGCATCAACGGCCTCATTGATTTCTCTCACCGTTGTATCCGAATCATACTTTTGCACAAAAGTCCCCTGTTCGTGATTACACTTCCTTACGATATAACGCTGCTCGCCAGGCGGAAAGTGCCAAGCCGCATAGCAAACCATGACAAAAAAAGGGGGGAGGGTACGAGTGACGCACCTGTTGAACCACAGGACTAGCGCCACGACGACTGTCTTAACACAATGCCCGATAAAATTGTGATTGGCATCCACCACAGATACGGCAAGTGGCGCGTGGTTTACATACAGTATTTGTAACATCTCCTGGGTTCGTCTTCCCATAACGTCCCAACTGAAAGAGATGGTAGCCCTCCGCCGACATCATGTGCACTCCCAGATCCTAATTCACCAGAAGCCCGATTGGCGCGTAAACCAGTCCGGAGCTGCGCCCAGGTCGATAACCGGTACCTGACCCTGGCGTTCAGGGCGGCCAGGGACGCCGCCAACCCCTACCCCGACTGATCACTGGAGTAACAGCTGGGCTTCCATGAGCTGCGCGCCCTGAGCCTGCACCTGTACAAGAAAGCGGGCAAGGATGGGCAAAAGCTGGCCGGGCACAGCACGCGGAAGATGACGAAAAACTACGAGGCGGATCACGAAGAGGTGGTGTGTACCGAGGCCGTGGCCGACCTGGATTTGAGCAATATCACGGGCTGAGTTTTGCAACAGTATTGAAAATGTTTTGCAACAGCGTCAGAAACGAAAAAGGGCCAGTGCTCGTAAGTCACTGACCCTCTTCGTTTTATTTGGTCGGGACGGAAGGATTCGAACCTTCGACCCCTTGCACCCCATGCAAGTGCGCTACCAGGCTGCGCTACGCCCCGAAATTGTGCTGCTCCGCCAGGGGAAGGTTCAGTGCGGCGAAGCGGCGGGAATCATAACGGATTCCCCGGTCGGATGGAACCCGGAATCCGCGCCGGTCGGCGCGGATGCTCAGGCTTTGAGCAGACGGCGTTCAGGGATGGCGCACGCTGTTGATGCGGTCCGCGTTGAGCACGTCCAGCACGTCTTCCAGTTCGACGATCATCTGCTTGATCATCTGGTGGTAGCGGGTGGACTGCTCGGCGTTGGCGTCGCCGGACAGCTGCTGACGGGCGCCGCCGATGGTGAAGCCCTGCTCGTAGAGCAGACTGCGGATCTGGCGGATGGTGAGCACGTCCTGGCGCTGGTAGTAACGGCGGTTGCCGCGCCGCTTTACCGGTTTGAGCTGGGGGAATTCCTGCTCCCAGTAGCGCAGCACGTGCGGTTTGACGTCGCACAGCTCGCTGACCTCACCGATGGTGAAGTAGCGCTTGCCGGGGATCGCCGGCAGTTCGTCGTTATGACTGGGTTCGAGCATAGTCTTCCACCCGCTGTTTCAGTTTTTGCCCGGGACGGAAGGTGACCACGCGGCGCGCGGAGATCGGGATCTCTTCCCCGGTTTTCGGGTTCCGGCCGGGGCGCTCGCTTTTGTCACGCAGGTCGAAGTTGCCGAATCCGGAGAGCTTCACCGGCCGGTTGTCGGCCAGTGAGTCTCGAATCTGCTCGAAGAACATCTCCACCAGTTCCTTGGCTTCGCGCTTGTTGAGACCGAGCTCCTCGAACAGCCGGTCGGCCATATCTGCTTTGGTCAACGCCATTGGAAATGCCTCAATCCAGGCCCTTCTTCAGTCCCTGAGGGTCGCCTTAAACTGTTGTTTTAACTGAGATACTACCGCTTCCACCAGGTCGTTGACCTGGGCGTCCTTAAGAGTGCGCGAAGGATCCTGGAAGGTCAAGGTCAGCGCCAGGCTTTTGCGTCCGGCCTCGATGTTGTCGCCCTGGTAGAGGTCGAAAATATGCACCTGACGCAGGCGGTCGTCGCAGGCCTGGTGGGCGGCGGCGACCATCTCGCCGGCCGGCACGTCGGCGTCGACCACGAAGGCCAGGTCGCGCTGCACGCGGGGCTGGTCGGAGACCGGCTCGAAGTGCGGCAGGCGACCCAGACGCAGGGGCTCCAGGGCCAGTTCGAACAGGTACAGGCCCTTGGGCAGGTCGAGCTGCGCGGCCAGGCGCGGGTGCAGGCGGCCCAGGTGGCCCACGGTGTGGCCGTCACGGGTGACTTCGGCGCACTGCCCGGGGTGCAGCGCCGGGTGGCTGCCCGGCCGGAACGCGAAGGCGTCCGGTTGTGACAGGGCCAGCAGCGCTTCCACGTCCCCTTTCAGGTCGTAGAAGTCCACCGGGCGCGGCTTGCCCTCCCAGTGGGCGGGCTGGGCGCTGCCGTAGAGCAGGCCGGCGACCATGGGTTCCTGGGCCAGGCCGTCCGGGCCGGGCACGAAGCGCAGGCCGGTCTCGAACAGGCGCAGGCGGCTGCACTGGCGGTTGACGTTGCGCTCGGCGGCGCTCAGCAGGCCGGCCATCAGGCCGGTGCGCATCACGCCCAGGTCGGCGGAGATCGGGTTGAGCAGCGCCAGCGGCGCGTGGTCCGGGTCCACCTTGGCCTGCAGCTCCGGGGCCACAAAGCTGTAGGTGATGGCTTCCATATAGCCGCGGTCGCGCAGGGTGTCGCCCAGGCGGCGCAGCGGCAGCTCTTTCTCCGGGGCGGGGTCGCCGGCGGGGGTGCCGGCGGGCACGCGGCTGGGCAGATTCTCGTAGCCGTGCACGCGGGCCAGTTCCTCGATCAGGTCTTCCTGGATCGCCATGTCGAAGCGCCAGCTGGGGGCGCGCACCGACCACTGGCCGGCGCCGGTTTCGGTGACCGTCATGCCCAGGCGCTCGAGAATGTCGACGATGTTGGCGTCGTCCAGGGGCGCGCCCAGCAGGCGGGCCACGCGCTCGGCGCTCAGCTCGATGGTGGCGGGCTCGGGCAGCTTGTCCTCGGCCAGGGTTTCGTCCAGCGGGCCGGCTTCGCCGCCGGCGATCTCCAGGATCAGCGCGGTGGCGCGCTCCAGGGCGCGTTGTTGCAGGGCCGGGTCGACGCCGCGCTCATAGCGGTGCGAGGCGTCGGTGTGCAGGCCGTAGCGGCGCGCCCGGCCGGCGATGGCCAGCGGGCTGAAGAAGGCGCACTCCAGGAACAGATCGCGGGTGTCTTCGGACACCGCGCTGGGGCGGCCGCCCATGATGCCGGCCAGGGCCAGGGGGCCGTTGTCGTCGGCGATCAGCAGGGTGTCGTCGTTCAGCTCCAGGGTCTGGTCGTCCAGGCTTTGCAGGGTCTCGCCGGCCTGGGCGCGGCGCACGCGGATGCCGCCGGCCAGCTTGGCCAGGTCGAAGGCGTGCAGCGGCTGACCCAGCTCCAAAAGCACATAGTTGGTCACGTCGACGATCGGGTCGATGGCGCGCACGCCGGCGCGGCGCAGGCGCTCCACCATCCACAGCGGCGTCTCGGCGGCGGCGTTGATACCGCGAATCACCCGGCCCAGGTAGCGCGGGCAGCCGTCGCTGTCGTCCAGGGTCACCGGGAAGCGGTCGTCCAGGGTGGCGGGCACCGGCTCAATGGCGGGCTCGTTGAGCGGGGTGCGGTTGAGCACGCCCACTTCCCGGGCGATGCCGCGCAGGCTCAGGCAGTCGGCCCGGTTGGGGGTCAGGTCCACTTCGATGACGGTGTCGTTCAGCGACAGGTAGTCGCGGATATCGGTGCCCACGGGGGCGTCTTCCGGCAGTTCCAGCAGGCCGTCGATGCGGTCTTCGAGACCCAGCTCGGAGCCGCCGCACAGCATGCCCTCGGAGGGCTCGCCGCGCAGCTTGGCTTTCTTGATCTTGAGGTCGCCGGGCAGTTCGGCGCCGACCCGGGCGAACGGCGCTTTCAGGCCTTCGCGGGCGCTGGGGGCGCCGCACACCACCGGGAAGGTGCTCTCGCCGTCGCTGACTTCACAGACGCGCAGCTTGTCGGCGTCCGGGTGCGGCTGGCAGCTTACGATTTGCCCCACCACCACGCCGGTGAACGGCGGCGCCGCCGGCTCCACGGCGTCCACTTCCAGGCCGGCCATGGTCAGTTGGTGGGCCAGGGTGTCGCTATCGATGTCCGGGTTGACCCATTCCCGCAACCAGGCTTCATTGAAACGCATTCTTTATAGTCCCCTAGGCGAATTGCGACAAAAAGCGCGCGTCGTTTTCGAAGAACAGACGCAGATCGTTGACGCCGTAGCGCAGCATGGCGAGGCGCTCCACGCCCATGCCGAAGGCGAAGCCGCTGTAGCGGGTGGCGTCCACGCCGCCGTGCTCCAGCACCTTGGGATGGACCATGCCGCAACCCATGATTTCCAGCCAGCCGCTGTGCGAGCACACCCGGCAGCCCTCACCGCCGCAGGTCATGCAGCCCACGTCCACCTCGGCGCTGGGCTCGGTGAACGGGAAGTAGCTGGGCCGGAAGCGCACCGGCAGGTCGTCCACCTCGAACACGAACTTGAGAAACGCCGCCACGGTGCCTTTCAGGTCCGCGAAGGTGATGTTCTCGTCCACCAGCAGCCCTTCCACCTGGTGGAACATGGGCGTGTGGGTGAGATCCGAATCGCAGCGGTACACCCGCCCGGGGGCGATGATGCGGAACGGCGGCTCGCCCTTCTGCATCACGCGCACCTGCACCGGCGAGGTGTGGGTGCGCAGCAGACGGCCGTCACCGAAATAGAAGGTGTCGTGCATGGCCCGGGCCGGGTGGTGGGCGGGAATGTTGAGCGCCTCGAAGTTGTGGAAGTCGTCTTCTACCTCCGGGCCTTCGGCGATGTCGAAGCCCAGCCGCAGGAAGAAGTCTTCCATGCGCCGGC
This sequence comes from Alloalcanivorax venustensis ISO4, assembly GCF_015356855.1. Classification (GTDB taxonomy): domain Bacteria; phylum Pseudomonadota; class Gammaproteobacteria; order Pseudomonadales; family Alcanivoracaceae; genus Alloalcanivorax; species Alloalcanivorax venustensis. The sequence goes on from NZ_ARXR01000006.1 coordinate 94,678, forward strand.
GCATGCGCGTGACCGGGTGCAGGGCCCCGGGCTGTTCGCCCCGGCCGGGCAGGGTCACGTCCAGGGTCTCGGCGCTCAGCTGTTCGTTCAGGGCCGCTTCCTCGAGCGTTTGGCGGCGCTCGTCGATGGCCGCCTGAACGCGCTGCTTGGCTTCGTTGATCAGCGCGCCGGCCTTGGGCCGCTCTTCCGCGCTCAGCCCGCCCAGGCTCTTGAGCAGCGCGCTGATCTCCCCCTTCTTACCCAGGTAACGCACTCGCACGTCGTCCAGCGCGCGCGCGTCACCGGCCCCGGCCACTTCCGCCAGCGCCGCCTCCACCAGGCTTTCCAGGTTCTCCATCATATAATTTACCTGTCCCGTGTTATCTCTCTGCCTCGATGCTCCGGAAGCCCCGGCTGGGCCCTTTCGCGACGCTGACAGGGTCGTTTTGCTTTCGGATCAAGGCGCGCCGCCGCCGGCGGGCTGGAGGCCCGCCAAGAAGGTGCAACGCCGAGCCGGAAGCAAAACGGCCCTGGCCCGAAGGGTCGCCTCCGGCGACAGCGTCGCGAAAGGGCCCAGTCGGGGCTTCCAAACGAAAAAAGGGGAAGAGCGCGAGCTCTTCCCCCGTTTCGGAGTGCTGTCGTGTAGGCTAACCGACAGTCAGCTCAGGCGGCGAGACTCGCTTTGGCTTTCTCGGCCAAAGCACCAAACGCTGCCTGATCGCGAACCGCCAGGTCCGCCAGCACTTTACGGTCGATCTCGATGGACGCCTTCTTGAGGCCGTCGATCATACGGCTGTAGGACATGCCGTTGACGCGGGCGGCGGCGTTGATCCGCACGATCCACAGACGACGGAACTGACGCTTGCGGACCTTGCGGTCACGGTAAGCGTACTGGCCGGCCTTGGTGACCGCCTGTACCGCCACGCGGAAGACGCGGCTGCGCGCCCCGTAATAACCTTTTGCTTGCTTGAGAATTTTCTTGTGCCGGCGACGCGCCTGCACACCACGCTTAACTCGAGCCATTGTTCAGACCTCCAAAAACCGGTGATTTAGCTGTAGGGCATCATGCGCTTGACCAGGGGCACATCGGACTCGTGTACCTGGGTCTTGGGGCGCAGATGACGAATCGTCTTGGCGGACTTCTTCGTCAGGATGTGGTTTTTGAATGCCTGCTTACGCTTGAAACCGGAGGCGGTTTTTTTAAAACGCTTTGCGGCCCCGCGGTTTGTCTTGATCTTTGGCATGGTACCTGTCTCAAGTTGTGTGAATAAAACAAAAGCAACCGGGGTTCCGGTTACTTTTTCTTCTTGCTGCCCGGGCTGAGCACCATGATCATCTGGCGCCCTTCCATGTTCGGGCGTTGCTCGACGGAACCGTGTTCCGCGAGATCGGCCTCCACCCGCTCCAGCAGTTCGCGACCCAGCTCCTGGTGAGCCATTTCGCGACCGCGGAAACGCACGGTGACCTTGGTCTTGTCGCCGGCCTCGAGGAAGCGCTTGAGGTTACGCAATTTCACCTCATAGTCGCCGGAGTCGGTGCCGGGACGGAATTTGATTTCCTTAAGCTGAGTCTGACGCGTCTTCTTGCGCGACTCCTTGGCTTTCTGCTTTTGTTCGAACAGATGCTTGCCGTAATCCATGATTCGGCAAACAGGCGGTTCCGCATCAGGGGAGATTTCCACCAGATCCAGTTGCTTGCCGCTGGCCTGCTCGATGGCCTCCTCTAAGGGAACGATGCCTACCTGCTCGCCATCGACGTCGATCAGTCGAACCTGAGTCGCCTGGATTTGCTGATTAATTCTGGCTCGCTGCTCGCGGCCTTTGCCTCCACGCTTAATATCGTGAACCTCCAACTGGTTAATCGAACGAGGCCGCCATCACCTCAGCGGCTCTTGAATATAGCAGGTCATTCTAGGCGACCCCCGGGTCTGCGTAAACCTGGGGTGGCCAAGCGCTGAATTCAAGAGCGGCTCGAAACTGGTAGAACCGGGCGGATTCGAACCGCCGACCTCTGCCATGTCAAGGCAGCGCTCTAACCAACTGAGCTACGGTTCTGCAGAGGGGCGCAATTCTAGGCAGCCAGGACGCCGCTGGCAAGCCCTTATCGGCCTGTGGGGGCTATTTACGGCGGCCACCCCAGGCCGCTTCGATCTGGCGGGCCCGGGTAATGGATTCCTGTACCAGCTCGGACTGGTGCTCGGCGAATTCGCGGATGATCTCCAGGGCCGAGCGCACGTCGCGGCGGAAGATGGTCTCCACCAGCGCCTTGAAGAACGACAGGCACTCTTTCATCTCGTCGTTATCCAGGTGCAGCGCCATGAAATAGGTGCGCTGCAGGGCCGGGTGCAGGTCGGTGAGCACGTCCTCGACGAAGCCGTTGCGGGCGAACGGATAGGCGTGCTCCAGGAACTGGAAGCTGAGGTCGAAGAAGCGCTCCAGATCCCGGTCGGAGGCCGCCACCTGCAACTCGTGGATCAGGGCGATGATCGGGTCCAGGTCGTCCTCGCGCACATTCTTGATCGCCTTGCGGATCACCAGACCCAGCAGCACCTGGACCAGCTCATAGAGGCCGCGCACCTGGCTCTCCGACATCTCCTTCACCACCGCGCCGCGGCGCGGCAGGATGTCGATCAGGTGGCGCCGCTCCAGGATCAGCAACGCCTCGCGCACCGACCCCCGGCTCACTTCCAGCTCGCCGGCCACGCGCAGTTCCTGGATGCGGTCGCCGGCCAGCATGTCACCACGAATGATCTGCGCGGCCAGATGGCCGGCGATTTGTTCGGAAAGGCTTTCCCGGGCTTTAAAGGTCACGTTGGCCTGCGTCCGCTGGCGAATGGAAGACGATGGAAATCATTTTGTCCGACTATAAAACAATCCGGCAGGACCACCAAGCCGGCGCCGAATGCAAAAAATCCACCCCGGGCATGACAAGCCTGTCCCGGTCTGGTTAATTGAGGGCACAGAGGGATTGCGGACGGCCACCACGCCAAGGGCAGTAATGAAAAGGCTAATCACCGAACTGGCGGAACTGGACGGCCTGTTCGACCAGTACGCGGAGCGCTTCGGGCGGGACCAGACGCCCTATCGGAACCACGTTTACCGGGTGATCAACCTGGTGGCGGCGCAGCGCACGCTCACCGGTGACGATCTGCGCAAGCTGGAGCTGGCCGGCTTCTTCCACGACGCCGGCATCTGGCTGGCGGGCACCTTCGACTACCTGCCGCCCTCGGCGCGGCTCGCCTGCCACTATCTGGACGAGCACGGGCTGCAGAGCTGGAGCGACGAAATCCACGCCATGATCGTCCAGCACCACAAACTCACCCGCAGCGACGCCCCCGCCGAAACCCTGGTGGAGGCGTTCCGGCGCGCGGACTGGATCGACCTTTCCCTGGGCCTGCTGCGTTTCGGCGTCAACCGGGAGCGCCTGCGCGAGATCAACCGGCGTTTCCCCAACGCCGGCTTCCACGCCCTGCTGCTGGGCCTCAGCGCCCGGCAGCTGATCACCCAGCCGTGGCGGCCGTTCCCGATGCTGCGGCTGTAGCCGGCCGGGGTAGGACCTTTTGTCACTTGGTGCGGATGCCCCTGATGGGGCAGCATACCGGGTATGACAGCGGCCCCGCCCGGAGCCGCCGGATCACTCAGGAGCTTCGACCATGACCGAAACCCTGGCCCTGGACCTGGCGCGTGCCCAGTTCGCGTTCACGATTTCGTTTCATATCATCTTCCCCGCCATCACCATTGGCCTGGCGAGCTACCTGGCGGTGCTGGAAGGGCTCTGGCTGTACACCAAGAACACGCTGTACCGGGACCTGTACCATTTCTGGGTGAAGATCTTCGCCGTTAACTTCGGCATGGGGGTGGTCTCCGGCCTGGTGATGGCGTACCAGTTCGGCACCAACTGGAGCTTCTTCTCCGAATTCGCCGGCAGCATCACCGGCCCGCTGCTGGCCTATGAAGTGCTCACCGCCTTCTTCCTGGAGGCCGGCTTCCTGGGCGTGATGCTGTTCGGCTGGAACCGGGTGGGCCCCGGGCTGCACTTCTTTTCCACCGTGGTGGTGGCCATCGGCACGCTGATTTCCACCTTCTGGATCCTCGCCTCCAACAGCTGGATGCAGACGCCCCAGGGCCACGAGATCATCAACGGCCAGGTGGTGCCGGTGGACTGGCTGGCGGTGATCTTCAACCCCTCCTTCCCCTACCGGCTGATCCATATGTCGGTGGCCGCGTTCCTGGCCACGGCGCTGTTCGTGGGCGCCTCCGCCGCCTGGCATCTGCTGCGCGGCCGCGACAACCCGGCGGTGCGCAAGATGTTCTCCATGGCGATGTGGATGATGGTGCTGGTGGCGCCGGTGCAGGCGGTGATCGGCGACTTCCACGGGCTCAATACCCTGGAGCACCAGCCCGCCAAGGTGGCCGCCATGGAGGGCCACTGGGGCGGCGAGGAGGCCGCCGACGGCGAGGGCCTGCCGCTGATCCTGTTCGGCTGGCCGGACATGGAGGAAGAGCGCACCCGTTTCGCGGTGTCGGTGCCCCACCTGGGCAGCCTGATCCTCACCCACAGCTGGGACGGCACCATTCCCGGGCTGAAGGAATTCGCCCCGGAGGACCGTCCCAATGTGCCGATCGTGTTCTGGTCGTTCCGGATCATGGTGGGCCTGGGGATGCTGATGATTCTGCTCGGCGGCCTGAGCCTGATGCAACGCTGGCGGGGGCGGCTCTACAACAGCCGCTGGTTCCTGCGCTTCGCGCTGCTGATGGGCCCCGCCGGGCTGATCGCCATCCTGGCCGGCTGGTACACCACCGAAGTGGGCCGCCAGCCCTGGGTGGTATACGGGCTGATGCGCACCGAAGACGCGGTTTCCACCCATTCCGCCACCACCCTGGGCGTGTCCCTGGCGCTGTTCGTGGTGGTCTACCTGTTCGTGTTCGGGGCCGGCGTGGCGTACACCCTGCGGCTGGTGCGCAAGGGCCCGCAACTGGAAGAAGGCACCCGGGAAACCAGCGGCGGGCCGGGGCGGCCACGGCATGCCATGCGCCCCCTGTCCGCGGTGGAGGAAGACCTGGACGACGATCAAGACACGGACGGAGGGCGCTGAGCCATGGGTATTGATCTGCCTCTTATCTGGGCGCTGATTATCGGTTTCGGCGTCATGATGTACGTGCTGATGGACGGCTTCGACCTGGGCATCGGCATCCTTTATCCCTTTATTCCCGACCGCCACCACCGCGACGTGGCGATGAACACCGTGGCGCCGGTCTGGGACGGCAACGAAACCTGGCTGGTGCTGGGCGGCGCGGGCCTGCTGGCCGCCTTCCCGCTGGTCTACTCGGTGGTGCTCACGGCGCTCTATCTGCCGCTGATTTTCATGCTGCTGGGGCTGATCTTCCGCGGCATCGCGTTCGAGTTCCGCTTCAAGGCCCGCGACCACGAGCGCCACATCTGGGACAAGGCCTTTATCGGCGGCTCCTTCACCGCCACCTTTTTTCAGGGCGTGGTTCTGGGCGCCTACGTCAGCGGCCTGCCGGTGGAGAACGGCGCCTACCCCGGCGGCCCGCTGGACTGGATCGCGCCCTTCCCGCTGTTCACGGGCGTCGCCCTGGTGTTCGCCTACGCCCTGCTCGGCAGCACCTGGCTGATCATGAAAACCGAGGGCGAGCTGCAGTTCCGCATGTTCCACCTGACCCGGCCGCTGATGTGGATTCTGCTCGCCGCCATCGCCGTGATCAGCCTGTGGACGCCGCTGCGCGATCCGGTGATCGCCGAACGCTGGTTCAGCTTTCCGAATATCGTCTGGTTCTCGCCGGTGCCGCTGCTGGTGGTGGGCGCCGCCCTGCTGATGCAGCGGGCCCTGGCCCGGGGCCGGCCGGTGGCGCCGTTCCTGCTGGCGCTGTTGCTGATGTTCCTGGGCTACGCCGGGCTGGCGATCAGCGGCTGGCCGAACATCCTGCCGCCGGACATTTCCATCTGGGAAGCGGCCGCCCCGCCCCAGAGCCTGGGCTTCGCCCTGGTGGGCGCGTTGCTGATCATCCCCTTCATTCTGATGTACACCGCCTTCGCCTATTACGTGTTCCGGGGCAAGGTGCGCCCCGGCGACGGCTACCACTGACGCGTTGAGGAGTCCGCATGCAAGGTCGTGAAACCCGGGAACGCAACGGCGCCACCGCCCCGTTGCGCAAGCGGCTGGGCTGGTTGGTGCTGATCTGGGTGGCCAGTGTTCTGACGCTGGGTGGGGTGGCCTGGTTGATGCGCTTGTTCATGAACGCCATCGGCCTGCAGACCAACTGAACCGGCGTGTAAGAAAATCCTCACGAAAAAGTTACTCACAGATTCTGTGGATAACTCTGTGCATAGTCTGTCAGGAACTGTCCCCAGGGCCCATGATCACGCCGATGACCCCTAAATGACGAAAAAATATCCATATTATTAATTTCAATAAAATCAATCAGTTACAAACCTTTCCTTCACAAATCAAGCGGTTACGGGTGCTTGCTAAAAGTGAAATGAGCAATCGCCGTCCGCTGTGCAAAACTCCCAGCCACGGAATGCCCTTTCACGGCGCTGTCACAGGCTGCTGGCGCCGTTTTGGTGCGAAATCGCTGACAGGCCGTGCGCCGCTCACGGACGCACCAGACGGGCGTTAACCACCCCTTCCAGGGCACGGATTCTGGCCATCGCCGCCTCGGTGGGTTCTTCCTCCAGGTCCAGCAGGTTATAGGCCAGCTCGTCGCGGCTTTTATTGAGCATGTCGATCACGTTGATGTCGGCGTCCGCCAGCACCGACAGCACCTGGCCGAGCATCTTGGGGATGTTGCGGTTGGTCACCGCCAGACGCACGCCCGGGCCCGGCTCCAGAATCAGGTCGGGGAAGTTCACCGAGTGGCGGATGTTGCCGTTTTCCAGGAAGTCGGTGAGCGCCTCGGCGGCCATCACCGCGCAGTTCTCCTCGGATTCGCCGGTGCTGGCGCCCAAATGGGGCAGCGCCAGCACGCCGGGAACGCCGGTCAGCGCCAGGCTGGGGAAATCGGTGACGAAGCCGCGCAGCTTGCCGGCGCGCAGCGCCTCGGCCACCGCCGCGTCGTCGACGATGCCCTGGCGGGCGAAGTTGAGCAGCACCGCGTCTTCCTTCATGGGCGCCAGCTGGGCGGCGCCGATCAGATTCCGGGTGGCGTCCAGCAGCGGCAGATGCAGGGTGACGTAATCCGCCCGCGCGAGCAGCGCTTCCAGGCTGGCCATGGGGGCCACCTGGCTGGGCAGCCGCCAGGCGGCGTCCACGCTCAGCGCCGGGTCATAGCCGATCACGTTCATGTCCAGGGACAGGGCGGTGTGCGCCACCCGCGAACCGATCGCGCCCAGCCCCACCACGCCCAGGGTGCGGCCGCGCAACTCGCGGCCCTGGAAGTGCTTCTTGCCCTCTTCCACCTGGCGGTGCAGGTCCGCTTCGCTGTCCGCGCGCAGCCCGGCCACCCAGTCCAGCCCCTCGCGCAGGTGGCGCGAGGCCAGCAGCAGGCCGGCCACCACCAGCTCCTTGACCGCGTTGGCGTTGGCGCCGGGAGTGTTGAACACCGGAATGCCCCGCGCACTGCAGTGGGCCACGTCGATGTTATTGACGCCGGCGCCGGCGCGGGCCACGGCTTTCACCGTCGGAGGGATGTCGGCGCCACCGAGGGGGTGGCTGCGCAGTAACAGGGCGTCCGGTTCGGACAATTCGCTGGCGACCTCGAAACGGTCGCGGGGGAAACGCTCCAGGCCGCGCAGGGCGATCTGGTTGTAGGTGCGAATGCGGAACATGGCGGTCCTCCGAAGGGCTGCTGGATCACCACAGCCTCTCCGTAAACCGCCCTGATTTCCAGAGTTATTGCTGGAAGGTCATGCCCAGGCGGCGCCCTACTTCCTCGTAGGCCTCGATCACGTTGCCCAGGTCCTGGCGGAAGCGGTCCTTGTCCATCTTCTCGCGGGTGTCCTTGTCCCACAGCCGGCAGCCGTCCGGGGAGAACTCGTCACCGAGCACCACCTCGCCGTGGAACAGGCCGAATTCCAGTTTGTAGTCCACCAGCAGCATGTTGGCGTTCAGGAAACGTTTCTTGAGCACGTCGTTGACCTTGAAGGTCAGCTCTTTCATTTTTTCGATGTGCTCGGGCTCGGCCCAGCCGAAGCTGCGCACGTGGTATTCGTTGATCATCGGATCGCCCAGGGCGTCGTCCTTGAGGAACAGCTCGAAGGTGGGCGGATTCAGCTCCTTGCCCTCCTCGACGCCCAGGCGGCGCACGATGGAGCCGGCGGCGATGTTGCGCACCACGCACTCCACCGGAATCATGTCCAGCTTCTTGACCAGCGATTCGTTGGCGCTGAGCAGTTTTTCGAAGTGGGTGGGAATGCCTGCCTCGTGGAGCATCTCCATGATCGCCGCGTTGAACTGGTTGTTCACCGCGCCCTTGCGATCCAGCGCTTCTTTCTTCTTGCCGTCGAAGGCGGAAGTGTCGTTGCGGAACACGATCACCAGCCGCTCCGGATCGTCGGTGGTGAATACGGACTTGGCTTTACCCGCGTAGAGTTCGTCGCGCTTTTCCATGACCTACCTGCGTTAAGTTTGAGAACCCCGCGCGCTCGCCGCCGGGGCGTCTTAGTGAATGTCGAGCCAGCCGAAGCCCTGCTCCTGGCTGGCCACGCGGATACGCTCCCGTCCCGCCTCCACCGCCTGGTGGATCCAGCCCAGGGCGTGGTCCGGCGTATTGTTCTGCTCACTCAGGTGCGACAGCACCAGGTGCTGCAGCCGGTCCACGTTGCAGTGGCCCAGCAGCGTCGCCGCCTGCTGATTGCTCAGGTGGCCCAGATTACCACCCACCCGCCGTTTCAGGGACGCCGGATAGGGGCCCCCCCCCCCCCGCCGTTTCAGGGACGCCGGATAGGGGCCCGCGGCGAGCAGCTCCGGCTCGTGGTTGCACTCCAACACCAGGGCGTCGCATTCGCGATAGGCGTCCACCACATGGGGGGTCAGCGAGCCCAGGTCGGTGAGCACACCCAGCTCCCGTTGCCGCCAGCTGAAGCGGTACTGGCAGGGCTCCAGGGCGTCATGGGGCACGGTCACCGGCGTCACCGTCATGTCCGCCAGCTCGAAGGTCCGGCCCGGGCGCACTTCGCGCCAGTCGGCGCCGTGGAAACCGGCGGCCTTGCCGGTCACCGCCCGAGCGGTCCCGAAGGTGCTGTAAAGAGGGGTCTTGTACTTGCGCGCCAGGGCGCCGGCGCCGCGCACGTGATCGCCGTGCTCGTGGGTCACCAGCAACGCGGCCAGATCCGTGGCGCTCAGCCCCAGCGCCGCCAGCCGGCGTTCCGTTTCACGCAGGGAAAAACCGCAATCCACCAGCACCAGCAGATCGCCGGCGCACACCAGGGTGCCATTGCCTTTACTGCCACTGCCCAGGGACGCCAGCCGCAAGAATGCTCTCCCCCTAAACGGCCCGGCCGGCGGCCGGAGCCCGGTTCACAATTCGCCGTGGATGCTTTCCAGGATAGCCAGGCCGGAGGTCTTTCCGGCCAGCGCCGTACCTTCCTCGTTGAGCACCGCCACCTGGATACCATTGGTGGTGTGGCTCAATTTGAGGCGCGCCTGGGGCGGCTGCAGCTGGTAACGCTCGGGCACGGTCAGGAAGAACACCCCCTGGTCCCGGTTGCGGTCGGTGACGCGCAGATCGGTCTGGGTCAGCGCCTCGCTGACCTTTTCCCAGGCCCAGGCGAAGCTGGTGGGCATCATGATGATCGGGTAGCCGCTGCCGTCTTTCGCCAGCACCGCCTGGCCGGTGTTGTCGGCCGGCGCCGCCGGGGTCTCCTCTTCCTCGTCATCGGCTTCGCCGGGCGCCGCCACCAGTTGCGGCGGACGGGGCGCTTCGAATTTGTCCTCGCCCTCGCCCTTGCCCTGCAGGCGGCGCTCCATCTGCGGCACCGCGTAGAGCGGGTCCGCGCCGATGAACACCATATCCCCGGGTACCGTGATCGGCTCCAGCACTTGCGCTTCGCGGTAGCGCAGGCTGTTATCCGGAATCAGGCCGCAACCGGCCACGCTCAGCGCCACGGCGCCGGCAACAATCAAACTACGATGCATTATCCCTCCAGGAGACCGCAGCTACGCAGCGTTTCGCGCAAGCGTGGCTGGGCGGCCTCCGACAAATGAACCAGCGGCAAACGGATGCCGCTGTCGATCAGACCCATTTCGTACAGGGCCCATTTCACCGGAATCGGGTTGGCTTCCAGGAATAGATCACGGTGGAGGGGTTCCAGTTCCGCGTTCAGGGCGCGGGCACGGTCCACGTCGCCGTCCACCGCCGCCTGACACATGGCGGCCATCTTCGCCGGCGCCACATTGGCGGTCACCGAGATGTCGCCGTCGCCGCCGGCCAGAATCAGCTCCAGGGCGGTGGCGTCGTCGCCGGAATAGATCAGAAAATCGTCGCCGCAGCGCTCACGGATTTCCCGCGCGCGCTCCAGGTTGCCGGTGGCTTCCTTGATGCCGACGATGTTCGGCACCTTGGCAAGACGCTCCACGGTTTCCGGCAGCAGGTCGCAGGCGGTGCGGCCGGGCACGTTGTAGAGAATCTGCGGGATGTCCACCGCCCGGGCCACGGCCAGGAAATGCTGATAGAGGCCTTCCTGGGGCGGCTTGTTGTAGTACGGCGTCACCAGCAGGCAGGCGTCGGCGCCGTCGCGCTTGGCGTCACGGGTAAGGCGGATGGCTTCCTCGGTGCTGTTGGCGCCGGTACCGGCGATCACCGGAATCCGTTTGTCGGCCACCGCCACGATCTCGCGGACCACACTGTCGTGTTCCTCGAAGCCCAGGGTGGCGGATTCACCGGTGGTGCCCACCGCCACGATTCCATGGGTGCCCTGCTCCACATGCCAGTTGACCAGACCGCGCAGACGTTCCCAGTCCACCGATCCGTCTTCGCGCATGGGGGTTACCATTGCCACGATGCTGCCGCGAATCATGCCGCTTCCTCTTAAACGCTTTCGACGCCTTGATTAATGGAGCGCTATGGTAAACCCCGCCCGAAGGGCGGACAAGCGTTGCCCGGCCCGGTAAGCTGTGCCGCTGGCGGCCCCGAGGCCGCGATCAGGCAGTAGCAGGAGACAACCATGACAATCAAAGAAGGACAGCCGGCGCCGGACTTCACCGCCCCGGCCACCAGCGACACCACCATCACCCTGTCGGCCCTGAAGGGCAAGAAAGTGGTGCTCTATTTCTACCCCAAGGACAGCACTCCGGGCTGCACCACGGAAGGCCAGAACTTCCGCGACCTGTACCCCAACTTCCAGGAAGCCAACTGCGAGATCCTCGGTGTGTCCAAGGACTCCCTGCGCCGCCACGAGAACTTCAAGGCGAAGCAAGAGTTCCCGTTCGAACTGATCAGCGACGAGGACGAAACCGTCTGCCGCCTGTTCGACGTGATCAAGCTGAAGAAGATGTACGGCAAGGAATTCGAGGGCATCGAACGCAGCACCTTCCTGATCGACGAAGAAGGCGTGGTGCGTGACATCTGGCGCAAGGTCAAGGTCAAAGGCCACGCCGAGGACGTCCTCGACGCCGTCCACGGCCTCTGACTTCCGTGCCACCGGGCCCGCGGGAGCGGGCCTTGTGGGAGCGGGCCCAGCCCGCGAAAGGCAAGCTTTGCTTGCCGGCAAAGGCTGCCCCGCAGGATCCCAGAGCCCTCTCTATTACTCTTTACTCCCCTCCACTTCCCCCGCCGGCAACCGCCACGCATCACTGCGCTTGGGCCACGCATTGATCACCGCCTTCAGCAAGGTCGCCAGCGGAATCGCGAAGAAAATCCCCCAGAAGCCCCACACGCCGCCGAAGAACAGAATCGCGGTGATGATTGCCACCGGGTGCAGATTGACCGCCTCGGAGAACAGCAGCGGCACCAGGATGTTGCCGTCGATGAACTGAATCACTCCGTAGATCACCATCACCAGCGCGAAGTCGCCGCCCCAGCCGAACTGCAGGTAGGCCACCGCCGCCACCGGCACGGTGACGATGGTGGCGCCGATATAGGGAATCAGCACCGACAGCCCCACCAGCACCGCCAGCAGCACCGCGTAGTTCAGGCCCAGCAGCAGGAACGCCAGGAAGGTCACCGACCCCACCAGCAGGATTTCCACCGCCTTGCCGCGCACATAGTTGGCGATCTGCTGGTCCATCTCCTGCCAGACGTGGGAGAGAATACGCCGCCGCTCCGGCAGAAAGCCCAGCACCCAGCCCACCAGCTTCTCGCGGTCCTTGAGGAAGAAGAACACCAGCAGCGGCAGCAGCACCAGGAACACCAGGATTTCCAGCATGTTGGGAATCGAGGAGAGCGACAGGGTGAGCACCGACTGACCCAGCTGGGCCAGCTCCCGCTGGGCGATGGTGACCAGGGTGTTCACCTGCTCCATGGAGATCATTTCCGGATAGCGCTCCGGCAGGCTGCGCAGCCAGGTCTCGGTGGTGCGCAGAATATCCGGCAGCTGGTCGCGCACCAGCAGCACGGTCTGGCGCCACAGCAGCGGCATCAGCACCACCAGCACCGCCACCAGGGCGGCCAGGAACACCAGAAACACCAGGTTCACGGAAAGCACCGGCGGCACCCGGTAGCGGTTCAGGGCGGTGACCAGCCCCTGCATCAGGTAGGCCACCACCAGCGCCGCCAGCACCGGCGCCAGAATGCCGCCGAACAACAGCACCACGGCGAAGCCCGCCAGCAACAGAAACAGCAGGTACACCGCCTCCTCGTCGGAGAACCAGGCATTGAACCAGCCTTTAAGCACATTCAGCATCGGAGAACCTCGGGCCTAGTCGCCACAACGAATGAGAAAGCGGAATTCCCGCTCGTCCTGCTCGTGGCGAACCAGCTCATGGGAAGACTGTCGAAGATATTCAGGGATGTCCCGGGCCGACCCGGCGTCGGTGGCCGTCACTTCCAGCAAGGCCCCGGCCCGCAGGGCGCGCAACGCCTGCCGGGTCTTGAGCAGCGGCAGCGGACAATTCAGACCGCGGGCATCCAGATATTTGATATCCATGGTGTGATCCGTTCGCAGGGGCGGTCATTATAGGGCACATGACGGCATTATCAGAGACACCTCGTCGCGACAGAATCATGGTGACACGAAAAATGCGGATCGCTAAGGAGAGTCCATTTTGATCGCTGCCGCGCGCTTCGCTCTTGTGGCCTTGCTGTGCCTGGGCGCGGGCCTGGGCCAGGCCCAACAACAGGATCTGCCGGAACTGGGCGACCCCACCGTGGCGATCATTTCCGCCGAGCAGGAGTACCGGCTCGGGCGCGGCTGGCTGCGCGATCTGCGGGGCCAGACGTCGATCATGGAGGACCCGCTGGTCCAGGAGTACGCGGAACATCTGGTCTACCGGCTGGCGTCCTTCAGCGAGCTGAACGAACCGGACCTGGCGATCGTGGTGATCAACAGCGCCGCCATCAACGCCTTCGCCGTGCCCGGCGGGGTGATCGGCCTGAACGCCGGCCTGTTTCTGAACGCCGCCAGCGAAGACGAGGTGGCCAGCGTGGTCGCCCATGAAATCGCCCACGTCAGCCAGCGCCACTTCACACGCCGCTACATGGACTCGAAACGGCGCGGCCCGGCGGTGCTGGCCGCCATGCTGGCGAGCATCGCCCTGGCCATCGCCGGCAGCGGCGACGCCGGCATGGCGGGCATCGCCGCCACCCAGGCGGCGTCGATCCAGGCGCAACTGGCCTACTCCCGCCACAACGAATACGAAGCGGACCGGGTGGGCATGCAGATTCTCGCCGCCGCCAGCATGGACCCCAGCGCCATGCCGCGCTTCTTCGAGCGCATGCTGGAACAGCAGCGCTATTCCGGCGACCCGCCGGAGTTCCTGCTCACCCACCCGCTCACCGCCGAGCGGGTCGCCGACTCCCGGGCCCGGGCGCGCTCGCTGAGCGCGCCGCCGGCCAATCCGTCAGCCTCCTTCGAGCTGGTGCGCGCGCGCATCCAGGCCCGTTACTTCGACGGCCAGGAACGGGCCCGGGATTACTTCGGGCGGCGCCTGGAGAGCAACGACCGCGTTCAGAAGCAGGCGGCGCGCTACGGGCTCGCCCTCACCGACCTGAAAGAGGACCGCTACGACGCGGCGCGCCGCGCGCTCACCGAACTGGTGGAGGCGCACCCGGACCAGATCTGGTTCCAGCTGGGTCTGATGGAAGTGGATATGGATCAGGGCCGCTACGCCGACGTGATCGAGCGCGGCAAGGAGGTGCTCACCATCAACCCCAAGGACTACGCCGCCTCGGTGATGACCGCCCGCGCCTACCTGCTGAGCAAAAAGCCGGAACAGGCGGCGCCGCTGCTGGAGCCGCTGCTGCTGCAGCGCCCCAACGACCCGATGCTGTGGTCGCTGGCCGCCGACGCCTGGGGCAACAGCGACCAGAACGCCCGCGCCCACCGGGCCCGGGCGGAGGTGCTGTTTCTGCGCGGTCAGGATCAGGCCGCCCTGCGGCAGATGCGTTTCGCCCTGGACGAGGCCGACGGCCAGTTCGCCCTGCGCAGCAAACTGAACGCACGCATGAGCGAAATGGAGCGGCTGTCCTCGGAGGAATTCTAGGGGCGCCCGGAACGGCGCCCCGGTGGATCAGGGTTTAAGGCGGGCGCCGAACTCGAGCATGCGGTCCAGCGGTTTCATGGCCTTGGCCGCCAGGGTCGGATCGACGAAGATTTCCTGGCCGCAGCCGTTGTCGTCTTCCAGCACCGCCAGGGTGTTTTCCAGGCCGTTCATGGCCATCCACGGGCAGTGGGCGCAGCTGCGGCACGCCGCGCCGCTGCCGGCGGTGGGCGCTTCCACGAAGGTCTTGTGCGGCGCCAGCTGCTGCATCTTGTAGAAGATGCCCTTGTCGGTGGCGACGATAAAGGTCTGGTTGTCCATCTCCTGGGCGGCCTTGATCAGCTGCGACGTGGAGCCGACCACATCCGCCATTTCCACCACCGACGACGGGGACTCCGGGTGCACCAGCACCGCCGAGCCCGGATAAGCCGCCTTCAGATCTTCCAGACCCTGGGCCTTGAACTCTTCGTGGACGATGCAGGCACCGTCCCAGCACAGCACGTCGGCACCGGTTTTACTGCGCACATAATTGCCCAGGTGCTTGTCCGGCGCCCACAGAATTTTCTCGTTGCGCTGATCCAGGTATTCGATCAGTTCCACCGCGATGGAGGACGTCACCACCCAGTCGGCGCGCGCCTTCACCGCCGCCGAGGTGTTGGCGTACACCACCACGGTGCGGTCCGGGTGCTGGTCGCAGAACGCCGCGAATTCGTCCTCCGGGCAGCCGATGTCCAGGGAACAGGTGGCTTCCAGGGTCGGCATGAAGACCCGCTTTTCCGGGCTGAGGATCTTGGCGGTCTCGCCCATGAAACGCACGCCGGCCACGATCAGGGTGCTGGCCGGGTGGTCGCGGCCGAAGCGCGCCATTTCCAGGGAATCGGCCACGCAGCCGCCGGTCTCCTCGGCCAGGGCCTGGATCTCGGGGTCGGTGTAATAGTGGGCCACCATCACGGCGTCACGGGCCTGTAACCGTTCTTTAATGCGCTGACGGTACAGTGAACGCTGATCGTCGGTGAGTTCGGTCTGCTCGTTAGCGCCCGCCAAATGGGCGCGCACGATCTCTTGGGCCTGTGCTGTCATACGGCATCACCACCCCAGGGTAAGGGGACTATCAATCGCTTGAGGCACCTGCTGTCCAGGATACCACTTTGGTCTCGGTGTCGGGATCATACCATATTGGTCTTAGCAGGACGCTGACCATGACCAAAAGCGACAGCCTCATCGTCTTATATGGACGCCGCGCCGCCCGGATTCAAGCCCTCGCCACCCCGGTAATCCGGGCCGGCGGCGAGCAGATGCACGGTGCTGATGGCCCGCTCCATGAAGGCGCCCTGGCAGTAACACAGGTAGTAATCCCACATTCTGCAGAAGCGTTCGTCGAAGCCCAGTTCACGGATGCGCGGCAGCGCGCTGATAAATCGGGCCCGCCAGTCCTCGATGGTTTTGCCGTAATGGGCGCCGATGTCTTCCAGCCCCACCGGCATCAGCCTGGTGTTCTTGCGCAGCGCCTGGCACATCACCGTCACTGACGGCAAAAAGCCGCCGAGGAAGATGTAGCGCTTGATGAAGTCCACGTTGTCACGGGCGTATTCGTAGCGCTGGTCCGGCACCGTGATCGCCTGCAGCAGCAGCAGCCCTTCCGGCTTGAGGCGCTGGTTGAGCACCCGGAAGTACTCGTCCAGGAACTGGTGGCCCACCGCCTCGATCATTTCCACGGAAACGATGCGGTCGTAGCGGCCCTGCAGCTCCCGGTAGTCCTGCTCGAGCACCTGGATACGGTCGGACAGGCCGGCTTCGCGGACCTGTTCGCGGGCGAAACGGGCCTGCTCCCGGGAGATGGTGGTGGTGGTCACGCGCACCCCGTAGTGGCGGGCGGCGTGCAGCGCCAGACCGCCCCAGCCGGTGCCGATTTCCAGCACTTCCATGCCCGGGGCCAGGCGCAGGCGCTGGCAGATCAGATCCAGCTTGTGGGTGGCGGCGGTTTCCAGGTCCGCTTCCGGACTCGGATAGATGGCGCTGGAATACATCATGTGCCGGTCCAGGAACAGGGCAAAGAAATCATTACCCAGGTCGTAGTGGGCGGCGATGTTGCGGCGCGATCCGTTCAGGGAGTTGCGGTTCATGGCGTGCAGGGCCTTGAGCGCCGGCTTCGCCAGCCAGGCGGCGGAGCCTTCCAGCGCCCGCATGGCGTCCACGTTGGCGGCGAAGAAGCGCACCACCGCGACCAGATCCGGGCTGTCCCAGGCGCCGTCCATATAGGCTTCGGCGGCGCCCAGGGCGCCCCCGGTCATCATCTGCCGGTAGCTGTCCCAATCATGGATGCGGATCTCGGCGGCGCCTTCGGCCGCCGTGTCGCCAATGGACACGGTCTCGCCGTCGGGCTCATGCAACACCACGCCGCCCTTGGGCATCTTCGCCAGGTGTCCCTGCACCAGCCGTCGGGCCAGACTTTGCGCCCAGGACGGGCGCTGACCCACCAGCGCCTTATCACCGTCCATCATGAGTGTTCTCCCCATTACCTTGCTTATCTTTACCCGGGTGGGCGTGGAACCGGGCGCCCTTGCGCCAAAGCTTCCAGGCCTGCCAATAGATGCCCGCCACTGTTTTCACGCTCTGCGCGCCGAAGCGGCGTATCACCCGCGCCATGGCGGGCGCGTCGGCCTCCGCCATGTGCATTTTCAGGCCGGCGGCGAAAACCAGCTGGTCGCCGTCCCGGTCCTCCAACGTTAGGCGCAGATCGGGAAATAAGGCGTGAAGATGCCAGTGATAGCGCAGCCCCAGCGGCAGGAAGGGCGACACATGGAAGGTCTTTTCATGCGCCACCGTTTGCGGCCCCGGCCCCTGGCTCAGGGTCAGGGCGTAGATATGGCGTTCATGCCAGGGGGTGTTGCGCACCTCGGCCAGCATCGACGCCGGCCGTTCGGCGCCGTCCGGAAAGTGGAAGTACAGCACCAGGGGGTTGAACAGCATGCCGAAGGTGCGCCACTGGCCGAGCATGAACACCCGGCCGGCGCGCCAGTCCAGACCGGCCTCGGCGGCCCGGTCGCGCACCTTGTCGCCCAGCGGCCGGCGGTCGGCGTCGATGAAGTCCCGGTCGCGGAACGTCACCGGACGCCAGCGGCGGCCCCACAAACGCTGGCGGGCCAGCATCCGGTCCGGCGCGTCCACATCGCACCACACCAGCCACAGCGGATAGCGGAAGGCGTGCCGCATGGGGGTATGGCGCTGATGCCACACCTGGCCGGTGGCGAGCGCGAAGCGGGGAATCACAGCGCCGCTCCCCGGCCGCCGCCCTGGCCGCGGGCGGCGATGCCTTCGACCACGTCCAGCGCCGACACCACGCCGTCTTCGTGGAAGCCGTTGCGGCACCAGGCGCCGCAGAACCAGGTGCGGTTATCGCCGTTGGCGGCCAGCAGGCGTTCGCGGGCAAGCAGCCCCTCGGTGGTGAACAGCGGGTGGTGGAACACCTCCCGGCGGATCACCGTTTCCGGGCGGATCCGGTCACCGGCATTGAGGGTCACGCAGAAGGTCTCCGGCGCTTGAAAGCCCTGCAGAATGTTCATGTTGTAGGTCACCTGTACCGGCTCCGCGTCATCGGTGCGCCCCAGCAGGGCGTTCCAGCTCGACCACACCCGGCGGCGCTTGGGCAGCATGGCGGTGTCGGTGTGCAGCACCACGTCGTTGGGCTGGTAGCGCAGGTCCGCCAGGCAGTCCCGCTCACGCGGGCCCGCGTCGTCCAAAAGCGCCAGGGTCTGGTCGCTGTGGCAGGCCATCACCACCTGATCGAAACGGTGGCTGTCGCCGCCGGCTTGCACCGTGACGCCCTCGCTGTCCCGGCGCACACCGGTGACCGGCGTGGCGGTGTGGAAGCGGGCGCCGCAGGCGGCGCGCAGGGCTTCCACATAGCGGCTGGAACCGCCGGGCACCACGTACCACTGGGGCCGGTTCCGCAACGCCAGCAACCCGTGGTTGATAAAAAACCGCACGAAGAACTTGGCCGGAAACGCTTCCATCTGCGCCAGGGAGCAGGACCAGATGGCGCCGCCCATGGGCAGAATATAATGCCGCCGGAAGCGCTCGCCATAGCCCTGTTCGTTCAGATAAGCGCCCAGGGGCTGCTCGCCGGCGTCGCTGTCCAGCAGCGCCGGCGCCTCCCGGTTGAAGCGCAGAATATCGCGCAGCAACGCCCAGTGACCGGGGTCCAGCAGATTGCGGCGCCGCCCGAAAAAGCCGCCCAGGCCGTCGCCGCAGTATTCCACGCCGGTTTCCGCGTCGGTGACCGCGAAGCCCATGGCGGTGGGCTGGCGGCCGATGCCGAGCTCCGCCAGCAGCGCCTCGAAGCGCGGATAGGTGCGGTCGTTGAACACGATAAAGCCCATGTCCACGGCGTAGTCGCCGTGCTCGCGCTGCACGTCCACGGTGAAGGTGTGGCCGCCCAGGCGGGGCTCGGCTTCGAACAGCGTCACCTGGTGGTCGCGGCTCAGATACCAGGCGGCGGTCAGGCCGGCGATGCCGCCGCCGACAATGGCGATGCGCTGGCTCAAGAGGCGTCTCCGTTCTGCTGGTTCCAGGCGTCGCGGGCGGCGCGGAAGGCGCTCTCCACCCGCTGCTTGACGCCCTGGTGGGCGACGATCGTGGTGGGGTAATCCGGGGTCATCAAAGGCTGCTTCCAGGGTTCATGGATGGTCTTGTCGTCGGCGGTGGCCAGCTCCGGCACATAGCGGGCGATAAAGCGGCCCTGCGGATCGAAGCGGTGGCTCTGGCGCACCGGACTGAATACACGGAAATACGGCGCGGCGTCGGTGCCGGTGGAGGCGCTCCACTGCCAGCCGCCGTTGTTGGCGGCGAAGTCACCGTCCACCAGATGCGCCATGAAAAAGCGCTCCCCTTTGCGCCAGTCGATAAACAGATGCTTGGTCAGGAACATGGCGGTGAGCATGCGCAGGCGGTTGTGCATCCAGCCGGTCTGCACCAGCTGGCGCATGGCGGCGTCCACCAGCGGGTAGCCGGTGCGGCCTTCGCACCAGGCCTGGAAGTGCTCTTCGTTATCGCTCCATTGCAGCAGCGCGGTCTCCGGCCGGAACGGCGCGCCGGTGGCCAGCGACGGAAAGCGATGCATGATCTGCCGGTAGAAATCCCGCCAGGCCAGCTCACCGATCCAGGTGGCCGCGCCCTCCCGGGCCTTGGCGTCCTGCAGCGCCGGCCGCGCCGCGAGGTAGGCGTCCAGCGGCGCCAGCGTGCCCGCCGACAGCGCCGCGGACAGGCCGCTGGTGCCGGGCTCGGCGGGAAAGTCCCGCCGCGCTTTGTAGTCGCCCAGATGCTGCTCGACGAAATCCTTCAGCTGGCCGCGCGCGGCGTCCTCGCCGGGGTGCCACAAGGCGGTCACCGAGTCCGGCACGGACAGCGTCTCCAGCGCCCGCTCCACCCGATCACGGCCGACAAAGCGGCCCTGCCCGCCGGGCCAGTCCGGCGCCGGCACCGCCTCGGGCTGAAGGTCGTCCATCCACACGTCCCAGCGCTTCTTATAGGCGGTAAAGACGGTATAGGGCGTGCCCTTGCCGGTGTGCAGCGCCCTCGGCGGCACCAGCACGCCGTCGTCGAAACCGTGGATGCGCACGCCCTGCGCTTCCAGGCGGCGGGCCACCGCCCGGTCCCGGTTCAGTTCGTTGAGCGGGTACTCCCGGTTGCAGAACACCTCGGTGACGCCCTGCTCGGCCACGAAGTGTTCCAGGGCGGTAACGCTGCCGTCGAAATCGCCGCCGTCGAGCACATGCAGATCCACGCCCCGCGCCGCCAGGGACTCGCCCAGCTCCAGCAGGCTGTGCAGCACGAACCAGCGGCGCGCCGGCGCCACGCCGTGGGCGTCCCACTGGTCCGGGCACAGAATGTGCAGTGCCGTGACCGCGTCGCCGCCGGCCAGCGCCTGGGTCAGCGGGGTGTGCCCGTGACAGCGCAGATCATTACGAAACCAGACCAGTCGCACCCTGTTCTCCTTGCTGTTGAGTGATTGATTCGGCGTCGTCCATTCGCTTCGCCACCGCCTGGTAGTCGCCCGGCTCGCACGGCAGCCAGGCCGGCGTCGGCGGGTCCCCGGCCAGGGCCGGTCCCGCGCAAAGAAAGGCGCCTTCGGGCTGTTGCTCCGGCCACAGCTGAGCGATCTGCCGGCGTGCCGGGCGCTCGCCGAGCATCCACACCACGCCGGCCAGACGCGGCTCCGCCAGCCAGGGGGTCAGCGCCGGCCAGGCCACCGGCGTTTCCAGGCACCACACCGGCCGGTCCGCCACCGCCGCCTGAATCAGCGCCGGCAGCGGATCGCCCACCGCCATCACCAGCCAGGCCCGCTCGCGTCGACCCGGCGCCCGGGCCAGAAGCCGGCCGGCCAGCTTCTGGCGCAGAAAGCTGTCCAGCAGCGCCTGGGACGCACCGAGGCCCGGCAGCGCGCGCAGATGATCGCGCAACGGGTCGCAAAATCCCGTGACCACCCGACCCAGCGGATAGTCGCCGGTGAGCCGCTGGAACAACTGCTCGAGACGACGCACGTTGCGCGCCTCCAGGGCCAGCAGTGCATCTTCCATGGCGTCCCGCCAGGGGCCGGCCACCTCGGTCACCGGGCCGCCATCCTGCTCCAGTACCGGGCGCACCTGGCTGATCGGCAGCCCCCGATCCAGCCAGGACAGAATCCGCTCGATCACCGCCAGATCCTGGTCGCTGTAGCGGCGGTGGCCGCGCTCGGTGCGCGCCGGCCGGATCAGCCCGTAGCGGCGCTCCCAGGCGCGCAGCGTCACCGGGTGCACACCGCTTTGCCGGCTCACCGCCTGAATGCTGTAACCGTCGTCGAAAGCTTTCATGGCTGTCTCATACCCGGTTGCGCAGCCCCAGCGCGTCCGGGTAGGGGCGCAGGTACTGCTGGGTGGCCAGGTAGGGCTGCTCCACCTTGCTCTGGGCGGCGCGCAGCATCGTCATCGGCACCACCAGCGGCACCTCGCCGCGCAGATAGGCGTCGATCTGTTCGTGGATCGCGGCGCGGTCCTGCTCGCCCAGCTCGTCTCGCAGAAAGCCCATCAAATGCAGCATGGTGTTGACGTGGGCGCCCGGCGAGATGCGCTTGGCCATGGCCGGCATAAAGGCGTGGATATAGTCGTCGGCGATGTCCGCCAACGGTCGCTTCTTAAGGTCGGCGAGCAGCGGCCCCAGGCGCCGATAGGTGGCCTGGCAGTGGGCCAGAAGCTGGAATTTATGGCGGCTGTGGAAGTCGATCAGGCCCTTGGCGGTCAGGCCGCCCTCGCGCTCGGTCAGCCGGCACCAGTCGTCGTAGACGAACACACGCTCGACGAAGTTCTCACGCAGGCGGTCATCGTTAAGACGGCCCTCCTCTTCCACCGGCATCAGCGGAAAACGGTCCATCAACGCCGCCGCGAACAGGCCGCTGGCGTCGCGCCGCGCCACCTCGCCGTCCTCGCGGTAAACGCGAATGCGCTCCATGCCGCAGCTCGGCGACTTGGCCATCAGCACGAAGCCGCGCAGATCCGCCAGCCGCTCCACGGCCTCGGTCACGAAGCCGTCCATCAGAGCAGTAAAATCCCGGTCGCCGCGGGTCGCCTTGAGGCGCACGCCGTCGTCGGTCTCCACCAAGTGCATGGCCGGCCGCGGCGTGGACAGCCCGGCGCCCATCTCCGGACACAGGGAGCGGAACCGGAAATAGCGCGCCAGCACCCCGGTGCAATAGCGGGAATGCTTATGGCCGCCGTCGTGGCGCACCTCGCGGCCCATCAGGCAGGCACTGATGCCCACCGGAATCCGCTGATCGTCGCTGTCTGAATGCCGCCCCATGGTTGCCTCCGTCCGGTGCGCTTGAAGCTGTACAAACCGTTATAGTTGTACAAGTCTCGGGCGTCACCCATGAAGGCTTTGTGAAGCAGGTCTCAAGGTGAAACGATGAAGGCGGGAAAGCAGGGACATTTAAAGCTGTTTTACACACGGCGGCGCGGGATCGTGGCACAGTGAATTCGCGTTGCTGGCCACGGACGGTCAACGTCTCCCCCAGGACGTCACGCAACGCGCATCCCCCCTTCCTTCAGGCATTTGAAGGAACCCCAGGCCGCCTCCCCCCAGGCGGCCTTTTTTATGCCCGCGGCATTCAGAAAGGTTGGCTCTTTAGGTGTTCGGTGCTCCGTATCGGAGACGCGGTGCAATGGTGGTGCCTTCCGGGATCGCTCAAGCCGTCCATGGCCGCTCTCATTTGGCCATCCATGGCCAAATAGGTCCCTCCAGGCACCACCATTGCCCCGCTCACTCTGCAGCGGAACCGCCACGGGTCAGAAGAACCGTCAGGACCTTTCTACGAAGCTGGGTTTGTGGGAGCAAGTCTTGTGGGAGCAGGTCCCGGATACTGAGCACCAATCTCTAAAACTCCGTAAGCAACGACACCGCCGAAGCCTTGAACAGCAGAACCACCCGGCCACCCTCATGCAACCCGAGCCGCGCCTGACTCCGCACCGTCACCCGCGCCTGGATCGACTGCCGCTCGCACAGAGATTCCACCAGCACTCCGGAATCCTGCACCGTGACACCGGTGATGCGCGCCGGCAGCTGGTTCATCAGGCTCACGCCGGCCAGCTCGGCGACGCTCAGGGCCACGTCGTCGGCGTGCAGCAGCAGGCGCACCGGCGTGCCCGCCGGCGGCAGGCGCGGGGTACGCACCCACAGGGTTCGTGCGCCGAAGGCCACCGGAAGCAGGCCGGCTTCCGCCTGCCCGGAGAGAGCCTCCCCCAACAGCACCGAGCACGGCGAGGCCTGACCCTGGTAGCGTCGCAAACCCGGCAGCAAGGCACCGCAATAAGAGACGCCGCCGGGTTCCAGGATCGCCACCTGGTCGCAGAGCCGGGCGATGTCTTCGATCTGGTGGGCTACCAGCACCACGTCGCAGCCCAGGCGCCGGGTGAGGGCCTGCAGCTTGGGATAGAGGCGGTGCCGGCTGTCGTCGTCGAGCGCGGAAAACGGCTCATCCAGCAGCAGCAGGCGTGGCCGGCGCAGTAACGCCAGCGCCAGCGACACCCGGCGGCGCTGGCCGCCGCTTAACTGCGGGGGACAGAGAGGGCGCAAACCGTCGATGTCGAGATCCCGGATCAGCTCGCCGGTCAGGTCACCGGTTTGATGGTGGCGCGCCACCCGCCGCAGGTGCCGGGCCACGGTCCAGTGATCAATCAGCGCCGGGGTTTGCGACACCAGCGACACCCGGCGGGCCAGCGCCGCCGGCGTCACCGCCCGGTCTTCGACACGCAAACGGTGAGCCGCCGGGTTGAGGCCGGCCAGCGCCCGCAGCAGCGTGCTCTTGCCCACCCCGGAGTGCCCCAGCAGGCCGAGCCATCCGCTTTGCGCCCGCACCCGGGCGCGCAGGGCCACCGGCGCCGCGAGGGTGACATCAAAATCGATCATGGCGGCGGCCGCTCCATTGCGACAGCAACACCGTGGCCACGGCGATCGCCATCATGGTCAGCGCCAGCCGGTTGGCGGCCTGGTAGTTCATTTGCTCGACATGCTCAAACAAGGCCACCGACAGCACCCGGGTTTCGCCGGGAATATTGCCGCCGATCATCAGCACCACGCCGAACTCACCCAGGGTGTGGGCGAAGCAGAGCAAGGCGGCGCTCACCAGCGCCGGCCGGATACCGGGGATAACGATAAACAGAAACCGGTACCAGCCCGGGAAGCCGAGCACCCTGCCCGCTTCATCCAGGGCCGGGCCGCTTTGCTGCAAGGCCGCTTCCAGGGGACGAAACGCGAACGGCAGGCTGTAGATCAGAGAGCCGATCAGAATGCCGGTAAAGCTGAACGCCAGTTGCTGGTCGAACAGGCGCGCCAGCAAGGAGCCGGGCGGATGCGCCGGGGAAAACGCCACCAGCAGGTAGTAGCCGAGCACGGTAGGCGGCAACACCAGCGGCAGCATCACCAGGGATTGGATCAGGCTCCGCCCGCGCGAGTCGCGGCGCACCAGCAACCAGGCCAGCGGCAGGCACACAGCCACCAGAATAACGGTAGTGGTGGCGGCCAGTTTGACCGTCAGCAACAGGGCCTGGGCGTCACCGCTAGCGAGCCAGGGCATCGGTGCCTCCTGGTAAGGCGTAGCCGGCGGCGCGAATCAGCCGGCCCGCCCGCTCGGAGAACAGAAACGCCATAAAGGCTTCGGCCAGCGGATCGCCGGGGTTCACCACCACGCCCTGCTGCACCAGCGGCCGGTGCCAGTCGGCGGGCAGCACACGGTATTCACCCCGCCGCGCTTGAATCAGGCTCAGCGCCACCAGCCCCAGGTCGGCGTTGCCGCCGTCCACCAACTGGGTGGCTTGGCTGACATTGGCGGCGACCACGATTCGCCAGCGCGGCGCCGGCCGCGCATCGCGGTAGCGGGCGATGGCCGCTTCGGCGGCGCGGCCGTAGGGCGCGGTGGCCGGGTTGGCGATGGCCAGGGTGTATTGGCGCTCGCCGTTCAAACCCAGACCACGTGGGTCCCAGATCGCCAGCCGCCCCAGCGCGTAGGTGCGCGGCACGCTACTGCCGTTGTTCCGGTGCAGCGCCGCCGGGTAGGCGCTGTCGGCGGACAGGAACAGCTGGTATGGGGCGCCGTGGCGAATCTGCTGGTAAAGGTGGCCGGACGCGCCGCTGATCAAATCCAGCGCCACCTGGGGATGATCTTCGTTGAACAGAACGGCCAGCTTTTTCAGGGTGGGATAGAAATTGCTGGCGCAGGCAATGCGTAATTCGCCCTCTTCCCGCGCCTCAACCGGGGGCGCGAGACAGAACGCCACCAACATTAGCAGCCCGACTGCTTGCCGGCCGATTCGCTTCCCGGCGCGGCTCATCTCACAGCGCCACGGCGTCAGCGTACCAGCGCCCGGCGGCGCGGACGTCGTTGGCAGCGGCATCAAGCCAGCGGGCGCCGTCGGGGCAATGCTCTTTTTTCCAGAACGGCGCCCGGGTTTTGAGCTGGTCGATCAGGAAATGGGCCGCCTGAAACGCTTCGGCGCGGTGGCGGGTGGCCACCGCCACGAACACGATCTGCTCGCCGGCGGCGAGCCGGCCGACCCGGTGCAGCAGACGCACCGCGCGGCAATCCCAGCGGCGCCGCGCCTCGTCCACGAAGCCCTGCAACTGGCGCTCGCACATGCCGGGGTAATGCTCCAGCTCCAGCGCCTGCACGGCGCCGTCGCCGCCGCGCACCCGGCCGACGAAGAACACCACCGCGCCGGCCTCCCCGGCCTGCTCGCAAAGCCGCCGGTACTGGTCGCCCACATCGAAGTCGTCTTGCTGCACCGAGATCATCTAGCCTCCGGTCACCGGGGGAAAGAACGCCACTTCGTCGCCGTCGCGCACCGGCGTCTGGCCGTTGGCCATTTCCTGATTCACCGCGCTCAGCAAGCGGCCGTCCAGGTGCGCCGCCCAGTGCGGGTATTGGTGAATCAGATGCCGGCGCAACGCCGCCACCGACAGCGGCGACGGCGGGCACAGGTCGAGGAAGTCGCAGTCCAGCGCTTCCCGCAGGCGGGCGAAAAAGCGTATCCGGATCATGCCTGCGCCCCCCGGTGCCAGTCGCCGCCGGCGCCGCCGCTCTTGGTCTCCAGGCGGACCGTGTCGATCGACATGCCCCGGTCCACCGCCTTGCACATGTCGTAGAGCGTCAGGCCCGCCACCGACACGGCGGTGAGCGCTTCCATCTCCACCCCGGTGGGCGCGGTGGTTTTGCACTGGGCCTGGATATGGATGGTGCCGTTGTCGTGGTCCAGCTCGAACTCAACCGTGACACCGCTGAGCGGAATCTGGTGGCAGAGCGGGATCAGCTCCCAGCACTTCTTCGCCGCCTGGATCGCGGCGATACGCGCCACCGCCAGCACATCGCCTTTTTTCAGACCGTTGTCGCAGATCAGCGCCAGGGTGGCCGGCGCCGCCCGCACCCGGCCGCTGGCTCGGGCCACCCGGGCGCTGTCGGTCTTGGCGGACACATCCACCATGTGCGCGTGGCCGTTCTGGTCAGTGTGCGTCAGCGACATGGGCCGGCCCTCCGTTGTCGGTTTCGCGGCTGTCGCAGGCGCGGTCCGCGCCCTTCAGATGCGACACGAAATTGCACGGCCGGTGGGCGGCGTCCAGCTGCTCCACCAGGATGCGGTCCCAGGCCAGCCGACAGGCGTTGGTGCTGCCCGGCAGGCACACCACCAGGGTGCCGTTGGCCAGCCCGGCCACGCAGCGGGACTGCAGGGTGGAGGTGCCGATCTCCTCCAGGGAGAGCGCCCGGAACAGCTCGCCGAAGCCGTCCACGGTTTTGTCGAACAGCACGCTGACCGCCTCCGGGGTGCTGTCGCGACCGCTGAAGCCGGTGCCGCCGGTGATCAGCACCACCTGCACGGCGGGATCGGCGATCCAGCGGGACACCTCGGCGCGGATCAGGTAGATGTCATCCACCACCAGCCGCCGGTCGGCGTTGCGGTGGCCCTGCTCAAGCAGCCGGGAACGCAACAGATCGCCGGAGCTGTCCTCGGCCAGGGAGCGGCTGTCCGACACGGTCAGCACGGCAATGTCCAGCGGCCGGGCGCAACGCGGTGCGGCCCGGGTCACGGGGGAAAGGGTCATGATCCGATCTCCTTGCAGAGGGTTTGCGGGGCAGCGTCCAGGGCGGTCGCCCGGCGCCAGGCCTCCGGCGTATTGGTATTGAGAAAGGCGGCGGCGTCACCGCCGTCCAGTGCCCGGGCACGGAGCGCGCGCAGAAAGCCGCCCAGCGCCAGATCACCGCGCCGCAGCCGTTGCGCCAGCCGCTCCGGCAGGGCCGGATCGCCGCTCAGGTAGCAGGGCAAGAACGAGTGCCGGTAATAGCAGTGGCCGTGATCGCGGCCGGCGGCGATCAGCCCGCGCAGCAACGCCACCGACAGCAGCGGCATGTCCACCGGCACCACCAGGTAATCGACCGCCGGACGGCTTCGCAGCACCGCATGAATGCCGCCCAGCGGCCCACGGTCCGGATAAAGGTCGGCGATGCAGCCGGGGGCGGCACGGCTGGTCACCACCGCCTGGCAACCGGCCGCCCAGAGCCGCGCCCGCAGGTGGTCGAGCAGCGGCTGCCCGCGCCATTCCAGCAACGCCTTGTCACGGCCCATGCGTCGCGAGCCGCCGCCGGCCAGTACCACGCCGATCACACCGGGAGTGTCCTGCATGTCAGCCTCCGATCATGGCCAGGTGGCGGGTGGCGCCCGGGTCATGCCGATGCAGCCCGTGGCCGGCTTTCTTGCCCAGCACCAGGCGGTGCAAACGCCGCGATAACTGTTCCGGGGTGTCGTGTCGCAGAGCGTCGCGGAGCGAAATGCCACCCTGGGAGAACAGACACAGCTGCAGGTCGCCCAGGGACGACACGCGCAGCCGGTTGCAGTCGTCGCAGAAGCCTTGTTTATAGGGGCGGATCAGCCCCACTCGGCCGGCATGGCCGGGGTGGTCGAATTCCCGCGCCGGGCCGTCGTCCTCGCCACGGGCCCGGGGGCGCCAGCCGTTCGTGGCCAGCCAGTTTTCGAGAAGGTGGGCGGGGCGGTGCTGCTGGCGGAAAAACTCGCGGTTGTCGCCGGTTTCCATCAGTTCGATAAAGCGAGCGGTCACCGGACGGCGGCGCAGGTAGTCGGTGAACCGCGCCAGCTCGTCGCCGTTGTAGTGGCGCATCAACACCGCGTTGAGTTTCACCGGCATACCCAGTGCCAGGGCTTCATCCACCGCGTCGAGCACATCGCGCAGCCGGTCATGGCCGGTGATCATTTCGAACACCGCCGGCGTCAGGCTGTCGACGCTGAGGTTGATGCGGTCCAGGCCGGCTTTTTTCAGCGTCGCCAGCTTTGGCGCCAGCCGGTAGCCGTTGCTGGTCATCACCACCTCGCGGATCCCCGGCGTCTGTTTGCACAGTGCGATGATCTCCGGCAGGTCCTTGCGCAGGGTCGGCTCGCCGCCGGTGATGCGAATCTTGCGGGTGCCGCTGAGCGCGAAGGCGCGCACCAGGGTGCCGATCTCCTCCAGGCTGAGGGGCGTCGGCACGTTGTCGCCGCGTTGATAGCCACGCGGCAGGCAATACTCGCAGCGGTAGTTGCAGACCTCGGTGATGGAGAGGCGCAAATAGGTGAAGCGTCGGTTGAACTGATCGGTGAGCATGGTTTCTCTCCTGCCTTGGGGCCCGGTCAACCGGCCAGAATGTGTTTCAACTCGGGGATGCAGGAACCGCAGTTGGTCCCGCAACGGAGCGACTTACCCAACGCCTCGACGCTGCGGTCGCCGGCTTCGATGCGCGCGCGAATGGCCGGCTCGCCGACCTGGAAGCAGGCGCACACCACCGGCCCGCTTTCGGCGGCGCCGTCCGGCGCTTCGCCGCTGAGCAGCGCCCGCCGCTCCGTGTTTTCCAGCGCGTCCCGTTGCAGCATCTCGATCAGCCAGTCGCGGCCGGGCAAATCGCCTTTCGGGTGGATAAACAACGCGCCCATCAGCCGGCCATTGCGTACCGCCGCCTGGCGGAAATGGCCGATGTACGGGTCCTGCATGTCCAGCCAGTGCAGGTCGTCGGCGTCGCCGGGGCCGCTGATCAGGGCGGCCAGACGCCGGCGGGCGCGGTCCGGATCGTCGCGGCCGGCCAGTTCGAACAGGTGCCCCCGGGGCAAGGGGCTGTAGCTCCAGTAAAAACAGCGCGGATCGCCGCGCCGCTCGCGGGTGATCAAAAAGCCCTGCCAGCGCACCGCGCAGGGCGCCACGCGGACGCGGGACACTTTTGATTCCGGCTGGCCGGACAGCGGATCGGTGGTGGCCTGCACCAGGGCGCCCATGCGCGCGCGGGCGCTGAACGGGCTGCTCCAGTGCATCGGCACGAACAGCTCGCCGGGACGCTGGTCGGTAGTGACACGCGCGCGCATCACGATGGCGCCGTGGCGGTTTTCCACGTTGGCCAGTTGGCCGTCGCCGATACGATGGCGGCGCGCGTCCTCGGGGTGCAGGGCGACAAAGGGCTCACCGATATGCTGAAGCAGCCGCCGCGCCTTACCGGTGCGCGTCATGGTGTGCCACTGGTCGCGGATACGGCCGGTGTTCATGATCATCTCACCGGGACCGGGCCGGCCTTCCGGTAGCCTGGCGGTGACCGCCACGAAGCGGGCGCGGCCGTCGTCGGTGGTGAAACGGCCGTCGCCGAACAGCCGCCGGCGCCCTTGCGGCCATTGCCGGTTCACCGGCCAGCGCACCGGCGCCATGGCGTCGTAGCCGGCCTGATCCAGCGTCGCCAGCCCGCTGATATCGAACGCCCGGCGACCGTCGTTTTCGAACCCGGACAGGGCCGCGTGTTCGGCGAACACCTGGGCCGGATGCCGCCAGCCGAACGCCTCGGCGTAACCGAGCCGCCGGCCCACCTGGGCCAGCGCCCACCAGTCCGAGCGCGCCTCGCCGGGCGCTTCTAGGAACGGCCGCTGGCGGGAAATGCAGCGTTCGGAGTTGGTCACCGTGCCGTTCTTCTCGCCCCAGGTGCGCGCCGGCAGTTTGATGTCGGCGAGCCGCACCGTGTCGGTGTCGGCCATGCACTCCGACACCACCACGGTGGGGCAGCGGCGCAGGGCGTCGCGCACCCGATCCGCCTCGGGCAGGCTGACCACCGGATTGGTGGAAAGAATCCAGATAAATTTGATCCGCCCGGAGGCCACCGCCTGGAACAGCTCCACCGCCTTGAGGCCGGGCTCGCTGACCATGTTGGCGGCGTTCCAGAAGCGCTTTACCCGGTCCACGTCCTCCGGCGCGAAATCCATGTGCGCGGCCAGCTGATTGGCCAGCCCGCCCACTTCGCGGCCGCCCATGGCGTTGGGCTGGCCGGTGATGGAAAACGGCGAAGCACCGGTTTTCCCCACCCGGCCGGTGGCCAGGTGGCAGTTGATAATGGTGTTGCACTTGTCGGTGCCGGTGGCGCTTTGGTTGATGCCCTGGGAGTAGAACGTCACCGTGCGCGGGCGCCCGGCGAACCAGTTAAAGAACGTCTCGATATCTTCTTCCGGCAGATCACAGCGTTGCGCCAGGCTCGCCAGCGAACCGCTGTCCGCCTCGGCCCGGGCCAAAGCGTCCTCGAAGCCGCGGGTGTGTTCGCGAATGTAGTCCCGGTCCAGATGGCCGTGCCGGCCCAGCCAGGCCAGCAGGCCGTTGAACAGCAGGCCATCGGCGCCGGGCCGTAACGGCAGATGCAGATCGGCCAGATCACAGGTGGCGGTGCGGCGGGGATCGATCACCACCACTCTGGTGTCCGGGCGCGCTTTTTTCGCGGCGACCATGCGCTGGTACAGCACCGGATGGGTCCAGGCGGCGTTGGAGCCCACCAGCACCAGCAGCTCGGCGCTGTCCAGATCCTCATAGCAGCCGGGCACGCTGTCGCCGCCGAAAGCGCGCTTGTAGCCGGCCACCGCCGACGCCATGCAGAGCCGGCTGTTGGTGTCCATGTGGGCGCTGCCGACAAACCCTTTCATCAGCTTATTGGCGACGTAATAGTCCTCGGTGAGCAGTTGCCCGGAGCCGTAGCAGGCCACACTGTCGGGGCCGTATTCCGCCACCGTGTCGCGCAGCCGCCGCGTCACTTCATCCAGCGCACTGTCCCAGTCCACCACCGCGCCGTTCACTTCCGGGTACAGCAGCCGGTTGTGATGGTCGAGGGTTTCGTGGAGCGCCGCGCCCTTGACGCAAAGACGCCCCTGGTTGGCCGGGTGGTTCGCCATTCCGGTAACGCTGTCGCCGGCGCCGTTCACGGACACACCGCAACCCACGCCGCAGTACGGGCAGGTGGTGTCGGTGGTGTGAATGCGCTCGGCCATGGCTCAGGTACCGGTCCGGTTTAGCGCCGCCGGCAGCGGCCGCAGCAGCACCTTGTCACCGTCCAGCTTCACCTCCCAGACCGGCACCGAAACGTGGTCCTGCTCCAGGCAGGCACCGGTGAGCAGGCTGAAGTGCTGCTTATACAGCGGCGAAGCCACCACCAGCTCGCCGTTGACGTCGCCGACGATGCCCCGCGACAGCACGTTGGCGCCGCCGATCGGGTCGTGGTTGCCGATCGCGTAAAGCGGCGGCGACTGATCCGGCAGGTAGAACAACGCCACCTGCTCGCCGTTGATCAGCGCGGCCACGCCGCTGCCGGCCACCAGATCCTCCCGGGTACAAATATGTTGCCACTGCATGGTTGCTCTCCTTCCCTTCGCCGGTTGTTTCAGACGCTGACGGTTTCAATCAGATCGCTGCGCTCGTCCTCGGTGGCGGGCCGGGGCTGGCCCCGCTCGCGCACGAAGCGGATGTCCTGGTCGGGCGTCTCCGCATTGACGAAGCTGCGAAAGCGCTTGAGCTTTTGCGGGTCGTCGATGGTGGTGCGCCACTCGCACTGATAGCGCTCGCGGACCACTTCCATCTGCGCTTCCAGTTCGGCGGCGATGCCCAGGGTGTCGTCGATCACCACCTGGCGCAGGTAATCCAGACCGCCTTCCAGGTTTTCCAGCCACACCGAAGTGCGTTGCAGGCGGTCGGCGGTGCGCACGTAGAACATCAGCACCCGGTCCACCAGTTGCACCAGTTGCTGATCCGAGAGATCGGTGGCGAACAGATCCGCGTGGCGCGGCCGCATGCCGCCGTTGCCGCACACATACAGGTTCCAGCCGTTCTCGGTGGCGATCACGCCGATGTCCTTGCTTTGCGCTTCGGCGCATTCGCGGGTGCAGCCGGACACCGCGAACTTGAGCTTGTGCGGCGAGCGCAGGCCCTTGTAGCGATGCTCCAGGAAGATCGCCATGCCGACGCTGTCCTGCACGCCGTACCGGCACCAGGTGGAGCCGACGCAGGATTTCACCGTGCGCACCGACTTGCCGTAGGCGTGGCCGGTCTCGAAGCCGGCGTCGATCAGTTCTTCCCAGATCAGCGGCAGCTGTTCCAGACGGGCGCCGAACAGATCGATGCGCTGGCCGCCGGTGATCTTGGTATAGAGATCGTATTTGCTCGCCACCCGGCCCAGGGTCATCAGCTTTTCCGGGGTGATTTCACCGGCGGGCACACGCGGCACCACGGAGTAGGTGCCGTCCTTCTGCATGTTGGCGAGGAACACGTCGTTGGTGTCCTGCAGGCCCACGTGCTCGGGTTCGAGGATGTAGTCGTTATGGATGCTGGCGAGAATCGAGGCCACCGCCGGCTTGCAGATGTCGCAGCCGAGCCCTTTGCCGTGGGTGTCGCGCACTTCGCGGAAACTCTTCAGGCCGCCCACCAGAATCAGGTGGTAGAGCTCCTGGCGAGAATATTCAAAGTGCTCGCAGAGGTGGTTGTTCACTTCCACGCCGCGCGCTTCCAGCCCGGCGTCGACCACGCTTTTCAACAGCGCGGCGCAACCGCCGCAGCCGGTGGACGCCTTGGTCGCGTCCTTGATATCACCCAGCGAGCAGCAGCCGCCGTCCAGCGCGTCGTTGATGGCGCCCTTGGAAACGTTGTGGCAGGAGCAGATGGTGGCGCCATCCGGCAGCGCGTCGGCGCCCAGCGCCGGCGCCGCGTCACCGGCGGGCAGAATCAACGACGCCGGGTTGTCCGGCAGCGGAATGCCGTTGAGCATGTACTGCAGCAGGGTGTCGTAGGCGTCGCAGTCGCCCACCAGCATGGCACCGAGCACGTACTTCTGGTCTTCGCTGACCACCAGCTTGCGGTAGACGCCGGCCACTTCGTCCTGGAAACGGTAACAGCGGGCGCCGGCGGTGCGCGCCTGGGCATCGCCCACCGAGCCCACGTCCACGCCCATCAGTTTCAGCTTGGTGCTCATGTCGGCGCCGGTGAAATCGCCGGCTTGGTTGTTGAGCACCGCGGCCACGGTGCGCGCCATGGTGTAGCCCGGCGCCACCAGCCCGAAGATCTGGTTGTTCCAGAGCGCGCATTCACCGATCGCGAAAATCGCCGGGTCCGAGGTGCGGCACTGGTTGTCCACCACGATGCCGCCGCGCTCGCCCAGCTCCAGACCGCTCTGGCGGCCCAGGCTGTCCTGCGGGCGGATGCCGGCGGAGAACACGATCATGTCGGTTTCCAGCGGCGCCTGGCCTTCGAAGTTCATGCGCAGGGTGTGCTGTTCGCCGGCGTCGATCAGCTCGGTTTTCATGCCGGTGTGGATGTGCACGCCGAGCGCTTCCACTTCCTTGCGCAACAGGGCGCCGCCGGTTTCGTCCAGTTGCACCGGCATCAATTGCGGCGCGAATTCCACCACGTGGGTTTCCAGCCCCAGCAGCCGCAGGGCGTTGGCGGCTTCCAGACCGAGCAGGCCGCCGCCCACCACAACGCCGCGTTTGGCGTTGCCGGCGCAGCGTTTGATCGCATCCAGATCGTCCACGGTGCGGTACACCAGGCAGTTCTCGTGGTCGTGGCCGGGGATCGGCGGCACGAACGGATAGGAACCGGTGGCCAGCACCAGGGCGTCGTAGTCTTGCCGGACACCGCCGGCGGTGATCACGGTTTTATGGTCCCGGTCGATCTCCACCACCTCGTCGTTCAGGTGCAACGTCACCCGGTTGTCCCGGTACCACTGCGCCGGGGACAGACAGAGATCCTCCGGGGTCTGGTCGTCGAACAGCGCGGACAGATGCACCCGGTCGTAGGCGGGCCGGTTCTCGCCGGCGAACACATGGATGGTCCAGGGGCTGGCGTCGCCCTGCTCGACCAGGGTCTTCACCAGGTGGTGACCGACCATGCCGTTGCCGATGATCACCAGGTTGCCCGAGGTGGGAAGTACGGTGTTGTCGTCCGTCATAGCCTTGCCTCCTGTTAAGCCACATCGACCGAAACATCGGCCGGGGTTGATTCGTCGTCGTCACGGCTGGGGTCCGTGAGCAGCACGTCGCGCAACGCACTGACGTCGCGGTCGCTTTGATGGGTTTGGAAATACCACTGGCTGTGGCGCACATCGCCGACCAGCAGCACGCCGCGCAGGCGGCCGTCTTCGATAATCAGTTTTTTATAGACCCCGGCTTGCGGGTCGCTGAGCCACAGGGTCTGCTGGCCGGCCACCGCCTCCACCTGCCCCATGCTGTGGATATCCAGGCCGCTGACCTTGAGGCGGGTAACCAGGGAAGGATCGCGATAGCGGGCGCGTTGGCCCTTGAGCACCCGGGCCAGCACGCTGGCCTGTTCCTGCACCGGCGCCACCAGGCCGTAGGTGTTGCCCTGGAATTCGCAGCATTCGCCCAGCGCATGCACGTGCGGGTCGGAGGTACGCAGGGCGCTGTCGACGCGCACGCCGGCGCCACACTCCAGGCCGGCGGCTTGCGCCAGTTCCCGGTTGGGGGTGATGCCGGTGGCGAACACCACCAGATCGGCGGGCAGCGTTCGCGGCGCCCCGCCCTCTTCCACTTCGACAGCGCTCACCGAGGTGTCGCCGAGAAGACGCTTGGGGTCGCAGCCGGTGCGCACCCGGATACCACGGGCGGCCAGAGCCGCTTCCAACAGGGACGACGCGCTGGCGTCGAGCTGCCGGTTCATCAACACCGGGCGGCGGTGCACCAGGGTCACGTCGGCGCCCAGACGGCGCAGGCCGACGGCGGCTTCCACGCCCAGCAGGCCGGCGCCGACCACCACCGCGCGGACGCCGGGGCGCGCCCGGCTCCAGCCGCGCAGACGCTCCACGTCGTGCAGGGAACGGAAGCCGCTGACACCGTCCAGCTCCGCGACACCGGGCAGCGGCGGCATGGAAGAACGGGCGCCGGTGGCGATCACCAGGGTGTCGTAGTCGACCCGTTCACCGTCGTCGCAGTACAGGCAGCGGCGCTGCCGGTCGAGGCGCGCCACCCGTTTGCCCAGGCTCACCGTCACCCGGCGCGCCCGGTACCAGGCGTCATCACGCGGCGTGATGGCATCCAGGTCGGTCTCCTCGCCGAGCAAGGGCGACAGCATGATGCGGTTGTAGTGACGCACCGGTTCCTCGCCAAGCACACGCACCGACCAGCCATGGTCGGTGCCCAACCGGCTGATCAGGCTTTCCGTGGCCATGCCGTTGCCGACGATCACCAGCCGGCGCCGTGCCTCGGTGCGTTTCATGCGGGTGGCCCGAATCATCGCTGGCTCCCCTCAGGCCCGACGGCCGAGCCGGTCCACCAGGCCGGCCACCTTGCCCCGTGCCGGCGCCGCCTCGTCTTCGTCGACGGCCGGTTCGCGGGGGATCTCCACCACCTTGCGCTGCTTCTCGTAGAGGAAGCTGAGCACCTGCTGACGGAAGTGGTTGTAGTCGCTGTTCTCGGCCAGCGTGACGCGGTTGCGGGGGCGCGGCAGATCGATATTGAGCACCTCGCCGATGGTGGCGGCGGGGCCGTTGGTCATCATCACGATGCGGTCGGACAGCAATACCGCCTCGTCCACATCGTGGGTGATCATCACCACGGTGTTGTTCAGATCACGCTGAATCTCCATCAGCGAGTCCTGCATGTGCGCCCGGGTGAGTGCGTCCAGGGCGCCGAACGGCTCGTCCATCAGCAGCACCTTGGGGCGCATGGCCAGGGCGCGGGCGATACCGACACGCTGCTTCATGCCACCGGACAGTTCGTCCGGGCGTTTGTGCATGGCGTGCTCCATGTGCACCAGCTTCAGGTTCTGCTGAATCCAGTCGCGCATTTCCGCTTTGCTCATGCTGTCGCGGAACACCTGACGCACCGCCAGCTGCACGTTCTCGAAGGCGGTCAGCCAGGGCAGCAGCGAATGGTTCTGGAACACCACCGCCCGGTCCGGGCCCGGTTCGTTGACCTCCTTGCCGTCGAGGGCGACACCGCCTTCGGTGGCCTGAAGCAAACCGGCGAGAATGTTCAGCACCGTGGATTTGCCGCAGCCGGAGTGGCCGATCAGCGACACGAACTCGCCTTTTTTGATGCGCAGCGACAGCTCATCCAGGGCCCGGAACGGGCCTTCCGGGGTCGGGAAATCGATGCTGATCTTGGAGATGTCGAGATAATTGCTCATCACAGAATTCCTCTCTTAAAACCTGCCCGCAACGCGTTCAGCGCAGGTCCGCGGATTTGTCCCAGGACACCAGGCTCTGCACGGCCAGCATCAGACGGTCGAGCAGAAAGCCGATGGCGCCGATGGTGATCACCGCCACCATGATGCGGCTCAGCGAATCGGAGCTGCCGTTCTGAAACTGGTCCCAGACGAACTTGCCCAGGCCCGGGCTCTGCGCCAGCATTTCCGCCGCGATCAGCACCATCCAGGCGATCCCCAGGGAGGTGCGCAGGCCGGCGAACATCATCGGCATCGCCGACGGCAACACGATGGTGCGCACATGGGTGAGCCAGCCCAGCCGCAGCACCCGGCTGACGTTGTTGAGGTCGTTGTCGACGCCGGCCACGCCCACGGCGGTGTTGATCACCGTGGGCCACAGGCAGCACAGCATCACGGTGACCATGGAGGTAATGAACGACTTGGGGACCAGCGGGTCCTGGCTGACATAGACGGCGCTCACCACCATGGTCACCAGCGGCAACCAGGCCAGCGGCGACACCGGCTTGAGCAGTTGAATCACCGGATTGAAGGCGCGGTACAGGGTGTGGCTGAGGCCGATCAGAATGCCCAGCGGAATCGCCAGCAGCGACGCCAGCACGAAGCCCGCCGTCACCGTCATCAGGCTGGTGAGGATCTGGTCGATAAAGGTGGCGCTGCCGGTGTAGGGAAAGATCCGCGGCTGATAGGACGGATCCACCGCCTGCCGCTGGGCGTTGCGCTCACGCTGACGCTCATAGAAGGCCTCCTCTTCGCGGCGCTCCGCGGCGTGTTCCTCGAGCAGCGCCCCACCCTGCTGCCACACGTCCAGGGGCCCGGGGAAGGCACCCAATGAGGTATTGATCTGCCCCGCCGCCACGGCCCACAACAGCAGGAAGGCGGCGATGCCGGCCAGCGGCACCAGCAGGGTTTTAGCCAGGGCGCGCAACTGCTCCGACGGCCGTTCGCCGCGCGCTAGCTTGATCCACGGTTGTAACCAGGTTTGCTGGCTGATCGAAATCATTTCATCACTCTCTTTTACCGGTGCGTTAAAGGCGCTGGTCGCCTTTCAGGCCGATGTCGAACTGCTTCAGGTAGGCGTTGGGCTCGCGGCCGTCGTAGGTCACGCCGTCGATGAACTCGGACTGCGGCGGCTTGAAGCCGTCCTCGCTGTCGAAGTCCGGGAAGTCCGAGGCTTTCATCTTTCCTTCCTGGATCAGCGCCCTGGCCGCCAGTGCGTAGACATCCGGGCGGTACACGTCGCGGGCGGTCTCCATGTACCAGTCGTCGCTCTTCTGCTCGGCGATCTGGCCCCAGCGGCGCATCTGGGTGAGGTACCAGATGGCGTCGGAGTAGTAGGGATAGGTGGCGTTGTGGCGGAAGAAAACGTTGAAATCCGGGATCGGCCTTTCGTCGCCCTTCTCGTATTCGAAGGTGCCGGTCATGGAGTTGGCGATGACCGCTTCGTCGGCGCCCACGTATTCGCTTTTGGCGAGAATCTTCACCGCCTCGGGGCGGTTGGCGTTGTCGTTCTCGTCCAGCCACTTGGCCGCGCGGATCAACGCCTTGACCACGCGGGCGTGGGTGTTGGGGTATTTCTCCGCCCAGGCTTCGCTGACACCGAACACTTTTTCCGGATTGTTTTTCCAGATTTCGTAATCGGTGATCACCGGCACGCCCACGCCTTTGAACACCGCCTGCTGGTTCCAGGGTTCGCCGACGCAGTAGCCGTGGATGGTGCCGGCCTCCAGGGTGGCGGGCATCTGTGGCGGCGGCGTCACCGACAGCAGCGCTTCGGCCTGGAGCTGGCCGGAGGTATCGCCTCTATGGGGCGCGTAGTAGCCGGGATGGATGCCGCCGGCGGCGAGCCAGTAGCGCAGTTCGTAGTTGTGCGTGGAGACCGGGAACACCATGCCCATCTTGAAACGCTCACCGCGATCCCGGTACGCCTTCACCACCGGTTTCAGGGCGCTGGCGCTGATCGGATGCACCGGCTTGCCGTCGCGGCGCTCGATGTTTTTCTTCATCTCCTCCCATACCGAATTGGCGACGGTGATGCCGTTGCCGTTCAGGTCCATGCTGAAGGCGGTGATGATGTGCGCCTTGGTGCCGAAGCCGATGGTGGCGGCCAGCGGCTGACCGGCCAGCATGTGGGCGCCGTCGAGCTGGCCGTCGACCACGCCGTCGAGCAGCACCTTCCAGTTGGCCTGGGCCTCCAGCGACACATACAGCCCTTCGTCCTCGAAGTAGCCTTTTTCGTAGGCGATCGCCAACGGCGCCATATCGGTAAGCTTGATAAAGCCGAACGTCAGCTCCGGCTTTTCCGGCCAGTCCACCAGCGGCTTGTCCGCCGCCTTCGCGACACCCGCGAACACGGTCAGCACGAAGGCCGCCAGCACGGCCAGCCGCCGTGCAGCGCCGGGGCCCGGGCGGGGAGAGATCGAATCGGCGTTGTTCATGGTGCTGCTCCTTTACTATCAACGACGGCGTTCGGGGTCGGCGACGCAAAAAAAAAGCGCCCACCACTTTCCGTGGTGAGCGCCTTCGCTCAGATCAGTCGCATATTGTCCGGAGGGTCGGCACCGCCATTGGTTTCCGACCTGTTATCACCTGCTCTCAACCTTATACATTCAACTTCCATGCCACATCGGCATCGGCGCTCAAAGGCCGCCATCGCGGGCCCCGGGCGGCGGCGGCGACGCCGCGCCGTGCGCCAATCCGGTGATCAGGCACGGATCATGGCGCGGATTGGTGCAGAAAATTCATGGAACGCAGCTGCCACTCCTCACCGTCGATAAAGGTGTCCGCGCCCATGCCGATTTCCCCCTGGCTGGTCTCCAGGCGCCAGGGGCCGGCGTGGATGCCCTCGCCTTTCCAGTCCTGGCCCGGCAACGGGGTGTCGGCCAGCGCCCGGCGGTACAGATCCGGGCGGTAGCACGCCGCCGCCACGGCGGACAGATCCTGGTCGCCGGGCAGCCAGCCCCAGCGGGCCATCTGGTTGAGAAACCAGTAGCCGTGGGAGACCCAGGGGAAATTGGCCAGGTAGCGATGAAACACCAGCAGGTCCGGCTCCGGGGCGTCGCCGGAGTCCGGCCGGTAACCGGTGTGGCCCAGCAACGCCGGTGCCAGCGCTCGGCGGTCCACCGGCAGGTATTCCGCCAACAACGACACCGCCTGCGCCCGGTTACCGTCCAGCCAGGCGCCGGCGCGGTACAAAGCGCGCAACAGCGCATCCAAGGTGTCCGGGTTGGCCCGCGCCCAGTCCTCGGTCACCCCCAGCACCTTGTTGGGTGCGTTCTGCCAGATGTCCCGGCCGGTGGCCACGCAGCAGCCGATACCGTCCGCCGTGGCCACCGCGTTCCAGGGTTCACCGGCGAAGAAACCGTGGATATGTCCGAGCCGCAGGTGGTCGACCATCTGGGACGGCGGCAGCACCACGGTGGTGACGTCACGGTCCGGGTCGATGCCGGCGCTGGCCAGCCAGTAGCGCAGCAACAGATTGTGGCTGGAATACGGAAACACCACCGCCAGAACCAGCGGCGGCTGCTTTTCCAGTTTCCGCTGCTCGATCAGTTGTTTCAGACTGGCGGGGCCCGGGCGGCCGCGCGTGGTGCTCTCAAGCTCCCGGTACAGGGACGCGGACAAGGTCATGCCGTTGCCGCCCAGGTTCAGCGAATACGGCGCGATCAAGGGTTTATTCAGGCCGCCCAGCCCCAGCGTCGAGGCCATCACCATGGGCGCCAGCATGTGCGCGCCGTCGAACTGACCGACGATCACCTTGTCGCGGATATTGGCCCAGGACACCTCTTCCTGCAGGGTCACGTCCAGGCCCTGATCCCGGAAAAAGCCCAGCTGAGCGGCGGCCAGCAGCGGCAGGCTGTCGGTGAGCGGCATATAGCCCAGGGTGAGATCGGTCTTCATTGATCACGGGTCCTCTGCGATTTCGGCGCCAGCAGCCCCAGCACCGACACAATGTCGTTGGCCACGTCCACCAGCTTCTGGCTGCGGTCCATGGCCAGCTTGCGCATGGCGTGGTAGGCCTCGTCCTCGTCCATCTGGCGGTGCTGGATCAGCAGCGCCTTGGCTTTGTCGATCACCTGCCGGTCGGCGAGCCGGGTGCGGGTTTGTTGCAGCTCGTTGCGCAGCGCCTGGAATTCACGGAAGCGGGCCACCGCCACGTCGACGATGGAACGCACCCGCTCCGGATTGAGGCCGTCCACCACGTAAGCGCTGACCCCGGCCCGGATGGCGCGGTCGATGGTATTGCTGTCGCCCTGCTCGGCGAACATGATCACCGGCTTGGGAAGATGCTGGTTGAGCACCGTCATGTGCTCGAGCATGTCCCGGTCCGGCGACTCGATATCCACGATCACCACGTCCGGCTGATGCTCGGCCACCTGTTTCATCAGGCCCTGGGCGCTGGCCATGCGGCAGATCACCTGGAAACCGCAGTCGGTGAGCGCCTGCTCGAGCATCGCCGCCCGGGCCGGGGTATCGTCGACCAGCATCACGCGGGTGTGTTGCGGCTGCTCACTCACGGCTACATCAACCAGCGGTCGAAAGGCAGAACGGACACGGTATCGCCGGCGGCCACATCGCCGCGCTCCGCCTCCAGGCGGATAAAGGCGTTGGCCCGGGTCACCGACGACAACACCCCGGACCCCTGCGAGCCGGTGGTCGCCACCCGGTGGCCGTCGCCGTCGGCGAACAGCACGGCGCGCTGAAAATCGGCGCGCCCGGGCTTCTTGCGCAACGGCGCGGCGGCCCGCGCCGGCACCAGCAACGGCGACTCCCCGGAGCGCTCGCCGGCCAGATGGCGCAGGGCCGGCAGCGCCAGCTGATGAAAGGTCACGGTGGCCGACACCGGATTGCCCGGCAGGCCCAGGAACAGCGCTTCGCCCAGGGTCCCGAAAGTGAACGGCTTGCCCGGCTTCATGGCCACCTTATAGGCGTCCACCCGGCCGATGCGGTCCAGCACCCGGCGGGTGTGATCCGCCTCGCCCACCGACACGCCGCCGCTGGCGATCACCACATCATGACCGCGCGCGGCGCTCTCCAGCACGGCCTGCAAGCGCTCCGGCGTATCCGCGCAAATCCCCAGGTCGGTGATCGCCACATCCAGCCGGCGCAGCATGGCGGTGAGCAGGTAACGGTTACTGTCGTAGATCTGGCCCTCGGCGAGCGGTTCGCCGGGCTCGCGCAATTCCGAACCGGTGGACAACAACGCCACCCGGGGCCGGCGCAGCACCTCGACGGCGCTCAGCCCCAGCGACGCCAGCAACCCCAGATCCGCCGGCCGCAGCCGCCGCCCGGCCTCCAACAGCCCGTCCCCCACGGCGATGTCCTCACCGGCGCGGCGGATGTTCTCGCCGGGGCGCGGCGCACGCCTGAGGTGCACCCTGGCGGTGCAGCCCTGCCCGCTCAGGTCACACTCCTCCTGCATGATCACCGCGTCGCACCCGTCGGGTATCAGGGCACCGGTCATGATGCGCACGCACTGCCCCGCCGGCAGCGCCCCCTTGAAGGGCGCCCCCGCCGTGGCGGTGCCCGCCAGCGCCAGGCCGCCTTCCGCCGGCCAGTCGGCGCAGCGCAGCGCGTAGCCGTCCATGGCGGAATTGTCCGCCGGCGGCACCGCGCGGGCGGCGAGCAGGTCCTCAGCGAGAATCCGGTCCAGCCCGTCCCGCAGCGGCACCGTCTCGCGCTCCGTCACGGAGCGAACGGCGGCAAGCAGACGGTCGCGGGCCTCTTCAAGACTGAGCATAGGGTCGCCGGTTGATTGGGGAGATAACCGGACTTATGCATCAAGCATGCCACCGATTGGTGCGCGGAGAGCGGCGGCACCACGGCGGGGCAGCGGGGCAGCGCTCAGGTGATGGCAGACTTGTGGGAGCGGGCCCTGCCCGCGAAAGGGTGGCTTTTAGCCACCCGGCAGGATCCCAGAGACGCTGATTCTTCCGGTGTTCGGCGCTCCGTATCGGAGACGCGGTGCAATGGTGGTGCCTTCCGGGACCGCTCAAGCCATCCATGGCCGCTGTTAGTTTGGCCATCCCCGGCCAAACAGCTCCCTCCAGGCACCACCATTGCCCCGCTCACTTGGCAGCGGAACCGCCACGGGTCATACCGACCGTGCCAGAACACCAACTGGCCCCTCCCTGATTGCTGCAAGGATGGAACGACCCCGAACCTAGCGCTGCACATCCAAGGGTTTAGCCCCGTCAAACAGCCGCCTTATTCCATTTCTGCCCATACCAAGCTTTGAGACGGAAATCATCCAAGGAATAGGCCTTCAAGATTCAACAAACTCAAGCGACCTGATACTGGAACGGGTGCCTCCTGGCAAAAGAAGGCGCATCCAGATCTGCTCTTTGCGGTTTTGAGCGATATCCACCGGCTCTGTCCTTTTGAGCCGTTTCATAGACGAAAAACCCCGACGCGAGACGCTATCAGGGCCTTAGAGATTTGAAATCTTTTTTAATACACATTGTGCTCAAAAAACGCACAGGTTATCCACAGCATTTCCCCAGGAGGAACGCTTGCTTTAATACTAACCCACCTATAACTTGTACGAAGAAGTCTAGCAGGCCCCATGATATTGGGGTTACCGCTAGATGGAGGGAACATAGCCGGCGGATACCAGCCGCCGACTATGTTGAATATCAACCAGGTCGGAAACCTCATTGACACACCTACTAATAGGATGATGCGCGACTACTGACGGCAACGTCAACATTTTTATCGCGTAAATTAAATCAGAGTTTTCCGATCTCCAAAAAAGGAGATCAAAAAATGTTGCATAGCATTTACATGCTCATTTTGATCCTAAATGAGGCCTTGGAGCTAGCCGACAGGCTGACTCCAATGTTGCTGTAACAGGCTGTAGGCTCCCATTCGGGGGCCTACCCTCTACCCGGATACTCCATATCGTCAATCGGTATTTGCCAGCTGCGCGCCTGTCACTCGCTCTAGCAAGAGATGGCACCATAGTCGTGGCAAAAGAGAGCGCATGTCGCCTACTCCTTTCCCTTCCAAATATCGACCTTCTCCACGTTGTACTGATGGTTCCGGTCTTGATCTTTGATCAACGCTCTTGACGTAGAGGTGCGGCTTTAGCCCTCGGCCTGCTTCTCGTCTAAACACAGCCCCGGATCCTGCGATACCCGGTCCGGTCAAAACCGCTTCATGCCCTATCGCGCCCCCAAAGCGTCGATAGGGATCCAGGGATCTGGCATATTGCCAATGCCCCCACTAAGTTGGAGTGAGTTATGAAATCTGTCGTGATGAACATCGAAATTGGCGAAGACGCCGTGTGTATTGATGAATTGCGTGCAATGGACTGCCCCGACTACCGGGACTACATCGAAGATAAGCTTCTTTTCGTAGATCACCACGATGTGCTTCGAGCCACTCTTGGCGAATATCCCATCGCGACCAGTCGGGAGCAGGTGGACGCGCTCATAGATCACCTTCAATCAGTGAAGGCCAGGATGCCAGACTGATTATTCTCCCCGCTCTACCGGCGAATCCTTACCGATGTGGTGCCTGGAGGGATATGTTTGCCACCAGGATGGCTGAGCGGTCTCGGAAAGCATCATCCTTTTACCGCCGCGTCCCGGACATCGGAGCAACAAACTCAAGAATGAGGGTCCTCGAGATCCGGTCGGGAGCTTCGCCCCCTTTTGCTCGCAGGCAAGCTCGCACAGACCTGGCTCAGCACCGCTTGGCGACTCGCTCCCTGGGGAGGTTCGGTCTAGGTGCCCGGTGTCCAGGACTGTGTGAGGCAGGGAGCCGAACACAAGCCTACAGGGATGTATTCACGGCGGGTCCTGGACACCGGGCACCTAGACCGAACCGGACTACGGAGCCCAGTAGCCCGAGTCGTAAGAGTCTCTGGGATCCTGCCGGGTGGCTAAAGCCACCCTTTCGCGGGCGCGGCCGCTCCCACAACAAAAAAAGGGGCTGCCTTTTGGCAGCCCCTTTTCGGAATAGTGGTGGGTCGTGCTGGATTCGAACCAGCGACCAATTGGTTAAAAGCCAACTGCTCTACCAACTGAGCTAACGACCCGCCG
This sequence comes from Alloalcanivorax venustensis ISO4, assembly GCF_015356855.1. Lineage (GTDB taxonomy): Bacteria > Pseudomonadota > Gammaproteobacteria > Pseudomonadales > Alcanivoracaceae > Alloalcanivorax > Alloalcanivorax venustensis. The sequence continues at coordinate 139,318 of NZ_ARXR01000006.1, forward strand.
AATGAGGCGCAAATAATACGGATTTATTTCGCCGTGACAAGGCCTGAGGGCCATTTTTTTCGTTAAGACTGGTAGATCGTGGGATCTTTGATCAAAGCCTGTTCAAAGCCCTCGCGGCGCAGCCGGCAGCTGTCGCAGCGGCCGCAGGCACGGCCTTCGGCGTCGGCCTGGTAGCAGGACACGGTGAGACTGTAATCCAGCCCCAGCTCGGTGCCCCGGCGGATGATCTCCGCCTTGGAGAGCGCCATCAGGGGCGTGCTGATGCGCACCGGGTGCCCTTCCACGCCCGCCTTGGTGGCGAGCCCGGCGAGGTGCTGGAAGGCGTCGATGAATTCCGGGCGGCAGTCCGGGTAGCCGGAGTAGTCCACGGCGTTGACGCCGATAAAGATGGCGTCGGCGCCGACCACTTCCGCCAGGCCCAGGGCCAGGGACAGGAAGACGGTGTTGCGGGCCGGCACATAGGTGACCGGGATGCCCTCGCCGCCGTTCTCGGGCACGTCGATGGCGTGGTCGGTGAGCGCGGAGCCGCCGATGCCGCCCATGCCGAGCTCTATCACCCGGTGTGATTCGGCGCCCAGGGCGGCGGAGACGCGCTCCGCCGCTTGCAGCTCGGAGCGGGTGCGCTGGCCGTAATCGAAGGCGATGGTGTGGCACCGGAACCCTTCGGCGCGGGCCATCGCCAGGCAGGTGGCGGAATCGAGTCCGCCGGAGAGCAGTACCACCGCGGTTTCCATGGTGTCTCCTGTTTACCTCGGGTTGATGGGGGCCGGATCAACGCCCGCGGGCGTCGTTCCAGAGCAGTTTGTGCAGTTGCAGCTGGAAGCGCACCGGCAGCCGGTCGGCGAGGATCCAGTCGGCCAGTTCGCCGGGGGGCAGCTGCCCGTGCACCGGTGAGAACAGCACCTCGGAGACCCGCGCCGTCAGGTTGTGCTGGTCCAGCATAAAGCGGGCCCAGTCGTAGTCGCGGCGGTCGGCGAGCACGAACTTCACCTGGTGGTGCGGGCGCAGATGGGGGATGTTTTCCAGGCGGTTGTTGTGCTGTTCGCCGGAGCCCGGCGCCTTGAGGTCCATGACCACCGAGACGCGCTCGTCGACATCGGCGATATCCATGGCGCCGCCGGTTTCCAGGCTCACCTGGTAGCCCCGGTCGCACAGTTCGGTGAGCAGCGGCAGGCAGTTGGGCTGGGCCAGCGGTTCCCCGCCGGTCACCGTGACGTAGCGCGCGGAGAAGCCGTCCACCTGCTCGAGGATCGCGTCCAGGGACCGTTTTTCGCCGCCCTGGAAGGCGTACTCGGTGTCGCACCAGACACAGCGCTGCGGGCAGCCGGTGAGGCGCACGAATACGGTGGGCACGCCCACGCTGCGGGATTCCCCCTGCAGGGAATGGAAGATTTCGGTAATGCGCAGTTCCACGGTGGACGCTCTGAGACTTCTCTGGGTGGCGCGGATTCTAACACCTTGCCACGGCCGGGTCCGCCCCCCGCTTTCTTTGGTCTCTGGGATCCTGCCGGGAGCTTTGCTCCCTTTCGCGGGCTGGGCCCGCTCCCACAAGCCCGCTCCTAGAATTAATCGCCGTTGAGCTGCTTGAGCATGCTCTTGGCCATTTCCGCCTCGGAGGCGTCGGGGAACTGCTTGATCAGCTTGTGCAGGGAGACTTCCGCTTCGCCGGTGTTGCCGGCCTGGGCCTGGAGGCTGGCCAGTTTGTACAGGCTGGTGGGGGCGCGGCTGTGGTTCGGGTAGTCGTCCACCACGGTCTGGAACTGCTTGCGGGCTTTGTCCAGCTGCGGGCTTTTCTGGTTGGTGTAGACCTCGCCCAGCCAGAAGTGGGCGTGGGCCCGGAACTGCCCCTGGGGGAAGTCCTTCAGGTAATCTTCGAAGGCGGTGGCCGCGGCGTCGAAATCGCGCTCGAGCAGCTTGCCGCGGGCGGCGGAATAGGCCTCGCGGTCCGCTTCCGGGTCGGCGGGTGTGTCGCTGTTGCCGCCGTCGTCGCCGGCTTCGGCGTCGGTCTTGGGGGCGCTGTTCATTTGTTCGACCAGCGCGTTAATCCGGGTGTCCAGGTCCAGGTAGCGTTCCCGCTCCGCGCCTTTGAGCTGGTTCAGCTCGTGGCGAAGCTCTTCCACCTGACCCTGTAAATTCTGAACTTGCTTCTGGTACTGCTCCATTTCCTGCATCAGCAGGTAGATGCCCTCTTCGCCGCCACCGTTGCCGGTGGCGGACGATGAGGCCCGGTCGCCGCCGGAGCCACGCTCCTCGACGACCAGGGGGCCGGTGCTCTGTGCCTGGGCACCGAGCACCGGCCCGCCAAGCAGGACAGCCAGTAAAAAGCGCTTGATTACCTGCTTGGACCGCATGGCTTACGGACGGCCGGCGGTGTAGTTAAGAACTACGCGACGGTTCTTCGCCCAGTCCATTTCGCTGTGGCCGAAAGCGGCCGGCTTCTCTTCGCCGTAGGCGACGATTTCCACCTGGGAAGAGCTCACGCCCTGCACGCGCAGGAACTTCTGGACCGCTTCGGAACGACGCTCGGACAGAGCAACGTTGTACTCACGGGTGCCACGCTCGTCGGCGTGACCTTCCAGACGCACCTTGGCATTCGGGTTGTCTTTCAGGTAGCTGGCGTGGGCGCGCAGGGTTTCGAAGGCGGCCGCCGGCACGGTGTTGCTGTCGAAAGCGAAGTAAATCACTTTGGTGTCGGTGGTGCCGTCGTAGTTGGACGGGTGGTTGTGGAAGTTGTCCGCGGTCACCGGAATGCTGCTGGTGTCCGGCTTGGACGGCGCGGGACGCTCGACGGGCTCAGCCGGGCTGCTCTGGCTGTCGGTCGGTTGAGTATCGGTCGCGGAGGTGTCCTCCTCGGTGGGAGTACTGGAACACGCAGCCAGCAAGCCGGCCAGAAGCACGGCGAAAAGCGGGTTAATGAATGAACGCATACTAAAAACTCCTATTGATGTCCTGGATTGGAACTCTGAGATCCGTTCAGAGGAACGGCGACCAGGCCGGTTCCCTGACTTCCCCTTCCTTCGACGGGAGCTCTACTTTCACTCTCCCATCGATGGAGACGGCTTGCAGGACCCCTGTACCCCGGTGTTGCGTCCCGTAAATTATCATACTTCCATTGGGCGCAACACTGGGCGATTCATCCATATTGGTCTGTGTCACAATATCGAATGTCCCGCGCTGGAGGTCCTGCACACCGACGTTGAAACTGCCGTTACGCCGGTGTACATAAACCAGATACCGACCGTCCGGGGTAACCTCCGGGCGGGCGTTGTAAGCCCCTTCGAACGACACCCGGCGCACCGATTTGTCGTCCACGTTAAGCTGGTAGATCTGCGGCCCGCCGGAGCGACTGGAGGTGAACACCAGATGGTCGCCATCGGGCATCCAGCGCGGCTCGGTGTCGATGCCGTAATGATCGGTCAGTTGCTCCAGATCCCCATTGTTGAGGTCCAGGCTGTAAATGTCCGGGTTGCCGCCCTTGGACAGGGTCAGCGCCAGCTTCTGGCCGTCCGGTGACCAGGAGGGGGCGCCGTTGATGCCCTTGAACTGGGCCACCACCCGCCGCTCGGCGCTGCTCAGATTGTGCACATAGATCTTGGGCAGCCCGTTCTTCTCGAAGGAAACATAAGCAATCTTAGTGCCATCCGGCGACCAGGACGGGCTCATGATCGGCTCGCGGCTGCGCAGGATGGTCTTCACCCGGGCGCCGTCGGCGTCCGCGTACTGCAGCTGGTAGGGCCGCTCGGCGCCACGGTTGTGGGTAACGTAGAGAATCTTGGTGGAGAACGCCCCGGGGATGCCGGTGAGCTGCTCGTAGATGCGGTCGGAAATGGCGTGCGCCACGTCGCGCAATTGCGACTCCGGCGGCCGGTAGGTTTCGGAGATCAGTTCCTTGCCGCGGGCCACGTCGTGCAGCGCGTAGCTCACCTCATAGGAGCCGGTACCGGTGGCCTTGAGCTTGCCGATCACCACGTACTCCTGATTGAGCACCCGGAAGTCCCGGTAGGACAGGCCTTCCTTGCTGGTGGGCCGGCTCAGCATGTCCTTGGGCGACAGGGTTTTGAACTGACCGCTGCGGTGCAGGTCGGCACGCACGATGTCGGACACGTTCTCCGGTGCGTCGCCGGCGCCGGCGAACGGCACCACCGAGATCGGCACCGCGTCCGTGCGGCCTTCGGTGATCTGAATCAGCAGCTCGGCGCGGGCGTTGACCGCCAGCAGCGAGAGCATCGCGACGATGAAGGGAAAGGCTAAAACTCGCATCATTTAACATCCGTGGGGCTGAATACGATTGGAAAACTCCGGAAACTCTCGAACAACTTGCCCTCAGGCACCGGTAACGGGCTGGCCAACTCGACCGCTTTGACCACTGACTCGTCAAAATCCGGGTAGCCGCTCGACTTGTCTACCTCGATACCGACCACTTCACCACCCGGAATTACTCGAACACGCAAACGCACGCTGACGTCATCCCGATTTCGATAATTACCAGGTATCCGCCACCTCTGTTGAATAGCGCTTTTAACGGCATCAGCATAACTCGCCGTCTCTTCCTCAACGTCACTGTCGGAGGCGCCGCTGCCGGGTGTCTCGGCGACTTTTTCGCGCTCCTTGCGCGCCATCTCAAGCTCTTCCTCGGCCATCAACTCTTCCAGGCTCTGCTGCTCGAATTCCGGGGCCGGCTCCTTTTTCGGTTCCGGCTTGGGCTCGGGCTTCGGTTCCGGTTTGGGTTCGGGTTTCGGCTCGGGTTTCGGCTCAGGCTTGGGCTTCGGCTCGGGTTTGGGTTCCGGCTTCGGCTCGGGCTTGGGCTTCGGTTCCGGTTTGGGTTCCGGCTTCGGCTCAGGCTTGGGTTCCGGCTCGGGCTTGGGCTCCGGCTTCGGCGCCTCCTCCCGGGCCTGCTTCTGATCCTTTTCCTCGCGGGCCGGCGCGGTGTTGGCCTCCGGCGCGCGGCGCGTCTCTTCCATCACCGTGGCCATCACGTGGGGCGGGATTTCCGGCGGCCGCCGCAGCTCCGGATCCGAGGACCAGGTAAACACCATCAAGCCCAGCACCAGCAGATGCAGAAACGCGGAAAACCCGACCGCAACGCCACGATCGCTCATGAACGCCCCGGCGGCTCCGTGACCAGCCCCAGGTTGGTGACGCCGGCCTGCTGCAGTTCGGACATCAGGACCACCACTTTGCCGTAGGGCACGTTCTGGTCACCTTCCACCAGGAACAGGGTCTCCGGTTTTTGTTTCCGGATCGTGAGCACATGGCCTTTCACCGTTTCCAGGCTCGCCGACGACTGGCCGTCGCCGCCCACGTTAATGTAGTAGCTGCCGTCCGGGCGCACCGTGATCATCACCGGCTCGTCGTTGTTGGTGATCGCCGCGCTGTCGGTCTGCGGCAGGTCCACGGACACGCCCTGGGTCATCATCGGCGCGGTGGCCATGAAGATCACCAGCAGCACCAGCATGACGTCGATGTAGGGCACCACGTTGATGTCGGCCATCGGCTTCTTGCGCAAACGGCGGCCGCGGATCGCACTCATGGACGCACTCCCTCGGCTCATGCGTCGCGCCCGTGGGCCTGGCGGTGCAGCACCGAGGAGAACTCCTCGGCGAACAGTTCACAATCGCCCACCAGGGATTCGGACAAGGACGCATAGCGGTTGTAGGCCATCACCGCGGGGATCGCCGCGAACAGGCCCATGGCGGTGGCCACCAGCGCCTCGGCGATACCCGGCGCCACCACGCTCAGCGTCGCCTGGGTCACGTTGGCCAGGGCGCGGAACGAATTCATGATGCCCCAGACGGTACCGAACAGGCCGATGTACGGGCTGGTGGAACCCACCGTGGCGAGAAACGCCAGATGCTTGGTGAGGCGGGATTCCTCGCGCTGCAGGGCCACGCGCATGGCGCGCTGGGCCCCTTCCATGATCGCTTCGGAACCGCGCGTGCTCTTGGACAGCCGCACGAACTCCTGAAAACCGGCACGGAAAATCGCCTCGCTGGCGGAATCCGGATTGGGCTTCTTGCGCACCTGGTTATAGAGACTGGAGAGGTCCTCGCCGGACCAGAACTTCTCCTCGAAGGCATGATCGGCGCGCCGTGCGCGGCCCAGTACCCGAAAGCGGGACACGATCATGTACCAGGAAATCATCGATGCCAGCAGCAGAACCAGCATCACCAACTGGACCACCGGCCCGGCGTTGGTGACCAGCGAGAGGATCGACATGCTGGACGAAGCGTCTTCCATTTACCCCAACTCCTCGAATTCAGCCTTGAACTTGTCGTGGAGCGGCCCGGGCAAAGCCACCGGCTTGATGCCGTCGGCGCTGACACAGGCCACCTTGATAGTAGCTTCGCACAACACTTCCTGGTCACGGGTGACACGCTGCGCGAACACCAGGGTGGCACGTTTAAGCGCCACCAGTCGGGCACTGACCCGCAAATCGTCGTCGATCCGGCCGGGTTTGCGGTAGTTGATCTGGGCGGAATGCACCACGAACTGGAAGTTTTCCTCGGCCAGCGCATAGTGCTGGTAGCCCAGCGACCGCATGTACTCAGTGCGCGCCCGCTCCATGAACTTCAGGTAGTTCACGTAGTAGACGATGCCACCGGCGTCAGTGTCTTCGATGTAGACGCGAACCGGTAGGACAAATTCCGAACCTTGAGAAAATTTTTCACTCATTAAACAAATCCCCGTCCCGCGCGGGCTTGACCAGGCCGAAATGGCGCCAGGCGTGGTTGGTCACCTGGCGTCCCCGGGGGGTGCGCTGAATGAAGCCCTGCTGAATCAGGTAGGGCTCGACCACCTCTTCCAGGGTGCCGGCGTCCTCGTTGAGGGCGGCCGCCAGGGAATCCAGCCCCACCGGTCCGCCGTCGAATTTGTGCATCATCATGTTGAGCAGGCGGCGGTCGGTGCCGTCCAGGCCCAGGCTGTCCACCTCCAGCATGTCCAGGGCGCTCTGCGCCACCGCGCCGGTGAGCCGGCCGTCGCCCTTCACCTGGGCGTAGTCGCGCACCCGGCGCAGCAGGCGGTTGGCGATGCGCGGCGTGCCGCGGGCGCGGCGGGCCACTTCCCGGGCGCCCTCCTGGTCGCCGGGTATGGCCAGAATGTCACAGGAGCGCTCGACGATGCGCGCCAGATCGTCGACGTTATAGAACTCCAGCCGCTGCACGATACCGAAGCGGTCTCGCAGGGGCGCGGTGAGCAGGCCGGCGCGGGTGGTGGCGCCGACCAGGGTAAAGGGCGGCAGATCCAGCTTGATGGAGCGCGCCGCCGGCCCCTCGCCGATCATGATGTCGAGCTGGTAGTCCTCCATCGCCGGATAGAGGATCTCCTCGACCACCGGGGAGAGGCGGTGGATCTCGTCCACGAACAGCACGTCGCCCTCCTCCAGGTTGGTGAGGATGGCGGCCAGGTCGCCGGCCTTTTCCAGCACCGGCCCGGAGGTGGATTTCAGCTGTGAGCCCATTTCCCGGGCGATGATGTGCGCCAGAGTGGTCTTGCCGAGCCCCGGCGGGCCGAAAATCAGGGTGTGATCGAGCGCCTCGTCGCGGCCACGGGCGGCGTCGATGAAAATTTCCAGCCGCTCGCGCACTTTCGGCTGGCCGTTGTAGTCGGCCAGGCTGGCCGGGCGGATGGCCCGGTCCTGCTGCGCTTCGCCGGCGTCGGAAGGAAGCGGGGTGATCAAACGATCATTGTCCATGGCGTTTTACCTTGCCAGAGTTCGCAGGGCGCGGCGAATCAGCTCTTCACTGCTGGGGTCGGCGCCGGCCTCTTCGGCGGCGCGGCCCACGGCGGCGGCGGCTTCCTTATTACGGTAGCCGAGCGATTCCAGCGCGGCGATGGCGTCGGCGCGGCCGTCCGGCGGGCCGTCCAGGGGGCGCGGCCCGGGCCGCGCGGCCGGCGCGCCTTCCAGCTTGTCGAGCCGGTCGGACATCTCGATCACCAGCCGCTCGGCGGTTTTCTTGCCGATGCCCGGCACCTTCACCAGCGAAGTGGTGTCCTGGTCGCGGATGCAGGCGGCCAGCCGGTCGGCCTCGATGCCGGAGAGGATCGCCAGCGCCATTTTCGGCCCCACGCCGTTCACCTTGATCAGGCTGCGGAACAGCTCGCGCTCGTAGCGGCCGGTGAAGCCGTACAGCAGTTGGGCGTCCTCGCGGACCACGAAATGGGTATAGAGCGTCAGCTCGGCGCCGCTTTCCGGCAGGTCGTAGAACACCGTCATCGGCGCTTCCACTTCATAGCCGACGCCGGCCACGTCCACCAGCAGCCGCGGCGGCTGCTTTTCCAACAGGGTGCCTCGTAATTGTCCGATCATCGTATCCGTCTTCTTCGTACCGAGGTGGCGCCGCCCATGCGCGCCAGGGAAACACGGGTGTGAGCATGACAGAGGGCGATCGCCAGCGCATCGGCGGCGTCTTCCTGGGGGCGCTTTTCCAGCCCCAGCAGGTGTTTGACCATCTCCGCCACCTGCACTTTTTCGGCGCCGCCGCGCCCCACCACCGCCTGCTTGACCTGGCGGGCGGAATACTCGAACACCGGCACGCCGCTCTGCACCACCGCGGTGAGCGCGGCGCCGCGCGCCTGGCCGAGTTTGAGGGCGGAATCCGGGTTGCGGGCCATGAACACCTTCTCGATGCTCACTTCCTCCGGCCTGTGGGCGCTCATCACCTCGCAGAGACCGGCGAAGATGGTACCCAGCCGGGGCGCCATCTCGGCGCCGCTGGTGCTGATGGTACCGAACGCCAGGGCCCGGCTGCGATTGCCGACCTGCTCAATGACGCCGTAACCGGTGTGGCGGGAGCCCGGATCGATCCCCAATAGAATGGTCATAACGGCCGTCGCGCGGGCTTGGCCCGCTCCTACAAAAAAAGGCAGGTTACATCTAACCTGCCTCCTGTTCATATGTCCAGTATGGGCGCGCTGTTATTCTTCCGGCCACCGGGCGTTGGTGTAGACGTTCTGCACGTCGTCGAGATCTTCCAGCAGGTCGATCATTTTGCCCACCGTCTCGGCGGTCTCGGCGTCGATCTCCGCTTCCGTGGAGGGGCTCATGGTCACTTCCGCGTCGGCCGGTTCCAGCCCCGCCGCCTTGAGACCGTCCACCACCTCGCCGAAGCTCTTGTCCGGGCGGGTGATCACCAGGAAGCTGCCGTCCTCGTTCTCTTCCACGTCCTCGGCGCCGGCCTCCAGGGCCGCTTCCATCAGCTTCTCTTCTTCCACGCCCGGCTCGAAGAAGATCTCACCGCGCTTGGTGAACAGAAACGCCACCGAGCCGCTGGTGCCCAGGTTGCCGCCGAACTTGGAGAAGGCATGGCGCACCTCGGACACGGTGCGGTTGACGTTGTCGGTCATGGTTTCCACCAGCACCGCCACGCCGTTCTTACCGTAACCCTCGTAGGTGATCTCTTCCATGTTGGCGCCGTCGTCATCGCCGGCGCCGCGCTTGATCGCCCGGTCGATGGTGTCCTTGGTCATGTTGTTGCTGAGCGCCTTGTCGACGGCGGCGCGCAGGCGCGGGTTGTCGGCGATCTCCGGGCCGCCCATGCGGGCCGCCACGGTGATTTCACGAATCAGCTTGGTGAAGATCTTGCCCCGCTTGGCATCCTGGGCCGCCTTGCGGTGCTTAATATTGGCCCATTTACTATGACCCGCCATGGTGTCTCCTAACCTGTCCGCGTTATCTCATTGCTCTTCTTTGCGTACCGCCACGCCCACTTCGCGCAGCTGCTGATTATCCACCGGCGACGGCGCGTTGGTCATCAGGCAGGCGGCGGTCTGGGTTTTCGGGAAGGCGATCACATCGCGGATGGAATCGCCGCCGGTCATCAGCATCACCATCCGGTCGAGACCGAACGCCAGGCCGCCGTGCGGCGGCGCGCCGTACTTGAGACCGTCCAGCAGGAAGCCGAATTTCTCGTCCGCCTCCTGGTCGCTGATGCCCAGCGCCTCGAACACGCTGCGCTGCATGTCCGGGCGGTGAATACGGATCGAGCCGCCGCCCAGTTCGGTGCCGTTGAGCACCATGTCGTAGGCCCGGGACAGGGCGCCTTCCGGGTTGCTCTTGAGCTCTTCCGGGTTGCACTTGGGCATGGTGAACGGATGGTGCAGCGCGTAGTAGCGGCCGTCCTCTTCCTCGAACATGGGGAAGTCCACCACCCACAGCGGCGCCCAGTCGCCTTTCGCCAGGCCGCGCTCGTGGCCCACCTTGACGCGCAGCGCGCCGATCGCCTCGTTGACCACCTTGGCCTTGTCGGCGCCGAAGAAGATCAGGTCGCCGGTGGCCGCTTCGGTGCGCTTGAGGATGCCCTGGATGGCGTCCTCGGTGAGGAACTTGAGGATCGGCGACTGCAGCCCCTCGGCGCCGGCGTCCAGGTCATTGACCTTGATATAGGCCAGGCCCTTGGCGCCGTAGATGCCCACGAACTTGGTGTACTCGTCGATCTCCTTGCGCGACAGGTCGCCGCCGCCGGGCACCTTCATGGCCACCACGCGGCCTTTCGGGTCCTTGGCCGGGCCGGCGAACACCTTGAACTCCACGCCGTCCATCAGATCGGCGATGTCGATCAGCTCCAGCGGCACGCGCAGGTCCGGCTTGTCGGAGCCGTAGCGGCGCATGGCCTCTTCATAAGTCATGCGCGGGAAGGCGGGCAGGTCCACGTCGAGCATGTCCTTGAACACGCTTTTCACCATCGACTCGGTGATCGCCATGATGTCGTCCTCCTCCACGAAGGACGCCTCCAGGTCAATCTGGGTGAATTCCGGCTGACGGTCGGCGCGCAGGTCCTCGTCGCGGAAACACTTGGCAATCTGATAGTAGCGGTCGAAGCCGGCCACCATCAGCAGCTGCTTGAACAGCTGCGGCGACTGCGGCAGCGCGAAGAAACTGCCCGGGTGGGTGCGGCTGGGCACCAGATAGTCGCGGGCGCCCTCCGGGGTGGCGCGGGTCAGGATCGGCGTTTCCACGTCCATGAACCCCTGGCCTTCCAGGTGGGCGCGCACCGCGTGGGTGAGCCGCGAGCGGAACTGGAAGCGCTTCAGGGCTTCCGGGCGGCGCAGGTCCAGGTAGCGGTACTTGAGCCGCACTTCCTCGCCGGCGGCGGAGTACTCGTCCAGCTCGAACGGCGGCGTCTGGGCTTCGTTGAGGATGGTCAGCGACAGGCCCAGCACCTCGATGTCGCCGGTGTCCATGCGCGGGTTGCGCACCGACTCGTCGCGCAGGCGCACCCGGCCCTCAAGCTGCAGCACGTATTCGCCGCGTACCTTGTCGGCCAGGGCAAAGGCCTCCTCGGTGTCCGGGTCGAACACCACCTGCACCAGGCCGGTGCGGTCGCGCAGGTCGAGGAAGATCACCCCGCCGTGGTCGCGGCGGCGGTGAACCCAACCGCACAACCGCACTGTTTCCCCGTCGTGGGAGGCTCGCAAATCACCGCAATAATGGCTTCGCATGTGTTCTGTCCGTTCCTGAATCCGATGAAGCCGCCGTCGGGACGGCCTGGGTGGCTGAAAAGGCGGCCTAGTATAGCGATTCGGGGTTGGGCCTGCTAACCCTTGCCGGCCTGACCGCCGAGAACGTCGATTCGGTGCCGAAACACACAAAAAATAGGGGCTGCACGCCTTGTACCGCGCATATCCATGGCATATAACTGGATGCGCACTGTATCAGTCGTGCCTCTGAGGCCGCAGTACAGGGGTGCCCTGACAGGGACACGCAGTTTCTTTATTCCAGGAAGTCACCAACAAAAGGGGTAAGCAATCCTATGGCTGCAAAGAAAAAAGCGGCAAAGAAGGCCGCCACGGCAACCACCACGCGTCGGGTGAAGGCGATCGCCGATCCGATGACCAAATCCCAAATCATCGCTCAAATCAGCGATTCCACCGGCCTCACCAAGAAAGACGTGAACAGCGTTTTCGATGAGCTGACCGATATCATGGAAGGTCATCTGAAGAAGCGCGGCGCCGGCCAGTTCACCCTTCCCGGTCTGTTCAAGGCAGTGACCCAGAAGAAGCCGGCCACCAAGGCTCGCAAGGGCATCAACCCGTTCACCGGCCAGGAAACCACCTTCGCCGCCAAACCCGCTCGCACCGTGGTCAAAGTGCGGCCACTGAAAAAGCTCAAGGACATGGCTCAGTAAGTCCGCGTCCCGCCCTCCGGGCCGGCGCGGTCGCCGGTCCGGAGCGTCCCCGCCCCCCTGTTCACGCCCCTCCTCGCCCCCCGGGGCTTTAGACCCTATAATCCCCGCCCCTGGAAACCCGGCCGGTGACGCCGAGCCGCGCGCGCCGCGCAAGCAGACAACGTCAGAGGTGGTGAATGGCAGAGCGCAAAGACAAAAAGAAGGTGGTCGGCGAGCCGATGACCGACGAACAGATCAAGGTGTTCCTGGACTTCCCGCCGGAAGAAGGCGAGAACCCGGACTTCCACGTCCTGCTCAAGGCCTACCGCGCCCTGCGCGCGGAGGATTTCGAACGCTTCGTGGCGTTCTTCCAGGCGCAGAACCGCGATATCCGCGCCACCGACGACCGGGGGCGCACGCTGCTGGATATCGTCCGCGGCCACGGTAAAAGCGAACCCTTCGTCGCCATCCTGGAAAAAGCCGGCGGCTGACTGACCGTAGAGCCGCCCACCCCCGGCTGGTGAATTCTTGTTCGACCCGCTCTTCCCATGGCAAGGTTCGGCTTCCTTTTTGGTTTGCCCGAGCCACGCCGGCCCTGCCGGCGACGTCCAGATAAAAAAAGAAGAGCATCGTCATGAAAGTGGAATTTCACCGAGGCCGCGCGGGATGGCGCTGGCCCCTGCTGATCGTATTGTGCCTGACCAGCCTGGGACTGCAGGCACAGAAAACCCCGGATATCGACCCGGCCCTGCTGATCGACGAGGAGGAGCAGGTCACCCAGGAAGAGCTGGAGATGGAGAACATCCCGGTCGATGAGCGCATCTTCATCGAGCCCTGGAACGAGGTCCCCTACAACCGCGCCTACTTCACCTACACCGACGCCGAAATCCGCGAAAAATGGGACTACCTGATGCGCGGCCTGCGCATGCCCTACCCGTCCGCGGACTACCTGCGCCGGCAATTTGAAAAGTACCCCTTCCTGCGCGACGGCCTGGAGGATTTCGACGGCGACTTCCAGAGCCTGGAGGGCCGCTACGTCAACGTCTGGCGCCACTTCTTCGCCGGCAACTTCCAGACCGCCCGCCGCCTGGGCCTGGAACTGGGCCCCATCGGCGAGATCCCGGCGCTGTTCTCGCAGCTGCTTTACGCCATCTATCTGGCCGACCGGCAAAGCGTCAAATACATGATGCTGCAGGACATGGCCAACCGCACCGAGCGCTACTTCGACCTGATGGAGCCCGCCGAGGACGACCCGGAAATGGAGCCGGTGGTGGCCGTGGTGCGCCTCGGTTACGCCTACGCCATCGCCCGCATCGCCGAGGAATCGCCGGTGCCGATCATTGTCGCCCGCCGCTATATCAGCAAGATCAAGAACAACGCGGAACGGGTCCTGGAGATCATGCCCGACCACCCGCTCGGCCACGCCTTCCTGGCCGGCGTGGACGCCGGCATCATGCGCCGGGTGGGCAAGTTCACCGGCCGCATGACCTACGGCGCGCGCACCACCACGGTCCAGGACTCCTTCGACGAGGCGCTGACGCTGGCCCCGGACATTCCCATCGTCCACTACGAGTACGCCAACGCGCTGATCTACATGAACCGCAAACGGGACCTCAACGAGGCGATCAGCCACCTGGAGACCGCCATGCAGCTCAAGCCGCAATTCTCCATGGACGCGCTGGATGTGATGTACTCTTACCAGCGGCTGCGCGAAGTGCGTCTGTACGCGCTCAACTTCCGCAGCTTCCGGCTGTTCGAGAAGGCCCGGCGCACCTTCAGCAAACACACCGACCGCAACCTGACCAGCGTGATCTCCGGGCCCCTGACCACCGACATGCTGGAAAACCCGGACGACTACGTACTGCCCGAGCGGCAATAGCCGCCACAACAAGGAGCCCCATGCGCTGGTACCAGGACCGTCTGTTCCCGAAACTGCTGGACTGGGCCACCCGTCCGCTTTATCGCGACCGCCAGCGCCTGCTGCAAGGCGCCCGCGGCCGCGTGCTGGAGCTGGGCATCGGCACCGGCGCCAATCTGGCCCTCTACGGCGACGCCGTCAGCGAGATCCACGGCCTGGAGCCGGAGGCGGCGATGCTGGCGCTGGCCCGCCGCCACGCGCGGGAAGCCGGCGTCCGCCAACCGCTGCACCTGCTGCAGGGCGACGCCCGCCGGCTGCCCTACCCGGACGGTCACTTCGACACCGTGGTCGCCTGCCTAGTGTTCTGCACCATTCCAGAGCCCGAGCTGGCCGCCCGCGAAATGCACCGGGTGCTGGCCCCGGGCGGGCGTCTTCTGTTGCTGGAACACATCGCCAGCGGTCGCCCACGCACCTTCCGCTGGCAACGGCGGGTGGACCCGCTCTGGCATCATCTGGCCTGCGGCTGTCATCTCACCCGCCCCACCCCGGATACCCTGCGCGACGCCGGCTTCGACCTCAGCGACACGCGGGTTTTCCGGCACCGCAAACTGCCCGGGCTGATGGCCGAGCTGCTGCAAGGCAGCGCCCGGCGCGCCGACTGACCGGCGCGGCAAAACGCCACCTGCCGTTCCCCGCCCACCGGGGGTACAATCCGCGCCCATGAACTCAACCCTGCAACGCGTCTGGCGCCGCCGGCTGATCGGCCTGCGCAGCCTGCTGGTACTGTGCCTGGCGCTGGCCCTGCTGGTGCTGCAGCAAATCGCGCGCGCCCCCGCCAGCCTGGAGCCGCTGCTGTGGCTGGCCGCGCTGCTGCTACCCAACCTGATCGCCCTGGCCAGCCTCAATACCCGCCGGCAGCAGCGCCTGCTGGCCCTGGAACTGACCCTGGACGTGGTGATCTTCGTCGGCCTGCTGCAGCAACTGGGCGGCGCCGGTAACCCGTTGTCGTTCTATCTGCTGGTGCCGCTGCTGCTCGGCGCGCTGACCCTGGGGCGCGGCGCCGCGCTCTGGCTGCTGGTGGTGACGCTGGGTGGATACCTGCTGGCCACCCTGTGGCACAGCGCCCCGCCGGCGCATTCCACCCTGCACGCCCTGACCCGGGAGCTGAGCCACACCCACGGTCTCGGCATGGGCGTGGTCTTTGTCGCCCTGGCGCTGTTGCTGACCGCCCTGGGCCAGGTGATCCAGAGCCTGGCCCGCCAGCAACAGCGTCAGCACGACCGGCTGCTGGAACTGGCCGGCCGCCGTGAACGGCTCTACCAGGTGGCGGCGACCCTGGCCCATCAGGCCCACGAACTGAACACGCCGCTCAGCAGCCTGGTGATGCTGGCCGACAACGCCGCCCGGGAACCGGGGCTTCCGCAAAGCACCCGCGACGATCTGGCGCAAATCGAGGCCCTGGCCCGGCGCGTCGCCGCCCGGCTGCGCAACGTGGACGCGGACAGCCTGCCGGAGCGGCCCGCCTACCGGACGCTGATGGAACGGGTGCGGGATCATCTGCGCCACCTGCACCCGACGCTGGCCCTGTCGGTGAGCGGCCCCGAAGGGCAGTGTTTCAATGACGGCGCGGCCTGGTTCCGGGTGCTGGCCAATCTCGGTTACAACGCCATCGACGCCGGCGCGGAACGCCTCGACGTGCGCCTGGCGGCGCTGCCCGGCGGCGGCTGGCTGCTGCAGGTGAGCGACGACGGCCCCGACCACCCGGAACGCCGCGCGGAAGAGGGCCTGGGCGTGGGCCTGGCGCTGGTGGAAAGCACCCTGGCGGCACTGGGCGCGACTCTGACCCTGCGTTTCGAGCGCCAGTGGAGCCAGGCGCGCATCGAATGGAGCGAGCATGACGCCTGAATCCCTGCTGCTGCTTGAAGACGACGCCCTGCTCGCCGAGCAGGCCCGGCGCGCGTTCGCCCGCCACGGCATCGAGGTGCACCATGCCGCCGATCTGCAACAGGCGCACGCGCTGCTGGCCACGCTCGCCACCCTGGACGCGGCGGTGCTCGACCAGAATCTCGGCAACGACAACGGCCTGGATCTGATCCAGCCGCTGCTGGCGCGTTTCCCGAACTGCCGGGTGCTGGTGCTGACCGGCTACGGCAGCATCCCGGCGGCGGTGGCCGCGACCCGGCGCGGCGCCCACAATTACCTCACCAAACCGGCCAGCGCCGGGGAAATCCTCGACGCCCTGGGCCGCGACCCCGCCGACATCGGCGATCTCCCCGAAGCGCCGCCGTCCCTGCAGCGTCTCGAGTGGGAGCACATCCAACGGGTTCTTGACGCCCACGACGGCAATATATCCAGAGCGGCGGAGGCCCTCGGCATCCACCGCCGCACCCTGCAGCGCCGGTTGAAAAAGCGCCCCAGCCCGAGCCACTTCCAGCGCGATCGTTAACACCGTTATTACGCGAAACACTTCCCCCGGTGCACCAGGTTGACCACAATGCGGTGTCTTATTCCAGGAATCACAAGGGCGCCGATGAGCAGCCGTTACAGCCTCGCAACCCTGGCGGTCCTGGCCATCCTCACGGCCTCGGCGATGCCTGGCCGGGTCAGCGCCGACCCGGTCCCGGAACTGACCCTGAAGACCGCCGGCGACCGGGAGTGGCCGGAAGGCGTCGAGGCCAACCTCCGTACCCTGATCGACCTGAGCCGTTACCCCTGCCGTCCCGGCCCCGGCCAGAAAGCCCTGATCCAGCGCCAGGTACGCGACAACAGCCGCGCCGCCTTGCAGGCGCTGGGCTTCTACCAGCCGGTGTTAACGCCGCAATGGCGCGACGCCGATGATGAGCGCTGCTTCGCCCTCACCCTCACCGTGGATCCCGGCGAGCCCACCCGCATCAGCGCCCTGGACATCACCCTCAACGGCGACGCCGCCGACGACCCGGCTTTCCAGCGCACCATCGACAACGCCGGCCTGGAGCAGGGGCAACGGCTGCGCCACGACCGCTACAGCCGCCTCAAGCAGTCGCTCCAGCAGTTACTGATCAACCGGGGTTACGCCGAGGGCGCCCTCACCCGCCACCGTCTGGAGGTGGACCGGGACCGCCGTGAAGCGCGGGTGGTGCTGCACGTGGACAGTGGCCCGCGCTACCGCTTCGGCGAGATCACCCTGACCGGCGACGACCAGATCAACGAACGGCTGCGCCGCGCCTATCTGCAATTCGACAGCGGTGAGCCGTTCAGCAACGACAAACTGCTCGCCACCCAGCAGGCCTACCTGGGCGCCGGCTATTTCAGCGCGGTGCGCCTGGACCGCGGCGAACCGGACGCGGACAGCCAGACCATCGATGTGAGCATCCACTTCAACCCGCGTAACGAATGGGCGCTGCTGGCCGGCGTCGGCGTCAGCACCGACACCGGCCCGCGCCTGCGGCTGGGGGTGGAGAACCGCCGCGTCAACGCCGCCGGCCACACCGCCCGGGTGGAAACCGAGCTCTCCAGCGTGCGTCAGGGCGTGGGCGCCGGCTACACCATCCCGCTGCGCGACCCGATCAACGAAAAAATCGAGCTGCGCACCCGCTATGTGAATGAAGAGACCGACACCAGCGACAGCGAGATTTTCAGTACCAGCGCCGACTACATCATCAAACTCGACTCCGACTGGGTGGCCACCACCTCGCTGGAGTACCTGCGCGAGACCTACACCGTGGCCGACCAGCTCGACCAGGTGGGGCTGGTGATCCCCGGCTTCCAGCTCAGCCGGGTGGAATACGACGACCCGATCTATCCGCGCTTCGGCTGGCGGCTGGGCGGCAAGGTCAGCGGCGCCCACAAGGCGCTGGCCTCGTCGGCGTCGTTCACCCAGTTCGACGGCTGGAGCAAGCTGATCTTTCCGCTGTTCGGCGGCCGGGTCATTACCCGCGGCGAAGTGGGCTACACCGAAGTCTCCGACGTCACCGAACTGCCCGCCTCGATCCGCTTCTTCGCCGGCGGTGACGCCAGCGTGCGCGGCTTCGCCTACGAATCCCTGGGCCCCTTGGACAACGACGGCGAAGTGATCGGCGGCCGCCACCTGCTGGTCGGCAGCCTGGAGTACGACCACCCGATCAGCGAACAGTGGAGCCTGGCGGTGTTCACCGACGCCGGCAACGCCTTCAACAATTTCGACGATTATGAAATCCGCCACAGCGCCGGCTTCGGGGTGCGCTGGCGCTCGCCGCTGGGCCCGATCCGCGTGGACTTCGCGCGCGGCATCGAAGAGGGGCGGGAGTGGCGGCTGCACCTGAGCATGGGGCCGGACCTGTGAAGCGCGCCCTGCTGATCGGCCTGCTGCTGATCCCGTTGCTGCTGATCGGCGCCCTGCTGGCGCTGCTCGGTACCCGCGCCGGCAACCTCTGGTTGCTGGACCGGGCCGGCCCCTATCTGCCCGGCGAACTGAGCGTCGAGGAGTGGCGCGGCAACCTGCTCTCCGGCGTCGACGTGGGCGCGCTCAACTACCGTCAGGGCGACGCCGAGCAAACCCTGGCCGTGGCGTTGAGCGACCTGCACCTGGAACTGGCCCCCGGCGAGCTGCTCGGCGGCTGGCTGGTGATCCAGGCTCTGCGTGCCGAGCAGGTGACCCTGACGTTGCCGGCGGGGGAGCCGGAGGAACCGGACGCGCCGCCCTTCGAGCTGCCGGACAGCCTGACACTGCCCCTGGGCGTGCGCATCGAAACCCTGTCGGTGGGCCGCTTCACCCTGGCCGGCGAAGCACCGCTGCACATCGACCGTATCGAGGCCCGCGAGCTGGCCGCCTGGCGCAAGCTCAACCTGCCCCGCGTCGCCCTGAGCGTGGCCGACACCCGCCTGCACGCCAACCTCAGCGGCCCGTTAAGCGCCCCCTATGATCTGCGCGGCGAGCTGGACTGGCGGCGCCCGGCGGCGCCGGACGCGGTGCCGCAAACCGCCGGTCGGCTGCGGGTCGAGGGCACACCGGAAAACCTCAGGGTGGAACACGCACTCTCGGCGCCGGCGCAACTGATCACCGAGGGCGAGCTGGGCTACCGGGACGGTCAGGTGCACCTGGACCTGCGCCATCACTGGCCGGCGCAACCCCTGCCGGTGGAGACCCCGGTGCCGGCGCGCCTGGGCGAAGGCGAGCTCACCACCAAGGGCACCCTGGACCGCGTCCGTCTGCAGGGGCAAACCACCCTCACCGCCGACGACCGGCCGCTGGCCGTGACCCTGCGCGGCGACGCCGGCCTCGACGGCCTGACCCTGGAGACCCTGAGCCTGAAGAACGACGGCCAGAGCCTGACACTGAGCGGCCGCCTGGATTACCAGGACGGCCTGGCCTGGGACCTGGACGCCCAAGGGCAACACCTGAACCCGGCGACCCTGGCGCCGGCCTGGCCCGGCGATCTGACCCTGAAGGCGCGCACCCGGGGCCATTGGCGTGGCGCCGACCACTGGGCCCTGAACGCCGACCCGCTGTCGCTCACCGGCACCCTGCAGGGCGACCCGGTGGCCCTGAACGGCCAGGCCCGCCAGGACACCGGCGGCGATCTGACGGTCACCCTGGACGGCCGCTGGGGCGCGGACCGCCTCAGCGCCCGCGGACAAGTGGGCGACAGCCTGAACCTGGACGGCACCCTCAACATCGAACGGCTGACACGCTGGTACGGCCCGGCGCGGGGCCGACTGCGGGCGGACTGGCGCCTGCGCGGCCCGCTCGACGCGCCCCGGCTGAGCGGCACCGCCAAAGGTGACGCCCTGGGCTACCAGGACTGGCGGCTGGACACCTTGAGCGCCCGCTTCCAGGACCTCAACGCCGGCGACACGCCCATGAGCCTGGCGCTGGAGGGGCGGGCGCTGAGCCAGAACGGCGAGACCCGGGTGGCGCGCCTGGACGCTGATGTGGAAGGCCGGCGCGGCGACCACCGCCTGAACGTGGCGGTGGAGAACGACGGCGCCGCCACCGCGCTCACCGCCCAGGCCGGCCTCAACGGCGACCTGGTCTGGTCCGGGCGCCTGCTCGACTGGCGACTGCAGGAGCGACAACTGGGCGTCTGGACCCTGGCGGAGCCGGTGCCCTTTACCCTGGGCGCCGACCGCCAATCCCTGGACAACCTCTGCCTGCAGAGCCGCGACGACCCGGGCCGCTTATGCCTGGCGGGCGACCACGCCGCCAACGGCGCTATCGACGCCAACCTGGAAGTGCGCGACCTGCCCCTGGCGCTGGCCAACCCCTGGCTCGGCGACGGCGTCAAACTGGACGGCCGCCTGCGTGCCGACGCCACCTTCGGCGGCCGCGTCGACCGGCCCCGGGGCCAATGGTCGCTGAGCCTGGAAGACGCCTCCACCCGCTTCGTCGGCGCCGAGCCGCCGCTGACCCTGGTGTTCCAGCAAGCGGCGCTCACCGGCAACCTGGACAACGACCGTCTCGATCAGCAACTGGATCTGGTGGTGGCCGATCAGGGCGAAGTGCACGCCCGGGTGGAAAGCGGTCTGAGCCTGGACGCGCCGATGAGCGGTCGACTGCGCCTGGACATCCCGCGCCTGGACGACCTGGCGCCGTTGCTGCCCCGGGTCGGTGAGCTGCAAGGCCGGGTGCAGGGCGATCTGAACCTGGGCGGCACCCCCGCCGGCCCCAGGCTGGACGGGGAGATCGCGCTGCTCGACGGCCGCGCCACGGTGCCCGACCTGGGCATCAGCGCGGAAAGCGTTCGCCTGGCGGTGACCGGCGACGCCTCCGGCACCCTCAATCTGGACGGCAGCGCCCGGCTGGGCGACGGCACCCTGGAACTGGGCGGCACCTGGACCCCCACCCGCTCACCGCTGGCGATGGACCTGTGGGCGCGCGGCGAGCGCCTGCGGGTCGCCGACCGCGCCGACGCCAAGGTCTACGTTTCGCCGGATCTCGCCCTCAAAGGCGACGGTGACGGCCTGAATCTGAGCGGCACCCTGAACGTGCCGGAGGCCGACCTGAAACCCCGCGAACTGCCCGAGAGCGCGGTCACCGTCAGCGAGGACCAGGTGCTGGTGGACGCCCGCGCCGAGGAGACCACGCCGCTGCCGTTCGCCATGGGCGTCACCGTCACCCTGGGCGACCAGGTGCGTTTCGAAGGGTTCGGGCTGCGCGCCACCCTCACCGGCGAGCTGCGCGTCAGCCAGCAACCCGGCCAGCCGGCGCAGCTCAACGGCGAGCTGATCATCACCGAAGGGCGCTACCGCGCCTACGGCCAGAACCTGCTGATCGAAAACGGCCGCCTGCTGTTCCAGGGCCAGCCCGACAACCCGGGGCTGGATATTCGCGCGGTGCGCAAGATACCCAGCGAAAATCTGGTGGTGGGGGTGCAGTTGTCCGGCACCCTGCAGGAGCCGGACGCGCGCATCTTCTCCGACCCCAGCCTGGAAGAAAGCGAGGCCATGTCCTACCTGGTCACCGGCCGCTCATTGAACCGGGGCTCGCAAAGCGATTCCGCCCAGGTGGCCCAGGCGCTGGCGCTCTACGGTCTGCAAAAAGGCAGCGGCGTGACCGACAAGATCGGCGACACCCTGGGGCTGGACGAAATCTCCATCGGCAGCGACTGGGAAACCTCCGACGCCGCCCTGATGCTCGGCAAACAGATCTCCGACCGCCTCTACCTGACCTACGCGGTGGGCCTGTTCGACGCCATCTCCACCGTCATGCTGCGCTACACCCTGACCCGCCAGCTGCACCTGGAAGCGCAATCCAGCAGCAAATCCCAGGCCATCGACCTGATCTGGGAAAAAGAACTGGAATGAGCAGTTAATAGTGAATAGTTAACAGTTAATAGTTCGCGGGTTGGGGTGGGTGGGTCGTGTGGCGCCGAGGCCGCGCTCAAAGCCTAGTCGCGGCTTCCTGGCTTGAAGCTGCGCGAGCCTCCGCTCGCGCAACTGTTAACTGTTAACTGTTCACTGTTCACTGTTAACTCTTAACTGTTAACTGCGCGGGATCGCGTACGTGCCGGTGACGTGCGCCACCATCACGTCGTTGCCGTCGCTGTAGAGGCGGACTTCGAGCATGGCGGAGCGGCGGCCCAGGCGGAGGATTTCGGCGTCGCCGATCAGGTCGGCCTGGCCGGGCTTGCTGAGGAAGTTGATGTTGAGGTTCTGGGTCACGGCCATTTCCTGGCCGTCCAGGTTGGCGAGGATGGCGGCGTACATGGCGGCGTCCGCCAGGCTCATCAGGGTGGGGCCGGACACGGTGCCGCCGGGGCGGATCATCGACTCCGTGAACCGGTAGCGCACCCGCGCCCGCTTCTCGCCCACGGACTCCACCACCACGCCCTGCTCCGCCGCCGCCGGCAGGCCGCCGCGGATCAGCGCTTCCACTTGTTTTGCTGTCAGCATGCATCTCTCCCCAAACGAAAGCGGAACATAAAGCTGCAAGCTGCAAGCTGCAAGCTGCAAGCTGCAAGCTGCAAGCTGCAAGCCGGCGATGGTGACGGGCCGGCCGTGCCGGTCAAGCAGCAAAGACGATTCAGGATGCAGGATTCAGGATACAGGGATGGAGCGGTGCGAATCCTCTGGGGTCGCACCACGCTTACAGCGCCGGGCCACGATGCGGAGCGAGGCGCCAACCGGATCGCATCGACCGCGCCCCTGTATCCTGCATCCTGAATCCTGTATCGGGCGGCGCAAGCCGCCCTCGGCCCCGCCAACGGCACGGCCTTTCCTCCAGCACAGCCTGCTTGCGGCGTGTGGCTTGTGACTTGTGGCTGCTCTAGAATGCCGCCTTTAGCCACCAACAACACAGATTCGATTATGCGCACCTCCCAGTACCTGCTCGGCACCGTTAAACAAACCCCCGCGGACGCGGTGGTGGTCAGCCATCAGCTCATGCTGCGCGCCGGCATGGTCCGCAAGCTGGCCTCCGGCCTGTACACCTGGCTGCCATCCGGTCTGCGCGTGCTGCGCAAGGTGGAGCGTATTATCCGCGAGGAAATGGACCGCGCCGGCGCCCAGGAAGTGCTGATGCCGGTGGTGCAGCCCATGGAGCTGTGGGAAGAGTCCGGCCGGGCGCCCGCCTACGGCCCTGAGCTGCTGCGCTTCACCGATCGCCACGACAACCCCTTCTGCCTGGGCCCCACCCACGAGGAAGTGATCACCGATCTGGTGCGCAACGAGATCCACAGCTACAAGCAGCTGCCGGCCAATTTCTATCAGATCCAGACCAAGTTCCGTGATGAGATCCGGCCGCGTTTCGGCATCATGCGCGCCCGCGAATTCACCATGAAGGACGCCTACTCCTTCCACACCGACATGGACTCGCTGGCGCAGACCTATCAGGTGATGCACAACGCCTACTGCGCGATCTTCGACCGGCTGGGCCTGGATTACCGCCCGGTGGAAGCGGACACCGGCG
Source organism: Alloalcanivorax venustensis ISO4 (assembly GCF_015356855.1). Taxonomy (GTDB): domain Bacteria; phylum Pseudomonadota; class Gammaproteobacteria; order Pseudomonadales; family Alcanivoracaceae; genus Alloalcanivorax; species Alloalcanivorax venustensis. The sequence continues at coordinate 162,644 of NZ_ARXR01000006.1, forward strand.
CCATCGGCGGCGCCGCCAGCCATGAATTCCATGTGTTGGCCGAGTCCGGCGAGGACGACATCGCCTTCTCCGACCAGTCCGGCTACGCCGCCAACGTGGAGCTGGCCGAAGCCGTGGCCCCCGCCGGCGAGCGTGCCGCCCCCGTCGCGGACATGGCGCTTACCGACACGCCGGACGCCAGGACCATCGAGCAGTTGGTGCAGCAGTTCGATCTGCCCATCGAGAAGACCGTGAAAACCCTGGTGGTGAAAGGCAGCGAAGGCGGCCTGGTGGCGCTGCTGGTGCGCGGCGACCACGAGCTCAACGACATCAAGGCGGAGAAACTGGACGCCGTGGCCACGCCGATGGCGTTCGCCGAGGAAGAGGAAATCCGCGCCGCCATCGGCGCCGGCCCCGGCTCCCTCGGCCCGGTGAACCTGCCGATTCCCTGCGTGGTGGACCGCAGCGTGGCGCTGATGAGCGACTTCGCCGCCGGCGCCAACCAGGACGGCAAGCACTACTTCAACATCAACTGGGAGCGCGACGTGGCGCTGCCGGAAGTGGCCGACCTGCGCAACGTGGTGGAGGGCGACCCGAGCCCGGACGGCAAAGGCACCCTGACCATCAAGCGCGGCATCGAGGTGGGCCACATCTTCCAGCTCGGCACCAAGTACTCCGAGGCGCTCAACGCCACCGTGCTGGACGACAACGGCCGCTCCGTGGTGATGCCCATGGGCTGCTACGGCATCGGCGTCAGCCGGGTGGTGGCCGCCGCCATCGAACAGAACCACGACGACAACGGCATCGTCTGGCCGGAGGCCATCGCCCCCTTCCAGGTGTCGCTGATTCCGCTCAACATCAAGAAGAGCCCGCGCGAAAAAGAAGTGGCGGAAAAACTCTACGCGGACCTTACCGCCGCCGGCATTGAGGTGCTGTTCGACGACCGCGAAAAAGAGCGCGTGGGCGTGAAGTTCAGCGACGCGGAACTGATCGGCATCCCGCACCGTGTGCTGGTGGCCGAGCGCGGCCTGGACAACGGCGTGCTGGAATACAAGAGCCGGCGCGGCGGTGAAGCCGAAGAGGTTCCCGCGGACTCCATCGTCGACTTCCTCAAGAAGAAGCTGGGACTTTAGCCCTGTGGGAGCGGGCCCCGCCCGCGAAAGGGCGCGCAGCGCCCGGCAGGATTCCAGAGACGTCTTTAACTACCGCCGGCGGGCCATCACCTGGCTCATGGCGGTATCGCCCTGGGCGGTCAACCGCCACAGCGGCATGCCGCGGCTGTCGTTGTCGGAGGTCTTGTTGATCAGCCCCAGCGCGCGCAGGTGCACCTTGATCTGGTTGAAGGCGTGGCCGGCCAGCACCACGTTGCGCACCGCGTGGGCCTTGGGGAAATCCGCCAGCACGTCGTCCAGGGCCTTGCGGGCGATATAGTCTTCCAGCGCTTTCTGCATCACCGGCTCCGAGACCGGGTTCAGCATCAGCGGCGCCACACAGGCGAACACCCGGTTCCAGTCCAGCTCGCAGGACGCCATCGCCACCTTGCAGTCGCCGCCTTCGTAGACATTGCACGAATAGTCCAGCGTCACCCGGTCCGAGCCCCGCGCCAGATGGCGCGCCGGCGTGCGCTGGCCGCTCAGCCACTCCTCGCGCTCCTTCTCCAGCTCGGCGACCCGGCGGCGCAGCCGTTCCGTTTCACCGCCGGCGCTTTTTTCGAGGCTGCCCGACTTCACCCAGCCGGCGGCGGGATGCTGACGCATCACATCGGGCATCACCTTGGCCACCTGCTCGCTCAGCTCGCGCTCGTCGCGCCAGCGGAAGGCCAGCGTCTTGTTCTCCAGCAGCCGGGCGAAATCGTCGCGCCGCACCTGCCCTTCACGGCTGTCCTCGCGGGCCTCGGCGGGCAGACTGAACGGCTGGTCGTGGATAAAGGTGACGATCGGTTTGCGCTTGGTGGCGGCAAAAATGTATTCACGGTGGGTGTAGCTGAGCCCCAGCGGTGACAGGGTGCCGTAGCGGCCGCCGAGCAGGATCACGAAATAATCGCAGTCGTCGATCATGCGCTGCACCACCGGCATCAGATTGTTGGTCTCGGCACTGTGCAAATCCATGCTCATGGGCGCCATGCCGAGATCCAGCAATGGCAGCATCAAGGCCTGGCGCGCGGACTGCATGTCCGGGTAGGTGGTGCTGATGAACACCTGATAGCGTTTCTCGACTGTCACCCTGGTCGATCTCCGCGTTAAGAAGGTTGAAGGCCCGGCTATTAAAGCCGCTGGGCGCGCCGATCACAAGCCGGCGCCGACCCCCCGGTGAGGATCCGCGCGTTTCATGCTAGCCTCCAAGTCCGACCGCTGAAACCGGAACCTGGATGCCATGAAGACCATCGCCTTTTACAACCTGAAAGGAGGGGTGGGTAAAACAGCCACGGCCGTGAACATGGCCTGGCACGCGGCCCGCTGGAAACACCGCACCCTGCTCTGGGATCTCGACCCGCAAGGCGCCGCCAGCTTTTACCTGGGCGTGGACCAGGACAACCCGGGCTATAAGGCCGGCAGCCTGTTGAAGGGCAAGCAACCGGTGGGCCGCCTCAAGCGGGAGACCCGCTGGCCGCACCTGGACGTGGTGCCCGCCGATATCAGCATGCGCAACGCGGACGTCAAACTGGCGGAAAGCGGCGGCGGCAAGAACCGCCTCAAGGAACTGATCGCGCCGTTCGGCGAATCCTACGAACTGACGCTGCTGGACTGCCCACCGACGCTCAGCCCGCTGGCGGAAAGCGTGTTCGCCGCCGCCGACTACCTGTTCGTGCCGGTGATCCCCACCCACCTGTCGCTGCGCGCCTTCGAGCAGGTGCTCGACTGGATCGACGGCAAGAAGATCAAGAACCTGCAGGTGGTACCGTTTTTCAACATGGTGGACCGCCGCCGGGACCTGCACGTGCAGATGCTGGTCAAGCGCCCGGCACTGATGAAAAACGGCCTCAAGACCTGGATTCCCTACTCCACCCATGTGGAGCAGATGGGCGACCACCGCGCGCCGGTGGGCGAGTTCGCCCCCTACACGCCGGCCGCCCAGGCGTTCCGCGCGCTCTGGTTCGAGGTGCTCGGCCGCCTCAAGCTGTAAGCGTCAGCTCTCCAGCGGATTGGCGCGCCGGATCAGCGTGTCGATGTCCAGGCCGCGTGGCAGGCTGCCGTAGTTGCGGGTGTGCCCGCCGCCCAGCCGCGCGGCGATAAACGCCTCGCTCACCGAGTCGTTACCCGCCTTCACCAGCAACGCGCTCTGCATGGTCAACGCCATGCGGTCCACCAGATCGCGGGCGCGGAACTCAATCTGGTCCGGGTCGGCCAGCTCTTTCTTGAGGTCGTTGATGGCGTTGTCCAGGGTGGCGTTCCGGCCCTGGGCGCCGGCCAGCTCCTCGAACCAGGTGTCCACCACCGCCGGGCTCTTGTTCATGGCGCGCAGCACATCCAGCGCCTGCACATTGCCGGAGCCTTCCCAGATCGCGTTGATCGGCGCGTCCCGGTACAGCCGGGCGAGAATGAAATTCTCGGTGACGCCGTTGCCGCCCAGGCACTCCATCGCCTCATAGGCGTGGTGCGGGGTGCGCTTGCAGATCCAGTATTTGCCCACGGCGGCGCCCAGCCGGGTGAACCGTTTCTCGTGCTCGTCGTCCAGGTTATCCAGGGCCCGCGCCATGCGCAGGGTCATCGCCACCGAGCCTTCCACTTCCAGCTGCAGATCGGCGATCACATTGCGCATCAGCGGCTGATCCAACAGTGTTTCGCCGAAGGCGGCGCGGTTGGCGGCGTGGTGCACCGCCTGGGCCACCACCTGGCGCTGGCCGCCGGACGAGCCGATCATGCAATCGAAGCGGGTCATCGCCACCATCTCGATGATCGCCGGCACGCCGCGGCCCTCTTCGCCGACCATCCAGCCGTGGGCGCCGCGCAACTCCACCTCGGAGGAGGCGTTGGAGACATTGCCCATCTTGTTCTTGAGGCGCTGCACCTGCAGCGGGTTCTTGCTGCCGTCCTCGCGCCAGCGCGGCACCAGGAAACAGCTCAGGCCGCCCGGCGACTGGGCCAGCATCAGGAAGGCGTCGCACATCGGCGCGGACATGAACCACTTGTGGCCCACCAGTTCGTAGAGCTCACCGGAACCGCCGGCACCGACAGGATGGGCGCGGGTGGTGTTGGCGCGCACGTCCGAGCCGCCCTGCTTCTCCGTCATGCCCATGCCGATGGTCAGCGCCTGTTTGTCGTGATGGCTGACATTACGGCCGTCGTAGCCCCGGGCGGTGACCTTGGGCAGCCAGCGCTCGGCGAGGGACGGCGTCAGCCGCAGGCTCGGCACCGACGCGAAGGTCATGGTGATCGGACAGCCGTGGCCGCCTTCCACCTGGGCGTGCATGTAGTACTTGGCGGCGCGCAGCACCTGGGCACCCGGCCCCGGATCGGTCCAGGGCGAGGAATGCAGGCCTTCCCGCGTCGCCATGTCCATCAGCTTGTGATAGGCCGGGTGGTAATTGACCTGGTCCACCCGGTGGCCGTAGCGGTCGTGGGTCTCGAACTCCGGCTTGTTAGCGTTGGCCTGGTAGCCCCACTCAATCACCTCCGGTCGGGTGGTCTCGAAACCGTAGCGGTCCAGCTCCTCGACGCCGCGCTCGCCGCCTTCGCGCAGCACCGCGTCGTAGAGGGCGGTGTCGCCCCGGAAGGCGTTGTAATCCTGCAGCGGCGTGGCCTGGTTGAACACCTCATGGGTGTTGGCCAACGCGTCCAATTGGGACGTGGTTTGTTCCGCGTTCATGGCTTTCTCTTGAGCGTTCATGACTGTTTCTCCCCGGCTTTGCGCCGCACATAGAGGACTTTCTCCACCCGGGCCACGGCCTCGCCGGCGCCGTCGCGCACGGTGACCTCCCAGGTGGGCAGATACTTTTCGCCACCGGCGGTGGCGGCCTTTACCTCATCGATCATCGCCTGGGTCAGTTCGAACTCGGCGAACACCCGGCCCTTGCCCGGGCGCAGAAAATCGATCGTCGCGCTCTTATCCCAGACGATGTAATCGCGCCCCAGGTTGTTCATCAGCATCAGCATGTAGAACGGGTCCGTCATGCTGTACAGGCTGCCGCCGAAGTGGGTGCCCACATAGTTGCGGTTGTACCAGTGCATGCCCATGGACACGCGCACCCGGCGGAAATCCGCGCTCAGTTCCTCGACCCGCACGCCGGCGCCCAGGAAAGGCCCGTACAGCAACAGCCCCCGGCGCAGGCCGGCGGCCCCGGAAAACAGCTTTTTCAGTGGATTGCTCATGGCGCGCTCTCCGTATCGCCGGACCCGGCCACGGACGCGGCACCGGCCACGCCCACCGCCCGCAAACAAAACGCCGCCAGGTGATCGGCCAGGCCGGCATCATTCAGGGGCGCCGCCAGCGGCCCCACCAGCGCCTCGGCAATGGCGCCCACCAGGGCCGCCGCCGCCAGCGCCGTGGACTGCGGCGGCAGCTCGCCGGCCGCCACGCCCTGGTCCAGCACCCGCTGGTACAGGGCCGCGTAGGCGGCGCGATAGCGCAACCGCTCGGCGTCCACTTCCGGCTCCACCGGCTCGGCGATCAGCGCCCACGCCAGCCGCGGCGCCGCCAGTGCCCGGCGGGCGAACAGCCGCAACGCCCGCTCCAGCCGCGCCGAGGCATCGCCGCCACCGGCCAGCGCCCGGTCCACCGCGTCCACTTCCCGCTGGGTGGCCACCGCGAACACCGCCGCCGCCAGGGTCGCCTTGTTGTCGAAATAGCGGTAAAGCGTGCCGACGCCCACGCCGGCGCGGTCCGCCACCGTCTGCATGGTCATGGCGGCGAAGCCGCCCTCGCGCACCAGGGTCTCGGCGGTGCGCAGCAACGCCTCGCGCTGCGCCGCCTTGCGCGCCTTGACCTGCGCCGTCTCTCTATACGCCATTCGCGTTCGCCATGATCGGAATCCTGATTCCAGTCTTTCAAGGATTGAATCACGGTTCCGATCTTTAGGCAAGAGAGCGTACTGCGGGGTCAGGTCTTGCCTTTTGCGCCTCAAACTTCCGCTATCGCCTACCCGTTTTTCAGCTTGGGCTTACGGAACCCGGCTTGTCCCCCTGTTTACCGTGAATGCACTCGCCAGTGACTGAAGCTTGCGCGGGTAAACCAGGCCATTGACGGGTGTGTATACCAGGGTTTACATTATCGCTATTAAGTCGATCCTCACCACTTCCCGATTCGAGGACTGGCTTCGTGGACTCAAGGACGGTCAAGGGAAGGCCCGCACCCTCGCCCGCATCCGCCGGCTGTCTCTGGGCAACACGGGCGATATGAAATCCGTGGGTAAGGGGATTTACGAACTCCGCATACACACCGGGCCGGGTTATCGCGTGTACCTGACCATGCGCGGCCAGGAGGAATCATGACTGCCCCGAACCCGCTGAAACGCTGGGATGCCGCTGATCACCTCGAGAACAGCGAGGATATGGTGTTGTACCTGAACGCCTGTATTGATGACGATCCCGGCGACGGCTCTCTGATCCGGGCCGCGTTGAACGATATCGCACGGGCCCGGAACATGAGCCAGCTGGCCACTGAGGCCGGGCTCACTCGGGCCGGGCTGTATAAGGCATTATCGCCGGAGGGAAAGCCCGGTTTTGACACCATGCTCCGGATTACCCGAGCCCTGGGCATGAACCTGCACTTCGATCAGTAGGTCGGTATCGTTGCGTACCGCGGGGTCAGGTCACGAAGCGCTAATGAATGACCAGGCCAAGAGCGGCCATCGCCACCACCAGGGCCAGCAACGGCACCCGCCCCGACCGCAAGGCCAGGAACCCGAGCACCACCAGCGCCAGGTCGCGGGGGCCGGCCACCGCCGATAGGAACACCGGCTGATACAGGGCCGCCAGCAGCAGACCGACCACCGCCGCGTTGATGCCGGCCACCGCGCCGGCCATGGCGGGCCGGGCCGCCAGGGCGCGCCAGGCGTCGCTGAGCGCCAGCACCAGCAGGAAGCCGGGCAGGAAGATGGCCAGGGTCGCCACGCCGGCCCCCAGCCACGGGCTGGCCGGCGCCAGCTGCGCGCCCAGATAGGCGGCCAGTGAGAACATCGGCCCGGGCACCGCCTGGGCGGTGGCGTAGCCGGTGAGGAACTGGTCCTGGCTCATGGCGTCGCCGACAAAGCCTTCCAGCAGCGGCAACACCACATGGCCGCCGCCGAACACCAGCGCCCCGGCGCTGTAGAAGTCCCGGGCCAGCCCGCCCAGGGTGCCGCCGCCGATCAGCCACAGCAGCAGCCAGACGGCGGCGAACAGGCCGAACGGCAGCCAGGCCACCCGGCTTTCGCCGGCGCCCGCGTCCTCCGGCGCCGCCGAGGGCTTCAGCCAGTGGCGGCCGATCAGCGCCGCCACCAGCAACGCCAGCAACTGCACACCGACGCCGGGGAACAGCCACAGCACCACCGCCGTGGCCAGGGCCACGCCACGGGTGAAGCGGTCGCGGCAGAATTTGCCGCCCAGGTTCAGCACCGCATCGGCCACCACCACCACCGCCAGCCATTTCAGGCCGGTGACCAGGCCGTTCAGCCAGGCCTCGGGCAGCCGGGTGGCGTACAGGGCCACCATCACCATGATCAGGAAAGACGGCAGGGTGAATCCCAGGAAAGCCGCAACGCCGCCGGCCAGCCCGCCCCGGTGACGGCCGATGGCGAAACCGAGCTGGCTGGACGCCGGCCCGGGCAGAAACTGTGTCAGGGCCAGCAGACGGGCGTAGGTGGCCTCGTCCAGCCAGCCCAGCCGCACCACGAAGCGGCGGTGGAAATAGCCCACATGGGCGGCGGGACCACCGAAGCTGATACAGCCCAGCCACAGGAATTCCCAGAATACCTTCCCGAATCTCATAGCCATTCTCTTAAACCGACGAAAGCCCGATCTTAAAACAGGGGGCGACAATAACGGAAAAGGGTGTCAGCCGGATGTCAGTGTGGCGGCGGGCGGGTATACTCGCCGCCATGCAACGCGACGCCCTCTCCGTTTTACAGCACGTCTTCGGTTATCACGACTTCCGTGGCGAACAACGCGCCATCATCGACAACCTGATCGACGGCGACGACGCCCTGGTGCTGATGCCCACCGGCGGCGGTAAATCCCTGTGCTACCAGATCCCGTCGCTGGTGCGCGACGGCGTGGGCGTGGTGGTGAGCCCGCTGATCGCGCTGATGCAGGATCAGGTCAGCGCGCTCAATGCGCTGGGGGTGCGCGCCGCCTTCCTGAATTCCACGCTCAGCGCCGAGCAGAGCCAGTCCCTGCAGCAGCAGGTACGCAACGGCGAGCTGGACCTTCTCTATGTGGCGCCGGAACGGCTGATTCAGCCGCGCACCCTGGAGCTGCTGCATCAGTCGCCGCTGGCGCTGTTCGCCATCGACGAGGCCCACTGCGTGTCGCAATGGGGCCACGACTTCCGCAGCGACTATCTGCAGCTCTCCCTGTTGCACCGTGAATTCCCCAAGGTGCCGCGCATCGCGCTCACCGCCACCGCGGACCCGCGCACCCGCACGGAAATCGCCGAGCGCCTGGACCTCACCGGCGCGCGCCACTATGTGTCCAGCTTCGACCGGCCCAATATCCAGTACCGCATCGAACGCAAGGACGGCGCCCGCAAACAGCTGCTGCGCCTGCTGCGCGCCGAACACGCCGGCGAAGCGGGCATCGTTTACTGCCTGTCGCGCAACAAGGTGGACCAGACCGCCCAGTGGCTCACCGACCAGGGCATCCCCGCCCTGCCCTACCACGCCGGCCTGAGCGGCGCGATGCGCGCCGACCACCAGCAGCGCTTTTTGCGCGAGGACGGCCTGGTGATGGTGGCCACGGTGGCGTTCGGCATGGGCATCGACAAACCGGACGTGCGCTTCGTCGCCCACCTGGACCTGCCGAAAAGCATCGAAGCCTACTACCAGGAGACCGGCCGCGCCGGACGTGACGGCGAACCCGCCACCGCCTGGATGGCCTACGGCCTGGAAGACGCCATCCGCCACAAGCAGATGCTGGCGCAGTCGGAAGGCAACGAGCAGTTCAAACGCCACGAACACCAGCGCCTGGAAGCGATGCTGGGGCTCTGCGAAGTGACCCACTGCCGCCGTCAGGCGCTACTGCACTACTTCGGCGAAAACCTGGAGCAGCCGTGCGGCAACTGCGACACCTGCCTGAACCCGCCGCAGACCTTCGACGCCACCGAAGCGTCGCAAAAGGCGCTCAGCTGTGTGTTCCGAACCGGCCAGCGTTTCGGCGTCAACCATCTGGTGGACGTGCTCACCGGCAACCGCAGCGACAAAGTGGCCGCCGCCGGCCACGACCACGTCTCCACCTGGAACATCGGCGGCGAGTTCTCCGCCAGCCAGTGGCGCGCCATCTACCGGCAACTGGTGGCGCGCGGCCTGCTCGCCGTGGACGCGGACGGCTACGGCGCCCTCAAGCTCACCGAGACCTGCCGTCCCTACCTGCGCGGTGAAGTGCCGCTGCATCTGCGCAAGGACGCGGCCAAATCCGCCGAGCGCACCCGCCGCAGCAAACCGCAGGTGGCGGAAGCGGACCGCCAGCTCTGGGAGGCGCTGCGCGCCCGCCGCAAGCAGCTGGCGGAGGAGGAAGGCGTGCCGCCCTATGTGATCTTCCACGACGCCACCCTGATGGACATGCTCGCCCTGCGTCCCCGCGACCGCTATGAGATGGCCGCCGTCAGCGGCGTCGGCGACCGCAAGCTGGAAGCCTACGGCGACGCCTTCCTCACCGTTCTCAACGAGCACACCGACGCCGCCTCCTGACCCGCTGGAAGAAAGGGTCATTGCGCCACCGAAAGTCCGGACTTACGGTAAATGCCTCCTTTTTCGACGCGAGCGGCACCATGGACTATCTGCGCACCCCGGACACCTGTTTCGAGAACCTGCCCGGCTATCCCTGGGCGCCCCACTACGCCCAGGTCGACGACGGCGAAGGCCACGAGATGCGCATGCATTACCTGGACGAAGGCGAGCGCGACGCTCCGGTGGTGTTGATGCTGCACGGCGAGCCGTCCTGGAGTTACCTCTACCGGCACATGATCGAGCCGGTGGTGGCCGCCGGCTACCGTGTGATCGCGCCGGACCTGATCGGCTTCGGCCGCTCGGACAAGCCGGTGAACCGCGAGGACTACACCTACAACCGGCACGTGGGCTGGGTGCGCAGCCTGCTGCTGGATCACCTGGACCTGCGCGACATCACCCTGATCTGCCAGGACTGGGGCGGCCTGATCGGGCTGCGCCTGGTGGGCAATCACCCCAAGCGCTTTGCCCGGGTGATCGCCGCCAATACCTTCCTGCCGGACGGCGAGCACGATCCCGGCGAGGCGTTCCGCAAGTGGCGGGACTTCTCGCAGACGGTACCGGAGTTTCCAGTCAGCATGATCATCCAGGGCGCCACCACCACGGAGCTGCCGGCGGCGGTGCTGGCCGCCTACGACGCCCCCTTCCCGGAAGAGCGCTACAAGGCCGGTGCCCGCCAGTTCCCGGCGCTGGTGCCGGACCGCCCGGACGCGCCGGGCGCCGCCGAGAACCGTGAAGCCTGGCAATCGCTGATGGCGTTCGACAAGCCGTTCATCACCGCCTTCAGCGACAAGGACCCGATCACCGCCGGCGCCGACGCGGTGCTGCGCAAGCTGATTCCCGGTTGCCAGGGCCAGCCGCACACCACCATCGAGAACGGCGGCCACTTCCTGCAGGAAGACCAGGGCGAAGCCCTGGCCCGGGTGCTTACTGACCTCGCACGCGACGCTTGATCGGCGAGGCGAACTGCAGGATCAAAAAGTTGATCAGCGACAGCACGATGGCGATCTCGTAACGGTTGAACGCCACCGACACGCCGATGGCCCCGGTATTCCACATGCTGGCGGCCGTGGCGGTACCGGTGACATTGGCGCCTTCCTTGAGAATGGCGCCGCCGCCTATAAAGCCCATGCCGGTGATAATGCCGTACATCACCCGCGCCTGGGCGCCGTCGTCACCGCCGAACATCTGCAGCCCCACCAGCATGTAGCCGCAGGCGGCCACCGCCACCAGCGGGAAGGTGCGCAGCCCGGCCCCTTCGGCCCGGTGCTCCCGGTTCCAGGCCACCGGCAGCGCGATCAGGAACGCCATGCCGAGCTGTATCAGGTGAGTCAGTATCTGATGCCAATCGAGGGTGTCCATAGCCGTCCTTCAAAGTCGCCCTTCAAATAAAATTCACTATACCGTTATAAGCTTGACGCTTTCATCACGCATGGTTTCCCCGGGTTTTATTTATTATTTATGGGGAAAAACATGAAAAAAATGCCTTTCTCGCTGGCCACCGGCCTGCTGGCGGCGACGCTGGCCGGCTGTGGCGGCGATTCGTCCAGTTCCGACGGCACCTCCGGCGGCGGTAACGGCAACACCACGCCGCCCGCCACCGCCTCGACCCTGAAAATCGGCCTGCTGCCGGACACCCAGGGCGGCGGCGACAACGTCTCCATGCATCCGATGAAAGCGGTGCTCGACAAAGAGCAGGAGCTGGGCGTGGACATCGTGATCCCGGTGGGCGACCTCACCGACCACGGCACCACCCGGGAATTCGAGCAGTGGACCTCCGTGGCGGAGAGCTACCGCGACGCCGGCATCGAGTTCCTGCCGCTGATGGGCAACCACGAAGACAGCTACGCCTACTCGGTGGAGTGGATCGAGAACATGAAGCACTACATCCCCGAGGATGCGGTGCACATGGCCGGCGCCCAGTACCTGAACTACTACGTGATCCGCGACAACGTGATGATCATCCTGCTCAAGTACTACAACCTGCCGATCGCCTTCGAGTGGATCAAGCAGGAAGTGGCCGCCAATGAAGACAAATTCGACCACCTGGTGATCGCCAGCCACGACGGCCTGATCGGCGCCAAGTACGGCGAGACCCGGGAAATGATCGTCGAGGGCACCAAGGGCGACAACGCCCTGATGGACATGTGGGACGACATCCGCGCCTTCTTCGCCCGTTACGACGTGCTCTGGGTGCAGGGCCACGAGCACATGTACCAGCGCTCCGTGGTGACCGCGCCGATCTGGGTCGATCCGTCGTCCTGGACCACCGCCGACGGCAACTACCGCCTGCCGCAGTACACCCAGATCATGTCCGGTAACGCCTCGTATAAAGGCTACGAATTCCGCTACGGCGAACGGGAACTGGTGCAGCGCATCGTGCAGCAGAAGATGAACACCCGCAGCAACGGCTCACCGGCCTATGACGCCAATGCCTCGGTGCTCACCTTCCACGGCGACCGGGTGGATTACGAGTCCTGGTTCGTGGAGCACACCATCGGCAGCAACGAGGACGGCGTCAAGGAACTGGGCGACCCGCAATGGAAGCTGCTGGACCGCTTCACCCGCACCAAGAACCGCTGCGAGCGGCTGGTCTACCCCAACTCCATCCCCGAGGGCACCCGCCCGGTGATGTACCTGGACGCCAGCTACGTCAGCAACGACTGCACCGGCGACGACGGCAGCGTGGCGCGCATGGTGGCCGGCACCAACGACACCTTCAACCGGGTGGAAAGCCGCACCCGCGACATGGGCGTGACCCCCGGCTTCAGCCGCGCCGAGACGGTTACCGACCTGATGCGTCTGGGCTACCAGTTCCTGTTCCAGTACCACCAGCCCTGGACCCCCAACCTGAACGGTGAAAACCGTCTGGTACCGCTGAACGACACCGAAGTGGAAATCCCGGAAACCACCATCGACCTGAAAGAGCTGGTCACCATGAGCTGGCAGCAGAGCGACGGGGAAACCGCTTCCGACATCCTCATCATCAGCGGCACCCAGAACCAGACCGGCACCTACTCCAGCGCCTATGGCGCGGTGAAGGACATCGAAACCATGGTCGGCCTGCCCGGCAGCCAGCCCGACGGCACCGCCAAGCAGCCGCACACCCTGCCCGCCGGCGCCAGCAAGGACTGGGACCTGGCCACCGCCGTCGCCGACGCCTACGCGCTCACCTTTGACGCCCCGGAAGGCAGCGACGTGGACAGCCTGAACCTGGGCGTGCGCACCGCCGAGGGCTGGCAGCCCCTGGCCAGCGCCGACTGTCTGGTGGAAGGCCCGTTCGACGGCGGCTACCTGAGCACCCCGCCGACGCGTCCCGACGCCTGCGCGGACCAGCCCCTGGTCGGCATCGACCCGGACCACGGCCGCCGCTTCTGGGCCGTCCTGCAACAGGACGCCGAACTCGCCCTGCTGCGCCGCTAAAGGCACTTGTGCGAGCGGGCCCTGCCCGCGAAAGGGAGCGCAGATCCCGGCAGGATGCCAGAGACATCTCTAACGTCAGTACCAACAACGTCTCTGGTATCCCGCCGGCCGGCTAAAGCCGGCCTTTCGCTTGCAAGGCAAGCTCCCACAGCACCCCACCCCAAAGCCCGCCGGACAAATAACACTCGTACCCAGCCCCACAATCCGTTAGGCTTGCCCGCCCTTCGGGCTACGCCCTCCTTGTTTTATGAAAGACTCTTCATATGGATTTTGCTTCCCTCGGATTGATCGATCCTCTGCTGCGTGCTGTTGCCGAGCAGGGTTACACCACCCCGTCGCCGATTCAGGCCCAGGCGATACCCGCCGTCCTGGAAGGCCGCGACGCCATGGCCGCCGCCCAGACCGGCACCGGCAAGACCGCCGGCTTTACCCTGCCGCTGCTGCAGCGCCTCAGTGAAGGCACCCCCGCGCCGGCCCGCCAGGTGCGCGCCCTGGTGCTCACCCCCACCCGCGAGCTGGCCGCCCAGGTGGCGGAGAGCGTCGCCCTGTACGGCAAGTACCTGCCGGCAATGCGCTCGGCGGTGGTGTTCGGCGGGGTCAAGATCAACCCGCAGATCGACAAGCTCAGCCGTGGCGTGGACGTCCTGGTGGCGACCCCCGGCCGGCTGCTGGATCTCTATCAGCAGAAAGCGGTGCGCTTCGACAACCTGGAAATCCTGGTGCTCGACGAAGCGGACCGGATGCTGGACATGGGCTTCATCCATGACATCCGCCGCATCCTCAAGGTGCTGCCGCAGAAGCGTCAGACCCTGATGTTCTCGGCCACCTTCTCCAACGAGATTCGCGGCCTCGCCAAGACCCTGGTCAACGACCCGGTGCAGATCGACGTGAGCCCGCGCAACAGCACCGCCGAGCGCGTGCGCCAATGGGCGGTGTCGGTGGACAAGAGCCACAAAGCCGCCCTGCTCACCCACCTGATCGACGACGAGCAGTGGTTCCAGGTGCTGGTGTTCACGCGCACCAAGCACGGCGCCAACCGCCTCGCCAAACAGCTGGAAAGCGCCGGCATCCAGGCCGCCGCCATCCACGGCAACAAGAGCCAGGGCGCCCGCACCCGGGCCCTGGCCGGCTTCAAGAACGGCGACGTGCGCGCCCTGGTGGCCACCGACATCGCCGCCCGCGGCCTGGACATCGACCAGCTGCCCCAGGTGGTCAACTTCGACCTGCCCAACGTGGCCGAAGACTACGTGCACCGCATCGGCCGCACCGGCCGCGCCGGCGCCAGCGGCCAGGCGGTCTCCCTGGTCAGCGGCGAAGACCGCAAGCTGCTCAAGGACATCGAGCGGCTGATCAAAAAGCCCCTGGAACGCAAGGAAGTGACCGGCTTCGACGCCAGCAAAGCGGCCCCCGAACCGGCCGACGACCGCCCGCCCCGGCCGCCCCAGCGCCCCCGTGGCGGTGGCG